>CAJXDT010000001.1:0-172555 GCA_913052055.1 uncultured Cryomorphaceae bacterium
GTATGATTTTCGGTACACCCTGAAATGAGCATAATCAAGCTCAGAGATCCAAGCAGCGATATACGCAATGGTTTGAAGCGAATTTGACGCTCTATATTTTTATAGAGCTGGTTTAGTTTTATTTGAATCGCAGCGTCCTTTTTTCTAGGAACCAATATGCGGCCACAAATTTGAGCTTTACTATTATGAGTGAGGTAGTTTGCGATTTCTTCCTGCGACATTACCGTAAAATCTACTACGGTTTTATCACAAAGTCCACAATGACGACCTTCCTTATTTGGTGACATTTTGGTCCAGTCCTCATGGCAAGGCGTTTCGATTTTTAGGCGATCGTTCATCTCTTTTTTTATCCGTGTACAACCTCCGAATTGAAAGGTTCACCATCCTAAAATAAAACCAAAAATAAGTCCCATAAAAAAAGGCAAGGAATGTTCCTTGCCTTTTTCTAAAAGTAAAATTTCTTTGCCTAGAAATTGAATTCAGTTTGAAGTCTGATGAAGAGGATATCATCATTATTTGCCTCTTGTGTGATACCGAAATCACCTTGAATTTTCAAGTTGTGCCCGACAACATATTTTGAAAATCCGACCGTGTATTGTGTGAAGTTGTCAAGACCAGTCGCTTCTTCAAAATCGACTTGCGTATATCTACCTGCCAATTCCCAATTGTTTTTGAATAGGTAACCACCTTGAAGGTTTAATGCTGAGCCTGTATGGTAAACCTCACCTAAATCATTTACAGCGTCGCCGTCTGTTGTTACTCTATTGGCATATTCACCGAAAAAGGATAGCCCTCTATACTTGAAATGTGCATCTGCTTGAATACTCCGTAAATCTCTTGTTGAGCCGGCGATATCATTTCCCATTTGCCCACCTTGACGTGTAGCATTGTCGTTGTAATCATAAGTAACACTGAGCATCAACTTTGGTGTTTCTTCTCTTTTAAGATCGGAAGCAAAGTAATCTCCTTTCTTTGTGAAATTTCCAAAAGGAAGTAGCTCTATCCTTCCTGTATATGAATTGCCTGAAGACCATGCTTTTCTATTGAGTCCTTCTCCTTGAGAAACAGCGAGCTTGGAACGTACTAAAAATGTTTCTCCAAGGTTAAGTTTGTGTCTCAACTGAAAACCAGCATCACGGTCAAGGGTAAAGTATTTATTGAGTAATGAACGATCTACGAGTTGTAGTTTTTGAGAAGAGAATACCCGCTCGATGTTACCTGGCATTTTTGTTTGACCAAACCATAGGTTCCAATTTCCCGCAAAGTTCCACTTGATCACCGCATCTAATACTTGACCATTGTGTACATCGTATTCGAATTTGTATTGAACTTTCGGGCTAAATGCATAACCTGAACCTTTAATTCTAGCTCTTCGAACATAAGCACGATCAGAAAAGCTGCTATCAGAGAAATCATATTCTCCGTCATATCTTGTCTGAAAACGAAATGCCACTTTTGTTGTCCATGATGCATCTTTAGACTTTAGGTTAATGATTCCTTTTCCAAATGGAGTATTGGTTAGGTCCTGTGCAAAAACCGTTAGGCACATAAATAGAAATGGTATAAATAATAATTTTTTCATTTTTTCACTTTTTAAATCCGGCACAAAGTTTGGGATTTTATTTCTTACTTAATACCAGGTTATTCTATTCTTAACAATAAGATAATATGGCTCGGAGAATGAGACTTATTTGACTGATTTCATATTTATTTATTCACCTATTTTATTGTTTTTCAGTGAGTTATTATTTTTTAATGTTAACCTATCGTTAATATTCACTCCTTTTTAATTACAGTTTCTTCTTGTTGCTTAATTTTGCACACACAACTAATAAAATAAACCTATGAAAACGTTTTTATTTTGTCTTTCATTCTTAGCTTCTACCTTATTTGTATTCGCTCAAACTGATGTGGTTTCTGCTGATTCAGATACAATTCTATCGACTGCAGCTTCAGCGCAAGTCAGTCCTGAAATTGACGAAGCTGTTTTCGTTAACCTCAAGTCACATGCGAAACCAGATGGCTTGAAACTGACATGGAGTTTAGATTATGCATCGCTATCCAATTTATCAAACAAAAATCTTGTAGTTAAATACAATACGAAGATTGGTGCAAAACGAAATAAGAAAGGATATGAAGGAAGTGATTGGAAATACAGTGAGCCTTTTGATATAAACAAAACGAGCCATGAGGTTAAAAATCTAATTGGTGGTGAAAAGTATGTAGTTCTTATCGGACTTGTCGATAGTAAGGTGAAGGAGGTTTCGAAAGATTCAGATGTCATTTGGTCGGCCAAAGTGAAAGCCAAAACAGAAAGAGGATGGGGGGTTATGAAGCTATTGATCTTAATCGGATCTCTTGGACTATTTATTTTTGGAATGAAGGTGATGAGCGACGGGATGCAGCGTACTGCAGGAGAGCGCCTTCGCAAGATGTTGGGGTCAATTACCTCAAATAGATTTAAAGGAGTAATCACTGGTTTTAGTTCAACGGCAATTGTACAGTCCTCTTCAGTAACGACTGTAATGACAGTGAGTCTTGTAAATGCTGGTCTATTGAACCTGAGACAGTCTGCAGGTGTGATGATGGGAGCAAACATTGGAACAACGATTACAGCCTGGTTGGTTCTATTATTAGGATTCAAAGTGAGCGTATCTAGCTATGCGCTTGTACTTATTGCGATTGGAGCTCCGCTACTCTTTATGTCTTTTAGAAAGTCAAAAGATCTGGCAAATGCGATTATTGGATTTGCCATATTATTTATAGGTCTGCAGTTTTTAAAGGATGCAGTACCAGATTTGGATAAAGATTCTGCCTTGGTTCAGTTCTTTGTAAACTATAAGGACATTCCATTTTTCAGTAATCTAATGTTTGTGTTATTGGGAACGCTAGTTACCGTTGTAATCCAATCATCTAGTGCAGCCATGGCCTTAACTTTGACGATGGTATCAAAAGGAATTATTCCTTTTGAAGTCGCTTGTGCGATGGTTCTTGGAGAAAATATTGGAACAACAATTACAGCGGAGCTCGCCTCATTGGTTGGAAATGTTCATGCGAAAAGGTCTGCTAGAATTCACTCTTTATTTAATATTGTTGGGGTTACATGGATGCTAATTGTTATACCATTCTTTTTAGATGGAATAGGATGGTTGATTGGTCAGAGTCACGGTGTTGCTTTTGACCCAACGAATACATCATTCGCTACTGAGGGTATTGCGTTGTTCCACACCTTATTCAATGCTGCCAATGTTCTACTACTTATTGGTTTTGTTCCTTACTTGGTTCGTGTGGCTGAAAGAACCGTAAAGTCTAAAGGCGAGACAGATGAAGAGTTTAAATTGGATTATATTGCTGGTGCAGGAGGCATTGGTTTACCTGAGGTGGCCATACTCGAAGCCAAAAAAGAAGTGGCAAAGTTTGGTGAAGTGACGACTCGAATGAATGAATTTATTCGAACACTGATTAACGACCAGGACAAAAAGACGCGTAACAAGATGTTCAATAAGATCAAGAAGTACGAAGAGATTACGGACCGTGTTGAAGTTGAGGTAGCAAATTATTTAGATCAAGTAGCGACACAAGAGATAAGTGCTGAGGCATCTTCACAAATCAGAAGTATGTTGAGTATCACAAATGACCTTGAACGAATTGGAGACATTTATTATCAAATCTCAAAAACAATTGAGCGTAAGGATGATCAAAAAATATATTTCCTTCCAGAGCAAAGAGAAAACATCAACAAGATGTTAGATTACCTTGAAAAGGCATTTAAGACCATGAATACAAACTTAAATGCTGAATTCGGTCATATTAAACTTGATGATGCTATAAAAGCGGAACGCGAGATCAACCAATTTAGAAATCAATTGAGGAAGTCGTACCTAGAAAACGCAGAAAAGGGAGAATATAAATTCCAATCTGGAATTCTTTACAACGATATATTCTCTTCCTGTGAAAAGGTGGGAGACCATATTATTAATGTCAGCGAAGCAAGCGCTGGAGAAATTTAATCGAACATGAAGTTAAGTCAATTCGTTTCATACCTAAATCAACTCGATACCTTATCTTTTCGACTCGATAGTGGCATTATGGTTCCTGCTCATTTTCATATTACCGAGCTAGGAATTACAAGCAAAACCTATATCGATTGTGGAGGAACATTAAGAGAAGATCGTTTTGTTTCTTTTCAGTTGTGGTCAGACCACGACACAGAGCATAGGTTAGCGCCTTCGAAAGCAATGTCAATTATTACTGCTGCTGCTCAGAAAATCCAATTACTTGATGTCGATATGGAGGTTGAATACCAAAGCGATACTGTTGGTAAATATGCTTTATCCTTTGATAAGGATTGTTTTATACTAGAATCCAAACAAACCGCTTGTTTGGCTGAAGACCAATGTGGAATCGTACCTCAAAGTGAAAGCGTAAACACGGATTCTGAAGATAATTCAGGAAATAGCGCATGTGCACCAGGATCAGGATGTTGTTAGTAGGATGACAGAAAGTAACAAGTTAATTGATATCGCAAAGCTGTTTCTAAAAATGGGAACGATATCTTTTGGCGGTCCAGCAGCACATATTGCGATGATGGAAGATGAGGTTGTCCGCAAACGAAAGTGGATGAGTCAAGAACATTTTCTGGATCTAATCGGTGCCACGAACCTAATACCAGGACCTAACTCAACTGAAATGACCATGCATTGTGGTTATGAACGAGCGGGCTGGAAGGGGCTTATAGTAGCGGGGATGTCTTTTTTAATCCCGGCAATTTTAATTACAGGTTTTTTTGCGTGGTTCTACGTTTCTTATGGACAGCTTCCAGAGGTTAAGCCATTTATTTATGGGATCCAACCTGCTGTTATTGCAATTATCGTAATGGCCGCATATAAGCTCGGAAAGAAGGCTTTAAAGTCATGGCAGCTAGGTGTTTTAGGTTGTTTAACAATCACAGCTTGCCTGTTTGGCCTTAGTGAAGTTTTGGCATTGTTCACTTGTGGCTTCACAGGTCTACTCCTTTATTTTCTCAAAGTCAATCAATCTAAATTAAATTCCTTTCTCCCATTTACACTTGCGGGAGCACTTCCCTTCACTGGAGGAAGTATAAAAATATTGTTGACCTTTTTAAAAGTGGGTGCAATATTATATGGTAGTGGGTATGTATTATTTGCCTTCTTGGAGGCAGAGCTTGTTGCTAATGATTTATTGACGCGTCAGGAACTCATGGATGCAATAGCAATCGGACAATTTACACCGGGACCCGTATTGTCCACTGCAACTTTCATTGGTTATCAATTAAATGGATTATCAGGTGCAATCATGGCAACAGTGGGTATATTTTTACCGTCATTCTTGTTTGTTGCATTCCTAAATCCACTGATCCCTAGAATGCAAAAGTCAAAACCGCTTCGTAGTTTTTTAGATGCGGTTAATATTGGCGCGGTAGCGGTAATCATCGTTGTTTGTATTGAAATGGCAAAGGAAACAACCTCGGATTGGCGGATGATGCTGATTGCGGCAATTACGCTTGTAATTGTATTTGTTTTTAAAAAGTTAAATAGTGCCTATATCGTTTTGTTTGGAGCGGTATTCGGATATGCACTGAGCCTTATAGCTTAAGGTGTCAAAATAGAATATACTTCAATTTCTTCTGCTGTCATATAATGAATGTTGTTCGGCCCAGCAGCATTGATGATAAAATAATACAGATTTTCTGCTTCTTCCTGTGAATAACCAATACTGGCATAGTAGTCAATATAGATTTCGTGCTCCTCATGTCCAACGGGATATGCTGTGGCAGATGTATTTCCATCACTCCAAGCATGTACGCCTATTTTTGCTCCTTCGTCCATCGTGCGTGTGGTTCCTGCCAAGAATAAATCTACGGCGCCGGATTCTATTTTAGCATTTGGTGGAAGGTGGATATGTACGTCTTGATTATAGAGCATGCGTGCGGCTTTAAAAAGCTCTTCATCATCCCGAGAGCCAGGGCACTTTTCCATAATAGCGTAGCTAATGCCTGGGTATTTATTGAGCAACCTTTCTAGCTGATTGTCTACTCTGCTTCCCATATCACCATTGACAACTACGGTAGTATCATCTAGAATATAGAATGGGCCAAATCTTGCCTCATAGCCTTTTTTACAGCTTCCGATACTAAGGAGCAATGTGCCCAAGAAAAAGAGCATAAATGCGGAATATTTATGTCTTACAATCAAAATCCTACATCCCAATAAGTGAGTGTTCCACCCGCGAATATTCCCATGCCATTTTCTACGTTAGAGTAGACTTGCACAGGCGTGGCAAATGGATTTCCACTTGCTCTTTGATACATATTAAAGGATTTCAGATAGTTGAAGTAGGCTTCGCTGGTGTTGACCAATCTGATTTCTCCAAAGAGCTCTAGGTCTTTTAGCTCGGCATAATTGATCACACTAAAGGTGAGCGCGTAATCTTCTCCATCAAAATTTTCATCCTTGAGCATTAGATATAGATAGGTATTTTCAAAGCCTCCGAAATTGAATCTATTTACGGTTTCTACATTAACATCATTGCAAGAAATTTCTAAGGGTTCACGAAACTCGATGGTATCTCCTTCAAATTCATCCCATTCGTCAATCCACGTGCCTTTGACCAAAACTTCGACCATATAGAAGTTTTCAGTTGCAGGCGGGTCTTGAAAGTTTATGGTTGTTTCTAAGATGGTCTGTCCATCGCTATTGGTGCTACTAACCGTATCAATACTATTGATCTGAACGGCTGCTGGAATTCTGTTAGTTGCGCTTACGGGCGTATATCCAGGTGCACTCACTTCAATCGTGTAAAGCTCATCTGCGACGGGCATTGCACCCGTCGGAGAGGTGTAAAGCCCATCTCCTTGATTGGTAAGTGTGGTAACCTGTACTCCGTTTCCATCAAAAATAGAGACATCGGCGTCATTAATGCTCGTATAGCTCGTTGTTTCTAATACGCCAACACTTCGACTAATATTGGCTGCCCATAAAGAGTCATTTGTAAAAAGACTATTGACCACAATTCTTGGCGCAATATCTTGTGCGTCGAATTCTATTTGTTTTGTACAATTCGTGAACAAAAGAAGCGGTATTGCGGATAAAAATAAAATGAGTTTTTTCATGTTTTAAAATTTAAAGCTATAAGAAACACTAGGTAGAACGGGGAATAAGCTAAGCTGATTTAGCGTCCTCGTTCCATTATTCCCTTCCTCAA
Source organism: uncultured Cryomorphaceae bacterium (assembly GCA_913052055.1). Taxonomy (GTDB): domain Bacteria; phylum Bacteroidota; class Bacteroidia; order Flavobacteriales_D; family Crocinitomicaceae; genus UBA952. Next base: position 7,225 of record CAJXDT010000001.1, read on the forward strand.
AGAAGAGAAAGAATGCATTTTGCCGGGAGTAGGCGTTATAGAGCCCAAAGCTCCATGTACTTTCCCATTTTTTCTTTTTCTTATGAAGGTTTACACCGATATCGAGTCTGTGATAGGCGGGCATCCTATAATCGTTACGTTCCTCAATATGCTCGATGGGTGCGTAGGGTGTATTTGCCCCAATGCCAAGACCATCTACCCCTAAATAGGTTTGTTGTGCGAGTGTGGTGGCATATCCCGATCCAAAGACCCAAACGACACCAATGTCTACGCGGTCATTAAACTTATGTGTGACAGCAAGCCCAATATCATGCCTTCTATCATATATATACGGGTAGGGATTTCCAAAATTTAGCGAGTCGAATTGGCGATTTGACCAGCTCAGGGTATATCCGATCCATCCAGAAGTTTTGCCTATTTTTTTCTCGACCAATAGCTCTAGTCCATAGCTGTTTCCATTTCCTACCGTTATTTTATCTTGCCAATCTTGTGAAGACCCAAAAAAGCTAACCCCTTCTTTGTATGCTATTAAATTCCTCATGTCTTTATAGTAGCCTTCTACCGAAAACTGGAAGCCCTTAGTTAGGGTTTGTGCATAACCAAGTGCAAATTGATTTGAGAACTCTGGCGCAACTCGGTCTGTAACAGGAACCCACAGGTCTGTAGGTAGGCCTATTGTCGGGTTGGTCAATAAATGTAAAAACTGAGTCATACTTGAATAGGACATCTTCAATGATGAATTTTCATTGAGCATATACCTTGCTGCGAACCTAGGCTGAATACTTGGGTACCATTCCTGATTTGCTTTGAATCCTGAAAAATGCACCCCTACGTTTAATTTCAGACGTGCTGAAATTTCCCAATCATCCTCAAAATACGCCCAGTGCTCATGTCCGTATTGTCTTGAAGAGCCAAATGTTGTATCAATTCCGCTGGAAGTATTGTTTGTCAGTGAAATTTGATTTACCCCTGGTACAAAAGTATGGTAGGTGTCTCCAAATCCAAACTTAATGGTATGATTCGGGTTTGGTCTGTAATCGAAATCAGCTTTAACGGTCCAATCTTGAATCCCTGAATCATAATTAAAGATCGTGTTTTGACTCGTTGTAGGCGCGTTCGGATAAGTCGTTGTGGATTCATTCTGACCTCCAACCCTAAATTGGTACTGACTAAATGTTCCGGTTAGGTTCATAAATAGCTTCGGACTAATGATTTTGTTCCATCGCACTGCAGCTATGGCATTTCCCCACCGCAATCCATTGCTTGAAGTTTCGTCTGTACTTGACGTGTCTTCTGCTGTCGTGTAGCTATTGTTGGCGTCGTTATAGAAGCGATCTCTCCCAAAGTAACCACTCAAGTAAAGTCGGCTAGTCTCGGAAAATTTGTGGTTGATTTTCGCATTTAAATCCCAAAAGTAATAACCCCCAGTTTGCGTTGCTGAGGAACCGCCCTCGCCATCTTCTTCGCCTTTACCACCACCTTGGTTTCGGTTGCGCATATTAATAAATGGCCTAGCAAGCACATCAATATACGTGCGTCTTCCCGAGATGATAAATGAAGTTTTGTCTTTTTTGATTGGCCCCTCTAAAGATAGCTTTGATGAGATCAATCCAATACTTCCCTCTCCATGAAACTCCTTCATATTTCCTTCCTTCATTCTGATGTCAAGTACAGAAGACAAACGGCCTCCATAGCGCGCCGGGAAACCTCCTTTAATCATTGTAACCTTATTGATCGCATCAGCATTGAAAATTGAGAAAAAGCCAAATAAGTGGGTTGCATTGTAGATGGGAACACCATCTAAAAGCATGAGGTTTTGGTCTTGACCTCCTCCACGAACGTAAATTCCACTTGAGCCTTCGCTACCGGATTGAACACCAGGAAAAAGCTGTATGGTTTTAATAATGTCTTTTTCTCCTAGGAAAACAGGGAGGGCTTTGATTTTTTCAATGGAAACATCAAAGGAGCTCATCTGTGTACGCTCCTCAATATTTTTTTCCGCGGTAACCGTCACCTCATCGAGCTCTTGTATGGTCATAAGGTCAACAGACAAGGCATAGTTTTTTACGCCGTCAAACTGATACTCCATCGCCGTATATCCGATGTAGGAAACCCGTAAGTATACACTGTCTTTGGGTAACGTTAGGCTATAGAACCCATATTCGTTAGAGAGCGTTCCTTTCTTGGATTTTAAATCATAGATCTTGGCACCAATAATGGGTTCTCCCGTTTTTGCTTCTTTTACAGTTCCGCTAATGGTGAATTTTTGCGCAAAAGAAAGCTGTACGCAAGTCATGATTAGCAAAATAAGGCTGAGTTTTTTCATTTTTTATAGTTGTTTTTTTATCTAAAATCGGTACCCAATACCAAACCTCCATGTATTTGAATTGTATGAGGGTCTTAGGTCATTGTATGCTGATTTCATGAAAGTTCGGCTAAAATTAAACGAACCTCTCAAATAAAAATTTGTAAAAATGGGTTGTTCAATGCCAAGTGCACCATAGGCACCAAGATTAAATTCGTTTTCTGTTCGTTGGCTACTCAAATCGTTGCTTATTGTTTCTAGCAGATTAAACTCGTTGTCATAAAGATAGGTGTTGTGGCTGAAATCTTGTAATTGTAGAAAGTTCAACTGAATTCCTGCTTGAAAAAAGAACCTTGTTCTCTTGGCACTCAATAAATATTCGACACCTAAAGGAATTTGATATTCATTAAAGGACAAATCTACTTCATTGAAACATCCAATAAAGTCTCCATCTGATGGGGCAGTACTCTCGTCAAAGCTAACAATAGCCTCATTGTACATGGTGTTGTAAGGTGTGCTTGTTGTGAGGTTAAAGCGGTTGTATACTAATCCACCGCTACCCGATGTTTCCTGATTTGAAGAGTAAGCGAGTGACAGGTCATAGGCGCTATACATATTGAATCGTGAAAATCGCAATCCACCCATGAACCTTATTCTTGGGTTCGGAGCATATCCAAAGGTAAAGCCATTTACCACAGATGAAACTTTTGTAAATCCACCTTTGGAAGAGGCAACTTCATGCTCCTCTACATTTCTGTCTATAGGCGCATCCCAATAGTTGAGTGCGTAATCATAGCCTACTGAAAATTTCTTTTCAATCATAGCTTGAGTCATTTCTGCTTTTGCGGTAACAGTAGTGATATTTGTTGCTGTGTCAGGTAGTACTTCCGTGAGTGCAGAAATACTATCCATCAGTATTTTTTCTCTTTGTTTAAACTCAGAAACCATCTTTTTCTGTGCTGCTAAATCATTTTCGAATATTGTTTTTTGTTGCACTAAATCTGCTGCAGCTATTTCCCTTGAAGCTACATTATCTTCAGTGCTTTTTTCTATCTCTTGTCTTAGTTTTACGAGCTGATTCGATTTCTTTTTTGCTTGTCGTTGATGGCCTTTAATTTCATGTATCAAAGCCGAATTTTCATCGATTAGCTTTACATTTTCATTTGCTAAATTTTCAAGCTCTTTTTTTGTTTCTAACAACTCAATACTACTTCTATTTGAGACAGCTTCTTTTGAAATCATAGCTTCTGTTTTTTGAGAAGTCAACTCCTCTTTTTGAAGCTTTACTTTTTGGCTCAATTCATTTATTGTTTCGTTTTGCATATAGATGAAGGCGCCAAGAAATAACAATGAAATCATTGCTCCACCAATAAAGGCCGTCGTTTTCTTTCCGATCCCTCCAGACTTTTTGGATACACTGATTTTATTCAGCACTGACGCATTGACCTTTTCGTCCGGATTGGCCCAAGCTTCGCCTGAACCAGTCTGGTTCAGTTTGCCTCTAATAAAATCTCCTAAATTATTATTTTCCATTTTTATTTGATTTCAAAAAGTTTCACAATCTCATTTTGTAACACTTTTTTGGCTCTTGAAAGTTGTGACTTTGAGGTGCCAGTGGAGATGTTCAATTCTTCTGCGATTTCTTTGTGGCTATACCCTTCAATCTCATACATATTGAAGACAACTCTGTAGCCTAAAGGAAGCGCTTGAATCACCTCTGTTAGCTCCTTTGCACTAATACGTTCAATGGCCTGGTCTTGATTGTATGCCTCCTGCTCATAACCTTCAACACTGCTAAATGAATTCTGCCATTGATTCTTTTTTAGCGACCTCAGAACTTCATGTACAAGTACTTTATTTGACCATGCATTGAAAGAACCTTTTTTTGCATTAAAAGTGTTTATTTTTTCAAATATTTTTGCGACCCCATCCTGAAATACATCCTGTGCTTCATCTCTATTTTTAGCGTACCTCAAACAGATCCTAAACCAATAAGACTTCTGTTGCTCATAGAGCTGCGTAATTGCGGGTTGGTTCCCTTTTTTTACTTGCGCAATAAGAAGTTCAGTTTCTTCTGGCTTCATCTAGTTATTAGCGTATTAGTTGCTCCATTGTTCGAGCTAAAATTGCCGTTTTATCGTTTTATAAAAGAGCCTCTTGATAAAAATCCTTCCTCTGTGGAGGCCTCATAAAAGTAGGTTCCACTAGGAAGTGATCTCACGTCAACAATAGAGGTGTTCCCTTGAACCATATGCCTTGACATGGTCGTGCCATGTGCATTGATGATTTTTAGGCCCGAAACATTTGTGTTAAAGTCAAAATAAACCTCATTGCATACCGGATTTGGAAACACGGTTACAATAGAGAATGGATTTTCAGCGACACCAACATTCCCTCCAGTTAAAGCAAGATCGTCTAGATATAATACGTTGCCTATGCCCATTCCTGAGCCACAAAAAAGCTGAATCGAGTCAATTGTATTTGTCAAGTTGAGCTCTTCATCGAATGTAACATAGCTCTCTTCCGTCTCATTGATTTCAATATAGCTTTGCGCAACGACTGTCTCATTTTCGAAAAAACTCAGGAAAATGTATGCTCCTTCAGATCCATTGATATTTGCCTTGTATGCTCCAGAAAAATTAGTCGGGGTTGCGTCAAGGGGGTACATGGCTCCGAAATCTTCTGATCCAAGTGACACGATTCCTTCAAACACGTCTCCATCCAAGTCTGCAGTCGCTAACTTTGCCGCATAACTTCCTTCAAAAGCGTCATTTGTAGCCGAAACATTTTCCGGGATTCCGAGTAAAGGTGTAAAGGCATTGGTGCTATACCAATCTTCAGCCTCGTTCATTACAGGAGTTGTCCAATTCTCGAAGGAATAGTTGTCTATTGGACTTGGAGTGCTGCTCGTATGATTAAAAGAAACGTTATCAAGTTGAATCCAAGACCCAGCGAATCCTTCATCTGCAAACGCATTGCTCGAGGCAAACGCAATAATTATTTTTTCTTGATCGGGCGCATTCATTTTAATGGCAAAGCGCTCAAAAGATGTGGTATTCTCACCACCGATAGCTAATACATTATAGGTCTCAGCTCCTGACGCATCAATTTGTATGACCACAGCTATTGCAGAATCTCCGGGTTGCACCTGATATTTAGCATAAAAAATCAAGGAGTCTATCGGGTCTGAATATGGAGCGCCACTTCCATTTCCGATGTCTCCAAATGAGATGTACCCAAATGACAAATCACCTTCCTCTGTTGGTTCTTTGGTTTTAAGATAAACAGAATAGTTTAAGTCCTGGGCGTCTTCACTTTTTTGACAAATACCCATTCCCTGTGAACTAGAAGTTTGCCAATTATCTAAAGTTTCTGTTAATGGGATTTCGTTCCACAATTCAAACCCTCCATTGGGGATTGCATTTGATTGTGCCTTTGCTAAGCCAGAAGATATGATAAGAAGGAAGAGTATTTTTTTCATAATTGTACGTTTATTAATATTTATGCTTGGCGTTTTTAATTTTCATCTAGCCTCACAAATACCTAGTCAAAGTTATTAAAAAAGGTTGCATGCGTTTTCTTTCAGGGGAGCTTAAATGTCAGGTATATCATTGAATGATAACTTATTTGCTACCTGTTTTTCAAAAATGAAATGACAGGGGCAAGGCTTGCAATTGGGTTTTCTTCCATTGGCACATGACCTGAGTTTTCAAGAATAACTAGTGTGCTATTTGATAAATCACGATTAAACTTATATGCTGCGCCAATAGGAATAAGCTCATCTTTTCCACCCCAAAGCACCAAAGCTTTCTGTTTAAGTTGTTTAATGTTTTGATATGGGCTCGGTTCTCTGTGTGCAATTAGTTTATCTATGAAGGCCTGTCTATTTCCTTTTCTTAAGGTGAGTTGAAAGTATCGATCAACAAGGGTTTCTGATACTTTTGATTTGTCAGCATATACATTTTCAACACTTTTCCTGGCGATGAACTTAGGGGTAATAAAGGTAAAAAGGGTATTGATTATTGGTGTTTGTGCAATCTGAAAAGCAAGCGGTACACTTTTCGCCTCAGTAGGGTATCCTGATGCGTCAATAAGAATAAGTTTATTTACCATTTCTGGGTAATCTACGGCAAAATTCCATGCAATGCCGCCGCCTAAGGAGTTTCCGCCAAGAATACATTTAGGAACATCCAAAGCTTTTAAAAAACGTTTAAGAAAGAGAACATAATTTTTCATTGAATAGTTTCGATCGGGAAATGCACCGGTTAGGCCATAGGCGGGGAGATCCATTCTAATTACCCTGTGTTCTAGCTTTAATTGAGTTGTCCATTCATTAAAAGTATGCAGACTTGAACCCGTACCATGAATGAGGACTATGGGAAGAGAATCTGATGAGGTTCCTTCATCTCTATAATGAATATTCATCCCATCGAGTTCTATAAATTTGGATGGTTCTTTTCCATATTTTAGTGTCAAATCCTCAATAGGAATATCTCGATATCCAAAAAAAAGCAGCATTACAACCAACAATAATGCACTGCAAAAAAACAGTAATTTAATTATCTTGAAGATCGGTTTCATCTCATTTTCCCTTTAGCTAAGCGATTTGTTTTCAATGACCTGTATATGGAAAGCATACAAGTTAATCATATTTATATGTTTTGTGAAAAAGGTTCTAGTAGCAAATAATAATGCAATATGTATCTTCGTTACTTGATCATCGACAAATCGATACTTTGAAAAAAGAATACGCGTTTAAAAATATAGCCCTTTACAAGAAGACAAGGGATTGGCTTCAAAAAAAACAGCTGCCTCGTTTTGAAGGGTTTTCTTTTTATGACCTCATAAAGATGTATTTATCTGGTTTGATTAAAGGAGACCTAACTTCTCGGGCAGGAAGTATATCCTTTAGTTTTTTCATGGCTATTTTCCCGGCACTTCTTTTCGTATTGAACCTTATCCCATATATTCCCATTGAAAACTTCACAGAAACCTTTTCTCGTTTCGTTGAATCTGCGATGCCTGAATCTTCACAAGGATTCTTTATGTCTATCTACACTGATATTCAGAGCAACCAGAGAGGAGGGCTTCTTTCTTCGAGTTTTCTGCTGTCAATCTTTTTTATGGGAAACGGCATAAGTGCAATATTTGCAGGTTTTCAGGGCTCATATCACATTAAGGTGACCCGCTCTTTTATTCGGCAATATATCTACAGTGTTGTCGTGGGATTGGTCTTATCGCTTTTACTCGTCCTTGCTGCTGCTGCGTATATTTCATTTTTAGTGTACCTAAGAAATGTATATTCTAAAATTGATTTGCTGGAGATCTCTTATTGGATTTTTAGCTTTAAGCTCCTCTTTACAATTCTTGTGGCCTTGATTTTTTCATCCTTGCTCTATTATGCGGGAACACCAGGAGGAAGAAACCAGAGATTTTTTACGCCTGGTTCTATAATGACCTCGTTGCTTTTTTTAGTCACCACATACCTTTTCGGAATTTACATTGCAAAGTTTTCAAATTACAATGAGCTATATGGTTCTATAGGCGCCATATTGGTATTGATGCTTTACATATACATCAACGCCATTGTATTGTTGCTGGGTTTTGAGCTAAATGCAGCCCTTTCTCAGCTTAAGAAAAAGTAATGCTTTAGGCTTTAAAGCTTTCTAAAATGCGATTTAAGGTTTGACTAGGTCGCATGGCTTCAGCGCCTAATGTATCATTTGGATTGTAGTAACCTCCAATGTCCATTGGCTTCCCTTGCACTTCATTTAATTCAGCAACAATGTTAGCTTCGTTTTCAGAAAGCTGCTGTGAAAGTTCTGTAAATGCAGACTTAAGTGATGCGTCATCATTTTGAGCAGCCAATTCCTGTGCCCAGTACATTGCTAAGTAAAAGTGACTACCTCGGTTATCAAGCTCTCCACATTTTCGCGATGGTGATTTGTCATTGAGTAAAAACTTACCCGTTGCCGCGTCCAATGTCTCTCCCAATACTTTTGCTTTAGGATTACTATCTGCCTCAGCCAAATGCTCTAAAGAAACGGACAATGCCAAGAATTCACCCAATGAATCCCAACGCAAATGATTTTCTTTTGTGAACTGCTCCACATGCTTTGGAGCAGATCCTCCAGCACCTGTTTCAAACAATCCTCCACCGTTCATAAGTGGCACAATAGAAAGCATTTTTGCAGATGTCCCAAGTTCAAGTATAGGAAAAAGGTCAGTCAAATAATCACGAAGAACATTTCCTGTTACTGATATCGTATCAAGTCCTTTGGCAATTCGATCTAAAGAAAAATTTGTCGCTTCTTCAGGCGCCAAGATTTTAATCTCTTGGTTTGCAGTATCGAAATTAGGTAGGTATGCATTAACTTTTTTAATAAGCTCAGCATCATGTGCTCTATTTTCGTCCAACCAGAAAACAGCAGGAACTCCTGTTGCTTTTGCCCGGTTTACAGCTAGTTTAATCCAATCTTGAATAGGAAGGTCTTTTACTTGACACATTCTCCATACATCTCCTTTCTCGACTTTGTGCTGTATGAGCACAACACCATCTTGATCGGCAACCTGAACTGTTCCATTTTGAGTGATTTCAAATGTTTTGTCATGAGACCCATACTCTTCAGCTTTTTGGGCCATTAGTCCTACATTTGAAACACTGCCCATTGTTGTTGGATCAAAAGCACCGTTGCGCTTACAAAAGTCAATGGTTGCTTTATAGACGCCTGCGTATGACGCATCTGGAATGACAGCTTTAGTATCTTGTTGCTCGCCTTCTTTGTTCCACATCTGACCTGAAGTACGAATCATTGCTGGCATCGAGGCATCAATAATCACGTCGCTTGGGACATGCAGGTTTGTGATTCCTTTATCAGAGTTTACCATAGCCAAATCTGGTCTTTGGGCATAACATGCTCCTATGGCAGCTTCAATTTCATTTTGTTCTGCTTCATTGAGCGTTGAGATTTTAGCGATAAGGTCTCCAAATCCGTTATTCACATCAACGCCAATGCGCTCAAATGTTTCGTGAAATTGATCAAAGACAGGCTTGAAGAAAACCCTAACAGCATGGCCGAAAATAATTGGGTCAGAGACCTTCATCATTGTCGCTTTCATGTGCAAAGAGAATAAGACGCCCTTTTCTTTGGCATCTAAAATTTCTTTTTCTAGAAATGAGAGTAGTGCATTGACAGATAGGTATGTCGCATCAATAATTTCACCTTCTAATACGGCGACTTTTTCTTTTAATATGCTTCTCGTTCCATCTGTACTGATGTGCGCAATTTGAACCCATCCCTCTTTTTGAATTGTAGTAGATTTTTCGTTTGACTTAAAGTCTCCACCATTCATTGAAGCCACGTGTGTAATTGAATCCGCAGACCATTCACCCATTGAATGGGGGTTTTGTTTTGCATAATTTTTTACTGCCTTTGGTGCTCTTCGGTCTGAATTTCCTTCTCTAAGAACCGGATTAACCGCACTTCCTTTTACCTTGTTGTATGTCGCTTTGATTCGCTTTTCTTCTTCTGTTTCTGCATCTTCCGGATAATCGGGAAGGGCATAACCCTGCTCCTGTAATTCTGATATAGCAGCCTTTAGTTGAGGAACAGAAGCGCTGATATTAGGCAGCTTAATAATATTTGCCTCGGGAGATTTAGCCAATTCCCCTAGCTCAGCTAAAGCATCATTTACTTTTTGATTTTCCGATAGTACATCTGGAAAATGTGCTAAAATTCTTCCTGCCAAGGAAATATCTCTTGTTTCGACACTTACGTTTGCTGCAGCGGTATATGCTTTGACAAATGGCAAGAATGAATAGGTAGCCAAGGCAGGTGCCTCGTCTGTTTTCGTATAAATGATTTTAGACTTTTGCATGAGTATGTTTACCTTAAGTTTTGGGTGTGCGCAAATTTAACCAATCTTATTAATTTTTTACCTCTAATCGTGTGTATTTTAACATGCGCCTCGAAGCGATGGTGTTAATATTTAAATTAAATTAGAAGGACTCTTTTTCAATGGTTCGAATGTATAGAAACTTGATGTTCATAAATGGTGTTCTATTGCTTTTTGCTTTGATGGCATGCAAAACTATTGAGCCATCATTGCCAGAATTTAGTATTCAAAATCGAGATAAAATTGAACCTGAGGTTTCTAGGCTAAATGTAGATGTTGAGGTGAATATGAATCAAATGTTTGAAGAAGCTGAAAAAAATACTCCTTTGCTCTTCGATGGAACTTCGGCGTCATGTGAAGGGATTAGTTATACTTATGCATTTTCAAGAAAACCGATTTCTTTTTCAACGTCACCTTTACAGCTAGAGACTAAAATAGAGGGAGGCTTCTCCTTAGACCTAAGTTATTGTCCATTGTGCATCACGCTTTGGAATGGAAAAGAATCTTGCACCGTTCCTAGAATATACGCGTCATGTGGACTGAATGAAAAGGAACGGGGATACACGATGCGTTATTTAACCACCTTAGGGTTGAGTAAGGACTATAGGCTTACTGCCAAAACGGAGCTTGAAGAATTTACGATTAAAGACCCATGTGAGCTTACTTTTTTGAATTATGATGTTACGGAAAGAGTTGAAAAGGAAATTGAAAAAGAGCTCAAAACCATGCAGGCGAAAATGGATGAAGATATAGAATCTCTTGAGGTCAAATCAGAAATTGAGAAAGCTTGGAAGGAACTTCAGCAATCCATACCTGTGGCTCCCTATGGTTTTCTTCAGCTGAACCCATTGTCTTTTTCGACAACAGATTTAAGGTATGAAGACCAAACCGCGAAATTTTCGCTGAGTTTGTTTTTTTCTCCTATGATTACAACTGAACCAGCAACCCAACCATATCAGCCTTTAACAGAAATGATTCCAAAAACTAGGATGGAAGGTTTTTCTATTTTAACTGATGTTGCATCTTCTTACGATACTTTATCGTCTATACTTACAACTGAGTTTAAGGATGAGGTTATATCGATCAAAGGAAAGGAGATCGTGGTTCGAAATTTGAAGGTTATAGGCTGTCAAGCGAATCGATTAGTGCTTCGTCTTGAATTCGATGGATTTAGAAAAGGTAAAGTCTATATGGTTTGTCGTCCGGAGATGGATATTGAACAACAAGTATTGACGCTTAAAGACATAGACTTTGAATTAAAAACAAAAGCACTTCTCTTAAAGTCTGCTGAATGGCTTTTGGGAAATAGAATTAGAAATGAAATCGCAAAAAAGGCAAAAATTGATATGTCAGAAAATTTAAATTCATTAATGACCACGCTTGAAAGCAAACTCAATAGGCCACTTGCTCCAGGAGTCAACGTGCATAGTAACTTGGATGACTTGCGCTTTAATGCTCTTGTTTTGGGCAAGACTCATTTGTATATTAGAACTAAGTTGACTGGGAAAGTAAAAATAGTAATTGACTCAAATGAATAAAGCTAATTTGTACGTCGTTTTATTGGTTACATTTTGTTTGGCACAGATCTGCCGCGGACAATCTATTGATTATTCTAAGTGTACAGGTGGGATTTCGTTATCGCCCAATAATTTCTATAGTCTCGCTTTTCAGGGTAAAAAAGGCATCGATAAGAAAAGTCTTTATGGTTATGAAACCGCAAGGGAGGTAAATAAAAATCAAATCTGGTTGTTTTTTGATACGCCCTCATCGGGAATGTTGAAGCTGAATATAAAACGTTACGCCGAAAAGTGTCACGTATATATGTTTGAAGAAAAAGGTGGACAAATTTGTCAGGAGCTTGAAGAACAACGTGCCAAGTTTATATTTTCTGAATCGAATTCAGTTGAACTTGATGCAGAATTTATTTTTGTTGAAGAAGCTTTGCGTTATGCAGTTGTGCTTGTGGCAGAAGAAGGGACAAAAGACTCCTTAGATTTTTCTTTTGATTTTTCGCCGCAAGATGAATTTGGTAATGAGATTGTAGATTCCTTATTATTTGATTTAACCACACATGGTAATGCTCACGAGTATGAGATTCATGTCAGAGATGCGGTAACGAAACGCCCAGTGAAAAGTAAAATCTCTCTAACAGGCGCAAATGAAATTAATGGCGCATATGTGGCTAGTGAGCTTATCTTAAATGTACGAAAGAACATAAAAGTTTGTGAGCTAAAGATTGATGCCGAAGGATATTTCTCCTTTGATAAAAAGGACCATTCGATACTCGTTAAAAATGGATTAAAAGACACCGTTTTTCTTAAACCTTTGGTGCGAGGTGCGGTGGCGAAAATAGACGAAATTTATTTTGTCGCAGGTCTTTCTACGATTCTGGAAGAATCAGCACCAAAGCTGAACCGTTTGCGGGACTTTTTATTGGTCAATCCTAATGTAAACATTGAAATTCAAGGGCATGTTAATGGAGACGGCACACAGCCTTACAGTTCCAAACGACTTTCTAAAAAAAGAGCTAAAGAAATAGTCAAGCATCTTGTACTGGCAGGTATTTCTCCGAAAAGGTTAAGTGCAAAGGGCTTCGGTTTTACAAATCCAGTTTATGCATTTCCAGAAACAGAGATGCAGAAGGAGGCGAACAGACGCGTTGAGATCTTGATTAAATAGCCTAGCTATAGAAAGGTGAAATCATATAATACACAACCACCCCTGTTATGGCAACGTAAAGCCATATAGGAAAAGCGAACCTTGTCCACTTTTTATGTCTTTCATAATTGCCTTCCCAAGCAAACTTGTAGGTAAACAATACCAACGGTATAACAACCAAGCTCAAGAAAATATGCGAAACAAGAATGAAAAAATAAAGACCTCTTGTATCCGAGACGGCAAGTGCTTCAGCACTTTCTAGGATTCCATTACCATTGATGTCTCCGTATTTCGTTGAATCTGAGGTCATGTGGTAAAGCACATATAGCAGCAAAAATAAAATTGAAAAAGAAAGGCAAGATTGTATAATTCGCTGATGTATTTTTATTTTCTTGAATTTAATAGCCACTAATGCCAATACCAAACCTATTGCTGTTAGCCCATTTAAAGAAGCATAAATAGGGGGTAGAAAAGTAAGGTCGAACCCTTCAATTTTCACTGAAAAAAGAATAGCGACTGCCAAAGGAATAACTATGGAGACGACTAGAATTGCATTTTTAAGCTTTTTATTAGGTCTCGTTTCAGCTAACGTTAATCTGCCTTCTTGTGCAATGATTTTTTCTTTTATACCATCCCAAAGATTTATTCTGTGCTCAAGTGCCTCTTTTGAGACTTGAAGTACATCTTCTATCTTTTTTGGATCGTTTTCACAAAGCTCTTCGACCATTCTTAAAGAAAGTGGACCATGTTCGTCTCCATCGAGCTCAATATGGCGGTCAAGATAATAGGTCAGCTTGTTGAACTTTGTGTTTTTTGCATCTGCTTGTTTGAGAATCTCGATAAACATATCGGGAATCAAATCCTCTCGTCCAAAGGTAAATGCAGCAGCGATACAGTGTGGTTTTCCTGATTCAATCACTTTAAAAGTAAACTGCATGAACTCTTTTACACAAGGCTCAATGTACAAAGCGTCTATAATCGAATGAATTGATTCACCTTTCTCTAAGCCCTTGATGAGGTGATTGATTTCGGTGGGATCCGAGTCAATTTGATGCATGGAGTCCAAATACATTTCAAAATGACTTTTTGGCTCTCCTTTCTCGTTAATATCACTTTCTTCGGCGTGAACAATTTCATTGATAAATCTGGCTAAAGAAGCTTTTGGACGAGGTCTCCATGGAACAGTTGTCGTTGTAAGTTGAATCTGAAGCGCTTTGAGGAGCGACATGAAATCCCAAACGGCAAAAACATGCATGGACATGAAAACCCTTATGTCGTCAACACTCTTTAACTGCTCGTAAAGGCTGTGTTCTTTGAGCCGTTTTCTAAGCGGCGTTAGTTGAGATTCTATGTGTTTAATTTGTGACAATCTCCTGTTTTATTAGATTTTTTAAGTCTTTTAATAACCGATGATATTCAATTTTGTTTACTGAACCGTCAAAGCTTGTAATATTATATACACCTCTTAGATATCCAGCTTTATCCACCATAGAAAATGCACCAGAATGAGCATACCCTCCGGCGGCCTCCTCTTCGCGACCGGCAAAAACTTTAAAACGCTCTATTCCCAGGCGATGTGTGAACGCCTCATCGCCGGTTAAGAAATCCCAGTTCTGACAATCAGCGCAGTGGAGATCCTTATATTTTTTAAGTGCCTCTGCAGTGTCTTTTTTTGGATCGATGGAAAATGAAAGAAACTGAACGTGTTCTTGGATATTGCTTGCCCTTACTTCTTGCGTTAGCTTGGTCATTTGAGCATTCATAATCGGACAGATTGTTGGACAAGTGGCAAAAAAGAATTCAGTAATCCAAATTTTGTTGGCATAACGCTCATTTGTAACTTGAATACCCTCCTGATTTTGAAAAGAAAATGAGCCAATAGGTTGATAAACGGTGTCAATGACTTGTTTCCCATTTACTGTAGAATACTCAAGGTCGTAGTGTCCTATATAAGGCAATTGTTTTGAGGAATCATCTCCTTCACAGGCAGTAATCAGCAGGAGAAGCAAACAAACAAATAAACGATTCATTTTTATTTTGAGGCTTGTTTATCATACTGTTTTTGAAGTAGCGCCATGCTTTGTTTCATGCGCCTTATTTGGCCCTCTACATTTCCTGACAAGACCATTCTAAGATGGTGCTGTTTGTCGATAAGCAACATAAGCTCTTGAAAGTTAGCCTGCTCATCGGTAAGTGAGACTCCATTGCTTTCTAGGTCATAAATCTCTTTAACATTTCCAGTGGCTAAAATCCAAATAGATGGGTCATAGTTTTCTGTCAAGTCATGAACAGCATCATTGATAACCGAGAGGTCTTCCACTGCATTCCCTTCGCCATCTGTGAGAAAAGAAATGATTCTGATCTTTTTTGTTTTTTTTGTTTTGTTCTTCCAGACATGCTCGTAGATGGTTTGATTCAAATGCCACATCAGAATAGAACAACTATCGGGGCATGTGCTTTGCAGTATATTTATTAGAACGACCTCGTCTTTGAACTCCTTTGAATTTCGCAGATCCCCATTAGCATCCGTAAATTCAAATTCAGTAACAGGACCATAATCTGCAAGCTCTTCGAACTTGTGTTCACAGCTTCTCGTTCCAATAAAAATTAGGAGTAATGCTGGTCCAAAGACTAAAACAAAACCAATAAACTTATTTAATCTTTTCTTAGTCAAAGGGGTTTTTTAAACAGCTACACCTGACCAAGCGTCTCCAACTGCGAGCGCCTCTGTCAATGCGATGAAAATTAGATATACGATAAAACCAGCATAAGGCAGTAAAATAACATTACGCATCCATTTTCTTTCGTCTCCAAGATGCATAAATACCATGACGATATATCCTGCTTTTAATAAGGTTAAGGCGATAAAGGTCCATTTCACGTAAATCCATACCTCTGATGATTGTTTGATGTAGGCGCCAAGTGCAACTTCAACGGCAGTAATAATTGTGAGTAGCAGTGTGACCTTCCATATTTTTGTTCGAAGCGCTTTTCCATGCTCTTCTGAGTGGTGGGTGTCTAAAGAATATTCAATTAAATCATCTCTTTCCATGGTGCTGTTTTAAATATTATACGAGGTAAAAAAATGTAAAGACAAAAACCCAAACTAAATCCACAAAGTGCCAATAAAGTCCAGTTTTTTCGACCATCTCGTAATGTCCTCTTTTATGATAGGTTCCTTTTACTACGCCAATAAAAATTAAAATATTAATCAATACTCCAGAGAATACATGGAAGCCGTGAAACCCTGTAATGAAGAAGAAAAAATGAGCATATTGCTGTGGACCATATTCATTTTTGGTTGGTAACCAATGTTCGCCGTCCTCAAACCACGGTGCACCGTAGGTAACTTTAGGTGTACCGCTATACAGTGAGGCATAATAGAGCTTTTCTGCTTCTTTCCCATCGATTTTATCTCCAATCTTTCTTTTTGAATCGGAACTAATCAACTTAATCGTAAGCTCAAGGTCATGGTCATGGGCTTTGTTGACTTGTGCTATTGAACCATCATGAAGGTGGATTTTTCCACCTTTCTCTATGTGGCCTTCTTTGGCAGCATGCTGAAACGTATGCATCAGGTCATCAGAGATTACGTCTCCTTTCTTATGGTGCAATCCGCTTTCTAAAACGGTGAAATTTTTGATTTCGCCAAAATGCCCTTTTACAATTGCTTCTGATCCGTCCATCAATTCTATTCTACCAAATTCAGAACCATGAATGAAGTGACTCCATTCCCAAACTTGAGAACCTAAAAAGAAAAAACCACCAATGATTGTAGCAAACATCCACTTTACAACCCCTTTCTTATCCATTCGGTGTCCTGCTTCAACAGCCAAAACCATTGTAACTGATGATACGATCAGGATAAAGGTCATTAATGCTACATAAATTAATGGATACCCATGACCTAAAAAAGGCAATGAGTTAAATGTTTCTTCTCCGATGGGCCACGCTTCTAGCGTATCATGTCTTACAAATCCATAAGCAACTAAAAGTCCGCTGAACGTTAGTGCATCAGAGACTAGAAAGAACCACATCATTAGTTTTCCGTAGCTCGTTTGAAAAGGAGATTCCTTACCACCCCATAGTGTTTTGGAGTCTAATTGAACAGTATTTCCCGACATTTAAAAGATTTTACTGCAAGTTTAATGAATAAAAACCAAAAACAGTATTAAATACCCCCATAAAAGCCCTAAAAAATGCCAGAATATTGAAGTCAGACGGAGGGTGAGATGGTTTTCTGCTCCAAAACGATTCATAAAGGTTTTTGCAACGACTCTACTTAGGTAGATCAATGCTGCTGCCACATGAAGCAAATGAAGGAAGGTTAAAATGAATAAAAATGACGAGGCCATATCTGAAGATTCAGTGGCTTTGATTTGTAAAAAGTTGGAAAGTACCTTCCCTTTGTAATGCAACTTTCTATTCTTGTATTCCAAATTTTCTCCCTTGTAGGAAATATTAAAATCTTCACCGATTTTACCTTTGGCAAAAAAGTCCCCTCTTCCATCCACTACATTTTGTGCAAGTTGCTTTAGCCTTAATACGTCAGCTGAAGCGATAGGTGTCGAGTCATTTACATAAAACGCATTGTTTTGAATCGACAGCGGCACGTTATTTAACAATAACGTATACTCTTTTTGTTTTCCCGATGTGACCAACCGGAACTTGTTGTTGTAATTTTCTCCTGAGATAAATTCTTTCATGAAGCTTTGGAATGAGCTGAATTGGTCCGCATTCATTTTTTTCTCATTTAATAGGTAGTCATTTCCATCAACTGTAATGAACTGGTCATTCTTTTTAACCTCGAAATAGTCCCCATAACGACCGTCCGTGACAACAAGATGGTTTTGGAAAGGGTGAACACCGTTGGACATGAGTTGACCAAAACCTGTCCACTGAAAATAAACAAAAAGTAATCCTAACAATAGGGTTATCGCCATTCCCGCTTTGAGCAAAGAGCCCTGACCCTTGCGCGCCGCAGAAATTGAAAATATAAAGGTTATACTGCTTAAAACGATACAAGCTGTGCTCCACCAAAAGGCGTTTGGTAAGTCTGTTTCCAACCAAAAAGCATCTCCCATACTCACAATGTAAGCTGATGATAAACCTGCAAAGAGCATCACGATGCTAAAGCAGCTCACATAAACCATGTTTTTTTTCATTTTTTCATGGACAACAGGGTCCATGTCTTTAGATAAATCCATCACTTAAAAATTTAATATGTTCTACCTTGTCTAGGACGTAGGTAAACTGAATTATTGGTAAATAAACAAAAGAAGCGAACATAAGTTTTCTCGCATCAGCATCTTCTTGACTTAGGAACAATTTGTACGCATAAATGAAAAATAAAGTGCCCAGTATTGCGGCAATTACGAAGGTCGTATTCCCAGTCCAATCTAAAATCCAAGGGATTAAACTGAAAGGGATTAAGGCCAATGAATAAATCAGAATTTGAAAAGCCGACTGTTTTGATTTACCGAGTGAGGATGGAAGCAGATGATATCCGGCTTTCTTGTAATCTTCATGGCTTACCCATGCAATTGCCCAAAAGTGAGGGAATTGCCATGTGAACTGCACAAAAAAGAGTACACCGGGAAGGAAACCAAAGGCATCGGTTGCGGCGATGGCACCTAAAAAAGGGGGTACAGCACCTGGAAACGCCCCAATAAAAACTGCCCAAGCACTTTTAGATTTCATCGGAGTATAAATAAATACGTAAGAAATAAAAGCAGCTATTCCGAGAAGCATACATTTTAGATTGATCAGTAGCAACAAAAAGCTTCCTATGATGAGCAATAAAATGACGATTGAGTATGCAAATCTTAAGCTCATAGTTCCAAGAGCTAACGGCCTGTTTTTAGTTCTAGCCATTAGTTTATCGATATCTTTTTCCCAAATTTGATTGGCGCCATTAGAGGCTGCTGTTACAAAAGAACCTCCAACCATTAAAAAAGCGATTTCTATGTAGTCTGTACCGCCTGCAAAAAGATAACCCGTTAATGCGGATATTACCACGAGAAAGGATAGTCTAAACTTGGTAAAAACCAAAATTTTCTTGTAAAGCGTCTGCTTTGTTGAATCTTTTTGCGCCATTGACGTGCAAAATTACGAATTAAATAGTGCTTACCCGAGGAATAAGGGATTATTCATAAATAATAAAAAACCAAATCATTGCTCTTAGGCTACGCACAATTACTGTTATATTTAACACAAAATTCATTTCCTATGTTCGAAAATATTTCTGTTGACATTTCTAACGGTGTTGCCATATTGACCATTAACCGCCCTAAACAGCTAAATGCCCTTAATAAACTAACCATTGAAGAGGCGCATAAAGCCTTAAAGAACATAGAGGTGAATGACGCGGTAGGTGTAGTGGTTTTGACGGGTGCAGAAGATAAAGCTTTTGTAGCGGGCGCTGACATAAAGGAATTTGCAGATTTTTCAATCGCGCAGGGAGGCACTCTTGCACAAAAAGGACAAGAGCTTTTATTTGATCTAGTAGAACATTATCCAAAACCTGTAATTGCTGCGGTAAATGGTTTTGCCTTAGGTGGAGGATTAGAATTAGCAATGTCGGCGCATATTAGGATTGCTTCTACAAATGCAAAAATGGGCTTACCCGAGGTTTCTCTTGGTGTCATCCCTGGTTATGGAGGAACACAAAGATTGGCCCAACTCGTAGGTAAAGGTAAAGCCAATGAGCTAATTTTTACAGCTGGAATGATCTCATCAGAGGAGGCTTTTCGCTGTGGATTGGTTAATTCAGTTGTGGAACAAGATGTGCTTATGGAAACAGCATTAAAGATGGCTTCTAAAATTCTGCGCAATTCACCTATGGCAATTCGTTCGGCCATAAAAGCGGTAAACGCGGGTTATGCTTCAGGAGTTAATGGTTATGAAGTAGAAATTGAAGAATTTGCAAAGTGCTTTGGAACAGAGGAGTTTAAGGAAGGAACTACTGCCTTTTTAGAGAAACGAAAAGCAAATTTCAGAAAATAATATGACGAGTCCTGTTAAGCGACTTTTTGGGCAAACTGCTATTTATGGCTTGTCTTCTATTCTTGGAAGGCTACTGAATTATTTATTGGTTCCTTTATATACAGCAGTTTTTGTAGATCCTTCTGATTATGGAGTGGTCTCTGAGCTTTATGCATGGGTGGCATTCTTAATTGTTTTGCTCACATTTGGCATGGAAACAGCCTTTTTTAAATTCATTCAAAAAGAAGGTGCAAAGGAAAAGACTTTTGCCACTGCTTTGGTCTCCTTATTATTTGTCAATGGTTTATTTTTTTTAATCATTGCACTATTTCATCAGGATTTGGCGCGTCTTTTATTGTTTGAGCACCATGGGGAATATATTCTTTTATTGGGCGCTATAGTGGCTATAGATGCGATATCCTCGCTGCCTTTAGCTAAGCTCAGGGCTGAAGAAAAAGCCCTTCGTTTTTCTTTGATTCAGTTTAGCTCAATAGGCGTAAATATAACCTTGAATTTAATTTTAATGTTGGGCTTTGTTTCCGAAGATAATCCAGAACGAGGCATCGTATTTATATTGATAGCAAACCTTATTGCCTCTTTAGTCAAGCCACTATTGTTATTTAAGTCCTTTCGATTGCAATCAAGCTTTGATAGCGGACTTTTAAAAAAGATGGCATTTTACTCTCTTCCCCTTGCCGTTGCCGGTTTTGCCGGAATCATTAATGAAACATTGGACCGAATTCTGCTTAAACAGATGCTTTATGATCCATTAATCCCAAGTTCCTTGAGTTATGCCGAAGCTCAGGTTGGTATATACAGTGCTTGCTATAAGTTAGCGATGCTTGTTACTATTTTCTTACAGGCCTACAGATATGCCGCAGAGCCTTTTTTCTTTAGCCAAATGAATAAGGAAAATAAAAATCAAATCTATGTCAAGGTAATGAACGCATTTATAGGCTTGGTTTGTGTTGTATTTCTTTTGGTAGCATTAAATATTGATATTTTTAAGCACTTTATTCAGAACGAATCCTATTGGATAGGATTAAGGGTTGTGCCTATTTTACTTCTTGCTAATGTATTTCTAGGGATTTACTATAACCAAAGCATTTGGTACAAGCTAAGTGGGAAGACAAAGTTCGGGGCTTATATCGCATTGAGTGGGGCCTTTATGACTGTTTTAATTAATATCTTGTTTATTCCCAAGTACGGCTTCATGGCTTGCGCTTGGGCGACACTCATTGTCTATCTTTTTCAGATGCTGCTTTCCTATTTCCTCGGACAAAAACATTACCCAATTCCCTATGATCTTTGGAAATTTTTCCTGTATTTAGGAAGTACTTTAGCCATATACTTTTTTGCGATCCAAGTTGATTTTGAAAGCTTTTATATGAACTTGGTTTTCAGAAATAGTTTGCTTCTTGTTTTTGTTATAAGTCTTTTCTACTTCGAAAAGAAGAAAGACACACAAGAAAACATAAAAGCCTAAAACCCTTTGAAAACTTTGTTGTTAGGTTAAATGTGTTTAATCATCTAACTTTGTACCGAGCATTATGTCAAAATATAAACCAGGAAATTTTTTAGATCAAATAGATGTCCCTAAAGACCTTAGAGATAAGTTTTCTATGGAAGATTTACCTCAGGTTTCTGCTGAGGTTCGGCAGTACATAATTGATGTGATTTCTGAGATAGGGAATAGTCATTTTGGCGCAAGCTTGGGTGTTGTTGAGTTAACTGTTGCGCTCCATTATGTTTTTGATACGCCCGTTGATAAAATTGTATGGGATGTAGGTCACCAAGCATATGGACATAAGATATTGACGGGTAGAAGAAAAGTATTCCATACCAATAGAAGTAAAGGAGGAATATCGGGTTTCCCAAAAAGGTCAGAAAGCGAGTATGATACCTTTGGTGTAGGCCATTCATCCACTTCTGTCTCTGCAGCATTAGGAATGGCGGTAGCAAATAAGTACGCTGGAGATTCAAAAACACAACATATTGCTGTTATAGGAGATGGTGCAATGACGGCAGGAATGGCTTTTGAGGGAATCAATCATGCAGGCTTTGAAAAAGACGCAAATTTATTAGTGGTTTTGAACGACAATGGCATGTCCATTGAACCTAGTGTTGGTGCATTGAGAGAGTATTCGAAAAATTTTAAGTCTTCTCAGCCCTTAGGGAATGTTAAGGAGGAAATATGGAAATTATTGGGTAAGGTATCTAAGTTTGGACCAGATGCACAAAGCATTGCAACAAAAGTTTCTAAAATCATTAAAGGTGGTGGTAAAAGCAATTTGTTTGAATCTTTGAATTTTCAATATTATGGACCTGTTGACGGGCATGATGTAGAGCGTTTAGCAACTGTATTAGCGGAGTTAAAGGATATACCGGGACCAAAAATCCTTCATTGTATAACGCGTAAAGGGGCCGGTTATAAATTCTCAGAGGAAGGAAACCCTGTGCAATGGCATGCCCCAGGAATATTTAACAAAGAAACAGGGGAGATTGTCAAAATCGCTCCTCCAGCCCAACAGCCTCCAAAATACCAGGATGTCTTTGGACATACCATTGTGGAGCTTGCTGAGAAGAACGAAAAAATAATGGGGATTACACCAGCTATGCCCTCAGGTTGTTCTCTGAATATTATGATGAAAGCAATGCCAGAACGTGCTTTTGATGTTGGAATAGCTGAGCAACATGCCGTTACATTCAGTGCTGGCTTGGCTGTTCAAGGGCTATTACCATTTTGTAATATATACTCCTCATTTATGCAGCGCGCCTATGATCAAGTGCTTCATGATGTAGCGTTACAAAATTTAAATGTTGTCTTTTGTTTGGATCGTGCTGGATTAGTAGGAGCAGATGGAGCAACCCATCATGGTGCTTATGACCTTTCTTATATGAGATGCATACCAAATATGGTGATTTCGGCACCTATGAATGAAGAAGAGCTTAGAAACTTGATGTTTACAGCGCAACTGCCTAACCGCGGTCCTTTCACCATCAGATATCCAAGAGGGCGAGGAGTTCTTTCAAAATGGAAAACACCTATGAAAGAAATAGCAATTGGAAAGGGAAGACGTCTTACAAACGGTAAAGATATTGCAATCTTATCCGTGGGTCATCCCGGAAATTTTGTTCAAGAAGCAGCCCAACAATTGACTGAACTTGGCGTGTCTTTTGCGCATTATGACATGCGCTTTGTAAAGCCTATTGATGAGATTATGCTTCATGAAATCTTCACGAAATTTAAACATATTATTACCGTAGAGGACGGATGCATAATGGGTGGATTTGGTTCAGCAGTTATCGAGTTTATGGCTGATCAAAAGTATCAATCTGAGGTTACAAGGCTGGGAATTCCAGACCAGTATATCCACCATGGAACACAAAAAGAGCTTTGGGCTGATTGTGGATATGACGCCAAAGGCATTGTAGATACTGTCATAAAGACACTTTCTCTTTCGATACCTTCCATAAAACTGAAAAAAAACATCAGCTAATCCTAAATTTTACTTTATCTTGGGTGACTAAATTTGAACATTATGTCTGCCAAAACGAATCAAAGTGCCCTCTTCACATTAACGACTGTATTTTTCTTCTGGGGTTTTGTTGCTGCGAGCAATGATATTCTAATTCCAGTCTTCAAAGAAGCATTTGATTTAACGCAGGGACAGAGTCAATTTGTTTCGATTGCATTCTATATTTCGTATACCGTTGGGTCATTAATATACATGGGGATTTCCCTTTTAATTGGAAAAGATCTAGTGAATAAAATGGGCTATAAAAACGGCTTGGTTTTAGGCCTGGTTATTTCAGCACTTGGTACACTACTTTTCTATCCTGCAGCTAATTCAGGTTCTTACCCTTTAATGTTAGCAGGCCTGTTCACAGTAGGTTTAGGGTTTTCTCTCCAACAGACCGTAGCCAATCCACTGGCAATTGCTTTAGGGCCTGTAAAAACCGGTTCTCAGAGGTTGACCTTAGCCGGAGGAGTCAATAATTTTGGAACGACAATTGGCCCTTTGATTGTAAGCTTTGCCATTTTTGGTACTGCTTCATCTGGAAGTACTAATTTGAGCATAGAGAGTGTGAAAATCCCATATTTAATTTTGGGCGTTGCTTTTTTATTAGTAGCTGTTTTGTTAAAGTTCTCCTCTATACCAGAGCATCCTGAGTCACAGGAAGAATCAATTGATGATCATTCGTCTTTGAAAAAATCTGCATTGCAATACCCGCAATTGGTTTTGGGGATGTTTGCTATTTTTCTGTATGTCGGAGTCGAAGTATCAACAGCAGCTAACCTTCCCGAATATATGTCGAAAGAATTAGGTTTTGCAATAGATGAAATTGCACCTTACGTTTCACTTTATTGGGCAAGTTTAATGATTGGTCGTTGGACGGGTGCCGTTCAGGCTTTTACCGATAATATGTCATTGCAAAAGATACTGCGTTTTCTCGCACCTTATCTCGCCTTTGGTGTTTTTCTTTTGGTTAATGCGATTGCAAACCATGACCTAACTCCATTCTATGTTTATGGCTTGATTATTTTAGTTTTAATTGCCGCCGACATGGCAAGTAAAGGCGATGCGGCTAGAATGCTATTGATTTTTTCAATACTTGGCATTTGCGCATTAATTGTTGGCATGCTGACAACGGGAATGATTAGTGTATACGCCATTACAAGTGTCGGTCTATTTTGTAGTACACTTTGGCCTTGTATTTTTGCTTTGTCCGTTAGAGGACTGGGTAAGCATACTAGTCAGGGTAGTAGTTTTTTAATTATGATGATTATGGGAGGAGGAATTGTCAGCTGGTTGCAAGGGTCTGTATCGGAAAGTATTGGGATTCAAAGCAGCTATATTATTGGTGTATTATGCTTTGCTTATCTCGGTTTTTTTGCATGGATAGTTAAACATAAATACGCTGTTCCATCAGAGGAATAAAACATCACTCCAGATAAAATATCTTCCTAAGATAGAAGCTCGACATCCAATGTGAAATTAAAAATTATAAAATGGTAGCACATTACTTTTTACTGCCCAGAGGGCTTTACCTGTTTTTATTCTTTTCCTGTCTCTTGTCCTGTGGTGGCGGTGATCAAAAGGAGGCTGATCTTACAATTCCTCAACGTGTAAATGAATTGATGTCTAAGATGACATTGCAAGAAAAGATCGGACAAATGAATCAATATAATGGCTTCTGGAATGTAACAGGGCCTTCACCAAAGGATGGAAATGCCAAGGAAAAGTATGACCACCTTGCGAAAGGCTTGGTAGGTTCAATGCTCAATGTGCGCGGCGCGAGAGAGGTTCGCGCTGTTCAAGAAGTGGCTGTCAACCAATCAAGACTTGGTATCCCCTTGATCATTGGTTTTGACTTGATTCATGGATATAAAACAATAAGTCCTATTCCTTTGGCAGAATCGGCTAGTTGGGATCTTAAAGCTATTCGCAAATCTGCAGCACTTGGCGCAAAGGAAGCCTCTGCGGCAGGAATAAATTGGACCTTTGCACCGATGGTAGATATTACCCGGGATGCACGTTGGGGAAGAGTGATGGAAGGAGCGGGGGAAGACCCTTATTTAGGGAGTGCTGTTGCTGCTGCCAGGGTAAAAGGGTTTCAGGGTAAAGACTTATCTAGCTCAAATTCCGTTGCGGCTTGCGCAAAGCATTTTGCGGCTTATGGATTTGCAGAAAGTGGAAGAGATTATAATACAGTTGATATAGGAGAAAGCACCCTTCATAATATTGTTTTACCTCCTTTTAAAGCAGCTGCAGATGCGGGTGTTAGCACTTTTATGAATGCCTTTAATGAGTTAAATGGAATTCCTGCAACGGCTGACAAAATTTTACAAAGAGATATATTAAAAGGTGATTGGGGATTTGATGGTTTTATAGTTTCTGACTGGGGATCACTAAAAGAGATGGTCGTTCACGGCTATGCCAGAGATAAAAAACATGCAGGAGAACTTGGTCTCAATGGAGGTTCGGACATGGATATGGAATCATACATCTATCTCTCAGAGCTAGAATCCTTGTTAAAGCAAGGTCGAGTGAAAATAGCACAAATAGATGACGCTGTAAGGAGAATCCTCACCGTCAAATATGAGCTTGGTCTCTTTGACGATCCTTTCCGTTATTGTGATACGATTCGCGAAAAAGAGATTACAGGCGCTCGCGAAATAAGAGCAGGAGTATTAGATATGGCAAAAAAATCTATTGTCCTTTTGAAAAATGACGGTGCCGTTCTCCCGCTTAAAAAGGAAGGGCAAACCATTGCATTGATCGGCCCTTTAGCCGCCGATAAAAACAGTCCATTAGGCAATTGGCGTATCGCAGGAGAAAATAATTCGGCAATTTCAGTGCTTGAAGGAATGCTCAAATATGATGGTAATACAGTTATCCATGAGCAGGGGGTTAAGCTTGTAAATGCTATTCCCGCTTTCCATCAAGAGGTGGACATTAATACTACCGACAAAAGCGGGATGGAGGCGGCAAAGAATGCCGCGAAGAATGCCGATGTGGTGGTGATGGTTTTAGGCGAATATGGTTTTCAGTCAGGGGAAGGTAGAAGCCGTTCAAAACTTGACTTGCCTGGGTTTCAGCAAGAGCTCTTAGAAGAGGTTTATGCAGTGAATAAGAATATTATTTTGGTGCTCATGAATGGTAGGCCTTTAGTGCTGAATTGGGCAGATGAGCATCTCCCAGCGATTGTTGAAGCGTGGCATTTAGGTACTGAATCTGGCAATGCCATAGCAGAGGTATTATATGGTGACTATAACCCAAGTGGAAAGCTTCCCATGAGTTTCCCAAGAAGTGTGGGTCAAATGCCCTTATACTACAATTATAAAAACACGGGACGCCCGGGAGCGAAAGGAGCCGATGCAGGAAGTGTATTTTGGTCACATTATGGCGATGAAAAAAACACACCGCTATATCCATTTGGTTATGGATTAAGCTACACGGAGTTTGAATATTCTGACATTACCTTAAGTAAATCAGAGCTGACAAGTGAAACGAAGATAAAAGCCTCGGTAACTTTAACTAACATTGGAAAAGTGAAAGGAAAAGAGGTCGTTCAAATGTATATTAGGGATCATTATGCAAGTGTCACGCGTCCGGTCAGAGAGCTTAAAAATTTTGAATTAGTGGAGTTGGCGCCAGGGGAATCAAAACAAATTATATTTGAGATCACACCTGAAACCCTTGAATTTTACAGCGCCAACAAGAAATGGGAATCAGAACCAGGAACATTTAGCCTATTTATCGGGACTAATTCCAACACAACACGAAGTATAGACTTTAAATTGGAATAAATTTAAACCTATTTTAATTGTCAAAGTTTAACTTTGTCTTCTTATGGACCATGAAATAGAATTGCGTTATCAGAAACTAACCAAGCACCTAGAAAAAACTTTTGGAGAAGATTTAGATGTTCATGCTTTGTTGTTTTTGATCGGTGTCAATGAGCTAGGTAAGGGTCATGATAAATACAGCAAACAGGAGAAAACGGATTTGATTCATGTCGCGATTTGTACGCTTTTAACTCCAGCAGGTTATTATGAATACAAAGGCCGAGACGAGGACGGTTGGCCACACTTTGAGAATATTAGAAATTTACCGCCTATTAATTCTAAAGACCAAGAGCATCTAATTAAGGAGGCGATGTTAGATTATTTTATCGAGCATCAGTATTTTGAGGAATGATGTCTTTTAAGCATAAAATAAGTTAATTCATTATAAGAACTTTCCCTACTTTTTTATCCTTACCTACGTTCGTTGCTGTCCAAATATAGTAGACTCCTGAGGCAACTCTTTGTCCATTTAATGCGCGACAGTTCCATGCAGCTGTTCCTCCATTCGAGGTTGTTTTATAAACCAGGTTTCCTGCAGCATCAGTAATTTTTACATCGCTATTGTAGCGGATTCCTTGAATTGTTACAGGCCCTGAGTAATTCGGTCTAACAGGATTCGGGAATACATTATAGGTTTCATAGGTTGGGTCTTCATAGCTCGCATCAGACCTATATGAAATCAAACCATTGTCTGTGATAATGAAAAGTTCTCCTGAGTTTTGGTCGAGTTTAAGATCGAAAATATTATTTGAAACAAGAGGAGAGTTGTCTGTGGTGTGCTGTTCCAATATTTCTGATCCATCTGCGCTAAGCAATAGGATACCAGCATTCGCCGTTGCAATCCATTTTCTATTTCCTCCATCTACCTCAATATCGGTGATGTGCGTATTACCCAAGACATACTCCACATTGCCCTCAAAAGTCACTTTGACCCGCTGAACATCATAGTCTCCTGGATTTCCATCAAATGTATTAGACGCATTGTATAAAATAGCAAATCCAGCGTCTGTACCTACCCATATTTCTCCGTCAAAATCTGCAGCTAAGGCAGTAACATTGGACGACGGGAGGTTCCCTGAATTGATTCCCGTAGAGATATGCACGGATTCATCATCATTAGGTTCGTCAATGGTATTATTGTGATTATATCCGAACATACCATGATCCTCGGAGGCGAACCAAATATTATCATTAAAGTCAATGATCATTTTTGTAGTATAAATATTTCTCGCACTTGAGCCACAATCAAAATTCATCCAAGACCCATCTTGCTGTCTTACGTTCAAAGGTTGCTCGGTATATCCATTGAGTACCCACAAATTGTCTTGTGTGTCAAAGCAAACATCAGATGCCAGGCTCCACCCATTTGAAATCCCTGTAAAGGATAGACTAGAGTTTGTGTCGTCAAATACTTCTACGGTGTCTGAAGAGAATATTGTAAGTGGTTTTTCGGAATAAGATGCTACTGCGTATTCAAGGGGGTCATTTGGATTGACCGAAATGTCTATAAAGTCCCAAATGTTTTGATCCTGCCATTGGGGAACCGATTGAATATTCTTGAAATCCCATGCCTCATCTCTAAAAACATGTATACCATTGGAACTAAATGAAGGGAGTTTTCCAAGTAGTCGTCCACTTGCTATGGCAAGCGTGTTGTTTTGCCAATCCATTGCATAGAAATTGTTGTTGTAAGGTCCCACTACAGGAAATGCTTTATATCCAATACCTGATGGATACAGATGTAGTCCATTTATCTGATCAGCCGACCAAATACCTTCAGAACTTCTTATGCTTCTAACAGGGGAAATCCAAATATTGAAGTTGTTAGAATTATATGAGAGAGGGTTGGTTAATTCACTATTGTAGATATAGATACCGCCATCTATATTTACGGCGAAGGTTGTATCATCAAGTATATTTATACTATTTATTTCTAGAGAATAAGGGGAGTTGGTCAGCAATGTTTTAACATTATTCTCTAGATAGAAAACACTGTCTTGACCGTATGTAGGAGATTTTAAAAGAATGAATTGTTTGTTTTCAAATTGTTCTATTTCAGCATAAGAATTTTCAGATTGAATGGGGAACCTTAAATCGACTTGCCATTGACTGACATCCGGGAGGGCTGGGTTATCGATTATTCCATATTTTAATCGGTCGCTCGATAATGCAAATATTGTGTCTGCTGAAAAGCTTAAATCTAAGATAGCCTCGTTGCCATTAGTTGGATAGTAAGTGTCTTTAATTTCATCTTTGTTTAGGTCAAGTTTTGTGACACAAAAGTCAGTTGCGACATAAACATAATCTCCATTGCGCACAAACCGATTGATTCTTTTGGAGTTCGGAACCTGGGCAAGCTTAATCGCAGGAATATTATAGATGGATGATGCCGTGATTTTATCAATATTGCCATTTGAATATCCAACCAAAACACACGCCGCAATACTATCGTAGTAAAGACATGAAATTTCGATATCTGATAGGCCGTTCACATCTGTTAGAAGTTCTTCTTGCTCATTATCCCGATTAAGGACATGTAGGCCATTTGTATAGGCAGTGAAAATTGTGTTTTCTGCTCTAACAATGTCTATAGCTTTTCCAGAGGCTACATGCAATCTCCATTGGCTCATACCAATTTGCGCCCAAAAGTAATTTCCCACCAATAAGGTAAGTACAAGCATAAATGTTTTCACACTGCAATAACGTCTCTTTGTACTATATATTGAAAAAGGAGCAGTCATTTTACTTTTTTATAAGGATCAGTAAGGCTTTGTTTTGCGTAAAAATAATCCATTCTTCACTCTCCAACAATTTTTTGATTTCATCTTGATACTGCGCCTCTGTAAAAGGGTACTTATTCTCTTCTGCGGTGAGCAATGCGATACAGTTTGCATCTCCCTTGAAGGGATAATGGTAAATGTAATCTCTGAATGCTAAATGAGGGGCAAGGGGTGATTGTGCACTGACGCGTAAGCTATCAGGAATGGTTTGAAGTGCCTCATGGACTGAGCCTACATCAAAGCTGCGTTTCCAATGCTTCGAAGAATAGAATCGAGTGTTATCCTTTTTATAGTACTCGGAAGTTCTTTTCTCCATGAATTTGAAGGAGGAAATGGCACAAAGTAATAGTGTTGCTATTGCGACTTGTACTTTTCTCCTTTTGAGTTTATTTAAAAAGGTGTAGAGCCCTATAACAAGTATCGGTGCAAACTCTATAGAATAATGATCACTGATCCCCCATCTAATGGGTAAATCGTTAAACATCTTTTGTGCCAGAATTGGTAGGATCATTACAAGATATTCTGGATAGAAAAAAAGTGCCCAGCCTCCTGCAAGAAGAAGGGCTATGTGTGTTTCTAATTTTATTCCATCGAAGAACGAATCACCTGAATGGTTTTCAAAGAGAAGTGTTAACGCTCGGATCGGATGTTTGAAGATGTTGACAATAACTTCTCCGAAGTTACTCCCTAGTGCATTAAATGAATGATGAAGATAAACGCCATCAGTATTGGATAATTCTGGGATGATTAACTTCAAGACTACAATAAAATAAAGGAAAGAAGCAAGGGCTAAAAGTCCACTCAGCCCTAAACGACTCCATTCTTTGTTTAATAGATGTCGAAGGCTTAACCCTAGTGCGATAAAACCAGCCCAAAGGGCCATATTTTCTTTAGATATGACAATGAGTATAAAAAACAATATGCTTTTAGAAAGTTTCTGTTTGCGATAATAATACAGGAACCAAGGAACAAACATTGCTGCGACGACATTATCGTGGTAATCAAAGCTAAGCGCTGAGTAAATTCCCCAAATACAGAAAAAATGAATAAGCGCTATGGTTGAAAGCTTTTTATTTTCTGAAATGAAATGGACAAATTTGAAGATTCCTAATCCACCAAAAAGAATTGCGGACCATTGAAAAATAAGCATGGTGTAACTTCCGAATATCCAGTAAAAGGGCGATACGAGCAATGGGTACAACGAGAAATGATCTGCCAAAACATTTTCGAAGGAGGGTTGCATAATCATACAATCATTCCATCTGAAATGTGCATAATCGAAAATAGCATTTTGATTGATTCCTAAATCCCAACCATATGTCCTAAAATTATAATGATTAACAAAGCTGATTGAAGCAAAAACACCACCAAAAATGACAAAAACAAGAATTAACCACTTATTCTTGGTGATAAAATTTTTAATCATTCATTGTGTTTTTATCTGCGATGATATAGTTGGGCCTTCCTTTGCTTTGTGCAAATACTTTTCCAAGATATATCCCAATGATACCGATCATGATCAGCTGAATGCCACCAATCAAAAGAATGCTCGCAATAATTGAGGTCCAACCGGGAACCGCCTCATTACCGAACGCAAAAACGTAAATTGCATAGAGGCTATATATAAATGCTAGAAAGGCAAAAAACAAACCGAAATAAATTGAAAAATAAAGAGGCTTAGCACTTAGCGAGGTGATTCCTGTTAATGCAAATCGCAGCATTTTAGAGAATGAATATTTTGTTTCACCTGCATGCCTTTTATTGGGTGTATATTCAATTGCCTCTTGTTGAAACCCAAGCGAAGGGATAATTCCACGGATGAAAAGATTGGTCTCTTTAAACTTTAAAAGGGCTTGAATTACTTTTTGATCCAAAAGTCTGAAATCAGCTACACCGTCTTCTAGCTTAACTTGACTCAGTGAGTTTACGATTCGGTAAAAGAGCTTAGAGCTCGTTCTTTTGAACCAAGGAAGTGCTGTGTCAATTCTTTTTGAGAAAACAACATCTGCGCCAGCTCGCCATTTTTGAATCATTTCTGGAATAAGCTCAACGGGGTGCTGAAGATCAGCGTCCAAAGAAATAACGCCTTGAAAACGAGCATGGTCGAGACCAGCCTTAAGCGCTAGCTGATGCCCGAAATTTCTAGAAAACGAAATGTATTTTACTTGGGCGTCATTTGTAGCCAATCGCTTGATGATTTTTAAAGAATCGTCATGACTGCCGTCATCCACAAAAATCACCTCTAATGCTTCTAGTCCAAGAGGGTCAATCGTTTCCCTCAACTTATTATACAGAAGTTCAATATTCCCTTCCTCATTGAAGGTGGGAATTACAACACTTAGTGTATTTTTAACTGATAAGTCCATTGCTTCAAAGTTAAGGATAATAACCCTTTTATAAAGTGCTTGTATTATATTTGCATTAGCAATCTAATAAGATTATGGAAGAACGTATCTCAACGAACAAAGCTCCGAAGCCCGTTGGGCTTTATCCTCATGCAAGAAAAGCAGGGAACTTACTCTTTTTATCTGGAGTTGGTCCTCGTGTTGCAGGTTCTGATTCTACAGATTCACACGTACCTGGCTTGAAGCTTGACCACAATGGCAACTTTATTGAATTTGATTTTGAGGCACAATGCCGCAGCGTTTTTGACAATGTGAAAATTATTCTTGAAGAATCTGGATCCAGCTGGGATGGCCTTATTGACGTGACAGTTTTCTTGGTGAACATGAAACGAGATTTTCAAGTGTATAATAAAATTTATGCTGAATATTTCAAAGACAACTTACCATGTAGGACGACTGTTGAAATAAATTCCTTACCTACCCCGATTGCTATAGAATTGAAATGTATTGCAACAATAACTGAATTATGATAGGATTTATATTGCGTATTGCAGTCGCAACTGCAGCACTTGGATTTAACATTTATCTTTTTTACGTGGGCTCATGGGGCTGGGGAATCTCCATGCTGTTTGTAACGGCACTCGTCGTACTATCTTTTTTCCGGAATCCAACAATGATTCTCGCTTTGAATCAAATGCGCATAGGAAATACGGATAAAGCTTATAAATACATCAGTAGGGTTTCGAACCCACAATTTTTACCAAGAAAACAACATGCCTATGTTATTTTCCTTCAGGCGATCATGGGAGCCCAAACATTGGGGCTTGCACAAAGTGAACAAAAGCTTCGTAAGGCATTGGCTTTGGGATTGAGAACACCAGAGGACAATGCAATGGCGCGCATGCATCTGGCAGGAATTTGTGCTCAGTCAGGTAGAAAAAAAGAATCTTTGTCCTTGCTTTCTGAAGCAAAGAAGCTTGATAAAGCTGGTATGATGAAGGATCAAATTCGAACGATGCAACAGCAATTGCAGATGGCACCTTCTAAGAACCAAATGCGAATGGCTCAAATGATGGGTGGCAGAAAAAAGACGCCAAAGATGCGCTAGTATGTCGCAATCTAAAATTTTTACAGAACCATGGAAAGACTACGAGCTCATTGATGCTGGTGGTGGAAAAAAGTTAGAACGATGGGGAGAGATTATTACAATCCGACCTGAGCTCCAGGCATATTTTCATAGCGGTATGCCTTTTGGTGAGTGGAAGAAAATGGCCCATTGGGAGTTTGTCGAGAAACGCGCCAATAAGGGCACCTGGAAGCCACTTAAAAAAAATGTCTTATCCTCATGGAATATAAAATATGGTCGTCTAACATTTAAGCTAGAGCTAACAAATAATAAGCATATTGGGCTTTTTCCTGAACAAAAAATCAATTGGGAGTATCTTGAGGCTAACCTTAACTCCGATGATAAGTTCCTAAACCTGTTTGCCTATACCGGTGCCTCATCGTGCGTTGGGAGGCATGTAGGAGCGGACACGTATCATTTAGACTCTGTAAAGCCAATAATATCCTGGGCAAAGCAAAATATGGAGTTTAGCCGATTGATGAATATAAGATGGGTACATGAAGATGCCTTAAAGTTTGTAAATAGAGAGCAAAAAAGAGGCAATAAGTATAAGGCAATTCAAATGGATCCGCCTGCCTGGGGTTTGGGCGCAAAGGGCGAAAAGTGGAAGCTTGAAGATAAAGTAGATGAGCTTTTGGCTTCAACAGCTTCGATTCTCAATGAGGATGGATTTCTTATTTTGAATACGTATTCTCCAACGGTTGATCAAGAGACCCTTAAAGAACTAATGTCGATATATTTCCCGCAACGTTCTGCTTCAGTAAATGGGCTTCATATGAAAACCACCTCAGGAAAACATTTGTATTTTGGTGAGCTTGTTCGCGTTGGGAAAATGCTTTGACCTATTTTTCTACAGTAAATCGTTTGCCATATTCGCAAGCTCGGAGCGTTCTCCTTTTTCTAGCTTGACGTTTGAGAATAATTTTTGTCCTGTTAATCGATCAATTAGGTAGGCTAGGCCATTACTATTTTCATCCAAATATGGAGTATCTATTTGATGAACATCCCCTGTAAATACGATTTTGGTGTTTTCTCCAGCTCGTGTTATTATTGTTTTTACTTCATGCGGTGTTAGGTTCTGCGCTTCATCAATAATGAACATAATATTGGATAGGCTCCTTCCTCTTATGAACGCTAACGGGGTGATTAAAATCTTTCCAGATTCCTGCATTTCGATAATAGCCTTATGCTTTTTTTCGTTTTGGCCGAATTGTGATTTGATGAATTTCAAATTATCGAATAGAGGCTCCATATACGGACCAATTTTGTCATTCGCATCGCCGGGTAAGAATCCAATTTCTTTATTTGATAATGGGACAATAGGTCTTGCTAGAATAATTTGGTTGTATTGTTTCGCTTGCTCGAGTGCAGAAGCAAGGGCCAAAAGTGTTTTTCCGGTTCCGGCAACCCCCTGAATAGCAACGAGCTTAATACTTGGGTTCATTAGGGCGTGTAAAGCAAAAGCTTGCTCCGCATTTTTAGGCTTGATTCCATAGACAAATTCTTTTTCAATACGTTCGACTTGATCTACAGCATGATTGAAAAAAGCAAGTGAAGAAGATTTTCCATTTTTTAAAATATAATATCCATTTACAAGCTTACTTGCCCCGAGAATTCCATTTTCATCTATACGTCCCTTTGTGAATATTTCACGGATTCTCTCAGAGTCAACACCCTCAATTGTATTTGACTTTTCTTCGCTTTGAATCGTGACCTTTCCTGTTTCATAGTCTTCGGCAATAACACCAAGTGCCTTAGCTTTTATGCGAAGGTTAATATCTTTCGTGACAAGCGTAACTGATTTTTTTGGCTCATTTTCCTTGAGGTAAAGTGCGGCATTAATTATTTTATGGTCATTTTTTCCTTCGGCATAGATTTGCTCAGCATCAATCGTTTTAGGCTTCTGTTCCATAATAACCTTGAACTTGCCTTTCCCTTTTCCTAAATCAATCCAATCTTGTAAACCACCATTGCCAGATAATCGGTCTATAAATCGGATTACCTCACGTGCACAGAAGTTTTTTGTGTCGTTACCAACCTTAAATTTATCGAGCTCTTCTAATACTGTAATAGGTATTGCTACATTATTATCTTCAAAGGTCGTTATGGATTGGTGGTCATGGAGTAAAACGGAGGTGTCAAGGACGAAGATCTTTTGCTTTTTTGCCATTCAAATACTTTTACTTGAAGTTAACTTTAAATACATAAAATCAAAGAGAAAAGTCAGGGTATTTATCTACAAATTTTTGTTAGGAAAATTCAGTCCTCATTTTTCGCGATATGCGTCATTGCAGAATCGAAATCGGGGAATAGAAATTCAAAGCCATTTTGTTTAATCTTTTGATTTGAAACCTTTAGGCTCTCTGTAAGCATTGTAGACATTTCACCAAGGAAAAAGGATAAGATCGGTTTGGGAATAGATGGAAAAAAGAAAGGTTTCTTCATTTTCTTTGAAATAGTCCTCATAAATTCTTCATTGGAGATATATCCATTGGCAGCATTAAATGTACCTTCTTTTTTATGCTCTATACAATGTATAAACATTCTGCAAAGGTCCTTTATGTGAATCCATGGAAGGTATTGCTGCCCCGTTCCGAGAGGGGAACCCACACCCAACTTGATCGGTTTCATTATTTTTTTTAGAGCTCCTCCTTTTTTATCAACAACTAGGGCAATACGCAGTATTGCAACAGGACAGATTTCTTTAAAGCTATTACTGGCAACCTCCCATTCCTTGACCAATTCGGATAAGAAATCATTGCCATATTCATCGGATTCTTCTTTCTCGATTTGGGTGTTGTAGCCATAACAATTTATTCCAGAGGCACTAATGAAATAGTTCAGATTCGGCATTGTTGCTGCCGTATGTTTTAGGAACTGAATTGAATTCACACGTGAATTAATTAGTTCTGTTTTTCTCCTGTCCGTCCACTTTTGTGCTCCGATGTTTGCTCCGGCTAGGTTTATGATCACCTCGATTTTGTGAAGGTGTTTTCCCTCTATGCTCTGCTTTTCTGGGTTCCAATAGATGTGGCCTTTTCTTTTAGGGCGTCTAGATAATTTATACACCGTGTGGCCTTGTCTTTTCAGCATACTCCCTAGAGCCCTTCCTACTAGGCCCCGACCACCGGAAATGAGGAATGTTGTCATTGAATCAATTTATTTTGCAAATGAATTTGTTATTGCACTGCTAATGATTGAGTTATAAAATTAACACAATTCGTATATTTTTGTTTTCAAATGACAAGAATATTAAGGTTATAGTGTAATTTAGAAAACGAACATATTCGATTGAGAACTTCCCTATTTATTGCACTGTTTTGTACCGTCACCATTTTATGCGGTAGGACAGTTGTTTCTCAGAAATCATCAAACGAAAAATCAACGTATTTATATGATGTACTTCTGAGTAAAGATATGTCCAGAGATTTATTTCAATTAAAAGAAACAATTTTAAAAACACATCCTGCTCCTTTTTTTAATTGTTCTGAGCGTGAATTTAATACCGCATATGACCAGGCGCTTGGTTTGATTCAAAGCCCCAAAACAGTTCTTGAATTTGCACAAATTATAAATGGATTTACAAGTATTATAAGGGACTCTCACACTACATTAAATCCTAGAGAGCTATTACGTTTAGCCTCGAAAAAAAGAAAAATTACTCCATTTCATCTTAAAAAAATAGGAGATAAATTTTATTTACATAAAATTTTAAATCAGGTCATTCCGCTCGGGGTTGAAGTAATAGCGGTTAATGATAAACCCGTTAAGGAGCTTTATCTTCTTACAGAGACATTGGCTCCATCTGAAGGCCCTGCGGAGTCTGCCCGTAAAGAGTTGATTGAAATCATGATGGGGCTGGTATTTAATTTATTCAATAAAACACCTGCAAAACCTGTTCATATTTCTTATGTATACGCTGGAGACACCCTATCTAATGTCGCTCCATCAATTAAGTTAAGTCGATACTTCGGACGAAATAGCTGGTCAGAAAAAAATGACATCGAGTTTAGGATTTCCGACAGTATTGCATATTTGGGATTGAAGTCATTTGAATCACGAAGAGAAAGAAAATATAAACGGTGGATTAATTGTTTTTTTAAGAAAGTAGAGCGCAAAGGAATTTCAAATGTAATCCTGGACGTGAGAGGAAATAGAGGGGGCTATGTACTTCTATTAGAGCATGTTTTAAGCTACATAAATGAGCAAGGTGAAACCTTCGATTTAAACTACCTTTATAAGAGAAGCGAGCTCGACCGTTTTGAAACCCTATCTCGGTTTAAAAAGTTAGACTTTGTCAAAAAAGCATTGCGGGTATATCCCCAAGGAATGATTAGTAAAGAGTACGACTTTTATAAGAGCCCAATGGGCTCAATGAGCTCTATTTTATACCAAAAGAAGCTAGTAAATCCTTTGGGCATAACGTATACCGGAGAATGCACTTTACTTACAAACGGTCTTTCTATGTCTGCCTCAGTGCTGCTCGCCTCTTGGTTTAAAGATCATGACAGAGGTCAGGTAATAGGAACACCATGTTTTGGTTCTATGCAGGGGACTCATGGGAATGCTGCCAGAATAGTATTGGAAAATTCTAGGATTCCAATTACAATTTCTACACTTAAGTTGAGCGCAATAGAAAAAAAATCAATTGAAATTACGCCAACAAAAAATGTTCAATATTCTGTAAATGATTTAATTTTCGGTAGGGATCCCTTTCTTGAATCCCTCAAGGCGTTAAAAAACGAGTAACCCTTTCCACCGGATTGAGTGTTTTTACCTCATAATGAATATAAATATTTTTATTACCAACGCGCTCTTTGAGCCATGAAACGATTCTTGTTTTATCCTCTTCATCCAATAGCGCATCAAGTTTTATGTGAACAAGCCAAACTTCAAGAATAGAGGAATCTTTATATTCAATACTGGGTTGCATGGACAGCGCATAAATAGATTCGTATTGGGCCTTGAGCTCTTTAAATATTTTACCACTTAGGACATTTATTTTTTGAATACTATCTAGCTTTTGATTCGCTTCTTCGAGTGTTTCTTCCACTTCTTGAAGTTTTTGCTCTTTGGATAGCAATTCAGCAGCTAAAGGGTTGATTTCATCTTCCTCTTTTTTCCCAAATCCAATTTGGATATCCAATGAAGACGCTTCAAGATCGAAGTCTATTAGGTTCTTCTCAAGTGAATTGATTTCTTGTTTTGAAATATTTTCTCCACCATAAATGAGTGTAATGATTTCTTCGGATGCATCTACTTCATGGTCAAGAAGGAAGCTGTTTTTTGTAGGGTGTTTGGCTATTTCACTTTTCACAAATCTCATAGCCTTTTGCATATAACGATCCTGCTGAACCATGATGTAACCAAAATAAATACTTGGCACAATAGTTAAGATAGTAATGAATAAAATAATTCTATTTGTTCGCTTAGAAAGTTTTTCGTCTAGCTGTTGCTTTTGAGGAAATTTCAAAAGTCGAGCTGTCAATAAGGTCGCCAGAGAAATGAATACTGTATTAATGAAAAACAAGTAAAATGCTCCGAAGAAAAAGCTCCATTGAAGAGTTGCAAGCCCATAACCAGCCGTACACAATGGCGGCATCAACGCAGTCGCTATGGCGACTCCAGGAATTACATTGCCTTTCATTTTACTCGCAATTGCAACAATCCCGGCAAGTCCTCCAAAAAATGCGATCAGCACATCGTAAATATTAGGCGAGGTTCTCGATAACATTTCAGTTTGAGCGACATGAATTGGGGTCAGTGCGAAATATAGTGTCGATGCGACGATTGCAACGATACCGGCAAATAAGTAGTTGTAAAGCGCTTTTTTTAGCAGGCTTATATCAGAAGTTGCAATTCCAAACCCAAGACCAATGATTGGCCCCATAAGAGGCGATACAAGCATGGCACCGATGACAACTGCCGTAGAATTTACATTTAAGCCCAAAGAGCAAATTAAAATAGCAAATACTAAAATCCACAGATTTGTTCCTTTAAATACAACTCCGCTATCAATGTTATCTGCAATTACATGAAAATCTTCTTTCTCCTGATTCAGGCGAAAGCTATCGACCATATTCGTTATGAAACTAAAAATCTTTTGCATATGTTTACTTATTACCAAAACGAAAGTCTTGGGTCATAACTAAGTTACGTTAATTTTCAAAAATTGTTTCTTCTAAAGCCATCCAAGGATAAACAAGGCTACGATAACGAGGTAACGTAAAAATTTTCCGATCAATATAAATGAGAAGCTTGAGAACCAAGGAGCCCTGAAGAAACCGAGGGCAACGGCCATTATGTCTCCAATAAATGGAAGCCAGCTCAATAAGCCTAGCCAGTGTCCATAACGCTGAACTTTGTCCTTCCATCTTAATATTTTATTTTTTGGAACCTTTAATCTCTTTAACCAATCTGGATTACCTAGCCGGCCAATGACGAAATTAAACCATCCTCCACCAGCATTTCCTATTGTTGCATAAAACAAAGTAATCCATGGATCATATCCGAGTACAAGCATACTTACCAAAAAAACCTCTGAGGTTATGGGTAAAAATGTTGCTGCTAGGAAACTAGTGATCAACAACCCAAGGTATCCAATTTCAAACTCCATCATAAAAAAAGCCGGCATTTGCCGGCTTTACATTTGTATGTTCTTATTCGTCTATTGAACAATCATTTTCCTTGAGAATGATGTTGTTCCACTCGACAATGTAATGGTATAAATACCACTAGAAAGTTGCGCTGTATCAAGGGTGATTTTATTTTCACCTTGATTTAGACTTTTGCTTTGTACGCCAACAAGTTTACCTGAAAGGTCTGTGATTTCCATGGACATGTTTTGCGCATTATTCATGAATACATGTAATGTACCTTCACCTGATACCGGATTTGGAAATACATTACCTACTGAAAAGGCCGTATTATTTTCTTCTATTCCAATGGTTGGATCAAAATTTAATCTTACATATGGTGTTCCAGTCTGGTAATACCATGTGTTGTCTGCGAGGTCTAAAAAGAAAGATGTTTGTGGCTCCGATGTTCCCGCCGTTGACACCCTAAGACCCTCGCCAAATGAACCTATAACGGCTAAGTAAGTTGTATTCGCAATGACGTTAACTGGACTTAATAAAGGAACTGTTAAACTCGTGTTTTGCATTTGCTGCGTTAGCGTTAATACATCAGACTCCATCTCATAAATAAAATCGCCTGTAGCTACGTCCACTGAGTATAGCTTTACATAAAACTCCGTTCCCAGCTCTGCGCCATTTGTTCCTCCTGGTATTCTTATGTCAATAGCCTTGAGGGTTTGATCTGCCCACACATCAAATAGATTACCAGACTCAAATCCATCTACTCCATTTGTTGTACTTCCACCTGGAGACCCATTATCACGCGCATAAATAAAGTCACCTACGGCAAAACTTATATCATCTATTTCGTTGTTCCCGGGTACATCGTCGGTGGAGTCTGAGCTAATTGTTTGAACAATCGTATAGTTGCCATTTGCGTCAGGCGTGAAAGGCGTACTGAGTGTCAGAATTGCTGTATCCAACGAAAGGATTTCAGCAGGATCACTTGAACCAACAAATGCTCCCCCATTGACATCCGCATTCAATGCAACATTGGTTTGTGTATTCGCCCCACCATTAAAGACAGCAACCTCAAAATCTATTGGAGCAACTTGTGTCAACGGAATTTGATAGTAGTTTAGACCTTCGGTACCCCAATATGTTTCAGTAATTTCTAGATCATTATCTGGGTTTGTGACCAAACGTACATCGTCAATGTACCAACCATAGGTTATCCAAACGTTTGGATTTTCAGCAAATGATGGGAAATTAGTCGTCCAACTGAATTGAATCCAAATGGGAGCATTATCTGTTTCTAGAATAGTTGCTAAATTAATTTGCTTGAGGTCCGGATTGTCATAGGCAGCTCCACCAGAAGCTGATAAAACAGGGACGTCAAGATTGTCTCCTACCGGTGTAAACACAATTCCATCGGTACTAATTAAAATTTGTTGAAGGTCATTAAACCTAGCGCCGTATTGCTCGAATTCTAAGGTAACTTGATTCGTCCCCCCTAGACCGATAACATCAATTGGGTTCGCTGTTGTCATTGTATACACTACATCGAGTGCTTGTGATTCATTAGCAGGAACTCCATTTACAAGTTCGGCATAGTTTCCCCCTGAGGTAGAACTAATACCATTGTTAGAATACCAACCGTCAGACACAGCATTGATGTTCCATCCATATTCAATACCTGCTTGACCACTATTATCAAGGACCCAGGTAGTATCCTCAGAGAAATCATCAGACCAAATAGTGATGCCTTCATCCTTGAGTTGTTCAACATTTAGAGCTGGTTTTTCAGTTCCAATGAGTTCATCGAGTGAAGTTATTCTTGGTGCTTTTTGCGACCAAGTGATGCCTGCGGCCATAACCAAACAGGAGGTAAGTAGTAGATTTTTCATGTAATTATTTTATGAAGCTAAATATACAAAACTCTTAACAAAACTTAGCGGTCTTGTAGAAAAGGAAGTTTTTTACGTAATTCGGAAAGTTCATGAGAAGAAAGCTTTCCATTTACGATTCCTTCAGCATTATTTTTATCTAGCGGGTTTTGAATTACACCATTTGGGTCGACAATCAAGCTGCTACCATTATATTCAATGTCGTTGCCATCTATGCCTAGGCGATTACAAGCAATAACATAGCACTGGTTTTCTATAGCCCTTGCTTTTAGTAATGATATCCAGTGTGTGATTCTTTTTTTTGGCCAGTTGGCGATATAGAGTAAGGCATCATATTTTGGAACACCATCAATGTTGAGCTCATTTCTAATCAGTTCAGGAAACCTTAGGTCATAGCAAATTTGTAGGTTTAGTTTCCATCCTTGAAAGTCGACAATTACCTCATTTTGTCCGGGTGTAAATGATTCGCTTTCACCACCAAGCCGAAAACATTTTCGTTTATCATACAGGGTAATTTCCTCATTGTTAATAAAAACACCTCGATTGAAAACATGCTCGTTTTCTTGAATAATTAAGCTCGTATATACAGCGCAATTTAGCTCCGTACTCAAGGACTTTATAAAGTCAATACCCGCTGAATGTGTCATTCTTTCAGAATGAGCTTCATGGTTCATTGTAAATCCGGTATGAAACATTTCCGGAAGCAATAGAAGATCAAAACCCTTTTGATTGTGCAATAGGCGCTTGATTTTAGAGAAGTTATTTTGCTTGTCCTCCCATACCTGATCGAATTGTAAAAGCCCTATATTCAAATCTTGCATAAAAGTTCCGTTGCTTTTGTTAGTGTTTCATTTTCTTTTGCAAAGCAGAACCTAATAACCTTTCTGTTTTCTTGGTGTTTACTAAAAACTGATATCGGAATAGCTGCTAGTTTAAATTGTTCAACTAGTTTATGGCAGAAATCTATGTCAGATTCTTGCGTCTGGTTTGCATAAGATGCGAGTTGGAAATAAGTTCCTTCGCAAGGTAAAAGTTCAAATTTACTATTCTTCATGCCTGTTCTAAAAAGGTCTCTTTTTTGTTTATAAAAGGCACCTAGTTGTTTTACATTTTGCTGCTTCAAATATTCCGAAAGCACATGTTGGCTTAAGCTATTCACTGTAAATACAAGGTATTGATGTACTTTTTTCAATTCATTCATTAGCTTTTCAGGAGCTACAATATAGCCGACTTTCCAACCCGTAATATGAAAGCTTTTACCAAATGAAGATACAATCATAGTTTTAGCGTGTAATCCCTCATAGAGGTTGGCAGATTCGTGTCTTGCATCAAAGGTAATATGCTCATAAACCTCGTCTGATAGATGATATAGGTTTTTGTTGAACTCGAGTAAGTTTGACAACTGTTGCATGTCAGCTTTGCTCCAAATACGCCCAGATGGGTTGTGTGGGTTATTCGTGATAATGAGTTTGGTTTTTTGATTTACAGCCCCCTTAATTAAATCCCAATCCGGAAGAAATGACTCATTTAAAGGTATTCGAACGGGAACCCCTTGGCTCAGGGTGATGGGCATAACATAACAGTCATAGCTCGGATCAAGAATGAGTACTTCATCCCCTGGCTCAATTAATGCTTGAATACATGTGAAAATACCTTGTGTAGCTCCTGCAGTAATTAGGATCTCTTTTTGTGAATTTAGGGTTCGTCCATAAGATTCATAGACCAGTTTAGATGTTTCTTCAAGAAGCTTTGGTTCTCCCGCCATAGGTGAATATTGATGCACAGTACCTTTACTAACTTTTTCAATCAATGAAATGAGTACAGGGTCTACCTCAAAATCCGGAAATCCTTGTGATAAATTTATGGCGCCATTTTCTCGTGCAAGTTGAGACATGGTTGAAAATATACTGATGGGTATGTCTGGTAGTTTAAACATATATCGAAAGTATGAAAATAAAAAAAGGGAGACCGAAGCCTCCCTTTAATTTAATAATTAACGTGATTAGTTTTTAACAACTCTGAATGTTTTAAATACATTGTTGTTATAGATTTTCACGAAATACGTCCCAGTTTCTGAATTCATCAAATCAACTGATTTGATTTCATTTCCTGTTATGTAGTTTTTGAATGTTTGAATGATTCTACCGTTCAGATCAGTTACTTCAACGCTGAAGAATCCTTCAGCTTCATTCGCTTGAATGTTAAAGCTTCCACTTGTCGGGTTTGGATACAATTCAAAGAAGCTTAAATCTG
Organism: uncultured Cryomorphaceae bacterium; assembly: GCA_913052055.1. Taxonomy (GTDB): domain Bacteria; phylum Bacteroidota; class Bacteroidia; order Flavobacteriales_D; family Crocinitomicaceae; genus UBA952. The sequence continues at coordinate 51,408 of CAJXDT010000001.1, forward strand.
CTTCCATAAGTCCAAGATAATCACATCCTCCATCAACAAACAAGAGAACAGTTGAGGTATCCGCATCACATACTCCGTTAGAAGTTATGTATGAGTAGTTGTAGCTACCTGGGATGTTACTCGCTGTAATGTCAGGAGATCCAAGGTTGTTTCCTTGTGGATCAATCCAGTCTCCTCCTAGGTCAATATTACCTGATAATGACGACAATAGGTTATAAGGCTCGTTCAAACAAACCGAATCAGCACCGTCATCACCTGCAGAGGAAGGACCATAAACCACGAGTGTCGCAACAGTTGTATCTGCAGCACATGGTGTTTTCACAACGTATAGGAAATCATGTGAGCCTTCTGGTAAGAACTGAACATCTGCAACTGAACCGTTTACAAAGGTCTCATTTGCAGGGAAGCTCCAGTATCCAAAGGTTTCACCAGCTGTAATGTATTGGTTAAGGTCAACTGTGTCGACTGCTCTACAAACATTTCCACCGCCATCAATTCCTGATTCAACGGAACAAGGTAAAATTTGAATTTGATCTACCACGTTCGCTCTACCCCAGTTAGAGGTTCCTTCAAAAGCAATCTCTAATTGATCTGTCGTGTCAACAATGAAGAGCGTATCAACTGTCCATTCTGGAGTGTCATCAGAATAAGATGCAATTTCAACCCAAGCGGCCGTATCTGTGTCTCTCATGTACACCTTTGTTTCGTTTTGATCACCAGCCCACTGTTCTTGAGCATATGCAAATACAAGTGCAACACTGTCTTGATCAGAAAGGTCTAATCTTGGAGAAGCGAGCTTTGTCACTTCACCTCCTGGCGAGCTTACAAATCTTGCATTGAGCGTTCCTTCGTATGAATTAAGCGCAGAACCACCAACACCGGCACCAGAACCTGTTTGATACGTCCAATCGGCCTCTAACACTTCATAGATGTTATACCAGCAAATTCTCGTGTCAGAATCATCTTCAAATGTTTCTTCAAACGGAACTGTGTAGAATCCGCAATCTGTTGTGAATGAAATTTGAGCCCAGTCGCCATTAACGCCCGTTCCACAATCCGCAACTACATAGAAATCATAATCTGTATTTCCTGATAAGTTGTTAATGAATGCGACAGTGTCTGTAACCGCCACGGAACCTACTTCTTCACCAGCTCCCGGTGTAAATCCTGCAGCTCCGTATTCTACGGTCCATCCTGTTTCAGAACCATTAGATATCCATGATACATTTACGCTTGTGTCAGTTAGTTCATTTATTACAAGGTCAGATGGGCCATCGGCACTTCCAACAGTTAAGAAATAAACACTTGAAGAATCGCCTACTCCGTCGAAGACAACTATTTCATAAACACCAGCTGTTAAATCCGTTGGCGCTGCTCCAACAGCTCCGCCGTTTACAGAGAAAGAAAATGGAACCTCTCCACATGCAACAGAATCAATAACAAATGATCCATCAGCTCCAGTATTACAAGAAGCATCAACAGCAGAGATGTAAACATTTACATCAGAAATATTAACACTCACCTCAACAGTTTCTTCACTGTAGCAACCGTTGTTGTTACTTGCAACATAAAAGTCGAAAGTACCTGCTGAATCCGCATCGGGCAAAATAGCTGTACCAACAGACTCGAACGGAGAACCGTTTCCGATAACAGCGCCATCTGACGATGCATCGAACCAAGCTACATCAATAGACTGGGTTGCTTCATAGCGAATCAGACCATTAAATACTCGGGGAGAAAAAGTACAGTTAAAAATAGTTCCACCATGACCTTGTATAAAATTAAATCCTGCCGTGGAAGCGTAAACATCTCCAAGTACAGTTCCGTTAGTGTATGCTACACCACCAGTTGAACCGATGTGGAAAGAATATCTTTCGCCCGCCGGGATTGTAATATTAACAGGTACCGGGATGTTTGTATAATCTGGACCATCAGACGCAAGGCCCTCAGCTGTTCCAACTAGAATCCAACCTGCATCGCTGAGATTAGAACCTGGAACGGTTAAGTAGTCATCTGCTCTATAAAAGATAGAAACGTCTCCAGTTGTACCGGCATTCATATTTAAGGCAAAATCCTGGATTGTTGTTTCTTGAATTGCTTCAATAACGAACATTGTTCCCTGCGATCCATTACCACCTTGCATTGTGGTCAATAATGAATCAGTTGATGCAATGTCTCCAATTGCTGTGAGTTCTATACTTGAATCTCCAACACATGCATACACTGCAGTATCTGCAACTGGAGATGGAGGAATAGATGTCTCTAAAGTAACAATTGTAATTTCAATTGGCGAACTAAAAAGTGAATCAGCATCTCGAACTACAATTGAATATGTTCCAGCCGTTAGGTTTGGAGCTACATCAAATGCGCCACTATCCACTTGGAAAACAAATGGTGCTGTACCGCACAAAGTATCCAGAATTGCAAATCCACCATTGGTGTAATCTGTACATGTTTCATCTGTAACACTTAGCGTTACATTTACATCTGTAATCTCAACAGTAACTTGAGTAGCGACACTTTCACATCCACCATTCAATTGAGTTACAAAAAAGTCATAAGTACCTGTGACCGCCGCTGGCATAACTCCTGAACCAACAGCTTCAAAAGGGGAACCGTTACCTTCAAGGTTACCTGCTGTTGCTGCGTCATACCAATTTAAAGGGTAGCTACCCGCAGGAATGGTAAATCCAATGGCATCGTTAAAAGCACCGTTGTATACAACATTTCCATCGGCATCTGCAATATTGAATGACACCTCAGAGGTAAAACCACCTGGTGTCCACTCTGCAGTTATTGTTGCTCCTTCAGTAGCTACAAAGTTTGCAGTGGCATTGTCTCCTGTTGCAATCGTTGCATCAGCAAGAGCGACAACTCCATCCACTAATATAGTTACGGCATTTCCGTTCCATCCGTCACCCCATGAGTCAAACATATTTAGGGTATATACCACTGGAAGGCCACTTGCTGTAGCTTCCAATAAAATACTTGCTGAACCACTACAGTAAGCAAGTAAAGAGTCAGCTGAAGGTGGACCTGGAACTACGGTTGGTGGTGTTCCAATTTCAACGGTTGTCGGTGCGCTTAGAAGGCCTGTTCCATCCTCAACAATTACAACATAAGAACCTGCCGCTAAATCTGTTGGTGCAGGACCGAAAGCTCCTCCATCCACTGAAAAGTTAAAAGGAAGTGTTCCGCATTGAACGTTTGATATGGAAAATGTACCATCTGTATTACCGATACATGAAACATCTTGAATCAACAGATCCACATTTACGTCCGTAATATCAACCACAACTTCTGTCGCAGCACTTTCAGTACAATTGATTCCTGTTTGCGTAACAAAAAAGCTGTATGAACCTGTTCCAGCTGTTAGGGCGAGCACATCAAAAGGTGAACCCGTACCGATATTTGTTCCTCCCGGAGCATCATACCAGTTCAAAGTATACGTATCGCTTGCTACAGTATAATTGACGGCATCACCAAAAGGACCACTGAAAACTACTGCTCCAGTTTCATCTTGGATATCAATAGAGACCTCATTTGTAAAACTTCCAGTAACCCATTCTGCTGTTAAAACAGAACCTTCAAGAATAGTAAAGGTCGCAGTGGCAGTTGTACCGTTTGCTATCGTTGCATTTGCAAGAACGATATTACCGTCTGCCAAAATTGAAACTTCATTTCCGTTCCATCCATCGCCCCATGAGTCATTCATGACGAGCGTATATGTTAATGATGCAGCGGATGCTGTTGCCTCAATAGGTATACTCGCTCCTCCTCCACAAAAGGCGAGGGGACTTACTGCTGAGGGAGCATCACATTGTGCTTTTATGGACGAAAGCCCAAAGAACAACGAAATGCTTAATAGTAGTAATTTTTTCATTTAGTTAAGTTTTTAGATTTGTATTTTAGCGAAAATATGAAATTCTATTGATACAATTAAATTTACAATAGACAATTTCATCCTAAATTGATTATTTACGCAAAAGAAATGAATATGGCATCATTAATAAACAAGATTGCACTTGTGTCGGGAAGCTCACAAGGAATAGGTAAAGAAACGGCAAAATTATTTGCTGATCGGGGGGCATCCGTAATTCTTTTAGCACGAAACAAAACAAAGCTGGAAGGAGTACTTTCAGAATTATCTGTTGTGAATAAGCATCAAAAACACAGTATTTTGGTAGCTGATTTCGCAAAGCCATCAGAATTACAAGAAGTGATAGAGGGCTTTTTTAAGCATGATAATAGGGCCATTCATATTTTGGTCAACAATACTGGAGGTCCTGCAGGCGGATTGATAAAGGATGCAAAACCAGAGGAGTTTATCAACACATTTCAGCAGCATTTAATTTGCAATCACATACTGGCGCAAGCAATTATTCCGGGTATGATTAAGGAAAAACATGGAAGAATTATAAATGTAATATCAACGTCGGTAAAGCAACCGCTGAACGGTTTGGGAGTTTCTAATACAGTGCGCGGGGCTGTTGCAAATTGGAGTAAAACTTTGGCCAACGAGCTTGGAGCATACAATATAACGGTAAACAATGTTCTTCCCGGAGCAACCAACACTTCTCGTTTATCAGACATAGCCAAGTCTAAGGCGTCGAAAGCTCAGAAGACTACAGAAGAAATATACAAAACAATGGCGATGCAGGTCCCCATGCAGCGGATTGCTGAACCCGAAGAGGTAGCTAAGGCTATTGCCTTTTTAGCGTCAAACGAAGCAGATTATGTGAACGGAATAAATCTTCCTGTTGATGGAGGTAGAACAAAATCCTTATAGACCTAAGCTTTTTTTTTCTTGAGATAAACACGGTATGCGATGAGAAAAGGAACTCCAATCAATATACATATGGCTAGTGCATAGCCCCGGGAAGTGAGGTAAAAGTCTTTTATGTTTTCCATATCAGAAGGGTCATAACCGAGTCCTATAAAATAAGAGAGACTCAAAGGAGCTTCACTTATTTGTTCAGTGCCGTTTATGGATATTATGATTTCACCTGGAAATAAATTAATTGGAAAAAGGAATAGAGGCAAGGCAATCAAGCACAGACTAAAAATAAAAACATCAAAGGGTTTCTTAATTTTCAAACTCATAGATTCAAAGATAAGCCTTAATTTTAGGATTGAATGTCAAAATCAGCCAATGGTCTCCATGTAAATAAGCAGCGATGGAAAATTTTTCTAGCGCTCATGGTTCTTATTGTCATTGCAGCATCTCTTCTTCTTGCCAACAGCTTTGTTTCTAAGATTGCCGAACGAGAAAGGTCCAAAGCAACACAATGGGTAGAATCAATTAAAAAGAAAGGAGAGCTTGTTCAGCTTTCTAATGCTATTTTTTCTGAGCTCAAAAGAAAAGAAAAGCAGAAGATTGACCTGGTTGTCGAGGCACAAAAAATTCTATTGACTAAATCGGATCTTTCCAAAAACCAAGACGTCGAGTTTTCGCTCTCTATTATTCAATCTAATACTGAAATTCCAGTTGTCCTTTTAACAGAAGAAAACATGGTAATGCAGTATAGAAATATGGATTCATTATTCCAAGGCGCTTTATCTTCATCTGAAAAGGACAAAATCTGTATTTTGAAGGCAGCAGAATGGAAGGATGTTGGTCAGTATCGAATTATAGAATATTTAGATGGTGAGTTTTTACAATTTGTTTTTGGAAATTCTTTTGAATTAGAGCGTCTTCAGCGAGAAAGTAAACGCTTAATCTCCTCATTTAATGATGAAATTAAAGACAATAAAGCCCTGATTCCTGTCATGCTATGGGATGTTACTTCTGATTCGTTAGAAGCGAGTAATTTGAACCTTAGTGAAGAACAAAGTAAATTGTTACGAGACGATTGGAAGCTCGATAATGTTCCATTGAGCTTTGATTTTGGCACAGGAAAAAAGCAACTATATTTTTCTGACAGTGACGAATTACGCTATTTACAATGGATTCCAACCATACAGTTTTTGGTTCTTGGTTTGCTAATCCTCTTGGGCTATTTCATTTTTTCCACGTACCGAAAAGCTGAGCAAAAGCGCGTTTGGGCAGGGATGGCAAAAGAAACAGCGCACCAGCTGGGGACCCCACTTTCTTCTTTGATGGGCTGGCAGGCGCACCTTGAGAGCTTAAAGGTAGATCCAATGGTCACGAATGAGATGAAAAAAGACTTGGTGCGCCTAGAGAGAATAACAGATCGGTTTTCCAAAATTGGTTCTGAGGCCAAGCTTGAACAAAAAGATATTAGCAACACAATCGAAAATAACTTAGCCTATTTAAGGGCTAGATTGTCAAATAAGGTCGCGCTCACTTTTCAATCTAGTCTTGAACAGGGCGACGACGTTGCACACAATGCATCTCTCATGGATTGGGTCGTTGAGAACCTTTGTAAGAATGCTGTTGATGCCATGCAGGGAGACGGCAAGCTAGAAGTAAATATTTACACCGAAAAATCAAATATTGTTATTGATTTTATTGACTCTGGAAAGGGGATTTCGACCAAAGATCAAAAGGCTATTTTTGAGCCCGGATATTCAACAAAAAAGAGAGGTTGGGGATTAGGTTTGGCTCTAGTAAAACGAATTATTGAAGAGCATCATTCAGGAAAAGTTTTTGTTGCCTCATCAAAGATTGGGAAAGGAACCACCTTTCGCATTCTTTTGCCTAAGAATTAAATTCAGATTTTAAATTATTTATGACCTGCTTAACGGAAAGAATTTCCTTTACATGTTCAATGGATGGACCGGCGCACCAAACTGTTTTATATGTCGTAGAAAAAGCTGCTTTCTGAAGACTCTTCATTCCCCTCATGAAGGTTAATGCTTTAAACCATTTTTTGACTTTTTTATTTTTATTTAAAAAGCTTTCCAAGAAATTTTGAGAGGTGCCAATTTTTTCTACATATGGTGTTTTGATTACTGTACAAGGTGTTCCGGAAAGCTTAGTTGTGAGTACAATATCTTCCGCACCATAATCCACACAAGCATCCTTATATCCTTTAGAAACAGGTGCCTCATCTGTAGCAATAAAGATACTACCCATGGAAACGCCGTCCGCTCCTAAATCGAGCATCTCTTTTATGCCTTTACCATCTCCAATGCCACCTGCTGAAATTATTGGAATATTGCACTCCTTTTTAAGTGCTGGAATTAGCTCTGCAAAAGGCGTTGGCCCCGCATGACCTCCCGCTTCTTTATTTACAGCAATAATCGCATCCGCACCTAGCGCTTCTACTTTTCTGGCATACTTCACGTCTACTACATCGCAAAAAACCTTTACACCATATTTTTTCGCCATTTCAATCGTTTCGGCCGGAGAACCAAGTGAGGTTATAAAATAAGAGATGCCTTCTTCACAACAGGCCTTGAGCTGCTCTTTATATAGAAAGTTAGATTTATTTACAATAAGATTGATACCAAAAGGCCCATCAACCTCTTTTTTAATGCGCTTGATTGCAGCCCTTAATTCATCGACTGTCCTGTAATTAAGTGCTGGGATTGCACCCGTTATTCCATTGCGTAAGGCTTCAATAATCATTTCTTCATTTGACACCAAAAACATAGGCGCCATAATAACGGGGAAATCAATATTCAACATTTCACACAAAGAAGCTTTATTTGTCATTACCTTTGATTTGATATTTTCAAAAATAAGCAATATCCAAATCCTATCCTACATGAGTATTAAACAAAGGATTTTAATATTATTTCTTCTTGTATCTTTTCTCTCCTTGACCCAAAAAAACAGAAAAGTTGGTATTGAAGATTCCTTGAGATACTCACTATCTATGTCTTATGAGGCCATTGTGGATATGCTTTATTTGTATGAATCATTTCTGGATATTTCTGTTTTGGGTTATTCTGAATTTGGTCAGTCCATTCCCTTGCTTAAAATCTCTACGAAAAGTGCTGAAAATAAAAAGCCAGTATTAATCGTAGGTAACCTACATGCAAGAGAATTTTACAGCTCGAAATTCGTTTTGAAGTTTTGTGACGAGTTTTTATACTCCTTAGTATCAGAAGATGGCATATACCAATCGGCAAATTCGATACTAAAGGACTACGACTTATACGTTATTCCCGTGGCAAATCCAGATGGGCTCAAAATTGCTCAAGAGGATTGGGAGGGCATTGAATCGTATCGAGCCTCTGTCGACTCAATAAAAAGAATAGGTCCCTATTCTGATTGGAAAGCTAATGGAACGGGTATTGATCTCAACAATAATTTTGATGATGGTAATTTCGATGTAAAACATGGTCATTTATTTGAAGAAGAACCTGCCTCTCAGGGACATAAGGGAGCTTTTCCTTGCGAAGCAAAAGAGGCACGCATTATTCAAGATTTTGTGGATACGTTGATTCCATTAATTACACTTTCTTATCATACGAAGGGAGATGTTTTATTTTGGGCGGACCGTGGAACCCATTCTTATTTTAATGGGCTCGATGAGAAACTAAATACTAAAGTAGCCGATGCTTGCGGATTTAAAATGGCTCGCGTATCCAGAAACCCTAGGGATTATGGTGCGGGGCTAGAAAATTACATCAGGGCCAAAACTAAAAGAATTGGTGTTTGCGTTGAGCTTTCCCCACCCAATGACATGGTAGATCAGCATCCTGCCAATATGTTTAAAAGTTTGGTTTGGGATAAGTGTAAAAACATGCCTATTCTTTACCTTGAGGAGCTTTCAAGACTATACCCCAGGTATAAATATTTGTTTGAGCCTTAATGTTGCTTGTGCATCCAGCAATAATAAATTAGGTAGGGGATTAAATGCTTACTAAATTTGACAAGCGCATACATTGCTCGTTCTAAATGGAATCGATTTTAGCATCTTTATTGGCACCATATCAAGAGTATTCCACGCTGAATATCTTTTTAGAGGCGACCGCAGTTTTTTTTGGTTTATTGAGTGTCTGGTTTTCCAAAAAAAATAACATTTGGGTATACCCAACAGGTATACTTTCAACCTTAATATTTGTTTATCTTTTATATCATTGGGGTTTATTGGGTGATATGCTGATTAATGCATATTATTTTTCGATGAGTATTTATGGGTGGTATTATTGGACCCGAAAGTCAGGTTCAGCAGATCTTAATCCAATTTCTCAAATGAGTCAATTGGAATTCCGAAGGGCCCTAGTCTTGTTTGTTTTTGCGCTATGCTTTGTCTTTGTAGTTTATACGCTCTTTGATAAGTGGAATAATGTCATTGCCTATATAGATACCCTAACGACTGCGATATTTTTTGTTGGGATGTGGCTTATGGCTAGAAGAAAAGTTGAAAACTGGTTATTTTGGATTGTTGGCGACCTTATTTCTATTCCCCTTTATTATATTAAAGGATATGCACTAACAAGCATTCAATATTTAATTTTCACTTTGGTGGCAGTTGCGGGCTATTATGCATGGAAAAAAGAGCTAAATGAGCGGGACTAAAATTGCATTTATGGGACCTGAATGCTCAGGTAAATCTACGATGGCCCGATGGCTGGCAAAGGAGCTTTCTTTTGACCTTGTCAAGGAGTATGCTCGAGAATATTTGAAAGACAATTCAGCTTATTCAATTGATGATTTAGATATAATTGCATCGAAACAATTTGAAAGAAATTCTGTTAAACGTGATTTGGTTGTCGATACTGAAATGTTGGTGATGAAAATATGGTTTGAGGAAAAGTATCAAAGGGTTTCTGAGAATATTTTACAATTATTAGAACGGCAACAAATTGATCTTTATTTTCTTTGCAAACCTGATTTTAAATGGGTTCCAGATCCGTTGAGAGAGAACCCTCAGGATAGAGATAGGCTATTTTATATCTATGAGGCCTCGTTGAAAAAATATGGGTTTTCTTATTGCGTACTTTCAGGATCTGAAGCTGAAAGAAAGAAAATAATTAAAGCCACATTGGCAAATAAAGACATTTTATGAAAAAAGTAGCTCTCATTTTTCTTCTCTTAATTATATGTGTGCCAATCGCATATTACTTTAATGCACCTTCTGATAAAAAAGAGTTAGCGGTGATTAATCCAATTGATTTGAATTCAGAAATGGTTGATATAGAGCTAAGGAGTAAGGGAAGGGATCATTTCATTGCAGATTTTGATTTAATCGATCAGGATGGTGTGGCTTTTAGCTCAAGCAGTGTTTCAAAAAAAATATGGGTGGTTGAATATTTCTTTGCAAGCTGTAAAGGGATTTGCCCAATCATGAATGAGCAAATGAAACGTATTCAATCGGCATATTTAAGAGACACTAATGTTGTGATATTAAGCTTTACTGTTGACCCAGAAAACGATACACCAAAGGTTTTAAAAGCGTATGCAAATGCACACGATGCAGCAGCGGGAAAATGGTTTTTTTTGACAGGTGATAAAGAATCGATTTATAAACTAGCACGCAAATCATTTTTCTTATTAAAGCCTGCTGAAGCAAAAAATCAAGGCGATGTGGGGAGTGACTTTATCCATACAAATAACTTTGTTCTAATTGATGAAAATAAACAGATAAGAGGTTATTATGACGGAACCAATCGAAATGAAGTAGATGAACTTATAGAGGATATTACCATTCTTCAAAAAGAATAGGCCAGTCAGTATTAAATGAGCCTAGTGAAATTACCTATCTTTGTTCTCTGAAAGTCCAAATTCCTTTCAAACGGTCAATAGCAATGCGTAGAGATAAAAAAAATCAAAAGCCAGACAAAAATGTTTCAAAGCGTGATAAACGCAAGTACATAGAATATCGTCAACGTTTCAAGAAAGGTGATCCTTTACCGTCTTTTAGTGATGAGGTAAGGCTAAATAAATTCATATCAAATGCAGGTATTTGTTCTCGCAGAGAGGCGGATGTTTTAATTGCTGCAGGGGTGGTAATGGTTAACGACAAAGTCATAACCGAGCTTGGGTATAAGGTAAAACCTGATGATGAAGTTAAATATGATGGAGAAACCATTAAGTCCTTTAACAAGCGATATGTTTTGTTAAACAAGCCAAAAGGTTTTTATTCTACCGTTGGTGAGTCTAAAGGAAGGAAGACTGCCATGAGCCTAGTTCAAAAAGCATGTAGAGAAATGCTATTTCCCGTGGATAAGCTTGATAAGGACGCAACTGGTTTATTGCTTTTTACCAATGATACTGATTTATCTAAAAAGTTGAATCATCCTCGCTTTCAATCTAAGAAATTGTACCATGTTGAATTGAATAAACCTGTGACTAAAAGTCATTTAAAACAGATGATTGAGGGATTAGATTTAGAGGATGGAAAAACCAAAGTATTGAATGCTACGCACGTACAAGATGGTACCTCACGCGAAGTTGGTATTGAAATAAGCTCTGGTAAAAAACAGGTTATTCACCGCATGTTTGATGCGATGGGCCTTGCTGTTGTCAAATTAGACCGTGTTCGATTTTCAGGACTAACAAAAAAAGATCTTCCAAGAGGAATGTTTCGCCACTTGTCTGAAAATGAGATTTCATTTTTAAAAATGACAAAATAATGCGGATTATTTATTTTGGAATATTGTTTTCGCTGTTGTGCTCATGTTCAAACGAAGTTTCAACTTCCTCTCACCCATATGCTGCATATTTTTACAACTATGATACAGCGCCTAAAGTGTATAGGTATAGAGATATTATTCATGGTTTAAATGAACAGTTCCATAGGGTATACGGCATTGAAGACTCTGAAGGAAAGCATATCGTAGTTGAACGATACGTTCAAGACGGGAGGTTGACTGAGGCTTTTAACTTTAACTTGGATTCTCTCAATGTGATGGACCATATGGTCGTCAATGCTTTAGGTGAAAATGAGAAGGCAACACTATATAAGGACCAATATCTGCCCAAAGCAAAAGGAGAATTAGCTACGTTTACCTCTAAGTTCTCCGGAGTTACTGACTCTACAGTTTTTTTGATGGAGGTAAATAGGAGATTGAGCGTTAAGAAAATGCGAGAAGTTTTATCCGATTCTTTGGAATGTATTACATTAGAGGAGAACGCTATTTATACTTTATTAAACCCATTTACGAAACAAGAAAGTCAGCAGACGCTTGAGACAGTTGCCTGCTATGCCAAGGGTCTGGGACTTGTTGCATGGTATGACACCAAAAAAAGAAGTCATTTTCAACTCGAAGAGATTCTTTCGCAGGAAAAATGGATAAAATTAATTTCAGAATGAAAAAATATTTTTTGTTACTGCTAACCATGTCTTTGCTGTTTTCGGGGTTTTCTCAACGAAGAAATAAAGCCAAACCAAAGAAGTCATTTAATGCCGGAGCTATCTTTTTTCATTGGGGGTATAACCGTGACTTTTATTCCAAAAGCGATATTAATTTTACTGGTCCAGGATATGATTTTACACTGCAAGATTGTCAAGCAGAGGACCGTCAAGAATCTTTGAGTTATGAAAATTATTTCAAGTTCAATAACATAACGATTCCGCAATATAATATCCGAATTGGTTACATGATCAAAAAAAATTGGGCGATTTCTTTGGGCTTCGATCACATGAAATATATCCTAAAAGATAATGTCCCTTATCAGCTATCGGGAACGATAAATCCGGGGGTTGATCTAGAGACTAATTGGTCTGGGACATATATCAATGAGCCTGTAATCACGCAAGAGGCTTCATTTCATTATGAAAACAGCAATGGATTAAATTATATTCGGGCAGAGGTTTCAAGGGTAGACCAATGGTATAGGCAAAGAAATTCAGCTTGGTTTGCCTTGTCGAGTCTTTTTGGGGCAGGGGCGGGAGCAATTGTTTCAATGAATGACTTTACCTTTGCCGGAAGAAAATCCTTAGAGACCCAGTCTTTATCTGGTATGGCGCTCTCTCTTCATGCCGATATGCGCTTAGAGTTTTTTAGGCATTTTTATATTCAGCCAGGAATAGGCTCGGGTTTTATGTTACAAAATAATGTGAAAACAAGACCGGAAGATTTTAACTCTATTGCAAGTCAACAGTTTGGTTATATTGAAGCCCATGTCTTGGTTGGCTGGTTGTTTTATTTGAAGCCTATTAATGCATGCGATGCATGCCCTCAATGGTAGAAGTATGAAATATTTGATTGTAGGTCTTGGGAATCCTGGTTTGAAATATGCGCAAACGCGACATAATATCGGTTTCGATATTGTAGATACTCTGGCCAAAGAAGCCGGTTCAATATTTGAAACTGAAAGGCATGCTGACCGCGCTGAAATTAAGTTTAAGGGCAGAAAGCTGATCTTGATCAAACCAAATACTTTCATGAATTTATCTGGAAAAGCAATTCAATATTGGCTTCAGAAAGAGAAAATTCCAATTTCAAACCTACTTGTAATTAGCGATGACCTTGCATTACCCTTTGGCACCTTGCGCCTCAAAGGTAAGGGTTCAGCTGGCGGACACAATGGTTTGAAGGACACTGAAGAAGTGCTTAACACTTCTGGATACAGCAGATTGAGATTCGGAATAGGAGATGATTACCCTCGCGGCAAACAAGCAGATTTTGTTCTGAGCTCTTGGTCTAAAAAAGAAGAAATAGCCTTAGACGAACGCATTGAACAATCCACCAAATTCATTCATTCATTTGTTACTGTTGGTCTGAACATGACGATGTCTGACTTAAATGGAAAATAAATGATTTGCAATCAATATTAAAAAAAGAAAAAGATGAACTCTTTAAAGCAAAAAAACAAGGGGAAATATAATTGGAATATGGTTATTCTTTTAACCTTAATTCCATTAATTGGCTTTTTCGGAACCGGTACTTATGTTTATTATAATGGTATGGTTTGGCAAGAACCTTTGTTGCTATTTGTGTTTTGGTTTTTGTCAGGTATGGGCATTACCATGGGATACCATAGGTTATTCGCTCATAAAGCATACAAGACAAATAATTTTGTTGAATGGGTTCTTATGATATTTGGCTCCATGGCGCTTGAAAATACAATTTTAAAGTGGTGTTCAGACCATAGAATTCATCATACGAAGGCTGAGACAAAGGAGGATCCATATTCAATAACTGAGGGGTTTTGGCATGCGCATATTGGCTGGATAGTGAAGAATGTTCCTGAAGAAAATAACCGTGTGCGAGGTGTTAAGGATTTGACTAAAAAAAGTGCCATAGTTTTTCAGAACAAATATTATTTCAGTATCGGAATTTTATTCGGATTCATTATTCCTTTAATTATAGGCTTTTCCTATGGAAGACCAATGGGTGCATTTTTATGGGCGGGATTTTTAAGGTTAACGATTGTTCATCATGCAACATTTTTTATCAATTCAATGTGCCATTATATTGGTAAAAGAACGCATGATATCAAATCAACTGCCCGCGATTCTTGGATTGTTTCATGGTTTACTTTTGGCGAAGGTTATCACAATTATCACCATAAATTTCAATGGGATTACAGAAATGGTGTAAAGTGGTTTGCCTATGATCCGAGCAAGTGGATCATTAAAGGGCTTTCTTTTATTGGCATAACGTATGATTTGAAAAAAGTAAAAGAGAATGTTATTGCTCAAAATCGTTTAAATAATATTAAGATTCAGCTAACTGATTTATTTAATGTCTCAAACCAAACATTAAAGAACTCCTATCAAAACAGAATAGAGCAGCTCAATACTAAATCGGAACGCCTCTTTGAGTTATGGTCAGAAATGGAAGTGAAGTATGCCGCGCAAATGGCCAAAGGGAGATTAAAAAACAAGGAAATTATACGAGGTCTGATTGAAGAAAGAAAGCGATATAAGTCACAATTGAATTCTATTCGACTTGATTTACAAGTTATCATGTCTTATATCCAGAAGAAAAGACTTCCCGCAAATTAAGCGCTTAGTTCAGGCAATTAGTCATTTTGTGGTCTAAGACCAACAAGATAGAAATTAAATTCTATTCACTTTCAAAAAGTAATAGAGGCCTTTATTGGTGGTTATATGTAAATAATAGAGGCCGGGACTGAGAGCGGAACAATCAATTAAACCATCTTTAAATAATGCAGGTTGAATCAATCCCTTACAATCATAAAGTATTGCTTCTTTAATTTGATTGCCACCTGCGTCTATATGTAGCAAGCCTGATGTTGGATTGGGAAAAACATTGATTTGGCTATTCTGTATAGCAATTCCAGCGGTATTTATACCAATTATTGTATTGAAATCCTGCAGTGTCCCGTTGAAGATATTCAAGTCAACATCGCCTTGAATTCCCGGGATATCTCCCCACCAAGAAAACTGTTTAAATTCCCAGTCATCCCATGCGCCAATATTTACAGGTGGGTTTAAGTTTTCATCGGGTTGAGCAAACCATAAGCCATATTCAGTCAAGGACGAATTAAGATAATTGGCATAGTTTCCATTGATATAAATAAAAGGGGATATGCCCGTTTGCGTTTCTACCTCAACCATCCATGCTTGCGCCCAATCACTCAATTCTTCTGAGGTGAACATATCCGTAAGTAAAATCGCTTGACCTCCAGAATATGGATTCTCTAAATCGAGAACAGGGGGCAGAAATCCATTTCCAATATAAGCCGAGGCAATATTTAAAAAGTTTGCTGCATCTTCTTGTGGAGTATTGTTATCAGGCCTAGCGAAATGGTATGCGCCCATGATAACATTTGCATCTAGCCCATTTTCCATATTGGTAAAAAACATGGGGTCTGTGTAGGTCATGCCCTCTGTTGACTTTGCCCATGCAAAGGTATATCCATCCGCCTTCACTTGCTCCCAATCAATATTTCCTTGCCAATTAGAAACATCAATGCCAAGTACATCTTGACAAAAACCAATCGATATAACTAAAGAGAAAACTAAAGAGGTGAGTATTTTTATTTTCATGATAGGAGGGTGTTTTTAAGTTCTATAAATTTATCTTTTCTACATCAATTTTCCTCAAGAATTTGAGGTCAAAATCAAAATTATCATATCCAATGTGTCCAAACCCTCTATTTATAATGAATTGCGTATTGTTTTGCATTCCTTATCAAGGAAAAAACCTTTAATTTTGTATTATGGCTAGAATTAGAATTTCAGAATTGCTCGGGAATGGAGCGAATTTCCTTGGAGAAAAGCTCGAGGTAAAGGGATGGGTGCGTGCTTTTAGAAGCAAAAGGTTTGTCCAGCTCAATGATGGCTCGTGCATGGCGAATATTCAAGGTGTGATTGATTTTGATCAGTTCGACGAGCAGGCGCTACGTGCCATTAGCACAGGAGCTGCCGTTAGCCTATTTGGAACGCTTGTCGAATCGCAAGGTTCCGGTCAAAGTGTTGAGCTTCAAGTCGAATCCTTTGAAATCATTGGAGCTGCAGATCCCGACGCGGTGCAAAAGACAATTCTTCAGCCTAAAAAACATAGCCTTGATTTATTAAGAGAGCAGGCGCACTTGAGATTTAGAACGAATACATTTGGCGCTATTTTTCGCATCAGGCACGCAGCGTCTTTTGCGATACATAAATTTTTTAATGATAAAGGGTTCAACTATATCCACACGCCAATATTGACGGGTTCAGATGCCGAAGGAGCGGGTGAGATGTTTCGCGTAAGTACATTAGATCCAAAACAGCCTCCACTTGACGAGCAGGGTAATATTGATTATACCAAAGATTTTTTTGGCAAGCAGGTTAACTTAACGGTTTCAGGTCAATTAGAAGCTGAACTTGCTGCACTTGGATTGGGCCAGGTTTATACTTTTGGCCCGACCTTTCGTGCAGAAAACTCAAACACCTCTCGACACCTGGCTGAGTTTTGGATGATTGAGCCTGAAGTCGCATTTAATGATCTTTTTGACAATATGGATTTGACAGAGGACTTCTTAAAATACATATGTAATTATATTCTTGACAATTGTGCCGAGGACTTAAAATTTTTAGACCAAAGATATACGCAAGAGCAAAATCAAAAACCACAAAATGAACGCAGTCATTTAGGGCTTTTAGAAAGTATTCAGTTTGTGACGAAGAATGCTTTTAAGCGCCTTACTTATACAGAGGCAATTGATGTTCTTCGCAATTCAAAAGCATACAAAAAGAAAAGGTTTGAATTTCCTGTAGAATGGGGCGTTGATTTACAAAGTGAGCATGAACGATACTTGGTTGAAAAGGAATTTAAATGTCCTGTTATTTTAAGGGACTACCCGGCTGACATAAAGGCCTTCTATATGCGTCAAAATGATGATGGAAAAACTGTAGCGGCTATGGATGTTTTGTTTCCTGGAGTTGGAGAAATTGTTGGGGGTTCTCAGCGAGAGGAGCGTTTAGATATTTTACAAGCGAAGTGCAAAGACTTTGATATTGCAGAGGAAGAAATTTGGTGGTATTTGGAGACTAGAAAGTTTGGCACGGTTCCTCATGCTGGCTTTGGGATGGGCTTCGAAAGATTGGTAATGTTTTTGACAGGAATGTCTAATATCCGAGATGTCATACCTTTCCCAAGAGCCCGAGACAATGCCGAATTTTAGGCATTAAAAAACCGGAAACAGGGTTTCCGGTTGATGAAAATAGATGCTTCTATTTAAATTTCTCAGTACCTTTTGAAGGTACTGGTTTTACTCGTCCCGCAGGTGCATTTTTCATGCGATTTACAAGCTGTTTTTTAAAAGCGATCTCGGCATCTCCTAGCTCAAATACTTTTTTATAGCCAAGGAGCTCGCCTATTTTTTTAGAGTACTCTTTTTTAATGTTAAGAAATTTAATCCCACCCTCATGACGGGAATTCAGTGCATTTTGATAAGACCGATCATCTTGATTTAGGCTGTCTGCCTTTAATGTTTTTAGGTCTGCCTTCATCGATTTTCGGTGTGTTTTTATTTCTGCTTGCATCTCATTATAGATCGGCCAAAAAGCTTCTGCCTCCTCTGTACTCAGCTCTAATTTTTTAGAAATAAAGGCAACCTTAGCTTGTTCGATGCGCTCTGTGCGCTGTTTTCTTTCTTCTTTCTTCGTTTTTTCTTGAGCAAGGAATGTAAAGCTGCTCATCATTAGGCATACAATTAATAAATGTTTCATGGGTAAGGGTTTAAAAAATTAATAATTCGTTTTCGTCAAAATCATTTAGGTTAATAAAATCTTCATCTAGGTATTCTTCAATGGTTTCTACTTCTAAATCCTTAGGGATATAACCGAATACCTCGGTGAACGTACTACTCTCCATTTCCTCTTCTGTAATAGGCGCAGAGGCATCAATCAGCTCATCTTCTGAATAGTCCTCAATATTGCTTTCTACATATTCTAGAATTTCATTTGGACTTAGCGCTGCGAGATAGCTTTCATAGCTGCTGGTCTGAATGGAGGATACGTTAAATTGCTGAAAAAGGACAAAACCGATTACCAATAAGGCCGCTGCAGCATATGCGAAAGGAATAATTCGAATGTTAGCGGCTTGTTTTGTAGCTATTGAATGGTCCTTCTTTTTGGAAACCTTCGAAGCAAGATCAGCAAAGAAATCTTCATTCGGAATCTTACTTTCAACCGGTTTGATATAATCTAATATGTTTCTTTTCTCGTCCATTTTTCTATTAGATTATGTCAGAGGTGAATGGTTTAATTGCAAAATCAAAAAATTTGAGATTTTTTCCTTGGCAATATGAAAGCTTGCTTTTAAGGCCCCCTGCGAAGTGTTTGTAATTTCTTGTATTTCTCTATAGCTCAGGTTCTGAAAATATTTCAATTCAAATACAAGTGCTTGTTTATCTGGCAAGGTTGAAATTGCTTGATTTAGGAGGTCTAGTATTTCATTTGGCCCTTTCCCTTCGAGTTGCTGAGAACCAGGAATCAATTCAATTATATGATCATCTAATGAAACACTCGACTTTCTTTTTTCTTTATTTAAAAAATTGAGGGCCTCATTGTGAGCAATTCTGTATAGCCAAGAGTAGAGGGATGACTTCCCTTCAAACTTAGCAATGTTGAGCCATATTTTAACGAAGGTCTCCTGCAGAACATCTTTGGTGGAGGGTTCATTTTTAACCAATTTATATACTTGTGCATAAAGCTTCGGCCCATAAAATACAGTCAGGTCTTGAAAAGCTTGCTCGGCTTTTCTTCCTCCGTTTTGAATCGTATCATACCATTTCTGATCTTGTTCTGTCATCCTTATACATAGGATTATGTTTTGTCAAAGAGGTTTAATGGGTTTTTTTATTTATTCTCTTTAGAAGAAAGAAATGATTGAAACCAATACCCAGAATCCTTTATGGTTCTCTTTTGTGTTTTGAAATCTACATGAATCAGGCCAAACCTAGGCTCGTATCCTTCGCTCCACTCAAAATTATCTGTAAGACTCCATACAAAGTAACCGCTGACAGGTGCGCCTTCGTTTTTTGCCTTTAGGACTTGCTTCATATAGGCATCGAAAAAAGCAATTCTTTTAGGGTCATGTACCCGGTTATTTTCAACTCGATCTTTGAAACAGGATCCATTTTCGGTTATAATAATGTTATCGATATCGTATTTTGAAAATTGCTTGATGACACTATATATTCCTTCTGGAAACACTTCGAATTTCATTTCATTCATTGGGACGCCCCTCTTATCTGCTGAAATTTGTTTTGCCCAAATAAATGGCGGGATAAGACTTTTTTTGGTGACGACTCGGAAATAATTCTGCAGTCCAATGAAATCAAACTTAAATTTCAAGCGTTCCTCATCTCCGGGTTCAAAGTAGCGCTTTATTCTTTTTAATGCAGGAAGTGCATCTGTAGGATAACCCAATCCTAAGGATGGCTCTATATAAAGTCGGTTCAGTAAGGCATCCATTCTTTTGACCGCACCCATATCTTTATATCCAAATAAGGGATCATTTCGGTAAGGGTCTATTTGAGAACAGCTAAAGGTGCTTCCTATATTTGCATCAGGGATATTCCTTCGGATCATACGCCCCCCATCAGCCATTGCCAAACAAGCATGATGCGTTGCTTTTAGAAATTTATAGGGGCCTTTTTTGCCTGGTGCGTGGTATCCCAGCATATAACCTAAACCTACAAATGCTGCAGGTTCATTCATGACCATCCAGTTCTTAACTTTATTGCCATACTCTTTAGTGCAAAAGGAAACATAATCACTGAACCAGCCAAGAATTTTCCTATTCGTCCACCCTCCTTTATTTTCTAGTGCCTGAGGAAGGTCCCAATGGTAGAGTGTAATCCATGGTTCAATTCCAGCAGCAATACATTCATCAATTACTTGATGATAGAATTCGACCCCATTTGGATTTATTTTTCCGGTCCCTTCAGGAAAGATTCTTGACCAGGAGATGGAAAAGCGAAAAACACCAAAACCCATATCTTTTAGCAGCGAAATATCTTCTTTATAACGATGGTAAAAGTCTGCAGCAAGATCTCCATTTTCTTGGTTGTGGATCTTTCTCTTTTTGTGAGAAAAGGTATCCCAAATCGAAGGCCCTTTACCATCAATATTCCAGGCTCCCTCAACCTGATAGGATGCACATGCTGCTCCCCACTTGAAGTCTTTACCGAAAAGAGCTGCATTGAAAGGGCTGCTTTCTTCTATTTCTTGGGCAAATGAAATTCCAGCACTTTTTGAAAATAAAATAAATAGAAAGCCAATAATGTGCATAGACCTTAACAGTGGGTTGAATTTTAAGATATAATCTTTCATATTATAAGCCTCTATTGCATTGATTTTAAAACCTTTGTAGCTGAAATAAACGTCCGTGTAGGTTTCATTGTGTATATTTAGCTACTCGAAAATAAAAAAAACAATTATGAAAAAATTATTCTTACTTGCATTTGCTGCAAGTCTATTTGTCAATACAACTGCAGTCGCTCAAAAAAAAGTTGCGTTAACTAGCTTTTGGGTCTCTAAGCACATCGGTTTTGAGTCTTTAGGGGGCTCAGCAGGTATGGTCGCGGCTATTGCGTCTTTATCGGAAGATCCAAATTTCAATTTACAGCCTGTTTTAGATAATTTTTATAAAACTTTCACTGAGGAATACTCAAAGAGTTTTCCTTTTGAATTGATGCCTGAAGATGATGTTATAAAGAAACCAGAATATATCGCCTATGAAGGTCGATTTAATGAAGAAAAAGATGCGGACCGTAATTTATTGTTTCAACGTTATTTGACTCCAGAGGGGTATAAACCTCTAGTTGAATCCTTGTTTAAAGGAGAAAAAAGCAATCAGATGCAAATGGTAAATATGTTCAACGACGCTGACGGTGTCATGTTTGTTTCTATGGGATATGATTTTGTAAAAAAGCCAATACCTTTTACAGCAGGAGTCCGAGCTTTTGTAAGAATTAAACTATGGAATTCAGAAGGCAAACGTGTATTTACACTAAACGAATATGGTACTTCTAAGAAGAATGTTGCTATAGTTGGGGGTATTCCAATCATGAAGCCAGAAAAGCTTCTGCCTTTGTGTGAAAGTGCATCCGAAAAATTAGTGGCTGACCTTGCAAAACGAATCAATAAAGTTGCCAAAAAAGCTGCAAAGAAATTATAGGTCTTTTTATTCCCAACACGAATTGAAATACTAAAAATAGTAAAGGGCGTTTTGCGCCCTTTTTTGTTGTCTTGTAAATAAGCAGGGCTCGATTGTAAAAATCCCTTTAATCTTCCTAATTTTACACTCTTCTTTAACGATATAGTGATGAACAATAAGTATCCTGAATATAAAGGTTTAAACCTTCCTGAGGTCTCAAAAGAGATTCAGGAATCATGGGACCGTAATAATGTTTTTGAGGATTCAATGTCTTCTCGGGAGGGGGCTAAGCCTTTTGTTTTTTTTGAAGGCCCTCCGTCTGCCAACGGTATGCCGGGCATCCACCATGTAATGGCACGATCCATTAAAGATATATTTTGTCGCTTTAAAACCCTCAAAGGCTTTCATGTAAAGCGAAAAGCTGGCTGGGACACGCACGGACTGCCCGTTGAGCTTGGTGTTGAAAAAGAGCTTGGAATCACGAAAGAGGATATTGGTAAAAAGATTACTGTTGATGCCTACAATACGGCTTGTAAAAAAGCTGTCATGAAGTATACAGATGTTTGGAATGACCTTACCAAAAAAATGGGTTATTGGGTAGATATGGACGACCCATATGTGACCTATAAGTCCAAATACATGGAATCTGTATGGTGGTTGATTTCTGAGCTTTACAGCAAAGATTTATTGTATAAAGGATATACCATTCAACCTTATTCTCCAAAGGCAGGAACGGGACTTTCCAGTCATGAGATCAATCAGCCAGGATGTTATAAAGATGTTAAAGACACTTCTGCAGTGGCCCAATTTAAGGTGATCGATAATGCAAAATCTCCCTTTAACATCGAGGGGGAATTATTTTTATTGGCATGGACAACTACTCCTTGGACATTACCTTCCAATACTGCGCTAACTGTTGGAGAAAAAATAGAATATGTATG
Source organism: uncultured Cryomorphaceae bacterium (assembly GCA_913052055.1). Taxonomy (GTDB): domain Bacteria; phylum Bacteroidota; class Bacteroidia; order Flavobacteriales_D; family Crocinitomicaceae; genus UBA952. The sequence continues at coordinate 73,772 of CAJXDT010000001.1, forward strand.
TGTCACAACATACAATCAATACACCTTTAAAAGAGTCAATGTTGTTTTGGCAAAGAGTCTTGTAGATTATCAGTTTTCTAAAGGTTTTTTTGCTGTTGAAAGCATCAATGATTTGGAAGCCTACGAAGAAGGTGCAAAAAAAATACCTTTTTATGTAGGTGAAAGTTGTACCGGTAAGGAATTACTCGGGCTTCGATATGAGCAGCTGCTTAATTATTGTCTACCTGCCGAAAATTCAGAAAATGCATTTCAGGTGATTTCAGGTGATTTTGTGACGACAGAGGATGGAACGGGTATCGTACATACGGCACCTACTTTTGGTGCAGATGATGCCAAGGTTGCCAAAGAGGCAGGAGTTCCCCCAATGCTTGTTAGAGACGAACATGAAAACCTTGTTCCTTTGGTTGATTTTCAAGGCCGTTTTCGTAAGGAAGTTGTTGAATTCGCAGGGATGTATGTGAAAAATGAGTTTTACCCGCCAGGAGAAGCACCTGATAAGTCTGCAGATGTAGAAATTTCTGTAAAGCTTAAAGTAGAGAATAGGGCTTTTAAGGTTGAAAAATATGAGCATAGCTATCCGCATTGCTGGAGAACTGATAAACCGATATTGTATTATCCACTGGACTCTTGGTTTATAAAAGTAACCGAGCACAAACAGCGCATGGTCGACTTGAACAATACCATCAATTGGAAACCTGAGTCAACAGGAACCGGCCGTTTTGGAAAATGGTTAGAGAATGCAAATGACTGGAATTTATCTAGATCAAGGTATTGGGGTATTCCCATTCCTATTTGGAGAACAGAAGATGGCCTAGAACAAAAATGTATTGGTTCTGTAGAAGAGCTTCAAAAAGAATGTCAGCTTGCAGTCGAGGCAGGAGTAATGGCGGAAAACCCGCTCAGAAGTTTTACACCTGGTGACATGTCTGAGGCGAATTACGATCAAATTGATTTGCACAAACATATCGTAGATAGCATGGTGTTGGTTTCTGATTCAGGAAAACCCATGAATCGTGAATCTGACCTTATGGACGTTTGGTTTGATTCTGGTTCGATGCCTTATGCGCAGTGGCATTACCCTTTTGAAAATAAAGAGAAAATTGAAAACAGTACGGCTTATCCTGCTGATTTCATTGCGGAAGGAGTTGATCAGACAAGAGGATGGTTTTACACCCTTCATGCGATATCATCCATGGTTTTTGGAAAAGTAGCATACAAAAATGTAGTGTCCAATGGTTTGGTTCTTGACAAAAAGGGTCAAAAGATGTCTAAACGTCTGGGTAACGGGGTAGATCCATTTGAAACACTCAGCAAATATGGGCCAGATGCAACAAGGTGGTATATGATTACCAATGCACAGCCCTGGGATAATTTGAAGTTTGATATTGAGGGAATTGTTGAGGTACAACGAAAGTTTTTCGGAACCCTTTATAATACTTACTCATTCTTTTCATTGTATGCCAATGTAGATGAATTCGATTATTCGCAACAAGAGCTTCCGCTCGAGGACAGACCTGAGATCGATCGATGGGTGCTGTCAAAGCTTCACTCATTGGTTCAAAATGTAGAAGAGAGTTATTCTTCCTATGAGCCTACAAGAGCGGGCAGAGCAATCCAAGAATTTGTAAGCGAACAGCTTTCAAATTGGTATGTGCGCCTTTGCAGAAGAAGATTTTGGAAGAATGATGATCCTAAGGATAAGATTGCAGCGTATCAAACACTTTACACCTGTCTCGAGACTGTGGCGATTATCGCCTCACCTATTGCTCCTTTCTTTATGGATCGCCTTTATTTAGATTTGAATAAAGGATCTCAAAAATCAAAATTGAATTCTGTCCATCTTGCGGATTTCCCAAATGTTCATAGTGACATTATTCAAAAAAATCTGGAGAAACAAATGGAATTGGCACAGCGTGTTTGTTCGTTAGTGCTTGGTCTAAGGAAGAAGGAAAGAATTCGAGTTAGGCAGCCTTTACAAAAAATTATGGTTCCTGTTTTGAATGTGGAAACAGAGAAAAACCTTAACCATGTACGTGGGCTAATTCTATCAGAGGTAAACGTAAAGGAGCTTGAAATGATTACCGAAGACAATGAAATATTAGTCAAAAGCATCAAGCCGAACTTTAAAACAATTGGCCCTAAATACGGGAAGCATATGAAGGCGATTGCTGCACTAATTTCGGGATGGACGGCAGGAGATATTTCTGAGCTTGAGTCAAGAGGTAATTGGAAGGGCGATATCAATGGAGATGCTATTCTTTTGGATTTAAATGACTTTATAATCGCTACAAAGGATATCCCGGGATGGTTGGTTGCCAATGAAGATGGGATTACTGTTGCCTTAGATATTTCAATTTCACCGGATTTAAAATCTGAGGGAATTGCCAGGGAGCTTGTAAATAGAGTTCAAAACTTACGTAAGGAAAAAGGCTTAGAAGTTACAGATAGAATTTCGCTGGTACTAGAGACAAATGAGGTAATTCAAGACGCAATTGAGCGCAATAAGCGCTATGTAGCTGATGAGGTTTTGGCCTCTGATATTAGTTTTGAAGATTTGAATGGTGAAATTCATCTCGAAACTATTGAAGTTGAAAATGATCTTAAAATCAGCTTGAAGAAAAAAGAAGCATAATATTCTATATTTGTAAATATGTCTGAAAATTCAATATTCGTAATAGATGGTGTAGAGATAGAGGCTGGTTCTGGAGCAGAGGTCCATTGGATTGATCGAGATTTTTTCGAATTGATCTATCAGGGAAAATCTTTCAAGGGGGAAATTTTAAACCGGGACATTGAAAACAGGAAGCTTCGTTTAAAGATAAATCATCGTGTATTTGAGCTAAAAAAGAAGTTTGCATTGGATGAGCTTATCGCAGAACTAGGTCTTGATAAGGTAAAGATAAAGCAGCTCAAAGAAATAGGTTCTCCAATGCCTGGAAGGATTTTAAATATTCAGGTCCAAGTTGGAGACCATGTTAAAGTTGGAGACCCTATCCTTTCCCTTGAAGCTATGAAAATGGAAAATATTCTCAAATCTGATGGTGAAGGCGTTGTCAAAAGAGTTGCTATTGAAAAAGAGCAGGTTGTTGATAAAGGACAGTTACTTATAGAATTCGAATAGCTTTACCTTACCGAAATTGATATGCTTTGTTCCTCTCCATGAACAAAAGATGCTTGAGAAAAACTTGGTGCGCTGAAAGTATTTCTTGCATTATTTGAGAACCCATACGGCTCTAACGGAAGCCCCAATGCATTCCTATCCAACTTACCATTACTATTTATGTCGTGAAAAACGGCAATAGCATACGTTTTGTGTATGAGTTTTTTAAAGGTAAATTCATGCCGTGGCTTTTTAGATAAGGGCACAATTTCTCCTATGAGCTGCTTTCCGAAAATGGGAAATTCATCCTTATCATCATATAACGCTATAAAAAGTTGACCCTTTTGTGATTTGCACCCGGAAACAAGGACTGTAAGGTCATCTGAAGAATCAAAGAGAGGTAGTAGGAGAGCTAAAATTAGGACGAACATGTATTACTGATTTTTTCTAAATCGTAGAATAAAGATAAAAAATCAGCATTATAGCAACAACAGCATAAAGTACCAACTTTAAAAGAGTCCGCTTTTTCGGTCTTTCAGGTAGGCGTGTTCTGAAATTAAAATCATCTTCGTTCACACCTTAAAAATAGTTGAATTTCTCTACCTTTGAGTTATGTCGAAGAAAGTATTGGTGACGGGGGGTGCTGGATATATTGGGTCTCATACCGTTGTAGAGCTTTTTAATGCTGGTTACGAACCTGTTTTGCTTGACGATTTTAGAAATTCAAATGAATCTGTTCTAGATGGGATTCATGAAATTATAGGCAATAGACCTGTTCTTTTAAAGCAGGATGTTTGTGATACCGATTATTTAAGGGGATATATAAAAGATAATACGGTTTGCGGGATCATTCATTTTGCTGCTTACAAGGCGGTTGGAGAATCGGTCGAAAATCCGTTGAGTTATTACCAAAATAATATTGAAGGATTGGTTTCCATATTAAAAATTGTTTCTGAGAATCCTGAAATCCCATTTGTGTTTTCGTCTTCATGTACCGTTTACGGTGAACCTCAAGGACAAAAAGAGGTTTCTGAAAAAACACCCAAAACAATTCCTACATCACCATATGGTTTCACAAAGTGGCTGGGAGAAAAAATAATTGACGATTTGTTTTTTTCACAAAAATCACTTCGTTTAATGAGTTTGAGATATTTTAATCCGATTGGTGCGCATTCGTCCACACAAATAGGAGAGCTCCCAATAGGAAAGCCGAATAATTTACTTCCATTTGTGACACAGACAGCAGCGGGTTTACACGAAAAGCTTACCATATTTGGCGATAGCTATCCAACGATTGATGGCACCTGTGTAAGGGATTATATTCATGTTGTTGATCTTGCGGAGGCACATGTCAAAGCTTTGGATTATTTAATCCATGCAGCGGATGGCTGTCATGAAATTGTGAATATCGGTACAGGAAAGGGCTCAAGTGTTTTAGAAGTTGTCAAGGCTTTTGAGCAGGTCAATGATATGAAGCTAAATTATGAATTTGGTCCAAACAGACCCGGTGATGTAATTGAAATTTATGCCAATGCAGATTATGCGCAAAAGCTTTTGGGATGGAGTGCAAAAAAGACAATTAACGATGCGGTGAAAGATGCGTGGAATTGGGAAAAATCAATTCGTTCCATAGAATGAAATTAGTATTTCTATTTCTCTGTCTTCATATGAGTCTGTTTGGGCAATCCGAAAGGCAGTCTCAAGAGAGACCCGGGTTGTTCTGGTATTATAGTGGTTTGAGACCTTTCCAGGATATTGATAGAAAGAAATATGATCGCGTAATTATCGATCTAACCTATAATGACTGGGTAGGTGAAAATGGCCCTTTTCAAAACAATTGGAATTCGATAGGTTTTAGTGCAAGCATAAATAAGGATATTCAATTGAAATCGACCGAGAGGGTTACTTTCGGAATAGGTTTGGGGTATGCATATTTAAACCACAAAACCCCACGTGTTTTTTACATCACACCGTTTGATGCTGTTCAGGCTGCTATTCCATCTCCAGGTGACAGCATTCTATCTTCCTTTCTTACTATACATCAGTTTTATGTTCCTTTAGAGCTAAGATTGAGGTCTATTGGATGGAAGCATACTAAGCTAATTTTAGGAGCTAGATTAGGTGTACAACCAAGAATAAATTTCAGCTCCTACAGAAAATTTGAGGATGAGGTTTCGTATTCAGAGGTAAAGCTTAGAGAGCAGTACAATTGGTTTTATCTTTCTGCATATGCAAGGGTAGGGTTTAGAAATTGGTCTTTGATTTTTGCGTATCAGCCGTTAACCTTGTTCTCAAACAACGCAAGCATAGATATCCACCCCATTCAAATGGGCATTAGCCTATCCTTGTTTTAGATGATCGATACACACTCACATATGTACAGCGAACAATTTGATGATGATCAAGTTGAAACTATTGCGCGTGCGAGAGATAAGGGAGTTGAGTATATTTTGCTACCAAATATTGATATCGATTCAATAGAACCGCTGCATAAATTAGCACAACGAGATAAGGGCTGTATCCCGATGATGGGTTTACATCCTTGCAGTGTTGATGTCGACTATTCGACTCAGCTAAAGCGCATTGGATTTGAGTTGTTTCAAGGAACCCAAAAGTATATTGCAGTTGGAGAGATTGGAATTGATTTATATTGGGATAAGCGCTTTATAGAGCAGCAAAAAGCCGCTTTTCGGACTCAAATAAACTGGGCAAAAGAACTAGCCCTTCCAATTGTAATTCATGCGAGAGATTCTATGCCGGAGATTTTAGAGATTTTAGACGAGGAGAATAGCAGTGATCTCAGCGGAGTGTTTCATTGCTTTTCTGGAACTATTGAAGATGCCGAAAGAATTATGGCTTATAAAGACTTTAAATTTGGTATTGGCGGTGTGGTTACATTTAAAAACTCAACACTTCCCACGGTACTAAAAAGCATTCCATTAGACCATATTTTATTAGAGACTGACGCGCCTTACTTGGCCCCTGTACCATATAGAGGAAAGCGCAATGAAAGTGCTCATCTTTTGTATATTGCTGAAAAGCTTTCGGATATTTATGAATGCCCTGTTGAACAGATTAAAAAGGACACTTCAGAAAATGCGGAGGAGCTCTTTCAAATCTCAAAATTCTTAGCAATATGACAAAAGTATTGGTTATTTATACTGGTGGAACGATTGGGATGATAAAGGATCCCGAAACGGGCCTTTTAAACAGCTTTGATTTCAATTCAGTTTATGAGCATATTCCTGAGCTAAATAGGTTACATACTGAAATAGATACCATGAGCGTCAAAAAGCCTATTGACTCTTCCGAAATGACTTCCGAGCATTGGATTAATTTGGCAAAGCTGATCAAGAAAAATTACGATGGTTATGATGGGTTTGTCATTCTTCATGGAACCGATACCATGTCTTACTCGGCATCTGCACTTAGTTTTATGATTCAGGGCTTACATAAGCCCATTATTTTTACAGGTTCTCAGCTACCTATCGGCGTTATTCGCACGGATGGTAAAGAGAACCTTATTACGGCGATTGAAATAGCTGCAGCAAAAGATTCAAACGGAGAATCAATTATACAGGAAGTAGCTGTTTATTTTGAGTATTCTCTTTACCGTGGAAATAGAAGCTCGAAGGTGAGCTCTAACCAATTTGAAGCATTCAAATCCCCGAATTACCCAGAGCTGGCTGTTGCTGGCGTAAATATTAAATATAAATGGAGTGCACTCCAAAGGCCAAAATTCTCTGAACCTTTATATCAATTTGGAATGTCAAAATCTGTTGCGCTTTTGAAAATATTTCCGGGGATGGATATTGATTTGTACAAAGGTCTATTTGATGCTTCTCAAACCAAAGGAATTGTGCTAGAAACATTTGGCTCGGGGAATGCACCATCAATTGATAAAATGCAACGGATCATGACACGTTATGTCGAGGAGGGAGGGTTAATCATTAATATCACGCAGTGTAGTTCGGGTGGTGTAAAACAAGGTGCATATCAAACCAGTTCGTTTTTTAATAAAATTGGTGTAATTAGCGGTTTAGATATGACTGCAGAAGCAGCCCTTACAAAATTAATGTTTGCCCTTGGAAATGAAGAAGACCTCAAAAAAGTTAAGTCCCTTATTGCAATGCCGATTTGTGGTGAAATGGACCGTTAGCTGTGATGAACAACAGCTCCATTTTCGACCAATAAGGTTTTTGTAGGAAACAGTTTTACAATGTGCATGTCATGGGTCGCCATTAGAATTGCAGCGTTTTTTTCTTTAGAAACGGCAATCAATAAACGCATGATTTCTTCTGAAGTTTCAGGGTCAAGATTCCCCGTAGGTTCATCCGCTAAAATTAATTTTGGGTCATTTAATAATGCTCGGGCAATGGACACTCTTTGCTGCTCTCCTCCTGAAAGCTCATGAGGCATTTTGGCACCTAATTCCTCAAGACCGACCAGCTTTAGACAAGCTGTGGCCCGCTCATGAATCTCGTTCTTTTTTTTCCAACCAGTTGCTTTAAGTACGAAATATAGATTTTGGATTACTGTCCGGTCCATAAGCAGCTGAAAGTCTTGAAAAACAATTCCTATTTTTCTTCGAAGCATAGGAATCTCTCTTCTTTTTAATTTTTTTAAATTAAATGTATCGAAGTTGCCCTCGCCCTCTTGCAGAGGCAATTCTCCGTACAAGGTTTTAAGCAGGCTACTCTTTCCGCTTCCTGTTTTTCCGATAAGAAACACGAATTGACCTGCGTCAATTGATAGCTGCACACCTGAAAGAACTTTGCTTCCTTTCTGAAAAATATCAGCGTTTTTTAGAGTAACTACTTCAGACATAAAACTTATGTGTTTATACAAAAGTGCAGAATCATCTTCGTGAAAAATTATTTGCTTGAAATTATCTCTTAACAAGGTGAGGTTTAAAACTTTTGAATCCTGCCTGAACTTGGCTTGTTTGTGAATGTAAATTTGTTTAGTGCGAAAAAGTAGAACATTATTTATTTTAGTGGCTATAGCCACCCTTCCTTTTCTGGCGTCCTCCCAAAAAACAGATAAGTATACTAGTCTGTATGACGGATATTATCGCGGTGAAGAGCTGTATGCTAACCTACAATATGGCGCGGCAAAAAAGGAATTTAGAACTTTTATTAACCTTTGCGATAATTACAATGATCCTCTTTATCAGAAAGCATTGTATTATGAGGGATTGTCGGGTTTAGAGCTCTACAATAGTGATGCAATAGACCTTTTGATGAATTACAACAGGGTGTACCCAGAAAACATTCACCGTAGTTTTATCAATTTTAAAATAGGGAATTCATTTTTTCAGGATGAAACCTATGATGATGCGCACCTTTGGCTAAGTAAGCTAACAGCAGGTGATATTGATTCTTCCTTTAAAGAAGAGTTTTACTTTAAGCTTGGTTATTCAGCCCTTCAAAATGAAGATTTTGAGGCTGCCATTAATGCATTTCGCGAAAATCTAAATGGTAGCTCTCAGTATGCCGCACCAAGCAAGTACTTTTTTGCCCACTTGTGTTATGAAAGAGGATCTTACCAGCTAGCATTAGAGCAATTTTTAGCACTAGAAAAAAACACAGATTATTGTGGAATTGTGCCCTATTATATTGTTCAAATCTATCATAAACAGCACAATTATGATGCGGTAATAGATTATGCACCAACCGTTCTATCTTGTAAGCTAGTCAGCCACGAAAAAGATGTGAATCATATTATCGGAAATGCTTATTATAATAAAAGATTGTATTCAGATGCTTTAAGCTACCTTTTGAAATATGCAAAAAAATCTAGGTTGACAAGAGATGATGCATATCAGATTGGATATGCACTTTTTGAAACAAAAGCATACGAGGGAGCTATTGCATACTTGGATCAGGTTGTGCGTGTAGACGATAGCTTAGGTCAAATCTCTATGTACAAAATTGCGGAATGTTATCAGCTTAATGAGCAGTTGCTTCCTGCCCGCAGTGCTTTTGAAAATGCATCTCAAATGTCTGCCATCCCAAAAATAAAAGAAGATGCCCTTTACAACTTTGCCGTAATATCATTTGCTGTAGACATCAATCCCTATGATGAATCGGTTAGGGCATTTGAAAATTATTTATCAGAATATCCAAGCTCTTCAAGAAAAGAGGATGTATACCAATACCTAATTAATGCTTACAGTTCAACGAGCAATTATAAAAAAGCAATTGAATCGCTGAACAAACTCCCCAAGCTCGATGCGAGATTAAAAAGGGTATATCAGACATTATCTTATAACCGCGGTGTGGAACTTTTTCAAAAGCGTCTATATAATTCTTCTATTGCTGCATTTGCTGCTGTGAATGATCACCCTATTGATCCCGAGCTCGCTGCTTTGTCCCGTTACTGGATTGCAGATGCTTATTACAGACAAGATAAAATGCAAGAAGCTATTGCGAATTATAAGCTTTTCATTGCGGCTCCCGCTTCTAATGCAATACCTGAGAAAATAGATGCCTACTACAATATGGCATACGCATATAAAGCGTTAGGTTCTGATACGAGAGCATCAGAAAACTTTAGGATTTATTTACAATCGAATCCAGATAATGTGCGCAAAGAGGTAGATGCTTGTTTTCGTATTGCAGATATTTTTTACTTGAATAAGGAAAACGCTTTAGCCATTGAATTTTACGAAAAAGCGTTTTCATACAATACGTCACTGAATGATAAGGCCTTGTATTATGTCGCTAAAACCTATGGCTATAGTGGTCAAGGAACAATTAAAGTTGAGAAGCTAAAAGAAATCTTGACCTCATATGCCGATTCTAAATATTCAATGAATGCGACCTATGAATTGGCAAATACGTTTTCCTCAATTGGCAATAATGATGAAGCCTTGTTGTATTATGACAACTTAATTATTGATTTCCCTAATTCTCCTTTCCTGACACAGGCTAAAATTGGTAAGGCAAATTGTTATTTGAAAAAGTGGCAATATGAAAAAGCTGAGATTGCTTATTTAAAAGTTCTTGCTGAGCATGAAAATGAAAATGACGTTTGTGAAATAGCGGCAAAGGGCTTAGTCGATGTTTACACAGCGCAACAAAAACCGCAAAAGGCGGCAGAGGTTGTTGAAAGGTATAGCTGTATTAACTATACGGATGACGAAAAAGAAAATTTGTTTTATACTCCTGCTCTTCAGGCGTATCTTGATACTAATTATACAGAGGCCATTGAGAAATTTCAGGTATACCTAGGGAGCTTTTCTGAGAACGGACAATATGTTGCTGAGACTTATTATTACCTCGGGACATCATATCTAGCGGTTAACGATACATTGAATGGAATTGAAAATTATAAACGCTTCTTAGATGCCACAAGTAATTCTTACAGTGAAGCTGCAGCAAGACGTGTTTCAATCCATTATTATGGGCTAAAAGACTATCCAAATGCATTGAAATATTACCAGAGATTAGAGGGATTAGCGACAACCCCTAGCACCTTATTTATTTCGCGATTTGGCGTTATGAGAGCCACCTATTTTACTGAGGATTATCAAAAAAGTAAAGCATATGCTGCACTAGTTTTAGAGGCCCCAGTTTTAGATGATGCGCAACGAGCTGAGGCCAATTATGCTTACGGTATTTCTGCGTTCCGCCTTGACCAATATCAAGAGGCATTGGTTCCATTGAAATGGTTGGTAGAGCATACCACAACATTTATGGGATCAGAGGCCAAATATACCATGGCTTATATACACTACATTCAAAATGACCTAAATACGGCGAGCATCGAAATTCAGGAGCTCTTAAAAATGAAACCTAGCTACGATTATTGGATTGCTAAGGCCTTGATTCTAAAATCTAAAATCTTTGTAAAGCAAAAGGATTACGTTCAAGCCGAACAAAACCTTAAGTCCATTAAAGAGCATTACCCAATAACAGATGATGGTATTATTGAAGAGGCAAATTTATTATGGGCAGAGATTATTGCACTAAAGGAAGCCGAGGAAAATAAGGAGGAAGAGAGTCCAGAAACTAAAATCGAAATAAATGAAGAATAGCCGTCTATATTTATTGCTTTGCTTTCTTTTTATCCTTTTCCAAGTAAGCTATGCCCAACCTCCAGATGTTACCATTGATGGAAAGGGAAGCCGACAGGTCGAGCCAGCAAGTCGACTCACGCTGTCTCCAAAGATTATAGATACTGTTAAACCTTCTGCTGTTGCATCCTATCCTTTATTGGCATACTTATATCCGACACAAATTAGGCTTACGGCTATTAAAGCAGCGGAAATTGAAACTACGGAAAAGCTTCGTCAACTTTATCCCTTTTATGCTAAGATAGGTATGGGAACTGGGGTAATGCCCTTGGGTCAATTCGTTTACAATTCAACGAGGTCAAAAGGGTATCAATATGGTGTAAAAATCGATCACATAAGCTCTTTTGCAAAAATAAAGGATAGAAACAGTATTGCATATGCCCCTGCAAATTATGATAGAACAGGTGCTACTTTATATGGTAAAATAGTGGATAATACCTATATGATTAATGGAGAATTAAATTACATGAACCACGGTTTTAATTATTACGGAATTCCATCTGATACGATTGATAAATCATTGATTTCTCAGCGGTTCCAAAGGATTGGCACCAACATAGGATATGTTTCTGACTTTGGTGATAGTGCGGTAATGAATTATGCTGTGGATTTGAGATATCATTATTTACAAACTGCATCGCCCTTAGAGGATTCTCTGGAAGAATGGAGGGCAGCAGAGCACAACGCAAAGCTAAATATCAAAGGATGGTATAATTACAAATCAGAGGAGTTTTATGCTAATTTGGGGATGCGCCTGAATAATTATCGTTTTGGAGTTGAGGACTCAATTGTTAGTCTGCCTTTGGATTCTGGCCGCATAAGATCCAATACAATAATTGATTTTAAGCCAGGTGTTTTGACACAACTTATGGACAATAGATTTAAACTTGATTTGGGATTCTCAATGGCTTTGGACATTGGCGAGGAGACACAGTTTTTTATCTATCCACAGGCTGAAATAAAGTATTCTCTATTTAACGATATATTTATTCCGTTTGCCGGTATCAGAGGGGGGCTTTCACAAAATTCGTTCTCATCTTTATCTCAAACGAATCAATTTTTAGCACCTTCTGTAAGGCTTATAAACGAAAACAACCCTTATGATATTTATGGTGGAATCAAAGGGACACTTAGTAAAAGAATGGGTTTTAATGCAAATGTGAGCTTTAAGAAAATCACCAATAAAGCATTCTTTGTTACCGATACATTGTCTGCGTTTAGGAATAAGTTTGGCTTAATCTATGACACGCTCAATCATACGCGGATTGAGGCCTCTCTTTTTTATCAACTCGATGAAAAATTAAAGATTGATGGCTTGGCCTGCTATAATTCATATGAAACCTTAAATGAGGCCTATGCCTGGAATTTACCTGTGCTCGAGTTTGAGCTCAGAGCGGCCTACAACCTGTTTGATAAGTTCATGTTTAACTTGGACGGGCACATCGAAACCGGCAGAAAAGCATTGGTCTATGAAATGCAAGAGGATGTCCAAGAAGTAGATGGCCAGTATTACATGAATTTAGGCGCAATTGTTGATTTTAACTTGGGTATTTCTTACAGATACAATAAAAGAGTTTCTGCCTTCCTGGCATTCAACAATATATTGTCTCAACGTTATAACGATTGGTACAATTACCCTGTTCAACCTATACAGGTAATGGGCGGTGTCTCATTTAGATTCTAAATTAAACAGCAGTGAAATCAGAAGCGATTTTCTTGGTGAAAAAGGGAGATGCGAAGCATGCTTTTCTGAGAAAAGAGATCACTCTGCCTGCGCTTAATAAAGGTGAGGTAATCATTAAAAGTGAAGCATTTGGCCTGAATTATGCGGATGTTATGGCGCGTAATGGTCTTTACCGCGAAGCACCACCGATGCCATGTGTTATTGGATATGAAGTAGTTGGAAAGGTATTATCTATTGGGCCAAACGGGAATTCTGATTTAATTGGGAAACGGGTGCTTGCCTTTTGTAGATTCGGTGGATACGGACGACACGTTATTACAACAGAAATGGCTCTGGTGCCAATTGATGACTTGCCATCTTCTGAGGTTTTGGCGTTGAGTACTCAAGGGGTAACAGCGTATTATATGACCGATTATTTGGCTCCTATTCAGGCGGGTGAGCGTGTTTTGATCCATGCCGCTGCAGGAGGAGTTGGTACACTTTTGATTCAGCTTGCAAAACGAAGAGGTGCCGAAGTGATTGCTAAAGTGGGTTCAACTGAAAAAGAAACAATCGTTAGAAATCTTGGTGCAGATCAGGTAGTCAATTATAAAACCCAAGACTATATTGAGGAAATACATAATAGTAAAAAACTAGACGCTAGCTTCAATCCTATAGGAGGTTCAACGTTTAAAAAGGACTGGCATCATTTGGGCCCAAGCGGGAGGCTTTATCTATTCGGTGGTGCTGAGCTTTCTGGTGGTCGTTTTGGTATACTTTCCTCGCTAAATTTCCTTAGAAAGATGGGTCTGATTATACCTGCCGGTTTGATGATGTCTTCCAAAAGTATCTTAGGTGTAAATATGTTAAAAATCGCTGACGATAAACCTGGTATTATGCACCATTGTTTAGTCCAGCTTATGGAGCTATATTTAGAGAAGAAAATCCAAGTAATTGTCGGCAATGTATACAATGTAAACGATATTTCCACTGCCCACTCACATCTGGAAAGCGGAGCATCAATCGGAAAGATTTCTATTGTTTGGGATTAGCTCCTTTTAGAGAACAATTTTGAAAAAACATTTTTGACTTGTTCTCGAAAGAGAAACATTAAAATCAAATAGGGTATGATCATTAGAAACAGAATACCGCTATTGATATTACTTCCAAAAGAAGCTTCTTCAAGTCCACTACCCTGTTCCGCCAATAGCTTACATTGAGAACAGCCCTGAGTCCAAGCGCTTTGCACCATCGTTACTATTAAAATAAGAAAAAGCGATAACTTTAATTTCATAATGTGTGCCATCATTTGGTTAGTTTCAAAGGTACAAAATGCTTTAAGCAAAACAAAATATCCTAACTTTACATTATGAAGAACCTATTGTTTGTTTGCGCAATAATTAGCGTCCTTTTTGCATGCGGTGGAGAAAAGGAAATGCCTGTAAAAAGCAAAGTAGAATCTGTCTCAGTGTCCAAAGAATCGTATGCTGAATCAAGAATTCGTTTGAATCAATCGCTTGAGGCATCACCCAATAATTTTCAAGCCTTATTAGAAAGTGCAACGCTAGCCTTAGAGCACTACGATTACGCAACGGCCTATGCTGATGCAGCTAAGGCATTTCGCATCGATAGCTCGAGTAACCGTGCAAGAATGATGTACGCTTTGTCTATTATCAATCAAGGAAATAGAACTGTTGCTGATATAAGTAGGGCGCAAAACTATTTGCAAATCGTTGTTGACAATGACCCTAAAAATTCAAAAGCGATGGTTGGACTTGCCAATACTTATGCATTACAACAAGATTTTGATGAAGCTAGACTTTGGATTGACAAAGCGCTTAAGGAAGCCCCTAAGTTTTTTGATGCGCATGTTTTACAAGGAAGTATGTATAAGGTTTTATCTGCTGCTCTGAGTGGGGAAGATGTTTCGCAAGCGCTTTCGAAGGCATATATGGATTCTGCCATCAACACCTACGCTCGAGTCAGTCAATATTATCCAGATAGACCTGAAATCTATATTGAATTAGGTATTTTATTTCAGCAGTCTAATAATCAGCGCTGCGTGGATCATTTTTATTCTGCTGTTCAATTAGAACCTGAGAATATTGATTACAAATATGCTTTGGCATACGCATATGGATTGTTTGGTCAGGAACGATTGGCAATGAAGGTATATGAGGAGATGCAGGAACTTGACTCATTGTATAGTGAAGCCTTCTGCCAAATGGGTCAGATTTATCAGAAGAAGTACGGCGAATTGGATAGTGCCTTAAATATGTATAGAGAGGTTGTTGCGATTGACCCTAGTCATATAGATGCTTATGTCAATATGGGGGTTATTTATGCAGAGCAAAAGGCGTATTCAAGAGCATTGAAGAGCTATTCTAAAGCACTTTCAATTTTACCCGAAGACAGAGGCCCTTTCATGCCATTAAGCACCTTTATTGAAAATCAAAATTTGGCAAGGGAGTATGCTGATGAAATCAAAGATAAATTGTGAAAAAGGTTGAAATAATCAGTGCAATTCTTGGAGATGCGGTACTTCCATTGGTCGGCTTTTTATTTTGGAATTGGGGATTTTACTTTATTATATTATTTTTTCTTTTTGACCTAGTTATTCGTACGTTTTTTTTAAACAAGAGATTAGGTCTTTTGTCCTCTATTATTTTACCTAAAGCATTTTTATTGAAGGGTCTAGGGTTAGTGTTTTTGGAAGTCATGATTTTACATTTACTCGTTTATTTTAGTTTAAATCCAATAATATTTACAGCTGAGTTGTGGGCATTTTTGAGTTATGAAGAGCTCGGAATTGCCCAAGGAATATTCCTGCTTCCATTGCTTTTTTTAAATGAGATCATGCGCATCAAGAATGAACAAAAAGTCAGTGTTCCACAGAATATTCGTTTTGAAATTTTAAAAAGCATTCAGCTTGCTGGATTATTTCGAATTTTATTTTGGTCGTTGTTACTTTTCCTGACATTCGTTTTTTCAATATCTGAGACGACCTTAGTTGCGATTCTAATTTTAACCCTTTGTATTCAGCCATTTTGGATCTATAGAAATATCGCATGAAGCAACGGGATTTAGAAGGATAAATTAAATTTTACCTTATTTTTGTCAAGCTACTTTTACTATGGAGAAAAATCAAGAGTTACAGAATAAAAGAAATAAATCCTACGAGGGAGGTGGACCAGAGCGACTTGAACGCCAGCATAAGCAAGGAAAGCTAAGTGCACGCGAGCGTATTGCGGTTCTTTTAGACGAATCAAGCTTCCATGAAATTGGTGGATTTGTTGAGCACCGGGCAACAGCATTTGGTTTGGATAAGCAGAAAATACCCGGGGACGGCGTTGTTTCAGGATATGGAACAATACACGGAAGATTGGTTTATGTTTTTTCTCAGGATTTCACTGTCTTGGGAGGTTCCCTTTCGGAAACCCATGCTGCAAAAATTTGTAGAGTCATGGATATGGCCCTTAAAAATGGCGCTCCGCTTATCGGATTAAATGATTCTGGTGGCGCGAGAATACAAGAGGGAGTGGTATCTCTTGCAGGATATGCCGATATTTTTTACCGAAATACAAGAGCTTCTGGAGTCATTCCTCAGCTTTCTGTGATTATGGGACCTTGCGCAGGTGGTGCGGTTTATTCACCAGCTTTGACAGATTTTGTTTTTATGGTAGAGGACACCTCCTACATGTTTGTAACAGGCCCTAATGTTGTTAAAACAGTGACCCATGAAGAGGTAAGCTCTGAGGATTTAGGTGGCGCAAAGACGCATGCTGAAAAATCTGGAGTAAACCATTTTACGTCAGGAAATGATGTTGAGTGCTTAAAAAGTGTTCGGGATTTGATGAGTTATCTTCCTCAAAATGCAGAGGAGGAAGCGCCGCATCCTAGTTCTTTTACGTTTGATGTTAAAAAAGAAGAAGCAATAAGCGAAATTCTACCTGAGAATTCAAGCATTCCCTATGATATTAGAAAAGTAATTGATAGTGTTATTGACGATGCCTCTTTTAGAGAGGTTCATAAGGATTTTGCAACAAATATAGTAGTTGGTTTTGCCCGGATTGAAGGACGAACAATTGGTGTAGTTGCCAATCAGCCCGCATCTCTTGCTGGAGTTTTGGATATAGATTCGTCCCGGAAAGGTGCCCGTTTCGTACGTTTCTGTGATTCGTTTAATATTCCTTTACTTGTATTTGAAGATGTTCCAGGATTCCTTCCGGGAACGGATCAGGAGTGGAGAGGGATTATTACACATGGTGCAAAGCTTTTGTATGCATTCTCTGAGGCCACTGTTCCGAGAATTACGGTCATCACGCGTAAGGCGTATGGAGGAGCATTTGATGTGATGAACTCAAAAAGTATAGGTTCTGACTTAAACTTTGCTTGGCCGACGGCTGAAATCGCTGTTATGGGAGCCAAAGGAGCCGCAGAGATTATATTTAAAAGAGAGATTGCAAATAGTGACGATCCGCAAAAAAAATGGCTTGAGAAAGAGGCTGAATACGCCGAGCTTTTTGCTAATCCATACAGAGCAGCTGAAAGAGGAATAGTTGATGAGGTTATTTTTCCAAATGAAACTCGAAGCAGAGTTATAGCAGGATTCAAAATGTTAGAAAATAAAAATGAGTCATTACCTCCGAAAAAACATGGAAATATACCTTTATAAATAGAAAAAAATGAAAGATTTAATACACGCTTTTCCCGATAATATAAAAGAGGCTATTGCGATTGCTGAGGCTTCAGAATTGAAGAAACCTTCAAATAATATAAATAATATTGTTATGTGTGGGCTCGGAGGCTCGGGTATTGGTGCGAAAATGGTTGCCAATTGGTTACAAGATGAAATGCAGGTACCAGTATCCTTAGTAAATGATTATACATTGCCTGCATATGTTGATGAAAACACATTGGTGATTGGTTCTAGCTATTCTGGAAACACCGAAGAAACGACAATAGCCATTGAAGAAGCAATGGCAAGGGGTTGTCATATTATAGGAATATGTAGTGGAGGAAAATTGGAACAATTCTGTAAAAATAATGGATATGATTGCATTCTTGTACCTGGAGGAAATCCGCCAAGAAGCGCGCTTGCTTATTCTGTGATTCAGTTATTGCACATATTTACTACACTTGGTTTTGTTTCTGATCACAAAGGTGAAATGCTAAAAGCAGGTTCATATATAGAGGCAAATCAGGAAGAAATTCATGCTTTAGCTAAAGAAATGGCCGCACATCTCTTTGGAAAGGTTGGGGTGTATTATGCTGAGACTAAATATGAGGGCGTTATAGTTCGTGCGCGCCAACAGTTTAATGAAAATTCAAAATATTTGGGTTGGCATCATGTTATTCCTGAAATGAACCATAACGAGCTAGTGGGTTGGACCGGTGGTGATGAAAGGTTTGCACCTATATTTTTTAATACTGGCGACCTACATCCAAGAAATCACAGAAGGTTCGAGATTTCTAAGACAGCGATTGAAAAGAAATGTGGAAAGGTATTCGACGTTTCGGCGAAGGGAGACTCGTTTATTGAGCGCTCTATTTACCTCATCAACATTGTGGATTGGGCCTCCTATTATTTATGTGAAATGAATGGTGCAGATATTATTGATATTGAAATCATTGATTATTTAAAAGGGGAATTGGCGAAGTTTTAAATGATGAAACCCAGAGTTTTCGTTCATGATATAGGCCTTATTGACTACCAAGAAGGGTGGGATTATCAGGAAAAACTATTTAAGAAAGCAATAGACCATAAAATATCTGTTCGTAAGGGAGAATCTAAAGGTACAGCGTCCAACCATTTATTGTTCTGCCAGCATCCTCATGTGTATACCTTGGGAAAGAGCGGTAAAAAAGAGCATTTATTGCTCAATGATATTGACCTGTCGAAAAAAAATGCAGCGTTTTATAAAATCAATAGGGGTGGAGACATAACCTATCATGGCCCAGGTCAAATCGTCGTATATCCGATATTGGATTTGGAGCAATTCTTTACAGACATTCATCAGTATATGAGATTCTTGGAGGAAGCTGTAATAAAAACAATTGCTGTATTTGGATTAAAAGGAGAAAGACTTGAGGGTATGACAGGTGTGTGGCTTGATCCTGGAAAATCGAATGAGCGAAAAATATGCGCTTTGGGTGTTAAGGCTTCTCGTTGGGTAACAATGCACGGAATTGGTTTCAATGTAAATACAAATCTCGATTATTTTTCAAATATCGTTCCTTGTGGAATAGAGGATAAAGCGGTAACTTCAATGCAAAAGGAGCTTGGTTCTGCGCTCGACCTCAATGAAGTACAATCCATTTTGCTTCAGGAATTGAAAGATTTGTTTGGTTTTCGCGTTCTCTGATTAATGAATTAACAAGAATGAATAGATTTATAAAGTATGCTTCCTACGTTGCGTTAACCCTTATTTTGGTTGTAAACCTTTTCATTTTGTTGTCAGGTCGGTTTTATTTGTATTCCGGTATAAGTAAAACGTATTTAATTGGCAAAACAGGCCCAGGAATATATGACCTAGATGTTTTTCCCGTAAATACAGTTGAAAAATCAACATCACCAAAAAAAATAAAGGTTAAGTCAGGAGCGAATGTAGCGCTCACAGAAAGCGAAGAGGATTACTTAAGCGGTATTGATACACGTGCTTTTTTGATTTTCGAGAACGATACCTTGTTGCATGAGCAGTATTGGGAAGAGCATTCTGTAAATCAAGTATCTAATTCCTTTTCTGCCTCAAAAACTGTTATCGGTTTGCTTATCGGCATTGCAATTGAGGAAGGTAAGATTCCAAGTGTTGATGAACCTGTATTTACGTATTTACCAGAATTCAAAACGAATGGTCGTGATGTTTTAACGATTCGACATTTGTTGTTGATGTCTGCTGGTTTTGACTGGCAAGAGAGTGGAAAGAATCCACTATCGGAAGCAGCGGAGGGTTATTATGGAAAGGATTTATATGGTTTAGTTACAAGATTGAGAATGGTGGAAGAACCTGGTAAGCGGTTTCATTACCAAAGTGGCAATTCACAGATTTTAGGTTTTATTTTAGAGAAAGCTACAGGTCTTACGTTAACTGAATATATGCATACTAAAATTTGGGAGCCAATAGGTGCTAGTAGCAATGCATATTGGAGCCTTGACAAAGCTGAAGGAGATGAAAAAGCATTCTGTTGTTTATATGCTTCAGCGAGAGATTTTTCTCTTCTTGGCCAATTGGTTTTGCATGATGGAAACTTCAATGGAAACCAAATCATTTCTCAATCATTTTTGAAAGAGATGATTAAAACCCCTTATCTAACTACCGATGATGATGTCTCAAATATGCGTTATGGCTGGCATATCTGGGTGTATAAAAATCAAGGGAATCCCGTGCATTATTTTAGAGGCCTAAAGGGTCAATATATTATTGTAGTCCCCCATAAAAATAGAGTTATTGTTCGTTTAGGTGAAAAGAGAGGGCCACATTATAAAATCCCTTCAGGTCAAATTATGGATAGTTCTTTTCGGGTCAAAAATGACGAAAAACTGGGCCATACAACGGATTTATTTGAATATTTAAAGATTGCAGACCGTATTGTCGCAGAACGAATGCAGAAATGAAAGAAAGTATAAAGGGGCCTAAAGTTGAAAACGTGGCGGTTGCAATCGTTCAATCGATAGTTGAAGGAGAATTGAGTTATTATGCTTATCTATTGAGTACCAGGGACGATATTATGGAAGGTATTATCATCGCAAGCACTGGTTACGGTGAAAATACACAGACCGGTGAAACGATAAAAACATCAACCCTTAGACATACGATAGAAGTTCTTTTACCCAACGAAGCTGCCAAAATAGAACCGATTATGCCAGAAGTTTTTGGTTTATCCAATGAATACTGGGTGAGTTTTTGGGTAGATGGAATCATGTACGACAAACGTTTTGTATTTCCCGCCGAATCAATTTCTGAGCGCAATATGAGCCTGATTTCTCCCTTAGGTCTCCAAGGCGTTATCATCAAATAAAGTAGATGATTTAGAGTTGGTCTGAGATTTGTCGAAAGACATTCCACCAATTAACACGTTCTGCCTCAAGTTTATTTTCTCGGTCATTGTTGAGGACTATGATAATTCCTTTTTCGGGATAAATATACAAGTGCTGCTTGTATAAGCCAATAGCCATAAAGTCCCCATATTTTTTAAGCCCTATATGCCATGAGTAATTGAAATTAAAGCTACTACCATCACTTGTATCTCTTTTTATGGAACGATCATACCAATATTCGCTCAAAATTCTTTGGTCATTCCACAACCCGCCATGCAGATAAAGTCTTCCGAACTTTGCATAATCCAATGCGCTTGCTGAAATGCAGCAAAAAGCTTTTTCAATTCCTTTTTTATCTGTTGACCAACTCACTTCGCTACTGATTCCAATGGGATGCCATAGTCGTTCTTTAGCATATTCACTTAGGCTTTTTCCAACAGCTTTTGACAAGATGAGCCCTAATAGTTGTGTGTTTATATTGAGGTATTCTTGCCTGTGGCCTGGAATACAATCAAAACGCACTTTTTCTATTTCTTTTTGGATATCATTCCCATAATACATTCGTCCATCCATGGCCAATGAGTTTTTAATTCCGGAGGTGTGGTTTAGGAGGTGTTTTATTTGAAGTTGAGCTGACTTTTCATTTTGAATTAATTCAGGTAAGTAAACTTTAACGAATTGATCCTCACTTTCAAGGTATCCATCGTCTATGGCCATTCCAACAAGACAGGAAACTACGCATTTTGACATGGAGTAGGAGCTATGTAATTCCTGCTTTAAATCCTTTTTGTAGTTAAAAAGAATAGTATCATTTTTAATAATGAGAAGCTCTCGAACTTTATGATGTTCGCAGAGCTCCGGGAGCGTATTGAATTCAGGAAGGTCACTTGTCCAATCGTTAATCTTAATTAAAGGAGGGCTAGTTCTTTTTTCGAATCGAAAGTTTGTTTTTTGTGGATCGATTGTTTTTGAGTCAAAACGAGTAGCATCTTTTTTGTCGGGGTGTCCAAGAAATATACTATTCACCGGCACACATGAAATGATACAACCGAGCATAGTTAAAGCCAGTAGTACCGGCTTTATAATTCCTTTAAGGGTCTTCAAACTTCCATGGTCTTATCCGTTTCCGTGGAACTCATTTAAAATAACGATGAGCGCTTCCATCTTTTGAATTTGTCTTTCGATGTCTGGAATACTAGTCACGCCAACAGGTCCAACAATTAGAATTTTTTCGCCATTGCATTCTATATGATATATAGGGTTTTCTACTAAAAACTCTAATACCTCTGGTTTGAAGTAGGCCCGTATTTCAGATTCATTGGCTCCTTTTAAAAAATAGAACTTTGAGAATTCTGGATTTTCTTTAAAATCAATATCTCCCATGGAGCCAAAAACCCTAACGCGATCGATAAATCGATCTACAAATTCTTCTCTACGCAATACAAATGTTGGCGCCTTAAAGGGTAAGTCTGAAATCTGGACGGTACAATGGTATACTTCCCTTGCGAGCATAGCGCCTTCAGAAAAAGTAACATCTGTAAGCTCCCATTCTGCCGCTCCGTCTAGGTAGGCACCTTTGATGATATTTTCTTTATACTCAATTGGTCGTGAATCGAAAAAATGAAAACTTTCAAGGTTTTTAAAGCTATTGTCTTGTCCCAAAGTATATGCCCATTTATGTTCAGCTGCAAGCCACTTAAATTTATTTTGACGTGGAGATGCTTTTTGGGCAACAGGTGCAATACTACTCTTTAAAGCGAATTTATGAGGGGTTGAGGATACGTGTTTATGAAGTCCTACGATTTCTACACTTCCTCCTGAAAGCTCATGGTTTCGTTTGAAGTCATCAATTGCTTCCTGCACCGTGAGGTCAATTATTTTGGCGCCAGAAAAATTAATTTTAAGGACTGATTTATCGGGAACCTCCTCCAGTTTTTTCAATATTTTGAGTAGCGTCATAAAATTTGCAACACCGCGAATACGCAGCTCTAGACTCTCATTATTTTTTTTGAATTCGATATTACCTGGCGAAAAGACATAAAGAAAAAATTGAGAGACTGATATTCTAGCGATCAGGATATGCGTAATTAATGTAATAATGATTCCTGCAATTAAACCAAATAAAAGATTGTTGTATAAGGTGAAAAGCAGCGTGGATACCATGAAAACAAGTTGTTCAACCCCTTCCTTATAGACATCTTTAAATACCCTTGGAGATGCCAGCTTGATTCCAGCAAAAACGAGAACCGCAGCCAATGCAGCTAATGGGATCATGTTCATTATCGGTTGAAGCAAGACAATGAAGAATAGCACAAGAAATCCATGGAAAAAGTTTGACCATTTGGTTTTTGCATTGTTTTGAACATTCACTGTACTCCTTACAATTACATTTAGGATAGGAAGACCGCCAAGCATTCCAGACACCATCGTACTTGCACCTAAGCCCATCAAATCCTTATTCAAATTGGTTTTTCTTTTATATGGATCAAGCTTATCTATGGCTTTAGCAGCAGCCAAACTAATAATCGATGATATGATTGTCATGGACAAAACGACCAACCAAAAGACACCACTATTAATCCGAGAGAAATCAGGAAACAAGAATACCTCTGTTAGGTCTGAAGGGATGGACATTAAATAATTTGTTGGCTTTTCAAATGCGATTCCCATTACCTCGACTTGATTTACATCTAGATAATTATAAAGCAATACTATGGATACTGAAATTGCTACTACCCATACCGGGGCCGGTATAATATGGAAAACTTTATAGCTTATTTTGGCATGGAAGAACAGTAAAAAAACACCAATAACAGAGATTAAAGCGATGTAAGGGTTTGCATTTGGCAATTGATCTACAAGGTCTTTTAAAATCCCGACGGCATTACCAGCTGTTGAACTTGTTCCAATTGCTACGTGCATTTGTTTGGCAAAAATAATTACGCCAATCGCCGCCAAAATACCGTGAATCACAGAAGATGGGAAGATTTCTGCAATTCGCCCAAGCTTCAATAAACCAAGAATGACTTGTAAAAGTCCGGAGACTACTATGGCTGCCAAAACATAATTAAACGCATGTCCACTACCATCATCTAATGATACAATGGCCCCAAAAATAACCGTAATCATTCCCGCTGCCGGACCATTAATGGTTAACCTTCCGCTTCTAAAAAAGGTTGTCACTAGACCCGCAATCACACAAGATAGAAGTCCAGACAAGGGTTGGACGCCCGAAGCTATAGCGATAGCCATGGATAGAGGTAAGGCAACAAGGGCAACACTTAAGGAGGCAATAACATCGTTTCTCCAGTTCTCTTTGAAACCTAAGAAACCTTCCTTTGGAATATCCGATTTAGTTGGATTGTACATTAATTCTAAATTAGAAATTTTTATGAAAAATGCATAATCACAAGGGTGATTTTTCGAAGTCTATACGCAGTAAATTAAATTTTCTCCATCCATGTCACGAGGGGCGACTATGCCCAGTCGCTTTAATATTGAGGGTGCTATGTCTGCTAGTTTTCCATCCGATACCTTAAGACTATGGTCGTCCGTGACAAGTATTACAGGAACGGGGTTTGTTGTATGTGCTGTATTTGGGGTTTCATCGGGGTTGATTGCAAGGTCCGCATTTCCATGGTCCGCAATCACAATGAATTCGTAACCAATTCTTTTGCCTTCGGTCACAATTTCCTCCAAACAATTGTCTACGGTTTCTACTGCTTTTACAATAGCCGGGAAGACTCCCGTATGACCGACCATGTCAGGGTTAGCAAAGTTTAAACAAATAAAGTCCGGATTATCCGATTTCATATATGATATGATTTGATTCTTCACCTCTGGAGCACTCATTTCCGGCATTAGATCATAGGTTGCTACTTTTGGAGAGCTCACTAAAATCCTGTGTTCATTTTTAAAAGGAGCTTCCCGACCTCCATTGAAGAAAAACGTAACATGCGGATACTTCTCTGTTTCAGCAATTCGGACCTGCGTTTTTCCTTCTTCTGAAATAATATCACCAAGTGTATTTAATAGATTATCCTTTTCAAATAAGACATGAAGGCCCTTGAATGTTTCATCATAGCGCGTCATACAGCAATAATGAAGATCCATCTTTTTCATATCGAATTCAGGAAAATCTTTTTGTGTTAATGCGCTAGTGATTTCTCTAGGTCGGTCTGAACGGAAATTGAAACAAATAACAACATCCCTCTCATCGATAAGGCCGTCATGATTTATGATTGCAGGTTCAATAAATTCATCAGTTATTCCATTATTATATGCGCTCTTGATTGCTTGAGAGGCATTATTGAATTTATCTCCAACACCTTTGGTCATAAGCGCATGTGCTTTTTCAACGCGCTCCCATCTGTTGTCGCGGTCCATAGCAAAATAACGTCCTATCACTGATGCGATTTTAACTTGACTATCTGCGATAAAGCTTTCAAGCTTTTTTATGAATGTCAGACCACTTTTAGGGTCGCAATCTCGTCCGTCAGTAAAGGCATGGATAAATACTTTGGGTATTTCCAGTTGTTTCGATAGTCGACAAAGGGCATGCAGGTGTTCTTGGGCGCTGTGCACTCCTCCATCAGAAACTAAGCCCATGAAGTGTACTTTTCTATCCTCTTTTTTCGCCAGGTTCAGCGCATCGAGTAGAACCGGGTTGCCGTAAAACGACTTGTCTTGTATGCTTTTGTTAATTCTCGTTAACTCTTGATAAACAATCCTTCCTGCGCCAATATTCAAATGTCCAACCTCAGAATTTCCCATTTGTCCCACCGGCAATCCAACAGCCTCTCCAAAAGTGGTCAGCTGGGCATTTGGATATCGTTTAATTAGTTGGTCATAAAAAGGAGTGTTAGCAGAATTAATGGCATCGGATTTATCTTTATTTCCGATACCCCAACCATCTAAAATGATTAAACCAATTTTATTCTCCATTTGGCAATTCAATAATAAATTTTGTCCCAGCGGGTTTGTTGTTTTCACATTTGATACGCCCTTTGTGAAGCTGGACAAATTCACTCGTTATAAACAGCCCTAAACCACTTCCTTTTTGGCTTCTTGAAATTTCATTACCTACTCTATAAAATTTCTTAAAAATCTGTTGCTTTTCTTCTGTTGTCATTCCCGTTCCTTGGTCGCTTACAATAATTTCTATAAACTTTTCATTTTGTTTCACAATGATTTCCATTTTGGGATTTTCACCTGAATATTTAATGGCATTTTCTAATAAATTATTGAATATTGTTTCAAGCATATATGCATCGGCGTGTATAATGTCTACCTCGCAATTCAGTTTGATGGAGGCTTGCTCATGGGAGGCTGTGAGCTCTGCAGTTTTGTTCTGTAAAAAGGTCTTTAAGGGAAAGATTTCTCGTCTGGGTGTAAAATCGTTACTCTCCAATCGAGAGGCATTTATGATATTATCTATAAGTGACGAAAGACGTTGGTTTGCGCCAAGTGCTTTTGCTATTAAATCCGCTTGATCTTCTGTTTTTAAGTTCGGTTTTTTTAGTGTTTGTAGGGCGAGCTGAATCGATGTTAATGGGGTCTTCAATTCATGGGTCACCGAAAGCATGAAATTATTTTGTCTCTGGGAAAGCTGAATTTCTTTTGCAATTGATTGTTGAATTTTCCAGAACCCAGCCATAAGAATCAAAATAAAAACGCCTCCTTCGCCGATAATCATAATAATTCTTCGAGAGGTGTCCTCCTGTGATTGGTCGGCAAGCGCTCCAAGATCAATAATTTGATAGCCCCACCAAATGAATTGAAGAAGGACATAGAATGCCAGTAAGTAAATTAGTATTTTAGACCGTATCATCATTTCTTCTTAATTCAATCAAGCAGCTTAAAGAAAAGCTTTTTTTGTTTTACAATTTTGATTACTTCGGGGAGACTATTTTTCATATTCTGTTCACTCTTTTTGCTATTGTGAAAGAGTAAGATATCTCGCCCTTTGATTGTTCTCGCTTTGTCAATTATTTGTGCGTGCTCAAGTGACTTCTTGTAGTCTTGGGCATTCCATGTCCACATGATAATTTTTTTCCCCATTGAAAGCAGTTGATCTACCTGAAAAATATTTATACGACCATATGGTGGACGGAACAAAGTCGAAGAATGAAGTGTCTCGGTTTTGCGAACGGATTCAAGGTAGGCCGTTTTTTTTGTTTTGGTTCCTTTTTCATGTTTATAGGTGTGATTACCTATCGCATGACCATTATTGAGAATTTCTTTAAAAAGAGAAGGGTGATTCTCAATATTTCGACCAATACAAAAAAAAGTAGCTTTGATATTTTCTCTTTTCAATAAATCCAATACCCATGGAGTTGTTTCTATATCCGGGCCATCATCAAAAGTAAGGTAGACGGCATTAGAATCGTCACCCCTCCATGTCCTTCTTTTAAAAAAAAGTTGTACGAGAAAAGGGACTCTAAAAAACATGATTATCAGCCTATTTTAGTGTGTAGTTATATTCTGCAGCCATATTCGCCATATGCTCTTTGAACAGCTGATTCAGTGCTTCCATATTTTCAGATAAACCCAACGTTGACAATTCATTCTCCATTTCTGGCAGAATTTCCCCATATAGCTTGTCTAAGGAGGCAGTTACTTCCTTTTCAAATTCCATTCCTTGTACAGCTTTTTGTATTTTAAAACATGCGTCTGCAGCTGCAAAGAGGTCATCTCTGTTACTATTCATTGTTCCTGGTTCGATGGCAATCATGGCGTTGCTGTTTTCAAAAAAGGAAAATACACTATTGTAGATTTTCATAAGCTTCTTGCCTAATTTTGTGGCTTTTTTTGTCTCGCCCATTAGTGCATAGAGTTGAACATACTCATAAAGGCAACCACTCATTCTAGGGCTATAGCTATTGTTTCTAATCCTATTATAATCAAGAGATGTAATTGGGTCATTCCCAGTGATCTCTCCAAAATCAATTACGGTTTCAACGGGCATTAGCTTCAAAGAACGGTCCAAGGCTTTAATAGCCCTTTTATTGTCTCCTTCATAATAGAGCTGTTCTGCTAGCAGTAAAAAGTCAGTTCTGTAGTGTGATGTATGTCTTCGTGCATAGTAATCAGTGAGCACATCGGGATTTGCCATGTCACCGAATTCATACTCTTTCATCAGCTTAGAATACATTTTCTCAACATTAAAGAAGTTTTGTTTTTCATTCTTTAACAATGATTTTTCAGGTGGACATGGATTAAGTTCATAGGCAACACCGACTTGTTTAACATATCCTTTTTGTAGAAGTCTTGTAGCAAATTTCGATCCTCTATTGCTTGAGAAATATAAGCCGCGTTCCCAATTGAAATTACTCAAGATATCTAGCATCATGATTTCCTCTCTTGATATCCGATCTATACCACTATAGCTTATCGTAATGTTATTTGGACATCGCTCCACGTCTTTTTTGTTTATAATACCGGATTTTACCGCATTTTCCTTATTTACAGCCAGCGTAAAGTTTTGAGCCGGGAAGATGTTTGCCCTTGAGCCACGTCTCATTTTAAGAACGCCTTTATTTTCACGAACAAAATTCATCGCTTTAGATAAATCTATAGAATCCCAACCTGACTCAAAATTTTCAAAAGGTTTTGATAATAAATTTAGTGCACTAATGGTTTCGTTGTATTTCGCTTCATCTCCCTGACCATAGGTCCGCAGCTTACTTTCAAGCTGTGGATATAGCTGCTTCAAAACCATATATTGAGTCGCAATTGAATCACTAAAATTTTGGTTGCTGTTTGCATTTAAATATGCTGTTAGTTTTTGTGCTTGGGCCTTTGTGGATGGTTGCATTACTGAAAGCTGATACAATATGTTTTGCACTGCATTCTTGAAGGCTGGGAATTTAATTCTGGCAACATTCTCGTTGTTTCCATTTTCTAACCTTAGCTTAAGAATCTCTTTTATTGTCACCATTTTGATATCAGAGCTACCAACAATATTGTATAAATCTGTAAAATACAGTTGGTCTGTTGTTCCACCGTACATGAGGATTTGGTCCTCAGTAAACTTGATGGGGAGTGGTGCAGACTCATAAGCTTTCATTTTCATTTGATTGGTGTACCAATCTGTACCCATAAGAGAAAGATTACACACACGAACATCTGTTCTGAATCCTTCAACCTCTTGCGCATACCACAATGGAAATGTGTCATTGTCTCCATTCGTAAATATGATTCCATTTTTCTCGCAGGATGCCAAGTAGTTTTTAGCTAAATCTCGCGCGGTTGTTTTTCCATGACGATTGTGGTCATCCCAACCTTGGGATCCCATAATGAATGGAACAATGAAACCAATCAAAGCACCGGCAGTCAGCCGAACATTGGCATTTTGAAGTTTTATTTTGTTTTTAAGAAAATCGATTATGGCATATACACCAAAAGCAATCCACATGGCAAAGAAATAAAAAGAACCCGCGTAGGCATAATCTCTTTCTCTCGGCTCGAATGGTTTTTGGTTCAAATAAATTAAGATTGCAAACCCTGTAAAAATGAAAGCAAGTGTCAATACGAATGCATCTTTTGGAGATTTTCGGTAATGAAACACTAGACCTATGAGTGCAAATAGTAGCGGAATGAAATAAAATTTATTATTGGATTTATTGTCCGTTGTATAGGATGGCGCATCAGCTTGACTTCCTAATCGAGCATCGTCAATGAATCCAATACCCGAGATCCAATTTCCCCTCATGTTGTCACCATGTCCTTGAATATCATTTTGTCTTCCAGCGAAGTTCCACATGAAATATCTGAAGTACATCCAATTAAATTGATAATTAAAAAAGTAGCTAAGGTTTTCTCCGAAGGTCGGGATTCTGTTATCGTCTGTTCCAATTTCACCATTCCCTTCGCTGTAGGGGTTGTACCCGGACCAATATTTATAACCTGAAATATGGCGTGGTGTACTCGAATACATTCTTGGGAAAAAAGTGGTTTGGCTAAAGGTAGGCGTTGCTCCTTTTCTGATGGAGGCATTGCTCTCAAAGTATTTCTCCACGACAGAAAGACCATCTGAACTTTCTTTTGTTACATAATCCTGGGCATCTTTTTCATTTACAAATGCCTTGATGTCTGACGTCCCATCTGTAACCACCCATCTCCTCAGGTAGTATGCTGAAAGGTCGTTCCACTCATTTTGCGGCGCCATTTCGGAATTCCAATACTGACCCTTTAGCAAAGGAGCGCTACCGTACTGCTCTCTTTTCAGATAGGAGTGAAGTGTAACTAAATTTTCAGGGTCATTTTCATCTAGGGGCGTATTTGCATTGGAACGAATAACAATTACGGCAAAAGAGCCATAGCCAATCAACAAAAATATAAGTCCCATTAAGGAGTTCGATAAAAGTGTATTTTTTTTCTTGTTGGCATTACGAACTGCCCATACGCAAGTCCCGATTAATAAGGCGAAAAACAGAACAGAACCGGAATAAAAGGGTAAGCCTAAGGTATTGACAAATGAAACCTCAAATTTAGAGGCAAGAGAAATTGTACCTGGAATAATTCCTTCCTGGATAAATCCAAGAACGACAATTGATAGCAGTCCGGCAAGGACAAAACCTTTTGGGGTAGTCTTCTTGACTCTGAAGTAGATCACGTAACCTATTGCCGGGATAACAAGAATACCTAATAAGTGAACGCCAATGGCGAGACCAAGTAAAAACATAATGAGTAACAACCATTTATTTGGAGATCTACCATTTGAATACCCACTCTTTTCATATAAAGCCATTTCTTCATCCCATTTTAGGATGGCCCAAAAGATGACGGCGGTAAACAATGAGGCCATTGCATACACCTCTCCTTCAACGGCAGAAAACCAAAAGGATTCTGAAAAAGTATATGCCAAAGATGCAATTGACGCAGAAATGAAAATGGCGATTTTATCTGAATCTTCGAGCTGCTCTTTTGATTGTAAAATTAATTTCTTGAGCAGGATAGTCAAGGACCAAAACATAAAGAGAATAGTAAAAGAGCTTGAGAATGCGGACAACGCATTGATGAAGTAAGCGACATTTTCTGGAGCTGCAAAGAAGGAAAACAGTCGACCCAAGAGCATGTATAGCGGAGCACCTGGAGGGTGTCCAACTTCTAGCTTATAGGCGGCGGTGATGTATTCACCACAATCCCATAGGCTAGCCGTGTCTTCAATCGTAAGAAGGTATACAGTTGAAGCAATGGCAAAGACAACCCAACCCGTAATTTTATTGATGAAAGTATAATTCATGTCTGTTTTAATTCCTTTAATAGTAGCGCGAATTTAAGAATATTCGTTTGTACTTGTGCCTATTCTCGTCTCAAATGAAGGCTTAGGAGACATAATTTTTGTTAATCGCGCTGATTAAATTAAATTTAGTTGTTAAATTTGCACCGAAATTGTTTTAAATTTCACCTTTTGACCCATAGTGTAATTGGCAACACGTCTGTTTTTGGTACAGAAGAGTCTAGGTTCGAGCCCTAGTGGGTCAACTTCTAACAAGAGTGAATGTGGAAGCATTCACTCTTTTTATTTTACAAATTATTATGAGCGATAACGAAAAAAAGCACCTTGAAATTGATGCACTTGGAGAATTTGGCCTGATTGAAACGCTAACAAAAGAGGCAACATTGAAAAACCCTTCAAGTATTATTGGGGTTGGAGATGATGCTGCTGAAATAGAACTTTCATCCAAAGAATCCATGCTCGTTTCTTCTGATATGCTTGTAGAAGGTGTGCATTTTAATCTTTCTTATGTACCGCTTAAGTCATTAGGATTTAAAGCTGTTTCTGTCAATGTATCTGACATTTTTGCGATGAATGGAAAGCCGGAGCAATTGACAGTTTCCCTTGGTGTTTCAAGTAAATTCCCAGTGGAAGCGCTAGAAGAACTTTATAAGGGTATTCATGCAGCTTGCTCCTTTTACAATGTTGACCTTGTTGGAGGAGACACTGTTTCTTCCTCATCTGGATTGATTTTGTCAATTTCCGTTGTTGGTCGTGTTGCCAAGAAAAAAATAACATATCGAAAGGGCGCTAAAGAAAATGACCTTGTTGTGGTTACCGGAGATTTAGGTTCTTCATACCTAGGGCTTCAAATTTTGGAACGTGAAAAAGGGGTTTTTCTTGAAAACCCAGATATTCAACCGAAACTCGAAGGCTACGATGACTTGATTAAAAAGCAGATTCAGCCTATTGCAAGGCAGGATGTAATTGATATGTTTGATGAGCTCGATTTAGTTCCGAGTGCAATGATTGATATCTCTGATGGATTGGCTTCTGAAGTACTTCATATCGCAAAATCCAGTGATTGCTCGGTATCTTTATATTCTGATAAATTGCCGATTACGGAGAAACTTATTGTTACTGCCGAGGAACTAAACCTTGATCCTTACATGTGTGCAATGAACGGAGGTGAGGATTATGAGCTTTTATTTACAGTGAGCCAAAAAGATTACGATAAAATTAAAAATCACCCTAGTTTTTCGGTGATTGGTTTTGTTACTGATAAGTCTCAGGACAGCCTGCTTATTGATAAGAACAATAGTGCTGTACGTATCTCTGCTCAGGGCTGGAAACACTTCTAATCTATTCTCGGAAGCTGAATAAGGTCTTGGTGAATAATACAAATGACGAATTCACCAAAAACTTTTCTTTTTACTTTCTCCGCCTCTAAGCGAGTCCTGAAATCCCCTACTTTTAGGTTGAAGTGCGGTGCTTCAAACTCAACATAGGTAGCAATGAGGGGGTATAGCTTTAAAAACCTGTTTCTGGCTTCATCTATAACTTTTTTGTTCGAGTCAAAACAAATCTGAAGGCGATAACCTGTAATTTCGTCTATGCTTTTTTCTAAAGCAACGAGGTTTTGAATTCTCGAATCAGCAAGAACATCGATGCTGCCAATCGAGGAATTTCTTTGCGCAAAGCACGAGGCCCCAATAGAAAAAGAAAAAACCAGAAATAATATTTTTTTTTGCATAATAAACACCGTTCGATTCTAATGTTTATACGAATTTACTGAAAATAGTTGCAATCATCAACCTTCTTATTTAGAATCATTTTAAATTAATATTTATCGAGGTCTTTTTGTCATAAAAGTGTCATGTAAACAAGTAATCTACGTAATTTTGCTACGTTAAAATGTGTTAATGCTTTTTTAGTATTATCCTTCATTAGTTTACTTTTCATGAAAATAACTAACATTCAGAAAGTTACAGAGTTAAGGACTAGCCTCAGGGCATTAATCCTTTTTTCCTTTCTAATCCTCGCCCCATCTTATTTTTCTCAAGGAGAAGGTCTTTTTAAGGCTAAATGTGCAACATGCCATGCGGTTTTCAAAAACGGTACTGGTCCAAAATTGTATGAAGCCCGCAAAAGGTGGGATGATGCAGGTGAAGGAGAATACATTTACGAATGGGTTCGTAACAATGCCGCCTTAAGGGCAAGTGGTAAGTCAAGTCGGGCTAATGAAATCTTCCAAGAGTATAAGGGAAGTGTAATGTCGGTCTTTGCTGACCTTACCGACGATCAAATCACCTCGATTTTTGACTGGGTTGATGCACAAGATCCAAATGCTCAGGCGGCTGGAGGTCCTAACATTGCGGCTACTTCGGGTGTAGAGATGGAGGAAGAGAAAGGTCTTCCTTGGATATGGATTGTTATGGGTATCATGTTCAGCATCATTATTATGGCTGTGGGAGGCGTTCGCCGTCAATTAAAAATAGCCACAAAAGAAAGCGATGAGGATTCAGAAGGTCTCACATATGTTGAGGAGTTTAAAACTTGGGCTTGGAAATACAGGTTATACGTCGGTTTGACAACATTGGTATTGGTATTATCCTTGGTCGTTGGTTTCTTCCAAACATTGTACAGCATTAATTTAATGGAATCTTATCAGCCATCTCAACCGATTGCTTTTCCTCATGATGTGCATGCCGGCGTCAACGGTATTGATTGTAAGTATTGTCACAATTCGGTAACCAAATCAAAATCTGCTGGACTGCCCACCGTAAACGTTTGTATGAATTGCCACAAGAAAATCGATGGTGAAGGTAAAGAGTATCAAGGCGAAATCAATAAAATTTATGCAGCCGCCGGATGGGATCCGTCAAGAGGTCCATCAGGTGAATATACCAATGAAACAAAACCAATCGTCTGGAACAAGGTTCACAACTTACCGGACCACGTCTATTTCAATCACTCACAGCACGTCGTAGTTGGTGGTTTGGATTGTAAACAATGTCATGGTGATATGGCGAAGTTAAAAGAGTTGGCAAAAGTTCAACCCCACCAGGAATTGAATAAAATCCAAGAAAACATTGATAGCAAAATAGAGTTCGATCGTGCAACGATGACTATGGGATGGTGTATTCAGTGTCATGAACAGTCAAGCATAAATATCACGGATGGAAAGAGCGGTTATTATGCTGAGATCCATAATAGATTAAAGGAAAATGACTACAACTTATTGAATCAATACAACGAAGACGGTAGAGTATCAGTGAAAGAATTAGGTGGTTGGGAGTGTTCTAAATGCCACTACTAAGTTAAAATTGTCTACTGAAAGAAAAAGATTATGACAAACGAAAGAAAATATTGGAAGGGTATTGAAGAGCTTCAACAGACAGAGTCTTTTCAAAAATCTAAATCCGTTGAGTTTCCTGAACAAAATAATTTGGAGAGCATGTTGGCCGATGATGAGCTAAATGAGTCTTCTACAGGCCGAAGAGACTTTCTGAAGTTTCTTGGCTTCTCCGTTGTGGCTGCTACTGTTGCGGCTTGTGAGGCCCCTGTGATCAAAGCGGTTCCTTATGTCATGAAACCTGAGAATATCGTTCCTGGGATGGCGACTTGGTATGCATCGACTTACTATGACGGTAGTTCTTATGCAAGTGTCTTGGTAAAAACCAGAGAGGGTCGTCCAATTTTTGTCAAAGGGAATAAAGATTTTGGACTTTCAAAGGGAGTCGTTAATGCGCAAATTATTGCTTCTGTTCTCGGTTTATATGACAGCGAGAGACTGCAAGGACCAATGCAAAAAGGCAAGCCTGCAAAATGGTCTACTGTTGATAGGGCAATTGGAAAAGCATTAGCTTCAGCAAAAAGCGTTGCGTTAATTTCCAATACAGTTATTAGTCCTTCATTGTCTTCTTCAATAGAGGCCTTGAAGTCGTCTACATCAGCTACCTTTGAACACATTCAATACGATCCAATTTCTTATTCAGCCATTCGACGTGCAAACGAATTGAATTTTGGTAAGTCATTTATTCCAACGTATAATTTTTCAAAAGCGAAAACAATCGTTTCTTTCGGGGCAGATTTTTTGAGCACATGGCTTATGCCAACTGTTTTTTCATGTCACTATGGCGAAAAGAGAAATCCCGATGGTAAATGGATGTCAAAGCATTTCCAGTTTGAAGCAGTAATGAGCGTTACGGGTTCTAATGCAGATTATAGAGCAATGACAAAACCTTCTGAAGAGGAATCTGTGCTACGCTATATTCTTGCAAAATTGAATAACAAATCCGCAAGTATTTCTAAATCAATTAAGTCAACTGCAGATGCAGCAGTGAAATCACTAAAAGAAAGTGGAAAAGAATCTTTGGTCGTTTGTGGAACAAATAATACAGGGATTCAACAGCTTGTAAACGAAATCAACAACGTTTTAGGGGCAAATGGAACCACCATTGACCTATATAATGAGCTAAATTTATTCCAATCTGAAGAGTCTAGAATGTTAGATTTGGTGGACTCAATGGCAAAAGGGAATAGACCTGATGTTGTTCTTTTTTACAACTCTAATCCAGTTTACTCTCTTCCAAATGGAGCTGAATTTGCAAAGGAGCTTAAAAATGTGAAGACAAGTGTTTCTCTAAATTCTCATGCAGATGAAACTTCATCGTTATGTACCTATGTATGTCCTGCGCATCACGCTTTGGAGACTTGGTCTGACTTTAATGCGAAGACAAATCATTACGCACTAGCACAACCAATGATTACCCCTCTTCACGATACGGCTTCACCCATAGAGTCTATGCTGGTATGGGCTGGTCAAGCTATAAGAGAAGGTAAAAGTTCTACAATAGCTTACGAAAAGATTAAAGAAACGTTCTTAGAATTGAGCGGTGGTGACTTTGATTTGGCAGTACACAATAGCTGTATTGATCTTCCTTCTTCAACAATAGAAGAAACATTCGCATTCAATACCGCAACAATTTCTAAGACACCGAAATATGATAAAGGTCTAGAGCTTGTTACTTACCAGAAAACAGCCATAGGAGATGGTAATCAGGCAAGCAATCCATGGTTGCAAGAAATGCCTGATCCAATTTCAAAAGTGACTTGGGACAATTATATTACTATGAATCCTGTTGAAATGACCGCCGCAGGTTATGCAACGACATTTGACCAAGAGAATGGTTTATCAATGGCAACCATTTCTGCGAATGGTGTGAAATACACCTTGCCCGTTTATCCTTCACCTGGGCAAGCGCTCGGAACAGTTGGTGTAGCTGTAGGTTATGGACGAGGTGGTAACGGAGAGAAAATAGGAAAGGCGGCATACCAAACAGAAGAATACGGAGGACACATTTTAAACGAAAAAGGACACCCGAAGCCTATCGGAGAGAATGCTTTTAAGATGCTTTCAGTAGATTCTAAAGAATTTACTTACGCAAATTCCGGAAAGATTGCGAAGGTAGATGGTGAGTACATTATTGCCGCGACGCAAATCCACCATACAGTTATGGCTCGGCACTCTATTGTGCGTGAGACGACCAAATCCATATATGATTCACAAGATAAGGAGACATATAATCCAACACATACACTTCAGACCATAGACGATCATGGGCATCATGTTGAAAAGCCCGTCGGTGAATTTGATTTGTGGGATGAACATCCTGTAGAAAATATTGGGCATCGTTGGGCCATGTCAATTGACCTTAACGCTTGCTTTGGCTGTGGAGCTTGTCTCATTGCATGTCAGGCGGAGAACAACGTACCTGTTGTGGGTAAAGATGAAGTAAGGCGTGGTCGAGAAATGCATTGGCTCAGATTAGATAGGTATTATGCCAGTGATGAAGAAGCGACTGTTGGTACGCGCAAGGATAAAGATACGTTCTCATACAGTAAGGCTGAGATAGCGGCTGCTAATCCAAAGGTAGTTCACATGCCTATGATGTGTCAGCATTGTAACCATGCGCCTTGTGAAACTGTTTGCCCTGTTGCGGCAACCACACACAGTAATGAGGGGCTTAACCAAATGACCTATAACCGATGCATCGGAACCAGATATTGTGCAAACAACTGTCCTTACAAGGTGAGAAGATTCAATTGGTTCAACTATCCTTCTTATAAAAAGTTTACAGAAATCAATCCTGCTCAAGATGATTTAGGAAGAATGGTATTAAATCCAGATGTTACCGTTAGAACAAGAGGTGTAATGGAAAAATGTTCCATGTGCGTTCAAAACATACAAGCTGCAAAGCTCACTGCAAAAAAAGAGGGAAGACCTGTTGTAGATGGAGATGTAAGTTCTGTTTGTGGTGATTCTTGCCCAGCGGGGGCGATAACTTTTGGTGACTGGAATGATATAAACTCCAATATTAGAAAGAGTTCTGAGGACAAGAGGTCTTATCAAGCTTTGGAGGAAGTAGGTGTGAAGCCTAACGTATGGTATAAAGTAAAGGTTCGTAATGAAGAAAACGACTTGCTCGCTAAGTTGCAAGAAGAGAAAGAAGTGCATCATGAATCAAATCACAAACAACACTAAGATATAACTATGCAAAAGGAAGCTGCAATAAGAGAACCCCTCATACTTGGTCACAAATCATACCACGACATCACCGAGGATGTTTGTAGACCAATAGAAGATAAAGCACCTAGAATGTGGTATATCCTCTTTGGTATTGCTTTGATCATTGGCCTTTATGGTGTAGGATGTATTTTATATCTATTAGGCACAGGAGTCGGTGTTTGGGGGCTTAACAAGACTATTGGATGGGCTTGGGATATTACAAATTTTGTTTGGTGGGTTGGTA
Organism: uncultured Cryomorphaceae bacterium; assembly: GCA_913052055.1. Classification (GTDB taxonomy): domain Bacteria; phylum Bacteroidota; class Bacteroidia; order Flavobacteriales_D; family Crocinitomicaceae; genus UBA952. Next base: position 111,690 of record CAJXDT010000001.1, read on the forward strand.
TTGGTCACGCTGGAACACTTATATCTGCGGTTTTACTTCTCTTTAGACAGAAATGGAGAATGGCCATTAATAGGTCTGCCGAAGCAATGACGATTTTTGCTGTATTTATGGCAGGATTATTCCCGCTCATACACATGGGGCGTTTATGGGTTGGATATTGGGTATTCCCTTTACCAAATCAGTTTGGTTCTTTGTGGGTAAACTTTAATTCACCTCTTCTTTGGGATGTTTTTGCGATTTCGACATACTTATCTGTATCGCTTGTGTTTTGGTATATTGGATTAATTCCTGATTTTGCAACGATTCGAGATCGAGCACGAAAACCTGTCTCAAAGAAAATGTATTCAATACTTGCTTTTGGATGGTCTGGTAGGGCAAAGCATTGGAATCGTTTTGAGCTCGTTTCATTGGTGCTTGCCGGATTGGCAACACCACTTGTATTCTCTGTTCACTCCATTGTATCTTTTGACTTCGCAACCTCTATTGTTCCTGGCTGGCATACAACAATTTTCCCGCCCTATTTCGTTGCGGGAGCTGTATTCTCTGGATTCGCAATGGTGCAGACTTTGCTTTTGATTATGAGGAAAGCCATGAACCTAGAGGCCTATATCCATACAAAGCACGTAGAATACATGAACATTGTAATTATGGTTACTGGTTCTATAGTAGGAACTGCCTACATAACAGAATTATTCATTTCATGGTATTCGGGAGTGGAATATGAAGCATATGCTTTTATCAATAGAGCGACGGGACCTTATTGGTGGTCATATGCTGCAATGATGACCTGTAATGTAGTTTCTCCTCAATTGATGTGGTTTCGAAAATTGAGAAGAAGCTTGCTGTTTACCTTTTTCATCTCCATTGTTGTAAACATTGGGATGTGGTTTGAGCGTTACGTTATTATCGTAACCTCTATTCATAGAGATTATCTGCCATCGTCATGGAGTATGCACTATCCTAGTCCCATTGATATAGGCGTTTACGTCGGTACCATTGGCTTATTCTTTGTCTTCTTTTTGTTGTTTGCACGAGTCTTTCCAGTATTGGCGCTGAATGAAGTTAAATCAATATTGAAAGGTTCAGGACAGTCCTATAAAGAGTCACCTGATTATTATAAAAACCATTAAGCAATATAACTATGTCTGAAAAAGTAATATATGTGATGTATGACGACGACGGAGTGCTGAAGGACGGCGCAAAGAAGCTCGTATCAAAAGGGGTTAAAATCTCGGATACATTTTCGCCTTTTCCTATTCACGGTATAGATCCAATCATAGGTATTAAAAATACGCGTTTGGGGATTATGGCTTTTCTTTATGGTCTTACCGGACTCACCTTGGCTACAATTGGAATGCGTTATTTCATGATTGTCGATTGGCCAATGAATATTGGTGGTAAGCCCAGCTTTACGTATCTAGAAAATATTTTATCGTTTGTGCCTATTTCATTCGAGTTTACTGTAATGTGTGCGGCCCATGGAATGGCAATTACCTATCTATTAAAAAACAAAACACTTCCCGGGATGCCTGCTCAAAATCCTGACCCAAGAACTACAGATGATAAGTTTGTTATGGAAATTCGAACTGCTGAAAATTCAATGGATGAAAAAGAATTGGATAAATTAATCAAGGATACAGGTTTTATTGAGATTGATAAAAAGACGATATAAGTACTATTTGAAAAGCTTTGAAAATGAATAAGAAATTTAATTTAAATATGGGCCTATCCTTCTTGATGCTATTAGTATTGATGGTATCCTGTTCCTCAAACCCAGATAGTGCGGGAACAGAGTATATGCCTGATATGTACAGGTCTCCAGCGATTGAAACATATGTAGATTATGGTGAAATAAGAGGTCGTGAGAATATGGAAATTAAAACTAAGCTATCTGCTCGTCAAACACCTAAATATACGGTTCCTTATTATGGAACGAATGGAAGTGAAGTTCAAATGATGCTTCCAAATAAAAGAAAAGCTGGTGTCGCATGGAGGGAAAGTCATGGTTTATTTGGTTGGGATTTAAATGCTGAAAGTGCTTATGACAAAGCCAGATTGGATACGGTAAACGCCTTGACTATGACACCTGAGAATGCAGAAACAATCTTGAAAAATGGTGAGAAGCTATACACCTCAATGTGTGCACATTGTCATGGTGAGAAGGGTGACGGTAATGGAACTATGATTCAAAGTGGGGCCTATGGAGATTTGGGTGTTGTTCCAGCTTACAAGGATTTAGATACTTTGTCTGAGGGTAAAATTTACTACAGTATATATTATGGTAAAGGATATATGGGTGCGCATGGTTCGCTCCTGAATAAAAAAGAAATATGGACACTTGTTCATTATGTGCGTCAATTTCAACGCGATGGATATGGTAAGTTTGACGATGTAGCTGAGGTAGAAGAATCAGAGAAATCTGCGGAGTAGAAGCAATAAAATTTAGATAAATGGAATTTCAAATAACACAAAAAGCCAAAAGAAATATATACCTCTTGTTAGGTACTGGTCTTTTATTGACACTTATTGGTGTGCTCACAGGAATGGATAGTAATCATTTTTCCACACGTCTATTGACGAATGGATTGATAGATACCTTTTTCTTCTTTGCAATGGGTCTAGGAGCGCTATTCTTTTTAGCACTCGCCTATGCCACAGAAACTGGATGGTATGCGTCAGTGAAGAGAATTATTGAGGCAGTAGCAGGATACTTACCCTACGGAATGGCTTTGATGGGACTTGTTCTGTTGGTTATAACATTTATGGATGGTGCTCATGTTTACCAATGGATGGACCCTGATGTAGTAGCCCACGACGAGATTATTCAAGGAAAAACAGCTTACTTAAATCCTGTATTCTTTTGGATCAGAACAATCGTGTATTTCGCATGTTATTTTATTTTCCTACGTGGTTTTAAAAGACGTTCACTTGAGGAGGATAAAATAGGAGGTACGGACCTTCACTTTATGAATTATAAAAAAGGAGCATTGTTCTTGGTATTCTTTGCAGTATTCAGTTCCACATCTTCGTGGGATTGGTTAATGTCTATTGATGTTCACTGGTTTTCGACGCTATTTGGGTGGTATACTTTCGCAGGCATGTGGTGTACTACAATGGTTGTTTTGATTATGGTTACTTTATATCTTAAAAAGTTGGGTTATTTGGAAAAAGTAAATGACCACCATATTCATGATTTAGGAAAGTGGGCCTTTGCCACGTCTTTTTTGTGGTCATATCTCTGGTTTTCACAATTCATGCTTATTTGGTATGCCAATATTGGTGAAGAGGTAACTTATTTTCAAATGAGAATAGACAATTATAAGTTGCTCTATTTTGGCATGTTTATCATCAATTTTGCATTTCCAATGCTGATTTTAATGTCACGAGACGCTAAAAGACATGCTGGTATTTTAACATTCATTGGCCTGATTATTATTGGAGGTCACTGGGTTGACCTTTACATTATGGTTACTGCTGGTTCACTTGGACCTACAGCTCATATTGGATTACTAGAAATTGGAATGGCTTTGACTGCGCTAAGCATTTTTATATTAGTTATTCTGAGAAACTTAACAAAAGCTCCCTTGACTCCGGTCAACCATCCCTTTTTGGATGAGAGTATACATCATGAAATTTAACCTAACAAGTCGATAGATAAAATGGAAAAAATTATTATTCTTATTGTCCTTATAACTGGAGTTATTGCCATTGCTCAGCTTGTAAGAGTATACGAGTTAACCTACAAACTCAAGAACCGAGGCGAACATGAAATACCGAATAGAGACAACAATTTAAATGCCAAGCTGATGTTGGGCTTTATGATGTTTCAATTCGTTGGCTTCATCTATTTAATGTTGAAATATGGCTGGACAGGACGAGGAGAACCTGCATCTATTCAGGGTGTAGAAACAGATTGGCTATTGAACGTGAATTTTGTTATCATCATCGCGGTATTCTTCATCACAAACTTTTTACTGTTTTATTTCTCTTACAAGTATGTTAGAAAGCCAGGCGTAAAAGCAACCTATTATTCGCACAATAATAAACTCGAGATGATCTGGACGATTGTTCCAGCGGTTGTTCTTGCAGTGATTATTATTCTAGGTTTAAAGTCATGGTCTGAATTAACAGCGGACGCATCCAAAAAAGCGGAAAAGGTTGAACTTTTTGCTTATCAGTTTGCATGGATTGCAAGATATGGTGGTGAGGACAATACGTTAGGGAAGTTCGATTATAAGCTAACAAATGGGAGCAACGAGCTGGCACTGATGACAGAAAGTACAATTGATACCTCAGTTCAAGAAATGGGTAAGTCAATTGAAAATGTTGAATTGAAATTGAAGCAGATAAACTTTGATTATTTGGCTTCCGAATACCGTGGATTAATGGCGGCCTCAGATTATAAGTCTGATGTTGATGCATTAGTTTCAGAAATATCTTCATCGGATTTTAATCTTGTAAATGCAGAGGAGATGTTAAAGCACCTTTATGGTAAATATTCAGGTGCAGATGGGCATATTACTGTTGCCTTAAATGAGCCAAACGCAGAGACCCAATCAATTATCGGTGATTTGGAGAAAGAGCTTTCCATTAAAGAAAGATTATATAGAAGCTTGGTTCAAATGAAACAAAACCACAATCCTGATTTTGATAAGCTTGCACTTAATGATATTATCCAGAAAGACACGCTATACCTTTGTAAAGGCCGAGAATATGACTTTTCGTTTAGAGCAAAAGATGTGATTCACTCTGCCTATTTCCCTCATTTTCGGGCACAAATGAATGTTGTTCCCGGGATGCCGACTCGATTTAAATTCACTCCAATACTAACGACGCAAGAAATGCGGGAATCGAAGAAGGATGAGAAATTTAATTTCGTTTTGATGTGTAATAAAATTTGCGGAGGCGCACATTATAAAATGAAAATGATTGTAGTTGTTTATCCTGAAGCTGAATATGAGGCTTGGATGAATTCAAAGAAAAATGCCACTTTCAAGGATCAATATTTCCCGTCAGAAGAGGCAGAAGAAAAAGTATCTAAATAAGAAATTAAAACTAAAAAAAACCTACTATGTCATCAGTAGCACACGACGAACACCACCACGAGGAGCACTTTGTATCGAAGTATATCTTTAGTCAAGATCATAAAATGATTGGTAAGCAGTTTTTAATGACTGCGGTATTCATGGGACTTGTCGCCATGATGCTTTCTATATTGTTTAGGATTCAACTGGCATGGCCAGGAGAGGAATCAACGATTTTAAACCTTTTCCTGGGTGATGCATGGGCGCCAAATGGAATTCTGAAAGAGGATATGTACCTTGGTTTGGTAACACTCCATGGAACAATTATGGTATTCTTCTTGCTAACAGGAGGCTTATCAGGAACTTTTTCTAATATTCTTATTCCACTTCAATTAGGCGCAAGGGATATGGCCTCAGGGTTTTTGAATATGCTGTCTTATTGGTTCTTCTTCATATCATCTTTATTAATGTTTGCATCTTTATTTGTCCATGAAGGGGCAGTCTTTGGTATTCAACTCGGAGATCCCACAACTTCACTTCCAGGTGTTTGGGACGGGTCCGGGCCTGCTATGGCTGGGTGGACAATTTATCCACCTCTATCAGCTCTGCCTCAGTCTGTTTCTGGCTCTGGTTTAGGGATGACACTGTGGTTGTTCTCAATGACAATATTTATTGCTTCTTCTTTAATTGGTTCACTAAATTACATTGTAACTGTATTGAATCTTAGAACGAAGGGTATGACAATGACCCGAATGCCTTTGACGATTTGGGCATTTTTTGTGACAGCGATTTTAGGTGTGTTATCTTTTCCTGTTCTATTATCCGCTGCTTTACTTCTCATGATGGACCGGATGGCTGGAACAAGTTTCTATCTTTCAGATATCATAGTAGGATCTGAGATGCTTGCTAACCATGGAGGCTCGCCAATTCTTTATCAACATTTATTTTGGTTCTTAGGGCATCCAGAAGTATATATTGTATTGCTTCCAGCACTAGGGCTATCCTCTGAGATTATAGCGACGAATTCACGAAAACCTATTTTTGGTTATAAGGCAATGATTGGATCCATTCTAGCGATTGGATTCCTATCCTTTATTGTTTGGGGCCATCATATGTTCATTACGGGAATGAATCCGTTCTTAGGTTCTGTATTTGTGTTTACTACCTTATTGATTGCAATTCCTTCAGCAGTTAAGGTATTTAATTATTTAACTACCCTTTGGCGAGGTTCTTTGGTTTTAACGCCTGCAATGATGTTTGCCATTGGTTTGGTTTCTACATTTATAACAGGTGGTGTAACAGGGATTATTTTGGCAGATTCAGCCCTCGATATTGCCATACATGACACCTACTTTGTTGTAGCTCACTTTCACATCGTAATGGGAATGTCGGCTGTCTTTGGAATGTTTGGTGGTGTTTATCATTGGTTCCCTAAAATGTTTGGTAAAATGATGAATACACGACTAGGGTATGTTCATTTTTGGTTTACCATAATTGGCGCTTATGGTGTGTTTTTCCCCATGCACTTTGTTGGTTTAGCTGGAGCTCCTAGAAGATATTATAACTATTCTGTTTATGAAGAGTTTGACCAAGGCGCATTGGATATGATGATGGATTTAAATGTAATTGTAACATCGTTTGCTATTTTTTCGGCAGTTGCTCAAGTTATATTTCTTTTTAATTTCTTTTACAGTATCTATAGAGGTCCGAAAGCACCTCAAAATCCTTGGAGATCAACTACCCTCGAATGGACTACTCCTGTTGAGCATGTTCACGGAAACTGGCCAGGAGACCTACCAACTGTGCACAGGTGGCCATATGATTATTCTAAGCCAGGTTCGGAGGTTGACTTCATTATGCAGACTGAACCTCTTGCAGAAGGAGAGGAAGAGCATTAAGATTACTTTTCTTGATTCTTTAGCTCAGCGTCAACTTTTTCAAGTTCTTTATAAAAGTTCTCACCGTACGCGCGGGTTAAAGGTTCTTTGAGGAATTTATACACTGGTAATTTGAGTGATGCACCTAAATCGCATGCAGGGCTGCATATATTCCAGCGTTCATAGTTCAAAGCAGTGAACTCGTTAAAGTCTTTTGTTCGTATGGGATATAAATGACAAGATATTGGCTTATTGAATGAAATAGCACCCTCCTTGTAGGCATGTTCAATAGAACACATTGCATGATTATTGTCCTTATTGAAATAAACAAAAACACACTCTTTCTTATTCACAAGCTGGGTGGCGGGAAGGTCTTCCTCGTCTTCGTAAAAGAATCCCTTTTTTTCTATAGTATCAATCCCTTTTTTATTCATAAAGGGTTTTATTTTTTCAAGGTTTTTTTTTATTAAGATACGTTCAGATTCTTTTAGCGGGGCTCCTCCGTCACCTTCTACGCAGCAGGCACCTTTACATTTTGAAAGGTCACAAACGAATTCCTCTGAAAAGACCTCAGTGGAGACTATTTTATCATTTATTTCTACCAGCATAAATATAAATGTAAGGCTTATTCCTTTTTTATTAGGGGAAATGTTATATCTTTGTGTTCACAAATATGAGGTTTATACAAAGAGGGGACGAAAGTCCCCTCTTTTTTTAAGCAAGATTGACATGATTTCAAAAGAGCGAATAACGGCTTTAATCGATGAACGGATTCAAGAGCTAAACAAGGACCTTTATGTGGTTGATATGACTATATCATCAAGTAATGTTATACGCGTTGAGCTGGATAGAGTAGATGGGTATGTTGCTGTTGAGGATTGTATGTCGGTGTCTAGAAATATTGAGCATAATTTAGACAGAGATGAAGCTGATTTTGAACTACATGTTTCTTCTGCTGGTTTAGATAAACCATTTCGCCACGACAACCAATACCTTAAAAATATTGGTAAAAGGGTTAAGGTAAAGCTAAATGATGACTCTAAAATTGAGGGAGAACTGATTTCTTTTAGTCCTGAAGAAATTCAGCTTATGGACCGAGTTAAGAAAAAAGTGGAAGGCCGAAAGAAGAAGGAGTGGGTTGAGGAAGTTTACAATATAAAGATGAAAGAATTAAAAGAAACAAAAATTATTATATCATTTAAATAATAGAATATGAATAGTATTGAATTGGTAGATTCGTTTTCAGAATTTAAGGAGCTAAAAAATATTGACAAGCAGACCATGCAGCATGTCCTCGAAGATGTTTTTCGAGCGATGTTTAAGCGAAAGTTCAACACCGATGAGCACATCGATATCATTGTGAATATTGATAAAGGAGATGTTCAGATATTTTTGAATAAAGAAATTGTAGATGATGGTGAGGTTGAAGATCCAAATACAGAAATTGCTTATTCTGATGCGATTAAAATTGAGCCAGATTTTGAAATAGGTGAGGAGGTAACAGAAGAATTTCGATTTGCAGATTTTGGAAGACGAAATGTACTTTCATTAAGACAAAACCTGATCTCTCGTATTTTAGAATTAGAGAAAGACCATATTTATAAGAAGTACAAGGAGCGTGTTGGTGAAATTATGACAGGTGAAGTTTACCAAGTATGGAAAAAAGAGATTCTTGTTATGGATGACGATGGTAATGAGCTGATTCTGCCAAAATCTGAACAAATCCCATCTGATTTCTTCAAAAAAGGAGAATCTGTTAGAGCTGTTGTTTCTAAAGTGGATATGCGTAATAGTACCCCAGTAATTATCCTTTCTAGAACAGCACCTGAGTTTTTAGAGCGCTTATTTGAGCTGGAAGTTCCTGAAGTATTTGATGGATTGATCACAATTAAGAACATTGTGAGAGAACCTGGTGAAAGAGCTAAGGTTGCTGTCGAGTCTTATGATGACAGAATTGATCCAGTAGGCGCATGTGTTGGAATGAAAGGTTCAAGAATCCATGGGATTGTCCGTGAGCTTCGAAATGAAAATATTGATGTCATTAACTTTACAACCAATAACCAACTTTTGATTCAAAGGGCGCTATCTCCAGCAAAGATCACTTCTATTGAAATCGTTGAAGAGGAGGGGCGTGTAAAAGTATTCCTTAAGCCAGACCAGGTCTCTTTAGCCATTGGTAGAGGAGGTAACAATATTAAATTGGCCGGTCGATTGTGCGGTTATGAAATTGATGTTTACAGAGATGGGGAAGTAGATATTGAAGATGTTGATTTAGAAGAATTTGCTGATGAAATTGATAGCTGGATCATTGATGAGTTGAAGGCGATTGGATGTGACACAGCGAAGTCTGTTTTGGAGATTAGTGTTGAAGATATGGTAAAAAGAACAGATCTAGAAAAAGAGACCATTGAGGAAGTATTTCGTATATTGAATGCGGAATTTGAATAAATTTGGAAATCGATTGTAAATCGAAAATAAATTATGGCAGGAAGACCGATTAGATTAGGTAAGGCAGCGGGAGAGCTCAATGTGGGTTTGCCAACTATTGTAGAATTTCTTAGTTCTAAGGGAATTACTATTGACACAAATCCGAATACCAAGCTCGATAAGGAGCACTACGAAATGTTGTGTGACGAATTTGCGGCTGACCAAGACCTTAAAGAAAAATCTAAGGGTGTTCTCACAAATCGTGAAAAAAGAGAATCTCTGTCTATCGAAGACACTAAAAAAGAGGAAGCTCCAGTTGTCAAAGAGGAGCCACAGCTTAATGTCGAGGAAATCAAACGAAAGGTTGCTGAGGATGAGGCTCCAGCTCCGGCTAAGCCAGATGCTGGACTCAAGGTTGTCGGAAATATTGATTTAAATGCATTAAAGCCTAAAAAAAAGGCTGAAGAAAAAACCAATGAAACTCCTTCCGATGCGCCTACTGACACGCCAAAGAAAGAAACACCAAAAGCTGAAGAAGCGAATGCGGAGCCTGAAAAGATTGAAAAAGTAAAGGCAGAACAGGAAGCACCTGCGAAAAAAGATGAGATTGAGACCATCAAAATAGAACGAAAAAAAATCACTGGCCCTACTGTTTTGGGTAAAATTGAGTTACCGGTAGAAAAGCAAAAAAGCTCTGGTAATTCGAAGGCTGATAATGCCAATAAAAGAAAGAGAAAGAGAATTAAGAAAGTAGAAACCCCTGCGCCTGGAGCAAAAGGGGGGAATTCTAAATTCCAATCCAATAAACCTCAAAAAGCTGAAATTTCTGAAAAGGATATTCAGAAGGAAATTAAAGATACGCTTGCTAGACTTTCAAATAAAGGTGGTAAGTCAAAAGCATCAAAGAATAGAAGACAAAAGAGAGAAAGTGTTGCGCAGCGTCGTCAAGAAGAAATGGAGGCAGCTGAACTTCAAGAGAAAATCTTAAAGCTTACTGAGTTCGTGACAGTGTCTGAACTTGCTGTAATGATGAGCATTCAGCCTACTCAGGTTATTTCAGTTTGTATGTCATTAGGTATTTTTGCATCAATCAATCAGAGGTTGGATGCCGAAACGATTCAAATCGTTGCGGATGAATTTGGTTATGAAACACAATTTGTAAGTGCTGAGGTTCAAGAATCAATTCCTACGGTCGAAGACAGCGAGGAAGATCTTATAGATAGGCCTCCGATTATCACCGTTATGGGTCATGTTGATCATGGTAAGACGTCTTTATTGGACAGGATTCGTGATGCGAATGTTACAGAAGGTGAAGCAGGAGGAATCACACAGCATATTGGCGCATATTCTTTAGTGCTAAAGGATGGCCGTAAAATGACCTTTTTAGATACACCCGGTCATGAGGCCTTTACAGCGATGCGTGCAAGGGGAGCTCAGGTGACTGATGTTGCGATTATTATTGTTGCCGCTGATGACGATGTTATGCCTCAAACGAAAGAAGCAATTTCTCACGCTCAGGCTGCTGGTGTTCCAATGATCTTTGCAATAAATAAAATTGATAAGCCTGGTGCAAGTCCTGATAAAATTCGAGAACAGCTTTCAGCTATGAATATTTTGGTTGAGGATTGGGGAGGAACGTATCAGTGTCAAGAAATTTCTGCCAAGCAGAATTTAAATATTGAAGAGCTTCTTGAAAAAGTATTATTAGAGGCGGAAATGCTCAACCTTAAAGCCAATCCTGCAAAACCGGCATTGGGAACTGTGATTGAAGCTTCTTTAGATAAGGGTAAGGGTTACATAACAAATATGCTTGTTCAAGCGGGTACTTTAAAGATTGGCGATGTTCTATTGGTCGGAAGACACCATGGTAGGGTTCGTGCAATGCATGATGAAAAAGGTATTGCAATGAAGGAAGCAGGTCCATCTCAAGCCATATCTGTTTTAGGAATAAATGGAGCGCCAAGTGCGGGTGACAATTTTAATGTCATGCTGGACGAAAAAGAAGCAAAATCTATTGCCACGAAGAGAGAACAGCTATACCGTGAACAGGGCCTTCGAACAACGAAGCATATCACTTTAGATGAAATTGGAAGACGATTAGCAATTGGTGACTTCAAAGAGTTGAACCTTATTATCAAAGGAGATGTTGATGGTTCTATCGAGGCACTTTCGGATGCCTTATTGAATTTATCTACTCAAGAAATCCAAGTAAACATTATACACAAAGGAGTAGGTGCGATATCTGAGGCAGACGTTAATTTGGCTTCAGCTTCTGATGCGATCATACTTGGTTTCCAGGTGAGACCTACGATGGGGGCAAGAAAACTTGCTGAAAATGAGCAAATAGATATTAGACTTTATTCTATTATTTATAAAGCAATTGAAGAAATTAAGGCCGCCATGGAAGGAATGCTTTCTCCTGATATTGAGGAGAAAATTGTTGGTTCAGCAGAGATTAGGGAGACCTTTGATATCACGAAAGTCGGTACCATCGCAGGTTGTTTTGTACTCGAAGGGATTATAAAACGAAACTCCATGATTCGAATTATTCGTGATGGAATAGTTGTTCACTCTGGAGAGCTTGGTTCCTTGAAACGTTTCAAAGATGATGTTAAAGAAGTCAAGAACAATTACGAATGTGGTTTGAATATTGATAAATACAATGATATTGAGGTTGGCGATATCGTTGAGGCTTATGAGGAAGTTGAGGTAGCTAGAAAGCTTTAAGTTGAGACTTTTTTAAGGGTATGAGGCTTCGTTTTATTCACTACATTTGTTTGTAATTAAAAGTTAAGTATATGTTTTATTTAGGTGCTGTAGGTGGTCCACAAATTTTAATTATCGTTTTGGTAATCGTTGTATTATTTTTCGGTGGTAAAAAAATCCCTGAATTAATGAAAGGACTCGGTAAAGGAGTCAACGAATTCAAAAACGCGTCAAAAGGAGATCAAGCTTCAAATGACTCAGAATCAGAAGACGAAAAAGAGTCAAAGTAAGTTTTCATGTTTAGGACGATTGCGGATATAAAACAGGCCATTCAATCTGGTACTTCAGCAGCGTCGATTGTTGAAGAAAGCCTTTCTAGAATAACCGAATGTAATGATCTCAATGCATTTGTTGAGGTTTTTTCAGATTCTGCCCGTGAGGCCGCTCTTAAAATCGATGATAAGATCAAAAAAGGAACAGCAGGTAAGCTTGCAGGAGTTATACTAGGCATTAAAGACAATATATGTTATCAAGGGCATAAGGTTTCTGCCGCTTCTAAAATCTTAGATAATTTCGAATCCTTGTTTACAGCGACTGTTTTACAAAAGCTTATAAACGAAGATGCAATTGTTATTGGTAGGCTGAATTGTGATGAATTTGCAATGGGTAGTGCAAGTGAAACTTCATTTTATGGTCCAGTAAAAAATAATATAAACCCTAAATATGTTCCAGGTGGTTCTTCCGGTGGTTCTGCAGTTGCAGTATCAGCGGGTATGTGTACGGTATCATTGGGAAGCGATACAGGAGGATCTGTGCGCCAGCCTGCATCTTGGACCAATACCTTTGGATTAAAACCTTCCTATGGAAGATTGAGCCGCTATGGCTTAATCGCCTATGGTTCATCGTTTGATCAAATAGGGATTTTTGCAAATGATTTAAGTGATATAAAGTTAATTTTTGACTTGACCCAAGGGAAAGATTCAATGGACTCGACGTCCATAGCAGAACACCCCTTAACGTATGATGAAAATAGACCCTTACGCATCGGATTCCTTACTGAATATATGAATCATGAAGGTCTCGACCCAGAAATAAAAAAGAAAGTAAATCTTTTAAAGGATTCTTTACAACAGGAGAATATAGACGTTCGTGATTTTAGCTTTCCTTATCTAGATCATTTAGTACCGACCTACTACGTTTTATCTACAGCTGAGGCATCTTCTAATTTATCTCGTTTCGATGGGGTTCATTATGGCTACCGAAGTGAAGCTTCAAAGGGTGTGGAAGAGACGTATAAAAACTCTCGTTCAGAAGGCTTTGGTGAGGAGGTAAAAAGAAGAATAATGACCGGTACTTTTGTGCTATCTCACGGCTATTATGATGCCTATTACACCAAGGCACAAAAAGTTCGACGTTTGGCAAAGCAAGCAACCAATGCTATTTTCGAAGAGGTAGATGTTTTGGTAATGCCGACAACGGCGTCTACCGCCTTTGAGCTAGGCTCTATTTCAGATCCGCTTCAATTATATCTCCAAGATATATTTACAGTTCATGCAAATATTACAGGACACCCTGCAATAAGTATTCCTTTTGGTGAACATACTAACGGCATGCCTTTTGGACTGCAGCTCATGTCAGCTTGTAACGAAGAAGAAAAACTTATTTATTATTCAGAGGCAATCAAGAAATATTTTACGTAATGAACATAAGGGTATTCATCTATTTTTTAGCGATCGCTTTTTCGGGCTTTTCTCAGCCAACTAACCCTCCTAAAATAGGAGATTCTTTGCACAAGGACCCATTTTTGAATACTGTTGAACAGAGCTTAAATGCGTTTTATTTGGAATATGAGGCTTTAGAAAATATCGACTCTATAAGGCAAGTACTTGAATACCTTCCGACAGATCTTCCAGTATACTCAGATGAGGTTTATTGCGAAAGATTGGACGAAATGAATGAAATAAGTCCATTTCATTTGGATTGCAATCAAAGTACTTTGAGTACAATCAAGTATTTCCTTCAAAAAAGACGTGGTTTCATTAAAGTCGTATTGGGGCGCTCTCCATTGTTTTTCGATATGTTTGCCTCTAAGCTATCCGCTTACGGATTACCTATTGAGCTTAAATATCTTTCGGTTATTGAAAGTGGTTTGCGGCCTAATGTTAAATCTCGCGTCGGTGCCCTCGGGTTATGGCAGTTCATGTACCGCACGGGCCTCTATTTTGGGCTCAAAGAAAATTCTTATGTAGATGAGAGAATGGATCCAGAAAAAGCGACGGATGCTGCATGCAGATATTTGAAAAAATTATATGGCATTTATGGCGATTGGAATTTAGCACTCGCGGCATATAATGCTGGTCCAGGAAATGTCAATAAAGCAATAAGGAGATCAGGTAATAAAAAAACATATTGGGAGGTCAGGCCGTATCTTCCCCAAGAAACTAGGGGTTATGTGCCAAACTTTATTGCTGCAGCTTATTTAATGACCTATCATAAGGAGCATAATATTTTTCCTGTAAAATTTAATTTACATAATATTGAAACAGATACTTTGTGCTTTAAGTCTTCCATTCACATGGGAACAATTTCAAAGGTGATTGATTGGCCTTTAGAAGAAATAAAGGAGTTTAACCCGATCTATAAAACAACATACATTCCTAAGGCAGAACCTCCTTATTGTCTCACTGGGCCGTACAAGAAAATTAGTTTGATAGCAGGTTTAGAGGATTCATTAATGGCCCTAGAGCACTCTATATTTGGAACAGATGAAGTTCAAGTAAAACAGATTTTTGTACAAGATTCCGCGTCGGGAGATACCATTCAAAAAACATTAAATATCTACTACCACAAGGTTCAATCAGGAGATGTCTTGAAGTCAGTAGCTGCCTATTATGGCGTGAGCTCTGATGCAATCATGAATTGGAACGGGTTAAAAACTTCTAACATATACATTGGTCAACACTTGCGTATAGAAACGGAGAAAAAAATAACTGCACCAAAGCCGAAACCAAAACCGGCAGTAAGTCCAACAACACGAAAATATTACACTGTAAGGAGCGGAGATACTTTTGGTCATATTGCTGAAAAGCACAGAATGTCTCAGTCAAGGCTAAAGCGATTGAACCCTCGCGTCAATATCAACCGGATATCAATAGGACAAAAAATAAGAATCCGATAATATGAAAGCCTTTAGTATTGTTTGCTGTTTGCTCATTTTAGCTGGTCTGTCTAGTTGTGATGAAAAAAACCTAGCAGGGCTAAATGTTACGGGTAAGGTCGGAGAAATTTTGGTGGTTTGCGATGATGCGATTTGGCAGGCGCCATTAACCAATGAGATGGATACGGCATTGACGCAGTTTATTATGCCTTATTGGCCAGATGTACCAACTTTTGAATTAGTACATAGAAATTCAAAAACTTTTGAGGGAGCAATTAAGAGACATCGCAATATTCTTTTTTTGACCATAGATAAAGGTTATACAGCGTCAGAGCCATCGATCGTTTCTAGAAAAGATGTATGGGCAAACCGTCAGCTAGTGATTGAAATAACTGCAAAAAACATTGAGGATCTTTATGCTACTTGTAGAGATGGATTACAAGAGGTGCATGATTCTTTTGATACTGCAGAGTGGAATCGTATCCGAAAGTATTTTAGGGAAAAACAGAGCCCCTATGTAAATGATAAAATTGCAGATGGTTTTGGTATTCATATTGAGCTTCCCGATGGTGCAAATGTTGTTGCTTCTCAACCTAATTTTTATCGAATTCAGCTTCCTAATGCTTCAAGGCCTATCGAATTTATTGGTACCGGCCAGCAAGATGTTGGCGCGATTTATTCTGGAGTAATGGTCTACCAATACCCGTTCAATGATTCTTCACAGCTAAGCCATAAAAATCTACTTCAGGCGAGAGATACGATGCTTAAATACAATGTTCCTCATGAAACCTCGCGCTTGTACATGGGAACGCAATACACAGATTTAGTTTATCCAGAGTCTTCGAAGAGTTCTAATTATAATGGAAGTATTTCAGGTATCGAAATGCGTGGTATGTTTGTTTTTAAAGGGAAAGCAATTCATACGACAGGTGGAGCTTTTTGGTCCTTTCACTTTGTGCACCCTAAAACAAATAAGCTAATTTGTATTTCTGGGTACGTTGACGCGCCTTCTACTACTAGCTGGACACACTCTTTGAGAGAGATAGAGGCGATCTGGAAAAGCGTTACTATTAAATGATATAACATCTTTTCTTTCCATTTATTCAGTTCCTACTTTTATTCAGTTCTTGAAGTTTTCTGTATTTCATTTGCTTGGCAAAAGCAGAATTTTTACAAACAATAAATCCATAGTAACCATCAAGGAAACCTAATTTCAGGATATAATCCCTAAAAAATTTAAATGCAGATTTATAGATGATTTTAAAACTTGAGCTTCTTTCGCCTTTGTCAAATGCCGCTTTGGCACTAATGTCGGTGAAAAAATCAATTTGTTTTAAATGTTGGTCTATGGTATAAAATGAGTAATGAAGAATATCATGGTTAAGATGAGTAATGCGTGTTCCTTTTTGCATGATTACTTTATCATGAGGGTTTGTTCCGCCCCAATCACCAAGCCGTGTATCCCATAGGCGAAGCTTTTTGTCGGGATACCATCCACAATGTTTGATCCATTGGCCACAATAATTCGTAAGTCGATTCATCGTATAGCCATCCGCTGTCCAGTTCTTTTTTACTGAGTTCACATCTGACTTAAGCTTCTCGTCAAGTGCCTCGTCCGCGTCTAATGATAAGACATGCGGATATTTAGCCTGCTTTAAAGCCCAGTTTTTTTGTTGTATATGTCCTTCGAATTTATGCTGTATAAAGCGCACATTGAATTGTAAACAAATTTCTTCGGTTTTATCCGTTGAAAAAGAGTCGACTACAACAATATCATCTGCAATGGTCTTGATAGAAGCCAAACACCGTGCGATATTTTTCTCTTCATTGAACGTAATGATGACTACAGAAAGGTTTGGCATTATCGAAATCTTTGATTGAACTTCAGGTTAAAAGTAGTAATTAAATTCTCTTTTAAACCCTCATGATTTGCCTCAGATTTAATCTTTTTACTCTAAAGATGACTAACTTTATATGCAGAAACTCAAAGTATTATTCCTTATATAAATCGAACATAATTAGTCATAAATGAGAAAGGTAATGGAATACGCAATTCGTTCTCACATTCATTTGGCGATTTTTAGTTTTGTATACATCCTTGGACTTTACAATGGAAGTGAATATTCACCTTATTATGCATTGATGTTTGCATTCGGTATTTTGAGTATGTATAACTTTCATCGTTTGTGGAAGCTGAGGAGCGGAGATTTACCTGTTGTTATTCTGAATTGGTTAGGAGCTAATAAATCTTCTATTATATTTCTTTCCATCATTTCGCTCATTTTAGCTGGCTTTCTATATGCGCGTTATTTTGCACAGAATTATCTGATTCATTTATTATGCGCTATCTGTGTAATTATTTGTATCCTGTATGTATACAGAATTCGTAAGTATAGTCTTCGAGAAATCCCGTATCTAAAGATTTTCTTAGTATTTGGTATCTGGTACTTTTTAATTCATATCATGCCTTATTTACTATTGAACAGCTTTGTTTCTCCCGTTGCGGGCTTCATACTTCTGTTCGCTATACTTATTCCTTCAGACATGAAGGATATCGATTATGACCCGGAAGAAATGAAAACAATTCCTCAGCTCATTGGGATGAATAACTCTTTAAAGTTGATGCGTTTCCTTTCTATACTTGGTATTTGTTATGTAGTGATTATCCAAAAAAACGCTTCATTACCTTGGATAATAAGCTTTATCTACATGTTTTTACTCACCTTTTTTCATTCTCGGATAAACAAAGATTACTATTTCGTTTGGGTAGATGCTTGCTTTTTAATCGTTGGAGGAGCATTATTATTATCTTGAAACTTAAGAAACAAAAAGCCCGGAAAACTCCGGGCTATCTGTGTTAAAAAACATTGAATTATGAAAAAGTAAGTGTTAAAAATTAAAAAACTTAGAAAGTATATTTCCGTATTTTATTTACTTCATTGCAAGATTTATGCCAAAAAACGACTAGCCATTGTTTTTGAAGAAACAATCTTTAGTTCATGGTTTTATATCATGAATCACAATAACTATCTTTACATTCTTAAAAATAGATATGGAGTACAACTTTAGGGAAATAGAGTCGAAATGGATTTCATTTTGGAAGACAAACAAGAGCTATAAAGTTTCTGAGGATTCAACTAAAGAAAAGTACTATGTTTTGGATATGTTCCCATATCCATCTGGAGCGGGACTTCATGTTGGTCACCCCTTAGGATATATTGCCTCTGATGTTCTTGCTAGATATAAAAAGCTGCAAGGATTTAATGTGCTTCATCCAATGGGTTATGATTCTTTTGGCCTTCCTGCTGAGCAATATGCCATTCAAACAGGGCAGCATCCTGCAATCACCACAGAAGAGAATATCAAACGCTATAGAAGTCAGCTTGACCAATTAGGGTTTTGTTATGATTGGGATAGGGAGGTACGTACATCTTCTCCAGAATATTATAAGTGGACGCAATGGATTTTCAAGCAACTTTTTGATTGTTATTACAATGAAAAATCTAACAAAGCTGAGCGTATTTCACTTTTAATAGAGCAGTTTGAAGCCAGCGGAAATACTGGTATTAAAGCGACTCATGATTGTGAAATAGAATTTAATTCCGCTGAATGGAAATCTTTTGATTCTCCCAAAAAAGAAGCTGTTTTGCAGCATTATAGATTGGCTTATTTGGCTGATAGCTGGGTAAATTGGTGTCCTGAACTTGGAACTGTTCTTGCCAATGATGAGGTCATCAATGGTAAGTCTGAGCGAGGTGGATACCCTGTGGTTCAGAAAAAAATGCGCCAATGGTCGATGCGTATTAAAGCATATGCTGAAAGATTACTTCAGGGATTAACACAAATAGATTGGACAGATTCCTTAAAAGAACAGCAGAGAAATTGGATTGGAAAATCTGTGGGATGCTCTGTAATATTTGACATTGAGGGCTATGATAGCCCTGTGGAGGTTTTCACAACCAGACCCGATACCATATTTGGTGTTTCCTTTATGGTTTTAGCTCCAGAACATCCTTATGTTGAACATATTACGTCGGAATCAAATAAAGAGTATGTTCTGAAATATCAGCAGGCAGCAGCTAAGAAGTCTGAGCGTGATCGGCAAAGTGATGTGAAGACCATTACGGGAGAAAATACCGGTGCATTTGCCATTCATCCATTGAGCGGAGAGAAAATTCAAATATGGATAGCTGACTACGTGCTTGCTTCATATGGAACGGGTGCAGTCATGGCTGTGCCTTGTGGAGACCAGAGGGATTATGATTTCGCACGTCATTTTGATATACCCATCAAAAATATATTTGAAGATGTTGATCTTTCTGAGTCCGCACATACTGATAAAACAGGAATACTCAAAGATTCTTCTTTTTTAGATGGCTGTTCTGTACCCGAGGGTATCAAAAAATCCATTGAGATCCTAGAGCTAAAGGGTTTTGGAAAAGGGAAAACAAATTATAGACTTAGAGACGCTGTATTTTCTCGCCAAAGATATTGGGGTGAACCTTTTCCTATTTACTATGAGGATGAGCTCCCTTATGTTGTTGAAGATCAAAATTTACCTATTGAACTTCCGCAAGTCGATAGCTATTTGCCTACACAAGAGGGAGAACCACCCTTGGCGAGGGCGGCAAAAGCTTCTTGGAATTATTTTGCGGGAGATAGAATGGAATTTAATACGATGCCAGGTTGGGCAGGTAGCTCTTGGTACTTTTTAAGGTATATGGATCCTAGGAATGAAAATGAATTTGTTTCGAAAGAAAAATCCCAGTACTGGAAACAAGTTGATTTATATATTGGTGGTGCGGAGCACGCCACTGGTCATTTACTTTATTCAAGATTTTGGACCAAGTTTCTTTTTGACCAGGGATATATATCTTTTGATGAACCTTTTCAAAAGCTCATTAATCAGGGGATGATTTTAGGGAAAAGTAGTTTTGTTTATCGCATTTCAGACAGTAATGTTTTCGTTTCTAAAGGGAAGCTTCAGGGTCAAGATACCCAAGCGATACATGTGGACATCTCATTGGTTGAAAACAATAAACTCAACATTGAAGGCTTTAAAAAATGGCGTAAGGAATATGCTGATGCATCTTTTATTCTTGAAGAAAATGGGGATTATATCTGTGGCGATGAGGTCGAGAAGATGTCAAAGTCTAAGTTTAATGTTCAAACGCCAGATGAGCTTATTCAAAATTATGGTGCCGATACACTGAGGCTTTATGAAATGTTTCTGGGTCCGATAGAGCAGAGCAAACCATGGGATACAAAAGGAATCTCAGGGGTTCATAATTTTTTGCGTAAATGTTGGAGGCTCTATTGTAACCCCGAGGGTGAATCTATATTGCAAGAAGGCAATGAAGCTTCCAAGGCAGCGCTAAAAACCTTACATAAAACAATCAAAAAGATAACCGATGATTTAGACAGATATTCTCTGAATACTTGTGTATCTACATTTATGATTGCTGTAAATGAATTTACAGAGCAAAAGTGTAAAAACCTTGAGGTATTAGAACAATTTCTTATCCTTCTTGCTCCTTATGCACCTCATTTTTGTGAGGAGCTATGGATGAAGATTGGAAAAGAACAAGGGAGCTTGTTTGCAGCTAACTTCCCAGTCTTTAATGCAGATCACCTAGTGGAAGATTCTTTTGATTATCCTATCTCGTTTAATGGGAAAATGCGTTTTAAAGCCAACCTTTCATTGTCTTTGGACAGAACAGAAGTTCAAGAAGAGGTTGAAAATATGGAACTTACAAAGAAATGGTTGGAGGGGAAAACACCAAAGAAGGTTATCGTTGTTCCGGGTAAAATTGTGAATATTGTAGTGTGATGTGAAACCGTGTTCCAAAATTGAAGCGAACGAAGAAGTTATTTCTCTAAATGCTTAATTAGGTCTGGTATATTTTGCGCCTCAATAATATACTTTTCTAAGTCCTTACTGTTGGATTTAATTTGAGCGCCACCCGCGAAAACTTTTAGGTTCGGAAGGTCTTTTTTCAGTTGTTTAAAATAGTTAACCACAAACTTTTTATCAACGGCGGTTAGCCAAGAAGATAGAATAGCGTTTGGCTTAAGCTTGTCCACACTTTCCAAAAGTGCGGGATAGGGAAGACTTTGTCCAAGGTAGAAGGTGTGCACCCCTTTTTCTCGCAAAAGAAATTGATAAAACAAAAGACTTATTTCATGCCACTCATGTTCTGGAAGATACATCAAGACAGTACTACTATCTGCCTTCGGAATAGGTTGTTTGTCTATTTCTGAAATTATTTTCTGTCTAATCAGATTTGACATGAAATGCTCCTGTGAAGGGTTTATTGAACCAATCAACCACATAATTCCAACACGATCTAAAAAAGGTATTAGATGCTCTACAAAAGTTTTTTCTAGACCATATCTTTCAATAAGCGTGTTCATGGTTCCTTTAAACAGCTCTTCATCAAGGGAGACAAGCGCAAGGATTAATTTATCCATACTATATTCAGGCTCCTTGTTAACTTTGATGTCCCAAAGCAGCTTATTCATATCATTTTGCTCAAGTTTGGCAATCTTAGATATTTTAATACCATTTCGGTTCAACATACTTACAGTCAATAAGTGCGTCAATTCATCATCTGAATATGTTCTTATTTTGGTGTCTGTTCTATCAGGTGACAAAATACTATATCTCTTTTCCCAAATACGAATTGTATGAGACTTAATGCCTGTAAGGTTTTCAAGATCTTTTATTTTATATTCTGCCATTTTTCAATGTCTATGCACTTGTGAAACAACTAACCGTATTAAATGTTCGCTTCAAGGTAATATATCTTAGATTTGTGGAATGGATATAAAAAGTGCTTCTTTTTTAGTGTCAAACACAACATTTAAAAAGTGTCCAGCGGATGGTAGGCCAGAATTTGCGTTCATTGGTAGATCAAATGTTGGAAAGTCTTCCTTAATTAACATGATTACTGGGAAAAAGAAATTGGCAAAAACCTCTTCAACTCCTGGGAAAACACAATTAATAAATCATTTTGAAATCAATGAGGATTGGTATTTAGTTGATTTACCTGGCTATGGATTTGCAAAGGCATCAAAAAAAAGCAGACAAAGCTGGGAGGTTTTCATTACCGAATACCTTTTGCATAGAGAGAGTCTGATGACTACGTTTGTCTTGATTGATGCGCGTCTCCCTCTTCAAAAAATAGATCTTGAATTTATGAATTGGTGCGGTGGTAAGGGAATTCCGTTTTCTCTAGTTTTCACCAAAACCGACAAACTTTCGAGCTCTGCTCTGCAAAAAAACTTGACCGGCTATAAAAAAGAAATTCTTAAGTTTTGGGATGAGCTCCCTCCAGTTTTTGTTACCTCTTCGCAATCCAAATTTGGTCGTGAGCCCTTGCTCAATTATATAGATGAAATCCTAACTGCATTTAAGGCTTCCTAACTTGACCATACACGGTCAATTCCCTATTTTTGTCAAAAGCAAACTATGGGAAGAGCATTTGAATATCGCCGAGCAGCAAAAGAAAAGAGATGGGATAAAATGTCTAAGATTTTCCCGAAGCTAGGTAAAGCGATTACCATGGCTGCTAAAGAGGGTGGAATTGACCCTGCAACCAATGCCAAGCTGCGAACGGCAATTCAGAATGCGAAGTCTGAAAATATGCCCAAGGATAATATTGAAGCGGCAATTTCTCGATCTATTCAAAAGGACACTGACCTTTTTTCAGAAATGAATTATGAAGGGAAGGGACCACACGGAGTGCTCGTTTTTGTTGAATGTGCAACGGATAACTCAACCAGAACAGTGGCTAATGTGAAGTCTTATTTTAATAAAGCTGGAGGAAGCATTGTTCCTACTGGATCTTTAGAATTTATGTTTCAAAGAAAAAGTGTTTTTGAAATAGAAATGACAGATGAAATGGACCTCGAAGAGCTTGAGCTCAATTTAATTGATGCAGGCGTTGAGGAGCTTGAAGCTCAAGAAGAAGTATTATTTATTTATGGGGATTACACCGCTTTTGGTACCATCTCAAAGGGCCTTGAAGATATGGGGATTTCTGTTCAAAAATCAGGACTCAAAAGATACCCTACTTCACCTGTTGAATTTACCGAAGAGCAGCTTGTTGATATTGAGAAAATGCTTGATAAGATTGAGGATGATGACGATATTCAACAGGTTTTTACAAACATCGCATAGAAATCTTGATTTTATATACTAAAGTTCATTAAAACAAGTTATAGTAAGACATTGGCTCTCATGAAATCAGGTTTATATTCTTTCTTGTTGATTTTTCTACTGTTCTCCTCTTGTTCGACAGAGAATAATGCTTTTTTAAATCGGACCTATCATTCGGCAACAGCTAAGTATAATGGGTATTTCAATGCAAATGAGCTTTTGGACCAGGCGCTAAGAAGCTTTTATAATTCCAATAAAGACGATTTCTACTCAATTTTAGATGTTAATCCTTTACCAGATGAGGAAGAGGCAAAAGCCATGCATCCTGCTATAGATACTGCAGTTGTAAAGTGCTCAGAAGTTATTAAAAATCACAGTATGCCAAGTACTGAGGATATGTACTATAAGGATGTGGAGCATAACAAATGGATTGATGAGAATTGGATTACAATTGGAAGAGCACTCTATTACAAAAGAGAGTATGAAAAGTCTTTGAAGAATTTTCAATTTGTAAAGCGCTTATTCGCAAAAGATCCTTCCTTCTATGTTGCTAAACTATGGATGGCTAAAATCCATATTGAGCAGCGATCTTATGCTGATGCAAAACTCACACTTGATGATTTAAATGGGATTTCGAAATCGCAACGAAAAAAGACCTTTAAAGACTATATTCCTTTCGCAAATAAGAAGCCAACTGGAGAAGACATTATTCCTGAGATTAGTAAAAGCCTACAGTTTGATATTTACAAGTCTTATGCTGATCTTGCCATTAAACGAAAAGAATATCCTGAGGCAATAAAGGGACTGAAGTCAGCAATCCTAAAATGCCCAACCTCAAAGGAAAAAACAAGGTTGAATTTCATTTTAGGTCAGCTTTACCAGAATAGCAATCAGCTAGACTCTGCGGCACATCATTTTTCAAAAGCACTCAAATCGACAGCTCCATTTGAAATTGCATTTAATGCTCGTCTGAACCGTGCGATTTGTGGAGGAGGAGAACGCTTGAGTAAAGACCTTAAAAGAATGCTTAAGGATGCCAAAAATGCACAGTATAAAGATCAAATTTACTTTGCGATGGCAAACCTTGAACTGAACCGCGGAGAAAAAGAAATGGGCATACGATACCTCACGGAATGTGCATTTTATTCGAATGGGAATGCACGCCAAAAGGCAATGGCCTACGAGAAATTAGGTGATATAAGTTATGCAGATCGTAACTATGTTTCTGCACAGAAATATTATGATTCATGCGCTCGTTTTATTCCAGAGGGATATCCAAATGGAGCACTTGTAATTGAGAAAGCGGCCAAGCTTTCTGATCTCGTCGTAGCCATTGAAACTGTGAATTTTGAGGATAGTGTTGAGCGAATAGCACTCATGCCCGAAAAGGAGCGAGAACGTTTTCTTAAAGAAACCTTAAAGCAATTAAAGAAGGAAGCACAGGAGCGAAAAGAGCGGGAGGCTGCGAAGCTACTTGCGCTCCAAGAACAAAGCAATGCGAATTCTAATGCCAATTCAAGCAAATCTGTTTTTAGTAATCCCAAATTGCGTGAGCAAGGCTTCGAAGAGTTTAGGAAAATTTGGGGAACTACCCGGGAGAATGAGGATCATTGGAGAAGAAGCGAGAAAATGAGCTTTGAAATAAGTGAACAATCTGACTCTACCAACGCAGATTCTTTACTCGTTGAAGAATCTGATTCAGATTCTTTGACTATTGATAACCTTAGGAAAAATATTCCATTGACAGACAGTTTATTTGCTGCTTCGGAGCTTCGTTTATTTGAAGCGCTTTACACGAGCGGGGTATTGTATAAAGAAATCTTAAATGAAACAGAACTGGCTCAGGTTCAATTTGAACGGGTTCTTGCAAAAAACAAGCGGAACCTTACTGATCTATCTTCCGCTTTTCAATTATATAAAATCAATGAAGCATCTGGCAAAAAACAACCCTTTATCGACCACATATTGGAATTTTATCCAAAATCAGATGCCGCAAAATATTTGAAGGATCCCGATTTTTACATCAAACAAAAGGAGTCCGAAAAGCTAAATGAGCAAGAATATATTGAAATGGCTGAGCTATACTTTTCCGGTAAATACAAGGAGGTAGCATCAGCATCTTTAAAGGTGATTGATGAAGATCTTACTAATGCATTTCGTGCTGAGTATTTGCTTTTACATGTTTTCGCTATGGGCCAAATCACAGAAGATAAATCTTTGTTGAAACCTTTGATTAATAGGGTGATTGATGAGAAACCAGGAACGCCCCAAGCGGAAGTAGCAGAGGATTTGTTAGACATATTAAAAAATGGGTACTCAGATAATGTGGAGATTTCTTTCGAACCAGATTACATTTATAAAAGGGCATTTTCTGAAAAACACTTTGTCATTATTTTTGTGGACAAGAATGATGAGGAGGATGAGGAGATAGAAGATTTGAAATCAGGAGTCAAATCCTTCAATAGAAAAATCCATAGGGCTAAGGCATTGAAAGAGAGTATAAGCAAAACCGCAAAAAAAGATCCCTTTGTCGTAGTCAAAGAGTTCGATGATTCAAAATCGGCACAAGTGTATATTAACTCTTACAAAGCTGGTTATGAGTACTTAGAGGAGTTTCAAAACAATAAAATATACTCGATTGGTAAAACCAATTTGAAATTATTGATTGAAACTTCAAAATTAGACGAATACAAATCATTTTTTGATGATTTTTATTAAATTGAACCATGTTTAAGCGGAAAGAAATAGAAAATACAACTATGACAAATTCACATACACAAGAAACGAATTTAATTATTGCAGGAACAAAGCTGCTAGGCGACATCGTCACCGACAATAATATTCATATCGAAGGAGAAATCCATGGAAATATAGCCTGCAAAGGTAAGGTAACCATTGGTAGTTCAGGTCGCGTTAAAGGAAATCTAAATTGTCTGACCTGTGAGATTCACGGTAAAATTGATGGAGAATTAAAAGTTGAAGACTTACTAACCTTGAAAGAGACTTCAAGAATTCATGGAAATATTGAAACACTTAAGCTAAAGATTGATGAAGGATCATTCTTTGAAGGAACGTGTAAAATGTCATCTGCTTTGCCTGACATGAGCGACGTATCCGAATTAGAGTTGAATGAAGAATAAAAAGCCTTCGCTTAAGCGGAAAGCGAACAAGTATGTTAAGTTTTCAAGTTTAGGCATTCAAATGGGTTTGATTATTTATGCTTTTACCTGGGGCGGGATGTTCTTAGATGAGCGTTATGAAATGTCGACTCCTTGGTTCACTGTCGCTTTATCTTTATCAGGGGTGATCGGTTCTCTGACACTAGTTATAAGAGAAGTAATCAAAATGAATAAAGACGATGATTCGTAAAAGGTTTAAAGGCTTACTTTTTATATATGCAGCTCATTTTATCGCCTTTTTGGTAACACAAGCCTCACTTCCATCGCTTTCACAGTCTGAAAATGTTGTGAATTCGGTTTTCTTGTTGGTTCTTTTTACCTGCTCGTGGTTATTTGTTCATATCGGAGTTCAGAACAATCCAAAAAGGTTCGTTGTCAACTTTATGATTATGACCGTCATGCAGTTTCTAGCTTTTTTGACTTTTGAGCTTATTCTAGTTATGAACGATGCTCCTTGGATTCAAGTAGTCCATGCTGTAGTGCTTTGTGTTATTCTTCTTATTATTCAATCTATTGGACTTGCTCAGTCGGGGAAATCATAGTTTGCGTACAAATAACTCAAACAGTGCTGAAAGCCCTTCGAATGATGAAAAACTTAAAGCTTCATAGGTATCATAGATATCATGGTAGTTTTGATTATAACCCATGGTGTAGATGAAAAATCCAGGTATGCCTTTTTCAGTAAAATGATGGTGGTCTGAATTTGCTGATTTCCCACGCGCTTTAACAGCGGGAACAGCTGCCAATTTTTTATTTAGTTTTTGAAGTTTTTTGAATTCTTTTTTAAAGATCCGTCCATTTACTGCGGTAATTCCTTTTTCTCCGCTACCCATGATATCCATGTTTAGCTGAAATTTCATCTTATCTAGAGGTATGACTGGATGCTCAGAAAGGTATTTTGATCCTAAAAGTCCAATTTCCTCACCTGCAAAGGCAACGATCAGTACATTGGTGTTTCTCAAGGGTTTCTTTTTAAACTTTTCAGCGACGGATAGCATCATTGCAACCCCGCTTGCATTGTCATTTCCACCTGGAAAAAAGGTTTCTGAGCCGAGTCGTCCCAAATGATCATAATGAGCGGTGAGCATGATGGTTGATTTTGCTTTTTTCCGTGCTTCAATAATACCAATTACATTTCGCGCTGTATGGTTATTTAAAAAACGATTATGAATATTTATGCTAATCTCTGCGCCATCTTTTTGATTTACTAGTGAAGAAGATTGTATCTGAAGATAAATTGAGCCGTATACTACAGGACTCACTGACCAAGTGAATTTTTTGTTTACCAGCTCTATAATCGGTTGGAATTGGGCATATTGGTTGATGAGGTAGCTGATTTTTCTAGTACTGTCCAAAGAATAATTTAAGTTCTTAACAATAAGAATGTCATTTTCTTTTGCACCAAGCCCCTCTATATTTCTTTTACTAATCTTCTCTAAAAATTCTTCTCCAGAAACAAATTTGGAATAAAATAATTTTGGACTACATGGAGTTTTTTCACATGTTCCCGAGGATGCAGCTGCGACTAAATAATCCTTTCCTGGAATGAGGTTTTGTCCCGAAAAAAGAACATCACAGCTACTTGGAAAGGTGTTTACTTTGAAGCTAAAAGATTGGTAATAATTGTCCGAAACAGGCCTTATTCCCATATCCGCATAGTTCCTTGCAATATATGCTGCCGCTATTGAATCTCCACCTTGGACATATCCTCTTCCATGAAATTCCGGAGCACAGAGGACTTTTGTAAATTGCTTATAATCAAAATCACCTTGCGCATTTAACTGAAATGCTAATGCAAGACAAAATATAGATAGGAACTTATTCATTCTATAAATGAAAATAAATTTCATCTAATTTACATTAAATTGTCTTTCTTTTTGAATTCATACAAGTCCTTTATTTGTCTAAAAGTTGTTATCTTGTTCCTTATCTAAGGGTTACGATATTTGCGTTTTGAGCAGTAGCCGAATAGATTAAATAAACGTCAATGTTTTTAGAGCAATTT
Organism: uncultured Cryomorphaceae bacterium; assembly: GCA_913052055.1. Taxonomy (GTDB): domain Bacteria; phylum Bacteroidota; class Bacteroidia; order Flavobacteriales_D; family Crocinitomicaceae; genus UBA952. The sequence goes on from CAJXDT010000001.1 coordinate 140,226, forward strand.
CCAATTCAAAATAGATCCAACGGTTGGATTGAAGTTATTTGTGGTTCGATGTTTTCTGGTAAAACAGAAGAGCTTATACGTAGGCTGAGACGCGCAGAATTTGCAAAGCAAGATTTAATTTTATTCAAGCCATCCGTGGATATAAGATACAGTGAGAAAAATGTGGTTAGCCATAGAGGCACTGAGTTTAATGCGGTGCTCGTTTCAAGCTCGAAGGAAATACTAGACACTGTTAAGAATCAAAAGGTTGTAGCCATAGATGAAGCACAGTTTTTTGATGATCAGCTTGTTGAGGTTGCTTCTGAGCTTGCCGGACGTGGAATTAGAGTGATCCTTGCTGGTTTGGATATGGATTATACAGGCACCCCCTTTGGTCCAATGCCTGCTCTGCTCGCATCTGCAGAATATGTTTCTAAGGTCCATGCTATATGTGTATCATGCGGTAACTTGGCTCAATTTTCAAATAGGTTAGTGGCTGATACCGATCAGGTAATGCTCGGTGCAGTTGAAGAATACCGTCCACTTTGCAGGTCATGCTTTAACAAATCTTCATCGTGAATCTACAGCTTACAATAAGTCAGCTCCGAAAAATTTTTGAACTTGAGGATAGTACTCAAGACGATACTTTACTCGTAAATGAAGTCGTTTATGACACAAGGACCCTTGTACAAGGTGATGGTAAAATGTTTTTTGCTTTACAGGGTAAATATCGCAATGGAGCGTCATTTATTGAAGAAGCTTATCGAAAAGGGGTACGTGTCTTTGTTGTCCAAGAAATGCCTTATAAAGCCCACTTAGACGCAGTCTATCTAATTGTCAGTAAGCCCTTAGATGCTCTAATGAAGCTTGCGAAATGGCACAGATTACATTTTGAGATTCCGACAATTGCGATTATCGGAACCCACGGTAAGACGACAATTAAAGAATGGCTTGGGTCTTTATTAAAGCTAAAGTATCGACTAGTAAAATCTCCAAAGAGCTATAACTCTAAATTAGGTGTTGCCCTTTCTATTTTGGAGCTCCATTCATCTGCAGAAATAGGTGTTTTTGAGCTTTCAATTTCTCTTCCAGACGAAGGAAAAGTATTCAATGAAATGTTGGCGCCCACTCATGTTATAGTTGGTCATATAGGTGATAAGCATAACGAAAATTTTTCTGACAAGAATGGCAAAAAAACAGAGTATTTCAATTTCATAAAAGGTTGCACATCCGTTTTTCAGCTTCACTCTAAAATTGATGATTTCTGGTCAGGAAATAAAGGGGTAATAAAGCTATCATCATCGGACTTTCAATCATCGCTTGCAGCGTTGGGTTTTATAGATCAACTGAAAGAAGAAAATGCCATAATGGCTTTGGGTGTAGCAAGTTATTTTGATGTCTCTATCCCGGATGACATCCAATTTCCAGATGTCGCAATGCGGCTTGAAACCTTTGATGGGATTCATGACTCCCTAGTTATTAATGATACCTATAGCTTGGATAAAGAGTCCTTGGAGGTGGCACTCCAGTACCAAAGCACACTTGCTAAGTCCAAAAAAAGAGTTTTGTTGTTACCAAAAGAGATGATAATTCCCAAGGATGAGATAACAGCTATACTGAAACGCTATGCGCCTTTGAGTTGTCATTTTTCAGATGAATTAACGTTAGAAGAAGCGTCTTTAAATAATGCGGTCGTTTTAGTAAAAGGTAATGCAGGGTCGTCTATGAATAACATAGCGCATCTGCTTAAGCTTAAGCAGCACAGAACCCAAATTAATGTCAACTTGAGTGCCTTAAGGAAAAACATTCATGCTTTGAAAGACCTTCTGCCTGAACATACAAAAACTTTGGTAATGGTAAAAGCCAATGCTTATGGGACAGGAATGAAAAGAACGGCTGTGTTTATAGAGGAATTGGGTGTTGATTATTTGGGCGTAGCATATACAGATGAAGGTGTACAGCTTCGAAATTATGGGGTTAAGTGTCCGATTTTGGTCATGAGTCCAGGCGCTGATGATTTTCATGATTGTATAGAGCACGACTTAGAGCCAGCAATTTTTTCATTAACGCTTCTTGATGATTTGGTGCGCACCTTGATTTTGAAAAATAGAATGTCTTTCCCGATACATCTAAAAATAGATTCAGGAATGAATCGTCTAGGAATTAAGCCTTCTGAGGTCCCAAGCTTTATAGATATCCTTCACTCCCAACCAGAACTTCATCTGAAGGGGGTTTATTCTCATTTTGCTGAATCAGACAACCAATTAGATCCTTCTTTTACTAAACATCAGTTGGATATATTCCTTGGGGCATGCGAAATGCTAAGCAAGCATATTTCATACCCCTATACTAAACACATGGCGAATTCTGCAGCGATCATCAACCAACCGAAAGCTGCGTTAGATATGGTTCGAATGGGGCTCGTTGTTTATGGAGTAGCTAATGATTTAATTGCTAAAAAAGCCCTCGAGCCAGTGATTGAGTGGCGAAGTGAAATTACGCAAATAAAGCACCTTTCTAAAGGGGATACGGTAGGCTACAATAGAGCATTTATAGCAAAAAAAGAGACTACTATTGCAATTGTTCCGGTGGGTTATGCCGATGGCTTCAGACGATCTTTAGGTAAAGGTAAAGGGACTGTTTTTATTGGAGGAAAAAGTTGTAAGACAGTTGGAAATGTATGTATGGATATGGTAATGGTCGATGTAACAGGATTAAAGCTTCAAGAGGGCGATACAGTAGAAATTATAGGTGAAAATCAATCTATTCTTGATTTTTCTGCGCAATTGAATACAATTCCATACGAAGTTTTAACTGCTCTTTCTTTGAGGGTTCACCGGAATTATGTCGTAACTTAGCATCTTAAATTTCTTTTATGAAAAAGCTCTTATCGCTCATTTTTATCTCATTCTTAATTTCATTTTCCTTTAATATTCACGGTCAGGTTGAATCTACAGATTCTACGTTGCGTTTAATAGAAAAAAATGATGGCACAAAATATATTGCAATTATTCTAAGTGATGATGCAAGGGAGTTACTAATTGAAACGAAAACAATAGGTAAAATATACATTCTTAAGTCAGAAGTAAAAAGAATAACCCTGATTGAGAACCAAGATGAAATAAAAAATGGTGAATTGCGTGAAGAAAGTCCTTTTTCAACACGATATGCATTTACCAATAACGCCTTAACTATCAAACGTAACGATCATTATGCCATGGTCAATTTGTTCGGTCCTGAGGTTCATTTTGCCGTGAATGACCGCTTGAATATAGGTGTTATGACTACTTGGTTTGGTAGTCCTTTGATTGCTGTCGGAAAGTATACCATACCCACATCAAACAAGAAAGTCAATTTTTCAATTGCCTCAATGTTCGGAACGACAGGTTATTTAAATAGTTTTCGGGGGTTTGGTGGTTTGCACTGGGGTACATTTACATATGGTGATCGTAAAAATAATATTAGTCTTTCTGCGGGTTTTGGATATATTCGTCCAGGCACTTCCCAGGAGATACCTGGAGTTTACATTGGAGATTCGACCATTTATACGAGTGCTGATGGTTCAGATTATGTAAACTATAATTATCCTAACATACCTTCACAAGCCAATAATGATCTTTTGAAAGCACCGATTATTTCTGTTGCAGGAATTTTCCAAATAACCAGTAGTGCCAGTATATTCTTCGATTCTATGTTTGCGTTTGGTGAGGTTGAAAGGTCTGATATTAATAGGGACTTTGATGGTGGAGATATTTCTCCATATACTGTTAGTATCACTGAAAATCAGCTAGCGTCGAATCAATTTGCAGCATTATATTTGATGCCGGGAATGCGTTTTCAGAAAAATGAAAACAGGGCTTTTCAAATTGCGGTTGCTGGAGTTTCGGTTTGGGATTCTGGTGATAACATAACGTTCCCATTACCACTTTTATCATGGTTTTTTAAATTTTAATTCCTAACTTTTAGGAGTGTCATTTGTTATATTTCAATAAACAAAATCAAATAATATGAACAAAAGAGTAGAAGCAGCCTTAAACGACCAAATTAAAAAAGAAGCATCGTCTTCTCAATATTATCTTTCTATGGCCTGTTGGGCAGAGTCTAATGGGTTAAATGGAACGGCGAATTTTATGTATACTCACTCTGATGAAGAACGGTTTCATATGCTCAAGCTTGTGAAATTTGTAAATGAGAGAGGAGGAAGGGCAGAAGTTCCTCAATTGGAAAAACCACCGCATGAATTTAAAAGCTTGAAAAACGTTTTTGAATCGCTTCTTAAGCATGAAATTGGCGTAACAGCGAGCATAAATAATTTAGTAGATGTTTGTCTGCAGGAAAAAGATTATACCACCCACAATTTTGTTCAGTGGTATGTTTCTGAGCAGCTTGAAGAGGAAGCCTTGGCAAGAACAATATTAGACAAGCTCAATTTGATCGGAACAGATTCTGGCGGTATGTATATGTTTGACCGCGATATGGAGAACTCTTTAATTCAGGTCAATAATGCGAACGACTCTGAGGAGCAATAGTCTTTAAGCGAGTGAAAAGACTTGTATTTCTCATCACCCTTCTTCCCTGTTTTGTTGGGGCGCAATCTGTTTATCGATTCAATAATTACACAATAAATAATGGGCTTTCTCAAAGTTCTGTAAATACAATTTTACAAGATGATAATAGTGCCCTGTGGATAGGGACGCAAGATGGTTTAAACAGATTCGATGGCGATAAATTTGAAATCTTCAATTCAGATGAGGAAGAAGGAATTAACAATCCGTTTATCACAAGCTCCGCCAAAACAGAGGATGGTACTTTATGGTTCGGAACCCATAACGGACTCACGGAATACACGCCAAGTACAGAGGAATTCAAAACATATACACCCAATAATAAAAAAAACTTAGACATTTCATCTATCTCGATTGGTGAAGGAGACGACCTTTGGATTGCCACCTTAAATCAAGGAGTATATAGGTTTGATCGGAATAAAAAGGTTTTTGAGCTACTTAATTGGGGTAACAGCGCTCCTGAAATTAGCTCTGCAACCTATGTTGATAATAGTTTAATTATTAACAAAGGTTCCGATGAACTATTCATTTATGATTTTTCCTCTAATACCTCAAAGAAGATAAGAACTGATGTTTTAGGTTTTGATGACTTCGCAATTTTGAATATTACTATTGCCTCAGACAGTAATATCTACGTAGGTTCAAATTTCGGTGTATTCCAGCTAGACATGAAGTCTAATTGTCTGCTGCGGGAATTTCAAAATTATCCTGAGCTGCGAAATGTTCAGGTCAAAAGCATATGCCTGTCTCAAGGACAATGGTTTTTTGCCTCAATGGGAAATGGTCTTTACACCATTGATGAAGGTGGCGAGCTGATTAATAGTACGCAGGATAAGTTTCAAAAGAGTGCTCTCATGTACGATGACTTAAGTGTTCTTTTTGAGGATAAAAACAAAAAATTGTGGATTGGTAGTGAACGAGGGATTTCCAGTTTTGACCCTAAATATTCTGGTTTTATAGGCGTGGGACCGGGAGCAAATCTTAAAAAGAGTTTGCCCTCATCAAATGTTTGGACCTTCACAGAGGATAAAAGCGGAAATTATTTGTTTGTAGGTACGGACCTGGGAATATCGAGGCTCAATAGAAAAACAGGTCTTTTTACACATTTCAACAGGAGGTATCAAAATGCTGAATCTGGTCCTAAAGAGGCGAAGTTTAATGTTATGTCCTCTTATTCAATTGATTCAAATATCGTTTTGGTTGGTTTTGAAGATGGCCTTTTTAAATTAGAAATTAATAGTGACCAAACGTTCTACTATACCCGTTTAAATTATGTTAATCCAATCATTTTATCTAAATACAATCGGCTTTACGGGATAGAGAGTATTGATGCAGAGAATTATTTGTTAGCGACAAAAGGAGCAGTCTTTTTATACAATATTGAAACGGGGAACTCCCAGCGTTTTGAGCACAATATAAACCGGCCTAAAGAATCTCTTTCACCTGGTACATGCAGAGTAATTTACAAAGACCGAAAAAGTCGCATATGGTTTGCAACCAGCTCAGGAGGTATTAATATCCTGGTCAAGAATGATCAGGGCAATTATATGATTCAGCCCCATCCAATAAACGATAATATTCGAAAAATAACTAAAGATTATGCGACAACGTTGTGTGACGACAATAAGGGTAATTTATATCTTGGAACCTATGGATCAGGAATGCTTTACGTAGATTTTTCTTCTGGCGAGATTAAGAAAATTGATAAAAAAGCTGGCTTGCCAAATAATATTATTTACGGTATCCTGAATGATGAGAAGAGAATATGGATGAGTACAAACAAGGGTATAGCATCTTACAATCCATTAAATGCTGATGTTAATTCATATTTAGAGGTAAATGGCTTAGTGAGTAATGAGTTTAATTCCAATGCCTTTTTCAACTCTTCTAATGGTGAATTGTTTTTTGGATCGATATATGGCTACAATGTTTTTAGTCCAGATGAATTAAATGTTGAGAATACTGAGCAAGAAGTAATTATTACCAAATTTAAATTGAATAAAGAATGGTTAAAGCCTGGTCAAGAGGGATCGCCTTTAAAACAACCCATTGCAAAAACATCGTTCATTGAGCTGCCATATACGGACCGAAGCTTTACTATTCGATTCCAAACTAGTGATTTATCCAATCCTGAATTGACCCAGTTTAGATACGAACTTATTGGATCTCAATACAGTGAACAATTCATTGAAAAAAATCGTGAAATCACTTTTAACTCATTATCCCCTGGAGACTACCAACTAAAGATTTATGCTAAACTTGGTGAGGGGTCGTGGAGTAAAAAACCTAAAGTCCTTGAAATATCTGTTTTACCTCCTTATTGGGGTACATGGTGGTTCTGGACCATCGCCGCATTGATTATTTCAGTATTGGCATTTTTATTTTTTAAGCGAAGAATTGAATCCGAACGCAGGGAACAAGTGAAACTGGAGCTAAAGGTTTCTGAAAGAACCCGAGAGATTAGCAATCAAAAATCAAGAATTGAAGAACAAAGTAAGCTTCTTGAAGCGGAAAAAAACAACGTATTACGTCAACAAGAGCTTTTACAAATTGAAAAAGACAATGCTGAACGCTGGTTGGCAAATGCCCTCCCCGAGGAGGTCGTAAGAGAGCTTAAGGTAAATGGAAAAGTAGAAGCAAATGCCTTTGATAAGGTAACTGTTATGTTTACTGATGTAGTTGGTTTTACCAATATTTCAAGAAGAATGAGGCCGAGTAGGCTTGTCAAACGTTTGGATGTTTTATTTAGAAGATTTGATGAGCTTATTCAGAATAATGATCTTGAGAAAATAAAAACAATCGGTGATGCCTACATGTGTGCAGGTGGTATACCTATAGACAATTCAATTAATCCAATGAATGCATGTATTGCTGCATTGCAGATACAGGATTATATGTCCAAACTGAAGTTTGATGCAATAGCCAATCACAGCGATTATTGGGAAATACGTCTTGGCATACATACAGGACCAGTTGTAGCCGGTATAATTGGGGATTTAAAGCTGGCTTACGATGTTTGGGGTCCAACGGTAAATCAGGCACAGCAAATGGAAAAATTTGGTGCTCCTGGAGAGGTGACGATTTCCGGAACGACCTTTACGCTGATAGAACCCTATTTTGAGTGCAAATCGAAAGGAAAAGTAAAAATAAAAGGTGGTATCGAGGTTGACACCTATGCTGTGCTTAAAATCAAGCCCGAGCTATCTGAAAAAGGTGAAGGACTGTTCCCGAACGATAAGTTTAGTGAAATCGTACAGCTTCATCATTTTAGCTCGATCAAATATTATAAAACGGAGCATTTTGTTTTAGATTATTTGAAGGCTGGATTGTCAGATAAATTACTTTATCATTCCGTGCACCATTCTATAGATGTTGTCCAGGCTGTTGAGCGTATTGCGCTTTCCGAAGGAGTTACAGATGAAGGGCTTTTTTTATTAAAAACGGCAGCAATCTTGCACGATGCAGGTTTTGTGAAGCAGTACGAAAATAACGAAAGTATAGGTGCTACAATGGCGTCAGAGTGGCTGCCAAAGTATGGCTATACAGAACGGCATATAAAAACAATAGTAGAGCTTATTCATGTGACTGAAATTCCGCATAAGCCCATCAATAAGCTACAGGAGATTATTTGTGATGCCGATCTCGATTATCTCGGACGCGATGATTTTGAAGAGATCTCTAACCGATTGAGATTAGAACTGAGAGGTATGGGGAAAATAGATAGCGACCGTGCTTGGGATAAGATTCAGGTAGACTTTTTGAAAAAGCACAAATTCTTTACAAAAACATCCATCGCGGCAAGAAGGAAGAAGAAGAAAGAAAACCTAAAGGTTGTAATGAAGCGTTTGGATAAGAACGAATATGAAGATTAAACACCTTCTTCACAAAGTTCAATCAGCATACCGTTTGTAGACTTTGGATGTAGAAAAGCTATTTTTTTATTGTCAGCACCTGCTTTAGGCGTCTGGTGTATCAATGTAAATCCTTCCTCAGTTAAACGGGCTATTTCAAATTCAATATCTTCAACATCCAGCGCAAGGTGATGAAAACCTTCTCGATTTTTTTTCAAGAACTTAGCGATTGAAGAGCTTGGATCCGTTGCTTCTAGTAACTCTATTTTTGATTCTCCTAGCTCAATAAAAACAGTTTTAACCGCTTCTGATTCAACAATTTCGGTTTTATACATTTTCTTGCCAAGAAGCTTTTCAAAAACAGGAAGAGATGCGTCGATAGATGCTACTGCAATGCCAAGGTGTTCAATTTTTTTTATCATTCGCTGGCTTTTAAGAACTTTTCATTTTTATTATCGTAATTCATGTAGTAGATCCCATTTACAATATTTCTACAATCTACATGGTCCGCGAATCCCACTTTGAGTAGGTTCCCAAAGGCATCAAAAACTTCATATCGGGTTTTCTTTTTCTTACCTCCAGAGTAGAAGAATATATCATCTCTTACACTTGTTGGTGTCATTGAAAACTCCCTAATACTGGATTCTTGAGTGACCTCCTTAGAAATACGTTTTTCTCCTGAATTGTCGGTTTGTGTTACCCTGAATTTATTGATTCCTGAATGCAGGGGAACCTTAAAAGAATATTTATTTATCGTTTCTCCTCCCTTTCCTCTAACCTGGCCAACACTGACCCAATGGTTCCATTTAAATTGTTCAATATCATAATCTAAAATACCAGTTTCATTTGTAGTTGACCATTCGAGAAATGTATTATCGCGCATGCGAATATCAGCGAGGATGAAGGTGCTCTCAGGCAAAAGGATTTCAGGATTAAGAAATCGAGGCGTGCAGCCCTCAAAGTGTTCGATAACCACAAAAACATCCGCGCCTACCTCGAGATTAAATAGACTGAAGTCAACTTCGAAGTTTGGAGATTGAATAGACGCCGGAAGAACATCTCCATTTACAGTTACTTTAATAATACAATAACCAAAGCCATCCACCTGCTTCGGATTTTTAATAAAAAGTTTGTCTCCTTGATATTGACCTTCAGTAGAAAGCAATTTGTATTGACTAAAAAGCAAAAATGGGATACTAAAAAAAAGAATTAAGCCAAGTTTCATAGAATGAAGGTACTTCAAAACAATATTAACGCCAATAAATCAAAAAAACAAGGTAAGGACAAATGGACATTAAAATGTATTTTTGTTGACGAACATTAATGTTAGTTATTTGCTTATAAACTTGTTATTGATGCAGGAAGATCTTTAAATGGAAAAACGTATAGATACAGTAATAATCGGTTCGGGTATTTGTGGTCTGAGCTTAGCTCATTTCTTATCTAAGCAGTCCAACGACTTCGTTGTTTTAGAGGCTTCAAATAAGATAGGTGGAATTATTCAAACTGAAAATAAAAGTGAATTCATTTGTGAAAACGGTCCCAATACTGTTTTGCTTAATAACGATGCGATTATTGAGCTTGTAAAAGATTGCGGTTTATGGGACACATTGAACTTCCCCTCTGAAATTAGTAACAAAAACAGGTATGTTCTTCACAACAATGAGCTTACGTTGATCCCAACTTCATTCAAGAGATTTATTAGCTCTCCTCTGCTTTCTTTTGCAAGTAAGCTCAGGATACTATTTGAACCTTTTATTCCCAAACATTCACAGAACACATCCGTCTATGACTTTGTCGTAAAACGTTTTGGAAGAGAGTTTCATGACCAGCTAATAGAACCATTTATAACTGGTATATACGCGGGAGATACCAAAAAGATGAGTGCAAAACACAGTCTAAAGATGTTGTGGAAGCTAGAACAAAATTATGGCAGTGTTCTTCGAGGACTTTTTAGCCAAAAGAGAAAAGGTGCGCAAATGGGCTCTTTTAATTTACCGATGGGACTCTCCCAACTGATTCATACTATTGCCGAACCGATAAAAGATCACATACACTTGAATACAGAGGTTAACAAGGTAGTAAAAAATGAATTTGGATACGAAGTACACAGCGAGTCAGGTAGTATTTTTTGTAAAAAACTCATTTGTGCTGTTCCGGCCTATTCATTGAGTAAATTATTCACAGATGAGCAATTAAGAAGCGTTCTTCAGAAGGTACGATATACCCCTGTCGATGTCTTTCATTTTGGTTTTAAGAAAGAGAATGTCGCGAACCAAGCAAAAGGCTTTGGCGTGCTTACGAAGCCCTCTGATAATAAGAGTTACTTGGGAATCCTTTTTAGTAGTAGAACTTTTGAGAATGTTGCCCCTAATGATTCAGAGCTTTTCACCGTTTTGGTTGGAGGAGAAAGACAAAAAGAGCTTTGTGAGCTGCCAATTGAATATCTCGAAAAGAGGGTTTTAAATGAACTTGAACATCTTATAGGTCACTCAGGAGATTTTGATTTTAAAAAACACTATCGATGGAAGAGAGGTATACCTCAATACGATATGAATCAGGAGGAATTGAATAGTATGATCGCTGCTTTTGAAGTGCAAAATCCTGAGCTTTTTATTTTGGGTAATTTTTATGCAGGGATTTCTGTAAGTGACTGTATTTTAAAAGCGAAAAATATTGCAAATAAATTAGCATAATTTATTGTCATTTTTCCAGCTCAACTTTCCTGATGTTTTCGGGTTCATTTTCGTCTTTTTTTTCTGAGAAAATTGTATTGTTTCTTTTAAAAGTTTAGTTACCTTTGCCCAAAATTTTTGAAAAGACATTTTTAACGTGAAAAAAGCACTAACCTATATCTTAATTGCACTCGTTTTTTCAATGACTTCTTTTGCCGCCTTGGCGAATGAGCATGGAAAAGAAAGTCATGATGAAAAAGAATTTGATGTAAGCGAGATGATTATGCATCACGTGAAGGACGCTCATGAATGGCACCTTTGGGGACCAGAGCATGGCGGTACAGCTATTTATCTGCCTGTAATCCTCAAAACAGATGAAGGAATTAAAACCTTCTCATCTTCTCATCTTTACCATGGTGAGTTAGCTCACGAAGGAGAAAATCATTACTACAAGGGCGTTGGTCCGGCTGAAGGTTTTGGGATGTTCCATGAGAAAATATACGCATTAGATGAGCATGGAGCGCTTCATTTTGAAGATGGTCATGTTCATGGCAATGTAAAGCCAATGGATTTTTCAATAACGAAAAATGTCACCTCGCTATTTATTGGTTCATTCTTAGTTTTGATAATTATGCTTTCATGTGCACGGTTTTATAAAACAAACGGAGCTGTTGCGCCAAAGGGAATTGCCAAGTTTTTAGAACCGATAATTTTGTTTGTTCAAGATGATATTGCGAAAGCAAATATCAACGAAAAAAAGTACAAAAAGTTCGTTCCATTTTTGTTGACCATATTTTTCTTTATATGGATCAACAATTTACTTGGAATGATACCAATTTTCCCAGGAAGTGCGAATCTTACTGGAAATATTTCAGTTACTTTTTTCTTGGCCGCGTTAACGCTGGTCATCATTTTAGTAAACGGTAACAAAAACTATTGGGGGCACATATTTGCTCCTCCTGGAGTTCCTAAACTTTTGTTACCTATCATGATTCCTATTGAAATCGTTGGGATTTTCACCAAACCTTTTGCTTTAATGATCCGTTTGTTTGCCAATATTACGGCAGGACATATTATCATTCTTGCATTGATTTCCATCATTTTTATAAACAAGAGTGTGGCATGGGGTGCTTTATCAGTTCCTATGGCTTTGTTTATATCGATATTGGAGCTTTTAGTAGCCGCTCTTCAAGCGTATTTATTTGCGATGTTATCGGCTTTATTTATCGGTGCTGCTGTTGAAGAGGCACACCATTAATTAGTAATTTTTAAATTCTATATAGTATGTACGGAAGTATAGCAGCAATTGGAGCAGGACTTGCAGTTTTAGGAGCAGGTATTGGTATCGGACAAATCGGTGGTAAAGCCGTTGAAGGTATCGCACGTAACCCTGAAGCTTCAGGTAAGATTACAACAACAATGCTTATTGCAGCAGCCTTGATTGAGGGTGTGGCATTATTCGGTGTTGTAATTGGCCTTTTAGGAGGTAACCCTGCGTAGTAATTAGAATGAATTCTGCTGCTGCGGTTGGCAGCGGCAGAATTTTTAAAATTTAAATTAAAAGAAATGGATTTAGTATTACCAGATTTTGGATTGTTATTTTGGACAGGGCTTGTTTTCTGTTCTCTTCTTTTCCTATTGGCAAAATTTGCTTGGAAGCCTATTCTAAGTGCGGTTAATGAAAGAGGTAACAGCATAGCAGAGGCACTTGAGCTGGCAGAAAAAACACGCGAGGAAATGAAGACCTTGAAGGCTGAAAATGATCAGATTCTTAAAGCAGCGAAGGTTGAACGAGATGAGATCCTAAAAGATGCTAAGCAGACTTCTAACGCGATGATTGAGGCTGCTAAAGATAAGTCGAAAGAAGAGGCGCAGAAAATTGTTGATTCAGCAAGAGACTCAATTCGATCTGAAAAGGCAGCAGCAATGGCTGAGCTTAAAACGCATGTTGCAGCGCTTTCATTGGAAATAGCAGAGAAAGTTGTTAGAACAGAATTATCATCTGACGAAAAGCAGAAAGCGCTTGCCAATAATTTGGCGTCAGATATCAATATGAATTAATCATGAGATCAACTAAGTCAGCGATTCGATACGCAAAAGCAATTTTAGAACTGTCTTCCGAGTCAAACTCTGTGGACCTAGTTGCTGTAGATATGGAACGTATTGTTGAGGCAGGGAATGAGTCTGGAGAATTTCAAATCTTCTTAAACTCCCCTATTATTAAGACAGACAAAAAGATTTCGATTTTGAAGGTTTTGTTTCCTGAATTTACAGAGCTGACATCATCTTTCGTTGAATTGATTACAAAAAATAAAAGAGAATATCTTCTTACGGAGATCGCAAGTGCTTTTGTTGGCTTGCTGAAAAAACAAAATGGCATTGTTCCGGTTTCAGTTACAAGTGCTGTGAAATTAGAAAAACAAACCCTCGCTCAGATACTTGATAAATTAAAAGCGCACGTTGAAGGAGATTTTGAAGTGACTGAAGAGGTAGATCCATCTTTAATTGGAGGATTTATTGTGAAAATGGATGATAAGCAAATTGATGCCTCCATTGCTACACAATTGAATAGAATGAAAATAGAATTGGCTAATTAATTTTTAAAAAACAAATAACATGGCAGATATTAAACCAGCAGAGGTTTCAGCAATTTTGAGAGAACAGCTTTCGGGCTTTCGTTCGGAAGCAGAGTTGCAAGAGGTAGGAACTGTACTGCAAGTTGGAGATGGTATTGCGAGAATTTACGGATTGACAGGTGTTCAGTACGGTGAATTGATTGAATTTGACGGAGGGATGCAAGGTATTGCATTGAATCTTGAAGAAGATAACGTTGGTGCGGTATTACTTGGTAAATCGTCAACAGTAAAAGAGGGCGATACAGTTCGTCGTCTCGGTAAGATTGCCTCTGTTGAAGTTGGTGAAGGAGTTGTTGGTCGTGTAGTGAATACATTAGGGCAACCTATTGATGGTAAAGGCCCAATCCAAGGAGAGTTGCACAATATGCCAATTGAAAGAAAAGCACCTGGTGTTATCTTTCGTCAGCCTGTAAATGAGCCACTTCAGACTGGGATTAAAGCAGTTGATTCAATGATTCCAATTGGTAGAGGTCAAAGAGAGCTTATCATTGGTGACCGACAAACTGGTAAAACAACTGTTGCGATTGATACGATTATCAATCAAAGAGAATTTTACGATAGAGGAGAGCCTGTTTATTGTATCTATGTTGCAATTGGTCAAAAAGGATCAACGGTTGCAGGTATTGTGAAGAAATTAGAAGATGCTGGAGCAATGGCATATACAACTATTGTTGCTTCAAATGCATCAGATGCTGCACCAATGCAGTTTTATGCACCAATGACTGGGGCAGCGATTGGAGAATATTTTAGAGACACAGGTAGACCGGCATTAATTGTTTTTGATGATTTATCTAAGCAAGCGGTTGCATACAGAGAGGTTTCTCTTCTTTTAAGAAGACCTCCGGGCCGTGAGGCGTACCCAGGAGATGTATTTTACCTTCACTCAAGACTACTTGAGAGGGCTGCAAAGGTTATTTCTGATGACACGATTGCGAAGCAAATGAACGACCTTCCTGAATCTTTAAAGTCTAAAGTAAAGGGTGGTGGTTCTTTAACAGCACTTCCTATAATTGAAACCCAAGCGGGTGACGTTTCTGCCTACATTCCTACAAATGTAATTTCAATTACAGATGGTCAGATTTTCTTAGAGTCGGATTTGTTTAACTCTGGTATTCGACCAGCAATTAACGTAGGTATATCTGTATCTCGTGTTGGAGGATCTGCGCAAATTAAATCAATGAAAAAGGTTGCAGGTACTTTGAAGCTTGATCAAGCTCAATACAGAGAACTCGAGGCTTTTGCTAAGTTTGGATCTGATTTGGATGCAGCTACAAAATCTGTTTTGGATAAAGGAGCACGTAACGTAGAAATACTTAAGCAAAGAGAGGGAGACCCATTTACAGTTGAAAGACAAATTGCAATTATTTACGTTGGAACAAAAGGACTTATTCAAAATGTTCCAATCAATAAAGTAAAGGCTTTCGAAAATGAGTATTTAGATTTCTTAGAAGCGAAGCACTCAGATGTTATGGCTTCATTAAAGTCTGGTAAATATACAGATGAGAACACTGCGGTACTTGAAAAAGTAGCCAAAGAACTTGCAAGTAAGTATTAAGTAAAAGCATAACTCAAAAAAAAGTTATCGATGGCAAACTTAAAAGAGATACGAAATAGAATTTCATCCGTTGGATCAACTATGCAGATTACCTCTGCAATGAAAATGGTTTCTGCGGCAAAATTAAAAAGAGCTCAAGACGCAATTGTGCAAATGAGACCGTATGCTGTTAAGCTAAAAGAAATCCTAACAAATTTGAGTGCTACACTTGATCTTTCCGAAAATGCATTTTCAGAAGAGCGTGTCGGAGGTAAAACATTGATTGTTGGAATTAGCTCAAATCGAGGCTTGTGCGGAGGTTTCAACAACAATGTAGTCAAAAACATAAATCAAACAATCTCAACTGAGTTCAATAACTCTGGGGATGTTCACGTTTTATGTTTAGGTAAAAAAATCAGAGATATTTATAAAAGAACTGATCGTTTCTTTACCAATGACTTCTTAACGGAGCGTGAGGATGTATATGCCGACCTGAGCTTTGAGAATGTTTCTGAGGTAGCTAATGAATTGATGGAGCTTTATAAAACGGGAGAATTCAATCGTATTTATGTAGTGTATAATCGATTTGTGAATGCCGCAACGCAGAAAGTTGAAATGGAGCAGTTTCTTCCAATTCAAGCGCCAGAGTCAAGCGAGGATTCGTCAAGTACTGGAGATTATATTTTTGAACCATCAAAAGAGGAAATAATTGAGGATTTAATCCCTAAATCTCTTAAGGTTCAGCTTTTCAAGGCTCTTTTAGATTCTAATGCGGCAGAGCATGGAGCAAGAATGACAGCCATGCACAAAGCAACTGATAATGCAAGTGAGCTCCAAAAAGAGCTTAAGCTAAGCTATAACAAAGCCCGTCAAGCAGCAATTACAAATGAAATTTTGGAGATTGTTGGTGGAGCGGAAGCTTTGAATGCTTAAATTAGTGCAAAACACTCTTTATGGATTCCAATATCAAAGTCCTTATTGTAGACGATCATAAGCTTATCAGTGAAGCATGGTCATCTCTTTTAAAGGATGCGCCAAACATCGTAGTTGTAGGAACAGCAGATAATGAAGATGATGCTTACACCATGTCAATGCAGCATAAACCAGATATCGTATTAATGGATATCAATTTGGGAGAGGGCAGCGGTTTTGATGCGACTGAAAAAATCAACGATAGCTTACCTAAAACGCGTGTAATCGGTCTTTCTTTGCATGACGATATTACATACGTGAAAAAGTTTCTCTCTATTGGCGCTAAAGGATACCTTACAAAAAACACTTCGAAAAGTGAATTGGTTGAGGCCATTCATGGAGTTTACAAAGGAGAAACCTTCATCGCATCGGATATCAAGGATCGTTACTTTACTTCATTGTTAAATGTTGATTCTGAGGCCAAAAAAGAATTAACCATGAAAGAAATCGAAATCGTGAAGCATATCGCCAAGGGACTTACCTCCAAAGAGATTGCGGAAAAGCTTTTCATTTCTCACAGAACCGTTGAAACGCACAGGCATAATATTCTTAAAAAGTTAGACATGCCCAATTCTGCGCAGCTTAGCAGCTGGGCTAAAGATAAGGGATACGTTTAGGGAAGCCATCCAAGTCTTATTTCTTGGAAATATTTCTAAATTTTTACCGTTTTTAATTTAGCTACTGAAACGAATTATTCAGCCTTCGTTTATATTATAAATAAGCTTTATGAAAACTCCTTACATCTATATCTTAAGTTTTATATTTCTTCTCTTCGGCTGTAGAAAAGTCAATAATACCTGTACTGTTACAGATTACCCTGAGGCACCCAGTTCTGATTGGTATTCGGCTTATGGAGGATCAGGAGAAGAAGCTCATGGTCATTTTATCTTGACTTGTGCAGACGGTGGATCTCTTCAGGTCGGCGAAACTGGTTTTATACCTAATTCGGCAAAAATCTTAGTGGTTAAGACCGATCAAAGTGGTGTTTTGCAATGGTCAAGGGAATTCTCAGGCGGAACAGGACACAATCTTGGTAACTCGGCATTTGAAGGAGAGGATGGGTATTTTATTTGCGGTTCTTTAAATGAAAATAGTGCCATTATAAAGCTCAATAAATCAGATGGAAATATTGTTTTCGAGAAAATACACGACAATGGCGGAAGTGATGCTTTCGAGCACATGAGCGTTACTCCAGAAGGGATTATTGCCGTTGGATATGTTCAAGCCGAAGACAATTTAAATACCTTTTTTACAGAAGGTCAAGGCTATCTTACCTTTCTTGATGGTGATGGAAACATAACAAATGGAATCAATCTTGAAAACAATATGTCCCATGCCTATCGCATTAAAAGTTTAGGGTCTGATTTTATTGTTTCCGGGCTTACAGAGGGAGCAAATGATTATGCGCTCTTAAAGCTTGACGCTTCAGGTAATTTGATTTGGAATAAAACTTTTGGAGGAAGTAATGCAGACCATTGTTTTGCAATGGACTTATCAGCTGATGGTCATATATTACTCTCAGGACATACCTTATCTGGAACTGAAAACTGGGATGCTTATACCATGAAAATTGACCCTGATGGAAATCAGCTTTGGGAATCTAAAACAGGAAATCCTCGGGGCTTTGACCCCAAATATATTCATGATGAGGTATGGGGAATAAAAGGAACTACTGACGGCGGTTGTATTATTGTAGCCGGAACGGGCGATGAGTATAGCACCTATAAAAGACGCTGTGGAAATGATGGAGATGATTCCAATACTTGGCACGTCTATTTGGTAAAATATGGTGCCAATGGGAATGTCGAATGGCAAAAGACCTATGGCGATGCCGAGGGTGGTGATTGGGCAGGAGAAGACATTGACTTAACTACTGATGGAGGAGCAATTGTCGCTGTGGATAACGGTTCTTTTGGTTTTCTTAAAATTTCGCCTTTCTAGATTTAGTAAATAATTCTTTTGGTGCATCAACCAAAAGTCATGTTTAATTGTTGTAATGACATATGCAGGACTTTTCAAAAGAGCATCAATATAATTTCCCTACAGATTGGGAATCCATTCAAGATCGAGTTCAAGCGGTTGATCCTATTAAATATGCGGCAACACGCAATTTTGAGAATGGTGCATTGACCTTATTGGGTCCGTATATTTCTCGAGGAGTAATTTCGACAAAGTCTATTTTCGAGCATGTCAAGTCCTTAGATTTGGCATGGAAGTCAACTGAAAAGCTTATCCAAGAATTGGCCTGGCGAGATTATTGGCAGCAGATATGGGTAACAAAGAAAACCCAGATTGAGTCAGACCTTAATTATGAGCAAAAAGAGGTTCTATATTCAGGAGTGCCTGCTGCAATTGTTGAGGCAAATACGGGTATTGAGGCCATCGATATGGCAATAGATAACTTTTATAAAACGGGTTATTTACACAACCATATGCGCATGTATATTGCAGCTATATCTTGTAATATCGGAAAGTACCATTGGAGCAGACCAGCGCAGTGGATGTATGCAAATCTACTTGATGGTGATTTGGCTAGTAATCATTTAAGCTGGCAATGGGTCGCAGGTACTTTTTCCAATCGAAAATATGTGGCAAACCAAGAGAATATCAACAAGTATTTTAATAGTGCGCAGCGAAATACTTTTTTAGATGTTCCCTATGAAGCATTTAATAACCTAGAGGTGCCTGCCGTGTTAAGGCAAAGTAACAATGGTCTAACTGAAATCAATTATCCCGAGTCCCTATCGCTTCAAGCACTTGAGCATAAGAAAACTTTGGTTTATAATTATTACAATCTGGATCCATTATGGTATGAAGGTGAGGATGTACAGCGTATATTATTAATTGAGCCTGCTATTTTTGAGCGTTATCCAATCAGCCAAAAGTGCATGGACTTTGCAGTTGGACTTTCCAATAATATAAAGGATATTAAGATTTTTGTTGGGTCATTTACCTCACTTGAAGCGCAGCTGAATGGTGCCGAAATTGTATTCAAAGAACATCCGCTAAACGAACATTATCAGGGCACTCAAGACAATCGAGATTGGATGACTTCTGTTCATGGATATTTCCCTGGATTCTTTAAGTTTTGGAACAAAGCAAAAAAGGAGCTCGTCAAGTGAAAGAAGCAATGAATATTGTTTGGCTCAAGAGAGACTTGCGCTTGCAGGACCACCTTCCCTTTTTTGAGGCGGAAAATAATTCAAAATGTAATTATTTGCCCGTTTATATTTTGGAACCATCCGCAATGGCTTATCCAGATTCTTCTTTAAGACACGTGCAGTTTGTGTACCATTCAATTTTGGAGATGAACAGCATCTTGGCGGCCTTCAATCGAAAGGTCCATATCCTGTATGGTGAAGCGATGGAGGTTTTTAATTCCTTAAACGAACAATTCGATATACAAAACGTGTATTCCTATCAAGAGAGCGGTATTAAATCGACCTGGGATCGGGACAAGAATGTTTCTTCTTTTTTACAGAAAAATGGCATTGAATGGATAGAATTTCAACGCGACGGAATTATTCGAGGTATTAAAAATCGCGTGAATTGGGATAAAAATTGGTTTGTTGCAGTGAATAGCCCATTGATTTTGAATGTATATTCCCACAATACACATCCACTAAAAAGTTTCTCTTTTGATTTACCGGATTCACTTGAAAAATCCCTTCAAAAATACCCCGAATCTTTTCAGAAGGCAGGTGAAAGTTATGCCATGCGTTATATAAGTTCCTTTTGTGAAGGGCGAGGTTCGAACTATAGCCGTCATATTTCAAAACCTAAAGAGAGCCGAAAATCTTGCGGAAGAATATCTCCTTACTTGGCTTGGGGTAATTTA
This sequence comes from uncultured Cryomorphaceae bacterium, assembly GCA_913052055.1. Taxonomy (GTDB): domain Bacteria; phylum Bacteroidota; class Bacteroidia; order Flavobacteriales_D; family Crocinitomicaceae; genus UBA952. The sequence continues at coordinate 160,276 of CAJXDT010000001.1, forward strand.
TCGGTGCGCCAGGCAGTGCAATATGTACGAAACCATCCTAACTATGATTCAAACAAGCGCAGCTTTAATAATCACCTTACTCGACTCAAATGGCGCTGTCATTTTATCCAAAAGTTTGAGGTCGAGTGTACCTATGAAACGCATTGTGTAAACCGGGGCTATGAAACCTTGGAGTATGAAAGTAATCCTGAATTCCTAGAAGCTTGGAAAAAAGGACAAACTGGTTTCCCACTTGTTGATGCTTGCATGCGTTGTTTGATTGCAACGGGCTGGATTAATTTTAGAATGCGTGCGATGCTCGTCTCCGTATTGTGTTTTCATTTAGATTGCAATTGGAAAAAAGGGGTGTATTTTGTTGCTCAACAATTCCTGGATTACGAACCTGGAATTCATTATCCACAATTTCAGATGCAAGCTGGTACGACAGGAATAAACACCATTCGGATGTATAATCCCATCAAGCAATCCCAGGAGCACGATCCAAATGGTGTGTTCATAAGAGAATGGGTTCCCGAATTAAAAAATATCCCCCTTGAATTTATTCATGAACCGTGGAAAATGACTGCCATGGAAAAAGAGCTACATGATATTGGAAATGATTATCCCGAGCCGATCGTCGATTTAACAGCAGTTGCTAAAATCGCTAGAGCAAAAATTTGGGGACACCGAAAGCATAAAGCTGTCAGAGCAGACAGTAAACGAATTGTTGCATTACACACCAGAAACAATGGAAAAAAGAAAAGCCGTTAATCTTATCTTCCCGCACCAGCTTTTTGAGAAAAGCGACTTGCTAGATAACGCATGTGAGACCTATCTGATAGAGGAATATTTGTTCTTCAACCATTTCAAGTTCCACAAACAAAAAATCGCATTTCATCGGGCTTCGATGAAGGCATATGCTGATTTCTTGAAATCACAAAACGTTTCAGTAAAATATATTGAGGCAACTGAGATGAAAAGTGATATTCGGGTTCTTTTAGAGGGAATTTTGGCCTCGGGAATTGCGCAGATCAACTTCTATGATCCCGTGGACAGCTGGTTGTTGAAAAGGTTAAATTCATTTTCAGACCGTATGCAGTTGAACATGCTTGAAACGCCTTATTTTATAAATACAAATGAGGATTTGAGTACCTTCTTTCGAGCAGATAAGAAGTCCTTCTTTCAAACAACATTCTACAAGCAGCAGCGCGTAAAACATAATGTCTTGATGGAAAAAGATGGCAACCCAAGAGGAGGGAAGTGGACGTACGATGTAGACAATAGAAAAAAATACCCAAAAGGTCAGCAACCACCCGAAATTCAATTCCCTAATTCAAGTCCTTACTGGGAGGAGGCCATACAATATGTTGAGACCTACTTTAAGGACTACCCCGGTTCCCTTGATGCCAAACGTATTTATCCAATCACCTTCGAAGAGACATCCGATTGGTTGGTACGTTTTTTAAAGGAACGTTTTGAGGAGTTTGGGATTTATGAAGACGCAATTGTAAAAGAAGAGATTTTCTTAAACCATAGCCTGCTATCTCCGCTTATGAATGCCGGCTTGATTTCACCACGCAAAGTCATCAATGAAAGCCTTTTGTTTGCAGAAAAAAATGACATACCATTAAATTCTTTGGAGGGGTTTATCCGTCAAATTATGGGTTGGAGAGAATTTATTCGCGGGATGTATTTGTGTAAAGGGGGCTTCTCTAGAACTCAGAATTTCTGGGGTTTTGAGCGAAAGATACCGAAAAGCTTTTATGATGGTACAACAGGAATTGATCCCGTAGATGATACGATTAAAAAAGTCTTGGCGACTGGTTATTGTCACCATATTGAGCGGCTTATGGTTCTTGGAAACTTCATGCTTCTTTGTGAATTTGATCCTGATGAGGTTTATCGTTGGTTTATGGAGTTGTTTATCGATGCCTACGATTGGGTTATGGTTCCTAATGTATATGGAATGAGTCAGTTTGCCGATGGAGGAACGTTTGCAACTAAACCATATATCGGAGGTTCTAACTATATCAAAAAAATGAGCAATTATGGTAAAGGTCCTTGGACGGATATTTGGGATGGCTTGTTTTGGCGGTTTATTTCTGTAAATCAGGACTTTTTCCTTAAAAATCCGCGGATGTCTATGATGGTCCATTCTTTTAACCGAATGTCAGATGAAAAGAGAGCATCGCATTTAGAGAATGCAGCAGCGTTTTTAGCTCAAATGGATGAGGACTAATTAAGCAGAAAAATGTTTTTCGATTTGTTCCTCCACATAGGAGCTGACTTCTTCGTTTTCGACTTCTTCGAGCACTTCGCCTAAGAACGCCTTAACCAAAAGCTCTTTTGCTGATTTTTCGGACAAACCTCGCGACCGGAGATAGAACACCGCTTCGTCATCTAATTGACCTGTGGTAGAACCATGAGAGCACTTTACATCGTCTGCATATATTTCAAGTTCAGGTTTTGAGTTTACTGTTCCCGTTTCACTTAATAAAATATTCGCGTTAGATTGAAAAGCATTGATTTTCTGGGCATCTTTTCTGACAAATACTTTTCCATTGAAAACATTAGTAGCACGGTCATCAATAACACCTTTATACAGCTCTTTAGAGTAGCAATGTGCCACTTTGTGGTCAACAGTTGTGTGGTTGTCGCAATGTGATTTCCCTTTGAGTGTGTAGGCTCCATTCATGAAGGTTTCACAATTACTGCCATTTACATTAATGGTTAAATCGTTTCTAGTCATTCTCCCTGATAAAGGGAAGGTATTCATTGTGAATACACTATTTGTGGCTTGATTTACGTATTCTCTTTGTAAATCGAATGTTTCTAAACCATTTTTTTGAATTTTATAGATGCTCAAATGAGCATTTTCTTCGACATCCACATACGTTGAAACATTGATAAAGCTTGCATTCTTTTCTGTCCCTTGAAAATTCAAAATCACCGAACCTTTAGTGTTCTTCTTGCCTTTGATAAAAATTCTTGGAAAGATTGCGGTATCGAGGGTGTTTTCAAAAACCAATTCTATTACCTTATCATCCGCGTCCTCAAAAGTTAGCTCTAAGGCTGCTGTGCAATACAGCAGGTTGAGTGCGTCGAAAGGATCTTCTGTATGAAGTTCAGGCAGGTTGTTCCATGAAGTTTTAATACCCGCAACGTCTATTTGATCTTTTGAGACTTGACCGTTGATGATATGGATTTTGTCCGTACTTTTTGTAATGTTAATGGGATTGGTGAAATCTGAGCTTTTCTTTTCCAATAATAGCTTGTTTAAACCATTAACATTGGTGTATTTCCAAGCTTCGTTTTTCCTTGTTGGAAAATCTGACTTCGCTAGTAAATCTTCAGCTTTTTCTTTTGAAGTTTGTGAAATAGCAAGTGCCGTAGGACTCAGTCTTGTCCTTAGGATATCGAATTTAGTCTGTGTGAGCACCTCGTCCATTATTTATCCTACTTGAGTTTCTTCTTTAATCCAATCATAACCTTTCTCCTCTAGCTCAAGGGCTAGTTCTTTATTACCTGTTTTGACAATTTTTCCGTCGTAAAGAACATGGACATAATCTGGAACAATGTAGTCTAGAAGTCTTTGGTAATGCGTAATAACAATAGATGCATTATTAGGAGATTTTAACGAGTTCACCCCTTTGGCAACAATTCTTAATGCGTCAATATCTAAACCTGAATCTGTTTCGTCTAATACAGCCAGCTTGGGATTAAGCATGGCCATTTGAAATATTTCGTTTCTCTTTTTTTCACCACCAGAAAAACCTTCATTAACTGCGCGGGATGCAAGTTTACTATCTAGCTCAACGATTTTAGATTTTTCTCTTACTAATGCCATAAAGTCTTTCGCCGATATAGGTTCCTCACCTTTTGCATCTCTTGTTTCATTGATGGCTGTTCTTAAAAAGTTCACGTTGGATACACCTGGGATTTCCACAGGATATTGGAAGGCTAAAAACAAACCTAAATGTGCTCTCTCTTCTGTAGAAAGCTCTAAAAGATCAACTCCTTCAAAAAGGACCTCTCCCTTTGTAACTTCGTATTCTTCACGGCCCGCAAGTATACTAGCAAGTGTGCTTTTTCCAGCACCGTTCGGCCCCATGATTGCATGTACTTCGCCGGCATTAACAGTCAACGTTAATCCTTTAAGAATTTCTTTGCCTTCTATGTTGGCGTGTAAATTTTTTATTTCAATCATTTTTTTGATTTATCCTACAGAGCCTTCAAGGCTAATTGCAAGTAATTTTTGTGCTTCTACTGCGAATTCCATAGGAAGCTGGTTTAGTACCTCCTTACAATATCCATTGACAATTAGACTTATTGCTTTTTCTTCTGATATTCCACGCTGCTTGCAATAAAATAGTTGATCCTCTCCAATTTTAGAAGTCGTGGCTTCGTGTTCTATTTGAGCACTCGGGTTTTTACATTCTATGTATGGAAAGGTATGGGCGCCACAGTGGTCTGTCATCAATAATGAATCACACTGTGAAAAGTTTCTTGATTTGTGTGCGTTTTTATGAATTTGCACCAAGCCTCTATATGAGTTTTGAGAATCTCCAGCCGAGATCCCTTTGGAAATAATTGTACTTTTCGTGTGCTTTCCAAGGTGAATCATTTTTGTTCCAGTATCCGCTTGCTGAAAGTTGTTGGTTACGGCTACGGAGTAGAATTCTCCAACGGAGTGATCACCTTTCAAGATACATGAAGGATACTTCCAGGTAACAGCAGAACCAGTTTCAACTTGTGTCCAGGATATTTTTGCATTTGTTTCGCAAAGGCCTCGTTTAGTTACGAAATTAAATACGCCACCGACTCCGTTTTTATCACCTGGATACCAATTTTGAACAGTTGAATATTTGATTTCTGCATCTTTGAGTGCTTTCAGCTCAACAACAGCAGCGTGTAATTGATTTTCGTCTCTTGAGGGAGCTGTACAACCCTCTAAATAGGAAACATAAGAACCCTCCTCGGCAACGACTAATGTGCGCTCGAATTGACCCGTTCCTCCCGCATTTATTCTGAAGTAAGTCGATAATTCCATTGGACATCTTACGCCTTTTGGAATATAGCAGAATGAACCATCTGTAAATACGGCAGCATTTAGCGCAGCATAAAAGTTGTCTGTGTGTGGAATAATAGTGCCCATGTGCTCACGAACTAGCTCTGGATATTCTTGAACAGCCTCCGAAAAAGAACAAAATATAATACCTAATTCCTTAAGTTTTGACTTGAACGAAGTTGCTACTGAAACCGAATCCATAACAAAATCCACTGCAACACCTGTCAACCTTTTTTGCTCCTCAAGTGAAATACCAAGCTTTGCCATCGTTTCCTTCATCTCTGGATCGACATCATCCCAAGATTCGTATTTCTTGCTTTGTTTTGGAGCTGCGTAGTAGGTTATTTTTTGGAAGTCGGGTTTGTCATATTTAACATGTGCCCATTCTGGTTCAGTCATTTTGAGCCAAGCCTTATAAGCATTTAATCTGTAGTCAAGAAGCCATTTTGGCTCTTCCTTTTTTGATGATATTAAACGGATAATGTCTTCGTTCAATCCCACGGGAATTGTTTCAGTTTCTACATCTGTAACAAAACCGAATTTGTAATCTTGGTTTTCAAGATCTTTTGCCAATTCATTTTCCGTGTATTGTCCCATATTTGATTAAACCTATTTTAAACTGAAAAGGATTCACCACATCCGCACGTTCTGTCCGCATTTGGGTTTTGGAAAACAAAGCCTTTTCCATTCAGTCCTCCAGAAAAATCGAGAGTGGTCCCTAACAAGTAGAGATAACTTTTTTTGTCTACAACAACCTCAATGTCATTGTCCATAAAACTAGAATCATCCTCTTTTCTCTCATTGTCGAACGTCAATTGATACATTAAACCTGAGCAGCCTCCGCCTTCAACACCAACACGAATGAAGAATCCTTCTTTTCCATCGTCCTCCATGAGTCTGATGGCTTGTCTTTTCGCTGAATCTGTAACAGTAATCATTCCTAGCGTCTATTTGGGTTGTTTTAATTAACCTTGTTTGTATTTGCAAAAGTACTACATTTTGGCCATTGAGACAAAATTACCTTTGACATGTATCTTTTAAACATTTCAATTCAAAACTTGTTTGGAAAGCATGGAAAAGAAAACATTGATTGTAGGCGGTACAAAGGGAATTGGAAAAGCAATTTTAGAAGAGCTATCAGGTCATGAATGCTATGTCATTTCTAGGTCTGAATCGACACTTTCGAATCATTTTATGGTCGACGCGTTAACAGGTGAGTTGCCCGAAATCGATGGATTGACTGGGATAGTTTATTGTCCTGGATCAATTAATTTGAAACCATTTCACAGGCTTACGCAAGATGATTTTATTGATGATTATCAAAAAAATGTCCTTGGCGCAGTTCGGGTACTTCAATTTTATTTTCGAACACTCAAGAAAAATAAAGGTTCTGTTGTTTTGTTTGGTACCGTAGCTAGTCAGCAGGGAATGCCATTTCACGCTTCAATTGCTGCGGCAAAAGGAGGGTTAGAGGCTCTGTCTAGGAGCTTGGCCGCGGAATGGGCGCCCAATATTAGGGTAAATACTGTGAATCCTTCATTAACAGATACACCTTTAGCTGAGGCTCTACTTAGTACGGATCAAAAAAGAGAAAATGCTGCACAGCGTCATCCACTCAAGAAAATAGGGACACCGAAAGATATTGCAAAAGCAGCAGTATTTTGCTTAGAAAATGATTGGGTAACGGGTCAAACGATCGGCGTAGATGGTGGGATGTCTTCTGTTCGCGTCTAACTAAATATTTTCTTATTGGCTCCTTTGCTTTTGATTATATTTGCCGAAAAGCAAGATGAATAATTTAGAGGAAACGTTATTAAATATTGGTTGCTCATGGCAAATGTCCATGCTGCTTCCTTTCTTGATACTTTTCGTTCTCGGTTTTTTGCTCGGCGTTTTGTTGTTGAAGAAATTAACTTCAAGGTCATTGAGACTAGGCTTAGCTTCTATCTTAGCCATTGTAACTTCTGGAATTTACTTTTCTTTCTATCCTATTTATGTATCAGATCTTAGCAATGAATTCAGAATTGAAAATCTTGCCTCTTACAATGAAGATAATGAGGGGTTTTTAGAAATATTGGTCCTTCCAGATTGTCCACATTGTATGTATTCAACAGAGCTAGTTAAAAAGCTTGCTTTGCGGAATACCGGTGCCCAAATCGTTTATAAGATTGTATCTAAGGATGAGTACGGTGGAGGTATTGAAGAAAAGCTAAAAGTGGAGGATTTGAAGTATAAACACGCCCGTTATGATGCCGATATCAAAACCCTTGCTAAAGGATCTTTTCCGTCCTTTGTCTTTCATAAAAAAGGGGCAAAGGAAGTTCAAGTATGGAACAATAATACCTTTGGAAGCAAAGCATTAGATTATATAGAAGCAAACTTGGCCAAGAGCTAAGAGCGTTTACTACGTCTTTTTTCTAGCCAAGGTGGTATTTCTTTTTTGACTTCTGGCTCAATCAATTTTTCTAACAAATCAGGACGGTTTGCCTTGGTTAATTTCTTCTTTATCCAAGACCTGTTTTCCTTTTTATACCAAAAGAAGAACTTATTTTGGTCTTGCTTTTCCTCCTTTGTTTTGACTGTTTCAACAGGCTTTAAGGTATACGGGTGAACACCAGCATAATAAATGACCGTAGCTACGGTCATAGGGGTTGGAGTAAAGTCTTGAACCTGTTCAAGTTGAAACCCCATATCTTTAGTTTCTGCCGCAAGATTTGCCATATCCACCTCATCGCACCCCGGGTGTGAAGATATAAAGTAAGGCACGAGCTGCTGATTGATTCCTTTTTCAGCTGAAATCCTGTCGTATTTTTCTTTGAATTTGTGAAAATATTTAAATGATGGCTTTCGCATCACTTTTAAGGTTCTGTCTGAGGTATGTTCGGGCGCCACCTTTAATCTTCCACTTACATGGCGGGTAATCACTTGCTCAATATATTCATCATGATTTCCGTCTTCATTGTTTTTGTTGAAATCATCTACCAAAAGGTCATATCGAATTCCAGAACCCACAAATGCTTTTTTAACGGCTGGGAGCGCATCAACTTTTTTATAAAGCTCAGTCATTGGTTTATGGGAGGTATCCAAGTTATTGCAAATTACAGGATGTATACAGCTCGGTGAAACACAACGTTCGCATATGGACTCGTCCTTACCTTTCATTTTGTACATATTCGCAGAGGGACCGCCCAAGTCAGAGATATATCCTTTAAAATCAGGGTGAGCAGTTACTTTATCAACTTCTGATAAAATTGACTTTTCACTTCTCGAGGCAATAAATTTTCCTTGATGCGCAGAGATTGTACAAAAGCTGCAGCCTCCAAAACATCCTCGGTGCATATTGACAGAGAACTTAATCATGTCATAGGCAGGAATATTTCCTCTCTTCTTGTATTTTGGATGAGGCTCCCTTGTGTACGGTAGGTCAAAGGATGCATCAATCTCTTTTTCCACCATTGTTTTGTATGGCGGATTGATCACAAGGATTTGATCCCCGATGTCCTGCGTAATCCTGTTTGCTTGCCATTTATTAGATTCTACCTCAACTATTTTGAAATTTGCCGCATATTTTAGCTTATCATTTAGACATTCTTCATGACTCGCTAATGAAATGGTATTCCAATTTTTAACTTTTGGTAAATCATCTGATTTTTCTTGTAAAAACGCAAATTGTTTGATTGTTTTTAGGTGCTCAAACGGCACACCTTTCTTAAGTAATCTAAGGGCATCACGCAAGGGTTGGTCTCCCATTCCATATACCAAAGCATCTGCTCGAGAATCAAATAAGATACTCGGCATCAATTCATCCTTCCAATAATCGTAGTGCGTTACACGTCTTAAAGAGGCTTCGATTCCTCCAATCAAAACAGGCGTGTCAGGAAATAAATCTTTTAAAATGTTTGAATATACTGTGGTTGCATAATCGGGTCTGAAACCTGCTTTCCCTCCCGCAGTGTAAGCATCTGTAGACCTTAATCTTTTATTGGCCGTGTAATGGTTTACCATTGAGTCCATACATCCCGCCGTAATACCGAAAAACAGTCTCGGTTTTCCTAGTTTCTTAAAGTCTCTTAGGTCATCTTGCCAGTTCGGCTGAGCTACAATACCAACCTTTAAGCCTTCATCTTCTATAATGCGTCCAATTACTGCTGTCCCAAAGGCAGGGTGGTCGACATAAGCGTCCCCCGAAATCAGAATTACATCAAAATCTTCCCAACCTCTTTTAGACGCCTCTTTAAGCGACAACGGAAGCCAATCAGATATAGGTTTTTGAATTAGCGCGGTATTCATACGTCAAATATACGCATAAAGCTTCGGAAGGTTTGTTTGGAAATCAAGTGGACCGGCGCTAAAAAATAAACGCGATTGAAATTTCATTTGCGATGAATTGTCTATTTTTGATTTGATTACAAAAATTAAAAAATTAAAAAATGTCATTTGAACTACCAAAATTGAGCTATGCATACGATGCGCTCGAGCCCCATGTTGATGCAAGAACCATGGAAATTCATCATTCTAAGCACCATCAAGGGTATACAAATAACCTCAATGCCGCCATTGCTGGAACGGATTTAGAAGGAAAATCAATTGCTGAAATTTTAGGCGCATGTGCAGATAAGCCTGCTGTTCGAAATAATGGTGGAGGATTTTATAACCACACTTTATTTTGGGAGGTAATGTCCCCGAATGGAGGAGGTGCTCCTACCGGAGATTTAGCAAGTGCAATCGATAGCGCTTTTGGATCGTTTGAAGGATTTAAAGATACTTTTTCTAAGGCAGCTGCAACGAGATTTGGTTCAGGATGGGCCTGGCTTTGTGTTACTGATGGAAAGCTAGAGGTTTGTTCTACCCCAAACCAAGACAATCCAGTAATGGGTGAAGGTTGCGAGGGTACACCTATTTTGGCGCTTGATGTATGGGAGCATGCTTACTATTTAAACTACCAGAATAGAAGACCTGATTACATTAAGGCTTTTTTCGAAGTTGTTGACTGGTCTGTTGTTTCTGAAAAATTTGAAGCGGCTAAATAACTTAAAGACTGATTATTAATAAATATTTCACACAATTATAGGTCTTAAAAATCGGAGTTTTAATTCTCTAATTTTTGTGTTAAATTTGTGTGAACGAAAATCAAAATTTTATGAAAAAACTTATACTATCTTTAATTGGAGTAGTCTTTGCATTCGCAACTACCGCTCAAGTTGTTGTTAGGGGAGTTACTCCTGAAGTAATCGCTAGCAATTATGAATTTACATGGGCAGATCCTGCCGGAGGAGACTGGTCGTGTCCAGATTTTTTAGTGCCGAATACTTTTGTCGAAGCACCAATAATGTTTGCTGATGACGGTACGGAAGGAGAAAATCCTCAAGGAAATCCAATGTCTGCAGAAGCCTGTAATGGTCCTTTAATCAATGATATGACGGGATATATTGCAATTATTTACAGAAACACCTGTGAGTTTGGATATAAAGCGCTTCAAGCACAAAATGCAGGTGCTGTAGGTGTGATTATTTTGAACCGCGATCCAGAGGTAGTTGGAATGGGAGGGGGAGCTGAAGGGCTGAACGTCACAATTCCTACGGTAATGCTTTCTAGCGTTGATGGAGCTACTTTGACCAATGAGATGGCGAATGGTGAAGTTGTCGTATTCATGGGGAATAAGCAAAACTTATTTGCCAATGACGGAGGTTCTTCTGAATCTGCTGCGCTATCTCCAAGATATGGTTCTATACCTGTAGCTATGGCAAATAACAACTATTCTTTCCAGGTTGGTATTGAAGTCTACAATTTTGGCTCAGCTGACAATACCTTCAATGTTACAGCTACTGTTGATGGTCCAGCTGGAAATGTATATACAGAAACAGTGAGTTCGCTTATTGCAGCTGGGGATACATTGCCTATTTTTAATGGTAACCCATCTGAATTTCCGACTGTTGCTCCTGGCACATGGGATGAAGGTGATTATACATTGACATACACGATTGCTATTGATGGGCAAACTGATGAGTCAGATTTTGACAACGTTTACGTTCGAAATTTCAGTGTGACTTCAATGCTTTCACTTGCAGGTCAGGAAAATGGAACGCTTAAAGTAAATTCTTTCCCGAGTAACGCCACTGCTAGTTACCAAACGTGTATGATGCTTCAAGATGTTTATCCTAGTGTGACTTCTGGTGTTTCAGGAGTATATTTTGCCGCCCAAGCGAGTGATTCTCTCCTTCAAGACGAGGAAATTATCATTGATATTTTTGAGTGGAACGACGCTTGGATAGATGTTTCTGCTGGTTTTGCCGCGGTTACTTTTGATGATTTGAATCAAGTTGGTGGAGGTTTATACTATCCGGCTTCTAACGATGAAAATGGTCAGGTTGTTTATGCAGCACTTGATAATGGCGTTGCACTAGCAGATAACCAAAGATACTTGGCTTGTTTGACTACCTACAACCCAAACATTTCTTTTGGTTATGACAATTCTCTAAACTACGATGCGAATTACAGCATTTATCTTCAGCCTATCTCTCCGTTAAACATTGACGGTACACAATGGTACTCAGGATGGAATGGTGTTACCGCATTGGCTTTAGGATTGAAAATTGAAGAGAATGCAGGTCTTGAAGAGATTGCTGAGGTTTCTGGTTCAGCATTTCCTAACCCGGCGATTGATGTTGTGACGATTGACATTGACGGTGAAGGATCAGCAATCGTTGTTGTTTCTGATATCTCGGGTCGTATTGCCTTTACGAACAATGTAACATTGGTAAATGGACAGTCTTCTTTTGATATTTCTTCTTTAGACAACGGTGTTTACATGTTCAATGTAACATTGGAAAATGGAAGTACATCAACCTTTTCGGTTGTTAAAAAATAAGTCATTTGTTTGACGGAAAAGGGCTGATTTTATCGGCCCTTTTTTTTTGCAGTAAAGTCAAGGAATTCTTCCTTATCTTTGACCTCCAATATGACAAATAAATATACTGTTACAGCCGCTTTACCTTACGCGAATGGCCCCTTACATTTGGGACATGTGGCTGGGGTATATCTTCCTGCTGATACCTTTGTCCGGTATTTAAGAATGAACGACGCCGATGTTTTATTTGTTTGTGGAAGTGATGAGCATGGTGCTGCAATCACCTTGCGTGCTAAAAAAGATGGCGTTAGCCCTAAGGAGATAGTCAATAAGTACCATAACCTCATTGGAAATGCCTTTGCTGACTTTGGAATAGAATTCGATGT
>CAJXDT010000002.1:0-107806 GCA_913052055.1 uncultured Cryomorphaceae bacterium
CTTTTCCACTTTTCCCAAAACCGTTGTATTAGAGACTTTACAAGGAGGATAGAATACAGCAATAAATCGCCTACAGATGAGGTCATATATTTTTTCTTCAAATCCAGATAATCCCTGTCCATTGACGCCAGTAGGAATAATGGCATGGTGATCTGTTATCTTTTTATCGTTGAAGATTGTTTTACTTTTCGCGATAGGTTTTTTCATCAATGGCTCAATAAACTGAGCGTATTGCTTCAGATTACTAAGTATTTTTGGAACCTTTGGATGTAAGTCTTCTGAAAGGTAAGTTGTATCTACTCTTGGATATGTGACCAGCTTTTTTTCATAGAGGCTTTGCACCGTTTTTAAGGTTTCCTCCGCTGTATAGCCGAATTTTTTATTGGCATCCACCTGAATGGAGGTCAAATCGTATAGCCTGGGATTATTTTCTTTACCTTCCTTTTGCTCATAAGACACAATTTCAAATTCCTTATCCTTTAGATAGGATATACCTTCTTCAGCCCTTGATTTATTTTTAAGTCGATCAATTTGACAGGAAAACTCGGTGTCTCGATAAATGGTTTTCAGCTCCCAAAAGTGCTCTACCTTAAAGTTATTGATTTCATGTTGCCTGTTTACAATCATCGCAAGGGTAGGGGTTTGAACTCGGCCCACAGATAAGGTGGTTTTATTCTGCCCGAATTTCTTTGTATATAATCTGGTTCCATTGATCCCTAAAATCCAATCTCCAATGGCACGGGAATTTCCTGCAGCAAATAAGTTGTCATATTTTGAGGCATCTTTTAGCTTCTTGAAACCTTCTCTAATGGCTTCCTCTGTTAGGGAGGAAATCCATAGCCTTTTGACTGGAACTTTACAATTCGCTTTGATCAACACCCAGCGTTGAATCAGCTCTCCTTCTTGCCCCGCATCCCCACAGTTGATCACCTCAGTAGCTTTGGCAACAAGCTTTGTGATCAGCTCAAATTGTTTTTGAATTCCTTGGTTATTCTTGATTTTTATGCCAAATCGTTCAGGGAATATCGGTAAGTCTTCAATTTTCCAATATTTCCAGTGGTCCTTATAATCTTGGGGCTCTTTTAGCGTACACAAGTGTCCAAAGGTCCATGAAACGAGATAACCATTGCCTTCAAAATAGCCATCATTGCGCGCATTTGCTCCAAGAATATTTGCTAAATCTTTGGCTACACTTGGTTTCTCAGCAATACATAGCTTCATGAACTCCTGCTCTAGTTTTGATTAGAATTTGCTTTGTCATATGCAATCATGCCTTCATCTAACCACTTTTTAAATAAGGAGGTTTTCCCATGGTGCTCATAATCTGCACCACCGTTACTTAAATCCTCGCCGTCTGGCCCTATCATTACATAGTAGGGTTGCGTATTCTTTTTATACTTGCTCGCTTCAAAATAAGACCATTTATGGCCAACCTCAGTAATCTCTTTGAACTTACCAGGCGCATATTCAACGGTTTTATGTTCTGCCTGTGGGAGCTCTGTTTTATCATCTACATACAATGAAACGATTACAACCTTATCTCTTAGAATATCGATAACACCTGGTTTTCCCCAAACGTTTCCTTCCATTTTACGACAATTGACACAAGCCTTTCCCGTGAAATCAATGAATAATGGTTTTCCTACCTTTTGCGCATACGTTAAGGCCTTGTCATAATCATGGAATAGAGGTAAATTGTGTGGTCCAGGATGTGTATCCTCTCCTTCAATGTGGGCTGGTGCACTCACACTCCCACCACCGACTCCTTGAGGAGATTCACTATATGTAGTAGGAGGAGGGAATCCACTAATCAAATTTAGAGGCGCACCCCACATCCCCGGAAGAAGATAGATTACAAATATGAGTGACGACAGTCCTAGCATTGTTCGTCCAACCGATAAATATTCCACTGGGCTGTCATGCGGCATTCTGATGAAACCGAAAAGATATAAGCTTAAAGCTAAGAAAACGCCAATCCATATCGCTATAAATAATTCTCTTTCCAATAGGTGTGCATCAACGACAAGATCTGCATTCGAAAGGAATTTAAAAGCAAAAGCGAATTCTAAAAATCCAAGAACAACTTTTACAGTATTTAGCCAACCTCCAGATTTGGGTAATGAATTCATCCAACCCGGAAATGCTGCAAACAAGCCAAAAGGAAGCGCAAGTGCAAGAGAGAAACCAAACATCCCAATAAATGGAGCCATTCCTCCTATGGTTGCAGATTCAACCAATAATGTTCCTACGATTGGACCCGTACAAGAGAAAGATACAAGTGCTAAGGCCAGAGCCATAAAAAAGATACCAATAATACCACCTTTATCAGAGGCTTGATCGGCTTTATTTAGCCAAGAGCTCGGCAATCTTATCTCAAATGCTCCCATGAAAGAGAAAGCAAATACAATTAACAGAAGAAAGAATATAAGATTGAAGGTTACGTCTGTGGACAAGGCATTCAGTGCATCATATCCAAAAATACTTGTTACAAGTGTTCCTAAAAGAACATAAATCAAAATTATTGATAGGCCATAAATTAATGCGTTTCGAATGCCTTGTGCTTTAGATTTACTTTGCTTAGTAAAAAAGCTGACAGTCATTGGAATCATAGGGAATACACAAGGCGTCAGTAAAGCAGCGAAACCACTTAAAAATGAGATAATGAAGATGAGCCAAAAGGATTTAGGTTCTTCTTTTGATTCATTGCTTTGTTCGGATACTGAAGCTTCAACGCCAAGATCTTTAGTTTCAGTTTCTTCAGCACTTTCTGCTTCATTTGTTTTCTCTACTTCAGCACTCTGAGCTTCTACTACCTCATTTGGCCCATTGATTTCTACTGCGGGCTCTACATCATCTCTGAGCTCCATGACCGGTCCACAAGCTTTTACTTTTAGCTCGAAAGGCTGTTCATATTCCGGTAAGCATTTTACCTCGTTACAGGTTTGAAAGGAAAAGACACCTTTGAGTACATAGTCTTTTCTTGCTTTTGAGGTAATTTTCTTTTTTAAGGTGAATTTATGATGGTGGTAGCTCATCATTTCATCTGCCATATCATCAAATTCAAGGATGGGTTCAGGCTCGATAATCCCATCTCTAAACTTGTAGTTGTTGCTTTTTTCAACGGTTATATTTGTTGGGATCGAGAAAGAACCTTCTGGAAGGACATGTGAGTTAATGTGCCAACCTTCAACAATATCTACGTCTACCAAAACTTCTAGACTGCAGTCATTCTGATTTAAGCTAATCGTTGCCTTTACCTTTTCTTCAGGTAATTCAATTTGAGAAAATGTAATTCCGCTGACAATTGTGAAAAAAGCGAAAAGCAAAAGTGTAAAAAACTTATTCATTTGTATCTAATTTTATGGAAAGTGTTTCATCAATCGGTGGGAGACACATTACCTCATTGCAGATCATATAGGTCACTATCATCGATAGTATTGTGTCTTTTTTCGACTTGACTTTAAACTCCCCCAAGAATTTGTCTTCAAATATATAAACATCAGAGTCAAAATTGGCATCAAATTTCTTGATCGCTTTTGTTTTTTCAACAAAAGGCATTTTCAATTTAACAAATCTATTCTTTTGGATTTCAAAACCTATTGGAATAGGACCGGCATCTTTGGGCGTCTCAGCTGAATAAAGGTGCCATCCAGGTTCGATTTCTGCAGAAACTTGAATCGGTATGTAACGTTCATTTCTATCTACGATATCCGCCTGCCAATGCACATGTTCTTGACAAATCGCGGTAAACCCAAAAAAGCTGAAGCATACCTGGAAAAGAAATTTCATTCTTAGATTTCGATTTCAATAAGTCTATTCATTGGTATCCAAACGCCACCTTTTAGGCAGACAAATTTGGAGCCTGAAGCCCAGAGGGTAGTATCTACTTTCTTGATGCCCTCGTCGTCTTGAAAGACAATTTTCACTTTACGCTTATGGGTGTTTCCTAAGCGTATGGCTTTTTGAACCTGCTTGCTGAGTTCCGGATGCTGTTCGATTACAGATGCATCAGTAAAAGATAATGACGGTATGAGTTCTTTCTCAATTAACATTTTTGGTTTCATAGGAGAGATTGGATTAACCAAAATACGATTTTTATTTAAATAAACAATTTAAAGGCTTGATTACGACCATTTAAGCCTAGGATCTGCCGAAATATCCTGTGCTGCAAATTCTCCACGCTCGAATGCAAATTTACCGGCAATCGCAACCATAGCAGCGTTATCCGTGCAGTACTCGAATTTTGGAATGAACACCTTGTATCCTTCTTTTTCGAGAGAAATTAGTCTTCTTCGTAATTCACGATTCGCAGAAACACCTCCTGCTATTGCTAGGTTTTTAATTCCTTTTTCTTCGGCTGCCTTAAGTAATTTTTCCATTAAAATATCTACAATACTTTTTCGAATTGAGGCACACAAGTCTATTTTGTTTTTTTGCACAAAAGCTGAATCTTGCTTGGATAAGTCCCTTATCTTATATAAGATGGAGGTTTTCAATCCACTAAAGCTAAAATCTAAATCTTTTATGCGAGGCTTGGCAAAAGAGAATTTTTCAGGATTTCCATCTTCTGCAATTTTATCGAGTTCAGGTCCACCAGGATAATCAATTCCTATCATTTTTGCTGCTTTATCAAAAGCTTCTCCAGCTGCATCGTCGATGGTCGTGCCAATTACTGTCATATCATCTGTACCCTTAACCTCAACAATTTGGGTATGACCTCCAGAGACGGTTAAACATAAAAAAGGAAAACAGGGAGGCTTAGTATTCTCAGTCTCTATAAAGTGAGCCAGTACATGCGCCTTCATATGGTTCACCTCAATAAGCGGTTTTTTGATTGCAATGGAAAGTGCTTTTGCAAAGGATACACCAACAATAAGGCTCCCCATTAAGCCCGGACCCCTCGTAAATGCAATTGCATCTATATCTTTTAGCTTCATTTGGGCATTAATAAGTGCTTCTTGTATAATTGGAACAATCTGCTCTTGATGGGCGCGGCTTGCGAGCTCCGGAACAACACCTCCATATTTTTGATGAATTTTCTGTGTTGCCACACAATTGGCCATAATTTTATTTCCATCGAGAATTGCTGCCGAGGTATCGTCACAGGAGGATTCTATTCCTAAAATAGTTGTGTGTTTTCGACTCAAAAGATTGTTATTTTTGTATTACCCTTTGGATGTCAAAGTTACTGAAAATATTAGGTCGTAGTGTTAGTATATCCGCTGAATGGATTCTAATCGCTATTCTCTTTTTTGTTTTTGCCATCCGCAGCTCTTATGTTCAAACCCACATTGGAGCTTATGCCACTTCCTATTTATCAAATGAGTTGAAAGCCGAACTCTATATTGGTGAAGTGGACATCGCTTTATTCGACAAAATTTATGTGAAGAATGTCTCTGTAAATGACCGAGAAAACACTCAGCTTTTACTTATCGAAGAGCTAAAGATTGAAATGGACCAAAATGCGCTATTTCAAGAGGAAGTTATTTTAAAAATGGTTTCTTTAACGGGAGGAGCGCTAAACATCAACAAAGATGCCTCAAATGGGAGTCCTAACTTTCAGTTTTTGATTGATTATTTTTCCTCAGATAATGGTCAATCAACTAAGAATAGGAAATTCAAAATAGAACAGTTGAAGGTTGACAACCTCTCCTTTAGCTATCAAAATGTTGCTGCTGATCAAAAAAGCTATGGAGTAGATTTCAATCATCTAGAGCTCAATCGATTTGGCTTGTTGTTAAATGATTTCATTATCGATGGTTCAGATGTCCATGCCAACATAAAGGGGCTTAAATTTTCAGAAAAAAGCGGCTTGGTCCTTTCGGATATGCAAGCTAAAGTTGGGATAAGTGATGAGCAGATTATGCTTTCGGGACTTAAAATAAAGACGGAGTATTCTGAAATTGATATTCCGCTATTCGAGCTGAATTACAATCAATGGTCTGCTTTTCGCTCTTTTGAAGATTCAGTTTTATTCAACTCTATTTTAAATGATTCTCGTCTTGCTCTGAGTGAATTGTCTTATTTTGTCCCTGCTATGGAGGGCATGTCAGATACAGTTATGCTCAAAGGGAAAGTCTTGAATTCAGTCAATAATCTTGAGATCAACGACCTAGCGTTAGTGTTTGGTAATAAATCTATGATTGAAGGAGATTTTCAGCTCCCTAATTTTATGAATGGTGGAATTGAACCTGTTAAACAAAAGATTAGAAAGGCTTACATAGATTTTCAAGATGTCAATCAATTTGTTTTACCCGTAGACTTTGAACCGCTTGAAATGGCTCCTTTTCTTCAACATGAATTTATAGCTTTTACTGATCTTAATGTAAGAGGAAATCTTAATCAGGTGAGCATTGATGCTTTGGCAATTGAATCCAATTACGGGAGGCTCCAGCTTAAAGAGCAAATGATATTAAAAAATGAAAAGACAGGTTTGTCTATTTTACCCGCTAAGGAGCTTGTTTCTCCTTTAATTCTTCAAGGTTTTCAGCTAGGATCTTTTTTAAAACAAGAAGAACTTGGTACAGTAGCTGGGTCTTTTCGTCCTACTTTTCGTTGGAGCAATTCTGGCGAAATTGAGGTCGATATAAGCAAAGGTTCAGTAACCCGTTTTGACCTTAATAATTATGGGATTTCAGGAATTTCAATTGACGGAACCTCTATAAATAATGAGTCGCTTGATCTTCGGGTAATGGTCAAAGATGAGGCAGTCGATTTGGAATTGTCGACAGAACTAGATTTAACAGCTCCAAATTATAAGGGTGATATTCAAGTGAATCGAATAGACTTAGATGCTTTAAACTTCACTCAGGATACATCTTTAGTAATTGGAAATATAAGTTTTGACTTGAATGGAAAAACGGATTTAGATTGGGGAGGGCATGTTATGTGTGATGATTTGGCTTATTTCCGTGCAGGTGACTCTTTGAAAACAAGTCACTTAGACCTTGGTGTTTTTTCTGAAGGGGAAATGTATAGCTATACCTTAGAAAGTGCATTTTTCGATGCGCAAATAAGTGGTGACTTTGATTGGAAAGCTTTAGCTTCTAACTTTTATAATGATTTGGCAGTTATCTTGCCAAGTATAAAAGTAGGAACGGAAAACGAAATTCTATCTTCAAATAAACGCACAGATCATACCGTTGAATTTAATATAGTCGGTAAATCATCGGTTCAGCTCCTCAATTTTTTTGTACCTGGGCTATATGTAGATTCGTCATCTAGTATTGTTGGAAAGTATAATGCTTTTTCAAAGGATTTGGACTTAGATATTGAGTCCGCCGAAATTAGAATAAATGAGGTTTTAATAAGCGGTCTTACTGGGACACAAAGACTACATAGTGACAGTATCTTTGCAGATTATCTTGTAGATTTCATTTCGTATAAAGATTCTTTAAAGTTTAATTTGATTGAATTTTATACCCATGGTTCAGAAGGTCTATTGGAAAGTCAACTATCCTGGGAGCCTGGAACAGATGAATATTCCAAGGTAGATTGGCAAACAACGATTCATGATCGTGATCATGTAAAAATATTACTACAACCCTCTTTTTTCTCCTTGGATTCTATGCGCTGGGCAATTGTAAATGAGTCCGAGTTTTCCATTACTAGTGAAGATCTACATGTAGAAAAATTTGAGTTAAATAGAGCAAAACAAAATATTCGAATCGAAGGTTGCTTGTCAGAAAATGACTATGATACTTTGCTCGTAAAATTAGAGAATGTTGATGTTTCAGAAATAAGTTCAATTCTTGGTTTAGAAAGAAGTTTGGACGGATTGCTTTCTGGAAAGTCTAGATTCACTAACCCTTCTGATAATTTCAATTACATAGGTGAGCTAAATTTAAAAGGATTTCATTTGGCTGAGGAATTCATTGGGGATATGGCACTAAAAACAACTTGGGATAGAGAGAAAAATGCTGTTGATTTGAAAGGCGATTTAAAGGTGGACACCTCAACAACGTTTATTTTGAATGGAGATTATTTCACAAGGGATAATAATCTTGAAGTAGATCTGGAATTTGACAATACGGATGTATCATTTTTAAATGCCTTAATGGATCCTGATCTTATGAATAGTATATCGGGAAGTTTGGATGGTTCAGTCCATGTAAAAGGAAAATGGTATGAGCCACAAATAAAGGGAGATTTGACACTTGATGACGTACATGTCAAGGTCGAATTACTTGGGGTAGAATATGCCATTGACGGTAAGATTGATATTGATGAACAGCTCTTTGCCCTTAATAATATTCCCTTCAAAGACCCAGACGGTAATATCGGTTCAATTACCGGTTCAGTATTCCACACTAATTTTCTCGATTGGTCTTATGATGTTCAGTTGAATTTTGAGAATGACATTACGAAATGGAGAACAAGCTTCCCTTTTGGATATGAGCCACTAAATCAGTTTGTAATTCTTGATACAGAATACAAAGATGGAGACTCTTATTTTGGCAAGGTCTACGGGCGCGGTAACGCGAATATTTCAGGATATGGTGAAAATATGACGATTACTGTAAACATGACAACGCAGGAAAATACAGTGATTAACTTTCCTATGTATGGTTCTTCTGATATTGATGAAGATTTTGAGTTTGTTCAATTTAAAAATAATCTCGAGCTGAGTGCGGCCCCGGAGGAAAAGTTTGATTTGACAGGATTAGATTTGGATTTAAACTTCAATATAAATCCAAAAGCGCAACTCAATATTATTTTTGACCCTTCGATTGGAGATCAGATTCTTGCGCATGGTTCAGGGAATATAAATATGCGGCTTGATCCTTTTTATAAAATTGATTTAAACGGTACCTACACGATTTCAGAAGGGAGTAATTATAATTTTGCAATGGGCGTAATTAAACAAAAGTTCGCCATTGAAAAGGGTTCAACCATTTCTTGGACAGGTAATCCATATGATGCAGATATTGATTTAGTGACTTCTTTTTCAATCCCCAAGGTTTCTTTAAAAGATTTGGCTCCTGAAATCGTCATGTCAGAGCAAGAAAGCAGACAGATGAAGAATCAAAAAATAGATTGTTTTCTGAACTTAGATGAGACATTGATGGCACCTCAAATTAGTTTTGATATCAAAGCCCCCAATGCGCCAGAAACAGGAAAGACATTACTCAACGAGGTGATCAGTGAAGAAAGTGAGCTGAGCAAACAGTTTTTCTCCCTTCTATTGTTGCGCACTTTTCAACCACTCAATAGTTCCATTGAGGCGCATGCATCTGCGGCAAAAGATCTTGCCGAATCACAAGTCAATGCGCTCTTGAGCGAGGTAAGTAAGGAATACGACTTGAATTTCAATTCTATTATGGATAATGATTTAGTTGGTATTGATTTAATAGAATTTGGTATTTCTAGAAGGTTTTTTAATGACCGTTTAATTGTTTCAGGTAATTTTGGTTTAGAAGAGGATTCCACTGGCTCAAATGAAAACGCAAGTTATATACCCGTTGGAGATCTTTTTGTAGAATATTTAATTAACGAATCCGGTACTTTTCGTGCGACAGCTTTTAGAGAGGCAGACCCTTATAATATTGGTACAGACGAATCAGGTCAAAAACCGTATACGCAAGGAGCAGGGCTGAGCTACCAGGAAGATTTCACGAATATTGATGATTTTAAGCTTATTCAATACTTTTTTGATATTTTCAGACCCAAAAGTAAAAGAAGGTATTTGAGGAAGAACAAAAATAAGCTCACTAAAATAGATTCTTAAAAGCGTAAGACATGGAAAAAGTATTAATAGCGAATAGAGGAGAAATTGCAAGAAGGGTAATTCGCACCTTAAAAAGGATGAACATTAAAACTGTGGCCGTATACTCCGATGCAGATGAAAATGCACCGCACGTGCAAGAGGCTGATGAGTCCGTTCATTTAGGAGCAAGTCCATCCTCTGAAAGCTATTTGAGACAAGAGAAAATTATAGATGCCTGTAAGGCGCTAAATGTAGATGCCGTGCATCCTGGCTATGGTTTCCTTTCTGAAAATGCTGATTTTGCCAGGAAATTGAAAGCAGCTGGCGTTATTCTTATCGGCCCATCTCCTGAGTCTATGGAGGTTATGGGAGATAAATTAAAAGCAAAGCAGGCGGTGAAAGACTTTGGTGTTCCTTTGGTACCTGGGGTAGATGAAGCCATCACAGATGTAAAAGCAGCAAAGGCCATTGCAAAGGATATTGGATATCCTGTTTTGATAAAAGCCTCAGCTGGAGGGGGAGGAAAAGGCATGCGTCTTGTTCACGGGGAAGAAGAGTTTGAAGAGCAAATGCAAATGGCACAAAATGAGGCCATGTCTTCTTTTTCGGATGACGCCGTTTTTATTGAAAAGTTTGTAACTAAACCTCGTCACATAGAGATTCAAGTTTTTGCTGACAATCACGGAAACATGGTACACTTAT
Organism: uncultured Cryomorphaceae bacterium; assembly: GCA_913052055.1. Classification (GTDB taxonomy): domain Bacteria; phylum Bacteroidota; class Bacteroidia; order Flavobacteriales_D; family Crocinitomicaceae; genus UBA952. Next base: position 10,409 of record CAJXDT010000002.1, read on the forward strand.
TTGAAAGAGAATGTTCTGTACAGAGGCGCCATCAAAAAGTTGTTGAAGAAGCCCCTAGCGCAGTTTTAACCTCAAAAATGAGAGATGAAATGGGTGCTGCTGCATTGGCTGTATGTAAGGCATGTAATTATTCAGGGGCAGGAACAGTAGAGTTTCTGCTAGATGCTTCTTTAGATTTTTATTTCTTGGAAATGAATACGCGATTGCAGGTGGAACATCCTGTAACTGAAAAAATATCCGGAGTTGACCTTGTAGAGTGGCAAATTCGGGTGGCACGAGGAGAAAAGCTTCCGCTAAGACAGGAGGATTTAACCATTCATGGTCATGCCATTGAAGTTCGCGTATATGCAGAAGATGCAAGAAGCGGTTTTACCCCAGATATTGGTACACTGAATAAATACAGAAGGCCATCAGGACCAAATGTAAGGGTAGACGATGCTTTTGAGGAAGGTATGGAGATTCCAATTTATTATGATCCGATGTTGGCCAAATTAGTTGTGTGGGGTCCTGACCGTCAGACTTGCATAGAAAACACCATAATTGCGATTGATGATTACCAAATATCTGGTGTGAGTACCACATTGGATTTTGGAAAATTTGTCCTTCAGCATCCAAGCTTTAGAAGCGGTGATTTTGACACCAATTTTATCCAAAAGTACCTTCCGGACGCCACTTTGTTGCACCAAGAGCTGAAAGAAGAGGGCAAGGCCCTTGAAGCAGCTGTAGCGCAAATATGGAATAGGGAAATTGACCTAAAGAATAAGGATTTTAGCTCTCAAGAAATCACTTCCTCTTGGAAAAGGAGTGGAAATAAATAATTAAAGGAATAGCGCGCTTATATTCATTTAAAAAAATTATTTTTGCCTAACAAAATTTGACTTATGAATCTACATGAATATCAAGGTAAATCAATCTTAAAAAGCTACGGTGTCGCTATCCAAGAAGGGGTCGTTGTCGATAAAGTAGAGGATGCAGTTGCTGCTGCGCAAAAGCTAAGCGATGAAACGGGAACGAGCTGGTTTGTCGTTAAGGCTCAAATTCATGCAGGAGGACGAGGAAAAGGAACTGTTGAAGAAACTGGTTCTCATGGTGTAGTTCTTGCAAAAGGGATCGATAAGGTTGAAGATACAGTTAAAGGTATTTTAGGAGGTCATTTGGAAACTATTCAAACGAACGGTAAAGCTAAAAAAGTAAATAAGGTATTGATTGCCCAGGATGTATACTACCCTGGACCTTCAGAAATCAAGGAATTCTACATGTCGGTTCTTCTAGACCGCGAAGAAGGAAAGAATGTAATTGTTTACTCAACCGAAGGAGGAATGGATATTGAGCATGTTGCAGAGCATACTCCAGACAAAATTTATAAGGAGTTTATTGATCCTCATCTAGGTCTTCAAGGTTTTCAAGCAAGAAAAATTGCTTTTAATTTAGGTTTATCAGGAACGGCCTTCAAGGGAATGGTAAAGTTCGTTGCATCACTTTATAATGCATACATTGGAATTGACGCATCTATGTTTGAAATCAACCCTCTATTCAAGACGGCTGATGATAAAATAATTGCAGTGGACTCAAAGGTCACTTTAGATGGAAATGGTTTATTCCGCCATCCAGATTATGCCGCAATGAGAGACAAAACGGAGGAAGATCCAACAGAAGTTGAAGCAGATGAAGTTGGTTTGAATTTTGTAAAGCTAGACGGAAACGTTGGATGCATGGTGAATGGTGCGGGCCTTGCAATGGCTACAATGGATATTATTAAGCTTTCGGGTGGAAACCCAGCAAACTTCTTGGATGTGGGAGGTACAGCAAACGCAGAACGTGTAGAAAAGGCATTTCATATCATCCTTAAGGACGCCAATGTTAAAGCAATTTTAATCAATATTTTTGGCGGAATCGTTCGATGTGATCGTGTTGCTCAAGGTGTTGTAGATGCCTACAAAAATATGGGAGAGATTCCTGTTCCAATTATTGTTCGACTCCAGGGTACGAATGCTGTTGAAGCGAAAAAATTGATTGATGATTCAGGTTTAAATGTTCACTCTGCAGTACTTTTGCAGGAGGCAGCTGACAAAGTGAAAGAAGTATTGTCTTAATACTTATTTCTAAACTAGAGCAACACCAGGCGTTGCCAATCATTCTAGACTTAACATTAGCTGAGGTTTAATTTATTTTATTTTTGAACCCCACGCTGTCTAAAAAAACATATGCAAGATACAAAGCTAGTTGTCAGGCTTCCAAACTGGATTGGTGATACTTTAATGACGTATCCAATGCTCCTTGCGCTCCAAAATAGGGGAGTTGATTTTATTTGTTTGGGTCACCCCTGGTCTAAGGCATTGTTTTCTGGTACAGATCTTAACATAGTCACTAGTGCTGAAATCAAGAATTCAAAATGGTGCTACCGGTTTTATCGTGACCACCAATTTGATGAAGGTATACTTTGTCCAAAAACATTGTCTACTGTAACTCCAATGCGCCTTGCAGGTGTTAATTCAATAGGTTATCATTTTCTTTCTCATAAGCGAATTAATTACAATGATGATGTACATACAGTTGAAAATTACTTTGATCTAGCCAAAGCTTTTTTAAAGGAGGACTTGCTTGTTACTGACTTCGATTCTTTTATTCCTATTGATCAAAAAAGTGTTGCTTTAGGGCAAAAGATAATCGAAGAAAAAATTAAAGGAGCGTATATTGTGATCTGTCCTTATGCTACGAATTTACACAAAGGCAAAAATAAGGAATGGCCCTTTTGGATTGACTTTTGTGCTAAGTATACCGAGTCAAAGATCGTAGCTGTTGTTTCTGAAAGCGATTATGCACGCTGCTGTAATGATTTTCCTGAAATGCTTGTTTTGAGTAATACGCTAGCTGTTTCAGCCTATGTTATGCGTGAAGCGAAACTTGTGTTGGCCAATGATAGTGGTGCAATGCATCTTGCATCATTTTTCGGTGCTAATGTGATCGGTTTATTTGGAGCAACAGAAATCAATAAGACAAGACCATGGTATGGTAGCTATAAGGTAGGTGCTGACAATGAATTTATCTCAGTTTCAGGTTTAATAGCGGAATTACAATCGTAGTTAAATACGAGGAAGCTTTTTTTACTTTATAAGCGAAACGAAACCTTTCTTTTGAATAAAGTTACCCTCATCATCCTCCGCCTCAAAAATATAAACATAAACATCATTCTTAGCTTTACTTCCATTGGTTTGAATGGTTCCATCCCATCCAACATACTGGTCAAAGCTCTCAAAAACAAGCTGACCCCATCTATTAATGATTGTCAGATGATAGGTTTCTGGTTTTATGTGCGAAACAATAGGTAAGAAAATAGGGTTTATTCCACCTGGTGTAAAAGCATTTGGAATAAATATTTTCGAGGAGTAAGTCAGGCACAGCTCATTTGAAGAACTGATTTCTGAGAAATCATAGGTATTAAAAACTTCTTCACCCTCTATGCGATAACAGACCTTAGATTGAACACCTAGGCCATTAATGTCATCAATGAAATTATTTTCATTAGGCATAAGTACGGCAATAGGCGTGGGGTCATAACTTCCATTAATTGACCTATACAGTTTGTATTCTTTTATGCCGCCATCGAAGCCCATATAATCTGACCAATTCAGTGTATTGATGTAATCGTAATCATTCGCAGTTCCTTCTAAAAATATTGTTTTGGCCTCATTTGAGAATTCGCCCTCAAAACCACAGCTATCGATATATTTGGTTCTGTATTGCCAAGCTTGAAATTCAGTTTCAGCATCCTCGTCTAAAAAGAAAACCACGTCAGATGTTGCATCTGACCTTCCTATTTCTTCATACGCACCATTGTAATTTCGTCTCTGAAAGATAATTTCCGTGATACCAACAGATTCGTCTATATACTGATATAACTCAATATTTCCATCTACTACAGAAACTAATTTCAGATAATTATATCCAGGATCGCCAGCAACGGGTACATTGAAAGATGTCGGCGAGGAAAAAGCATTGTTGCCATCTATAAATATTGAATTGATGTAAATCGTATAGCTTTGGTTTCCATTCACAGCAATTGTTGCTGTTGTTTCCTCAGTGATTTCCTCTAAATTCCATAGACCATTAGATAGACTCCAAATTTCGTAAAAATCAGTTGTGCTCCCCTCATAGCTTGTCCAAGACAAAATAGCCTCTTGCTCACACATAAATACCTCGGAGGAGGTTACCATCGTTGTATGAACGTCAGCTTTAGCACTTGTTTGATAGGTTACAGGTACTGAGCTCGTTTCACATGAGTCAAAGGCAGCAACTGAATATGAAAAGGGACCTTCCTCAAACGGGACAGCGTAGGTGTATGTTGTCGTCGAAATCCCCCATAAGGTATCAAGTTCGTACAAAATGCCCGAGGCATCAAAGGTATAGATCACATATCCATAGGTATCACTTTGAAGGTTTTGACTCCACTCAATCTGCATGAGGTTCGTTGATGTATCTATTCCCGCACTGTAGATTAAAGGTATGTCTGGCGTCATTAAATCTTCAAAAACATCTCCTGTAGTATTCGATGTAAAATCGCAAACTGCTCCTGGAAGTACAATTTGATAATTGAGAAATGCAGAACAAATGTCTATCGTGTCTTGATAGGAATTCGTGCCAAGTGCAACGCTATCAATAAGGGTGAAAATCCCTGTTGGGTATTCCCTATATATGTGATAGAAATTTCCTGTATAGGATAATGGAGTGCTTGATGGAGCATTCCAGGTTAATAAGGCCATTCCGTTACCGGGATTGTTCAGGTTTAGAAAGATATTTGAAACAGTATCTGAATATTTTACGGTATTTCCGTTACATCCTGACCTTGCAGATAGGAAGAAATCTTGTACATCAGTAGATGCCGTAATTGGATAACTATTTGCGTTCACATCAACGAGATTTGCCAATAAACCGTCTTGAACCGAATAAATACCGTACTCAATAAAAGAACCAAAAGGGTCATTTATGGAGGTCCAATTCAGGGTTAGGTTACCAGCTGGGTCTGTTTGGATACAATCGATTTTTGGTGCTTGGAGTACTCCCGGGTTTAATACATTAATTCTAACCGTAGCATAGGTGATTTTTGGAACCTGACAGAAATTATCCTGTACCTTGAATACGAAGTCATAAGGTATCATCTCAGAAATTCCACCAAATTGATTGACCAAATGGTCACAGGTAGTTTGCCAAGAAAAAGAGGCAGTTGCGTTTTCAGGAGCTTGAATTGGAGGCAAGCTGTTTAAGGTAGCACAGGGTTCAGTATCGCAACCCAAAGGGCTTGTATAGCCCGCTCCAAACATAGGGCCCGAAGCAGAAATGATAACATTTTGGGCAGAACCATTTTGCAGCAGGTCGAGATCTGTTGCCAAAAGATCGAAATCAATTAAATCTCCAGCATTTACAGTTGTTTCAAATAGTCCACCTGCAAATGGGGGAGTAATGACTGGTGCATTGTTATCGCTACTGCAAGGCAAAACGACAACTTGCATCTCTCGTTCAACCTCACCAATTAAGATTCCGTTTCTAAAAGATTGAACAGTCACCTTAATGTTGAAATTCCCAATATTAAAACTCGTAAAAACAATTTCGCCTGTGGAAGGGTCAATTGAGGCAGGGATATTATTTGCATCAATTTCGGTATCCGGGGTAGGCGAGTCGTATGAATATCCAGTTTCAAATGGAACAGGCATAGGATTTGTTGGAGGGTCGTAAACGCCAACAGGAAAATAGTCAAACGGTATTCCAAATTGGAAATGAAGTGAATCTAAGTCAGGATCAATTGCATTCATATTGTATCGATATTCAGAACCAGCGCAGGTAACAAAATGAGGCGATTGTAAAAAATTAGGGGAAGAGTCTGAGCAGGTGTTGTCTGCACTATTCGGATTTGCGAACATTTTCGCAGCCAACGTTATCCCAAAGGTAGAGGGGTCTGATAGATTACTAATAGCGTTACTTCTTGAAAAATTCTCATACGTAAAGATCCAGCCCTCTGCGGGGGGGATTCCCGATATACTTATTGGGTTGCTCCGATAGGTGATGCGTTCAATTGCCCCAACGCCATTTCCTGCGGCACTTCCTGTCCCGCATTCGAGCATTGGAGGTGATCCGGCTACCACAGTACATGAAGGAGAAATATCCTCTCTTGATATAAAATTCAAGACAATTGAATTAAGTGTAGGATGGTTCCAAACTCTTAAGTCTTCAGAAATAATATTTACTTCTGCACCATTACAATCTCTATAAAATACAAGTTGAAATTCATAGGTGTTTCCACCGCTGCAGCTCCATGTTATTTCTCCGCCCATTACATGGGAGGCATACGAACTTAGTGAAAAGCTCAAAAAAAGAATAAAGGCAAATGCTCTGTGCATATGGATATAACGTAACATAATACGTAGTATTATAACGAGAATATCTAAATAAAGTTGCTAACCTGCTGAAATAACAGACATATCACTCCAATTCAAGTGTTTATTTGCAATTTGTTGGATTGCAGAGGCATCTATGTCGTGAATTCGTTGAATATATGTATTGTAGAAGTCAGAGCTTAGTCCATAGGATTCAACGCTCAAGAATAAATCCATCATTGCATAAGGTCCATCTGAAATCTTGAGCATTTGACCAAGCAGGTGATTTTTCACCAGGCCAAGTTCCTCTTTTCCTATTTTTTCATGACACAGAAGAAGCATCTCTTTTTCAATTTCTTTTAATGTCGGCTTTAAATGCTCTTTGCCAACTTCGGAGCCGATGAGTAGATAACCTGAACCACCAGACTCAGAAATTACACTTCCAATACCGTAGGTGTATCCCTTGTCTTCCCTTATGTTTTTCATGAGCCGGCTGCCAAAATAGTCTCCCAAAATAGTATTGAGGATACTAACGTCTAAGAAGTCTTCGTGTTGTTTATTGAATAAGGTTTTACCAATACGTATTGCAGTTTGAACGGCATCTTTTTTGTCAATATGAATCGCGCCATATTTATTGCGAAAATCACTTTTAAATTCCAATGGTTTATTGTTGCAATTCGTTTTGGATATATCGCAGATATGTTGAATTTCTTTTTCTTCCAATGCGCCGACAACAGCTACTTTAAAGATGCCATTTACGTAGTGAGCCTTATGAAAATCTACTAACTCCTCTCTTTCAACTTTTTGTAGGTCAGATTCATCAGAAAGTACCGCATATTCTGTTCCGTGATATAGTTGTTCTTGAAAAGCCCTCTGGGCTAGAACAGCTACACGATTGATGTTGATTTTGAAGTTTTGAATTTTTTCTGCTTTTACCTCCTGAAATTCTGATTCGGGAAAGCATGCATTGAGTATGGCATCTAAAAGGACGTTATAGGCCTCTGAAATATTATTTTTTAATGCAAACAATGATACCATTACACCCTCATGAGATAGACCAATATCAAAAAAGGCACCTAAATCATCGAGTTGATTGTGTATTTCAGTTGAGCTTTTTTGTTGAGTACCGGAAAGCAGCATAGATGAGGTCATGCTGACAACGCTGTTTTTTGCTTTTCTTAAGCCTGCATCAAAGTAAACATCAATCCTTGCAGTTTCATTCGAAACATCAGACATCCAGTACAAAGGAGTTGTTTTGTTAAGTGCGATTTTCTCCGGAGAAATGAATGAAATAGCACCTGTTTTATGTGTTTTTGGGGTGTTTTTACGATTCATTTCGTTTTATTTATTTTGAGTAACGAGCAATTCTCCTTCCTTAAAGTTGAATTCGCAAATCCTAGAATATCATCATTTTGAATGTTATTATAAATTTGAATTTCTTCATTTATACCATTTGCATCTCCGAGCAACTCAAACATGCAGAGGCTTATTGATTTGTTTAATAATCCCTGTTCTTGAAATGCTTTTGCCGTGCTTAATTTATTCTTCAGGGAGTTAAGCTTTCTAGCAGTAAAACCCTCTGTTTTAATTTTTTCTAATTCCTTCCAAAGTGCAATGTCTAAAGTATCGAAATCAACATGCTCAGAAAGCTTTCCAGTAATTAGGAATAATCCATGGTCAAGTGATCCAGTAATAAAGGCATTTATTTCGGAAACCAAGCTCTGCTCTTTTTTTAGTGCTACATTCAATAATGAAGATTGATCCTTGCCAATAGCATCACTTAAAAAGTCACCCAGGTAATACCCAATATTTTTTCTTTCGGACATCTGAAAGGCATAATAAAAAGCATTTGCGGGTACATCACGCTGAATAGATTTTTCTCTAAATTCCTTTTGGGCGGGCTCAAGCGGTAGTATTCGTGCAGGTTTTATACCTCCTGGTATGGTTCCATAATATTTTTTGATGAGCTGTTTAATTGAACCGCTATCGAAATTACCTGAAATACATAAAATTGCATTAGAAGGGCAATAAAACTTTTTGAAAAATGCCTTAACGTCGCTCATTACTGCCTTTTCAATATGGGCAATATCTTTTCCAATCGTAGCCCATTGATATGGGTGCTTTTCATAGGCTAAGGGGCGCAATTCGAGCCAAACATCACCATAGGGTTGGTTCAAATACCGCTGCTTAAACTCCTCTATTACTACACTGCGCTGCACCTCTAAACTTTTATCAGTAAAAGCGAGTGAAAGCATTCTATCACTTTCTAACCAAAGTGCTGTCTCTATATTGTTTGCAGGTATTATTTCATAATAGTTTGTAAGGTCATTACTGGTAAATGCATTGCTTTCTCCACCCGCCTTTTGAAGTTCTTGATCAAAATCTTCGATATGTATGGATCCCCCAAACATGAGGTGCTCAAATAGGTGGGCAAATCCAGTTTTATCCTCATGTTCATCTCTTGCACCTACATCATAAAGCGTATTGACGACGGCCATCGGGGTGGTTTTGTCATGGTGCAGAAGAACTTTTAGTCCATTATCTAGGGTATACCGTTCAAATTCAATCATTCTGATTCAGTGATATTTTTGTCAATTCATTTTGTGCTTCATTAAATTCATTGACTAAGTCTAAGATAATTTGCTCTGCAGACAAAAGTTCTTTCATTATACCCGCTATTTGTCCAATCTCCAGTTCACCATTTTGAAGATCTCCCTCGAACATTCCTTTTTTTGCGCGTCCTCTGCCTAACAATTTTGAAAGTTCTTCTATTGAAGCATTTTTTAAATATGCTTCTTTTACACTGCTATGAAATTCATTTTTTAGCAAGCGAACAGGCGTAAGCTCTTTCAATGTGAGCTCGGTGTCTCCCTCTTTCGCATCTAAAATTGCTTTTTTGAAATTGATGTGTGCGCTAGATTCGTGGGAGGCGACGAACCGACTCCCAATCTGAACGCCATCAGCTCCTAGTGCCATGCATGCCAGCATTGCCCTTCCTGTCGCTATGCCACCCGCTGCGATCAAAGGAATTGAAATTTCTTGCTTTACCATAGGTATAAGACATAATGTAGTCGTTTCATCGCGTCCATTATGGCCACCCGCTTCAAAACCTTCAGCCACAACTGCATTTACACCAGCTTGTTGTGCTTTCAGCGCAAATTTTAAACTAGAAACAACATGTACCACGGTAATTCCTTCTTTTTGTAATCTTCCAGTATACGTTTTTGGATTCCCTGCGGAAGTAAAAACAATAGGTACCTTATGTTTTATAATGGTCTCGATATGTTCTTCAATATTGGGATAGAGCATCGGTAGGTTCACTGCAAAAGGTTTTGATGTATTCGCTTTACATTTAGCTATTTGATCATCCAAAATATCAGGATACATTGACCCAGAACCAATAATGCCTAAGCCCCCGGAATTAGAAACAGCTGAGGCAAGCTCCCATCCTGAGCACCAAATCATTCCAGCCTGAATGATCGGGTATTTAATGTCGAATAGTGCGGTAATCCTATTTTTCATATTTATATTAAAAAGGCTTTAAAGCGAATTTAAATATTATAATGCTTAATGTTCCTTTATGCTGTTTTTTTAAACAAAATTTTTAACGTAAATTGTGTATCTTAGATTACTTATTTCATGTTTATGAAAATTCAAATTTATACTGGTATTTTTCTGTGTTTTTTTGTTCAAAATTATTGGTCTCAAGAACAAGAAAGTCATCACAATCATAATCATGGTGCATCCAAAGAGTCATTAATTGAAAATAAAGGGCAATGGCCTGACGGGGTTCTTTTTCAGTCTAAAATTGATGGTGGTAAAGTGTGGGTTCAGCAAAATAAATTTGTTTATCATTTACAAGATTTCTCATCTATGCATGAGGCACATGCAAACCCATTATTGATAACTGAGGAAAATCCTGTTGCGAAACAAGAAGTCATTCACCTCAACTTTATTGGAAGCCAAGAGGTTAGTGAGATTAAAAAGTCGCATAAGAGTAAGCACTATTATAATTATTTGAAAGGAAATAACCCGAACAAGTGGGCGAGTAAGGTGCATGTTTATCGTGATGCTACCTTAGCTGATTTCTATGAAGGTATTGACCTTCACATTCAAAATATGGGAAATCAATTTAAGTATGAGTTTGTTGTATCTCCCAATATATCTGCTGATCAACTTCAATTCGAGTATGTTGGTCATAAAAGAATGACCATTACCTCAGATGGTGATTTAGAAATTACAACAGAATTGGGTATTGTTTATGAGGAGCATCCTTATGCTTTTCAACTCATTGATGGTGAGGAAGTTGAAATCCCTTGTTCCTTCAAAATTACAGATGGTATTGTGAGCTTTGAGCTCGGAGTGTATAATCCTGATTTTGAATTGGTCATTGATCCAGTTCTTGTATTTGCAACCTACAACGGAGCCAACGCAGATAACTTTGGGATGACAGCTACTTATGGATACGATGGGACTGCCTACTCAGGAGGAACTGTTTATGGCAATGATTATCCAATGCCCGATAACGGCGCTTATGATGTTAATTCAAATTTCACCGTACCAAATGGTCCAATGGGAATTACAGATGTGTTTATAAGTAAATTTGATGAGGATGGTGCTCAAATGCTATGGAGCACATTTTTAGGAGGGGGAAATGACAATACAGGTACCGAGACAGCACACAGTATGATCTGTGATGGTGCCAATAATTTATATTTATTTGGATCCACCTCTAGTCCTGACTTTCCGATTAGCCCAGGGGCTTTTAACACCACTCATAATGGAGGCGATTTAGGCTTTAACTTTGGAAGTACAGGTGTCAATCATTCCGCTTTCGGTATTGATTTATTTGTCTCAAAGCTTAGCGCAGATGGTACCAGTTTATTGGGTTCAACTTATGTTGGCGGTTCTGGTAATGATGGGGTGAATTATAATGCCGCAAATTTTGGCGCTTTTACAGAATTAACAAGTAATTATGGGGATAATTTTCGAGGTGAAATTATGCTTGACGATGCGAATAATGTGATTGTTGCATCATGTACCCATTCTACTGACTTTCCCGTAGTTAATGCCATTCAAAATGTGAACGGCGGAAACCAAGATGGTACTGTTTTCAAACTTTCTGCTGATTTCTCTCAACTTTTATTTTCTACTTATTATGGTGGTTCTGAAAACGATGCTTGTTACTCTGTCAAGGTCGATGAATCAGACAATCTTATCTTCGCAGGAGGTACTAAATCCTCGAATTTACCTGGAATGGGTGTTGGTTTCCAGAATAGTTATGGAGGTGGTGAGACAGATGGTTTCGTTGTTAAAACGCCTCCTTCAGGAACCTCAATTACGAACGCAAGTTATATCGGAATGGGGCAATATGACCAAGTTTTCTTTGTGGAAATCGATCGTGTTAATAGCGTTTTTCTGTTGGGACAATCTGTTGGAGGAACCTTTCCGGTCAATAACGCAGCATTTTCTAATGGCGCCAGTAGTAATTTTATAATGAAACTAGACTCCAATTTAACAACGAATATTGCCTCAACTCGTTTTGGAAATGGAGATCCAAATATTCATATTTCACCTACAGCATTTTTAGTCGATAATTGTGGGAATATATATGTCTCAGGTTGGGGAGCCGATTTACTTCAGGCTACACCTTTATCCGGAATGCCTGTGACTCCAGATGCCTTTCAGTCAGATCCTCCTAATGGATTTGATTTTTATTTAATGGTCATGTTTGCTGACTTTTCTGATATCCTCTACGGTTCTTACTTGGGCGGTACGGTTGCGCGAGAGCATGTAGATGGGGGAACCTCTCGATTTGATAAAAATGGTATTGTCTATCAGTCCGTTTGTGGCGGATGCGGGGGGAATAGTGATTTTCCAACTACACCAGGTGCATGGTCAGCGACCAATAATAGTACAAATTGTAACAACCTTATTTTTAAGTTTGACTCAGGTATTTTACCCGTAGCCGATTTCACGGTTGATCAAACGACAGGTTGTAATGATTTCACAGTAAACTTTGAGAATATTTCTTCGGATGGCGATACCTATTTATGGGATTTTGGAGATGGTGCGCTTGATTCAACCACCTTTAATCCTGTAATTACATATACTGAACCAGGTATCTATGAGGTTAATCTTTTTGTTACAGATAGCATATGTCAACTAACAGATACGGCTCAAATTACCGTTGTTGTTGTCGATTCTGTTTTACTTGATGTTCCAAATCAAATGAGCGTCTGTGACAATGTACCATTTGACTTGGTTGCCAATTCACTCGGAACTGCCAATCAATTTATTTGGTCTGCTAATGCTGATTTTTCTAACCCGTTAAATAGCCCCTCAGATTCTACAGTTACAGTTACTGCGGATGGGACATACTATATTATGGCCGATAATGGACTATGCTCTGCAGAGGATACCGTACAGGTATTGTTTGACGCCTCGCCTGAGGCTCAATTTAGTATTCCAGATTCTGTTGGTTGTGCTCCTTTAAGCGTTTCTTTCTTCAACGAGTCCATTCAGACTGATTATTTTCTTTGGGATTTTGGAAATGGAGAAGTTGATTCTGTCAACTTTGATCCAGAAATCCAATATACGGCGCCAGGTATTTACACAGTGAGCCTATATATATTCGATTCATTATGTCCTGCATCGGATACTACTTTTGCGACAATAACCATATTGCCTGATATTACAGTTTCGGGCTTAGACTCTGTTTCTTTGTGTGAGGGCGATGTCGTACTCACGGCAAACTCAAATGGAACTGCCTCGACATATGAATGGTCTTCCTCTTCTGACTTTTCTGATGTGCTGAATCCATCAGGAGATTCTTCCATTGTAGTTTCTAACTCCGGAATTTATTATGTTCAACTCGGCAATGCTGAGTGTACACTTATTGACAGTGTTTTTGTAGAATTCATCAATCCAGAAATTGCACTTTTTGCTGAGGATTCGATTTGTCTTTATGATTTTTCAGTGGTTGAAGTAGATAATTTAACGCCGGCAATTGGTTTTAACTACATTTGGGAACCTGATTCTATTATTACGTCGGAGAATCAAGAAGTTATTCAGGTACAACCTTTGGTATCTCAGTATGTTTATGTGACTGCCACCTCCCCGGAAAACTGTGTTGCGGAAGATTCTATTTTCATAAATGTAACGGATATTGATTCTACTTTGGTGATTGCTAGTGCCTCAGAATACGCTGTGCCTGAAGGGGCGACTGTCACACTATTTGGTTCGCCCTCTGGTTTACCCTCATATCAATGGAGCCCCGAAGACGGATTAAGTGCACCGACAAATCAACAAACAGATGCTGTTATAAATGAGGATATTGTTTATACCTTATCGGTTTCAGACGGAATATGTACACGTGATGATACTGTAGAAATAAAAGTATATGAGATCATATGCGAGGATCCTTATGTATTTGTTCCAAACGCTTTCTCGCCAAATGGTGATAATTATAATGATGTTTTGTATGTTCGCGGATTATATATTGAAAAAGTAATATTTAGAATTTTCAATCGTTGGGGAGAAATGGTATTTGAATCCAATGATGTTTCTGTTGGTTGGGACGGAATGTTTAGAAATCAGGTGCTACAACCTGATGTCTATGATTTTTATTTAGACGTTACTTGTGTCGGTGGATTGACATCAATTGTGAAAGGAAATGTAACTTTAATGAGGTAGAATGAAAAAGATAATAACAAAGAAATCAGAAAATTTTCTCGAGAAATATTTAAACAATCCTAGTCCTACCGGATTCGAATCTGAAGGCCAAAAGCTTTGGCTGGACTATATGAAACCATATGTGGATGAGTATATTACGGATAATTATGGAAGTGTTGCGGGGATCATAAATCCTGGAAAGAAATACAAAGTGGTCATTGAAGCACATGCAGATGAAATATCTTGGTTCGTGCATTACATAACAAAGGATGGTTTTATCTATTTGATGCGTAATGGGGGTTCTGATCATATGATTGCGCCATCGAAGCGGGTAAATATTCATACCGAAAAGGGTCCTGTAAAGGCTGTTTTTGGATGGCCAGCGATACATATGCGAAAGGGTAAAGAGGAGACGCCGAGTATGAAGAACATCTTTTTAGATTGTGGATGTACAACAAAAGAGGAAGTCGAGGCTTTGGGGATTCATGTTGGATGTGTTGCAACCTTCGAAGACGAATTTATGATTTTGAATAAGAATAAATATGTTGGCCGCGCATTAGACAATAGAATGGGTGGTTTTATGATTGCAGAGGTAGCGCGTTTATTGAAAGAATCGAAGACCAAATTACCTTTTACCTTGTATGTAGTTAATTCAGTGCAAGAAGAAATCGGATTACGCGGAGCTCAAATGATTGCAGAGCGGATAAAACCCGACGTAGCTTTAGTTACTGATGTTTGTCATGATACGAATACTCCCATGGTAAGTAAAATTGAAAACGGGGATTTGAAATCAGGCGAGGGTCCTGTCCTAACATATGGTCCAGCGGTACAAAACAACTTCTTGAAGCAAATATTTAAAACAGCAGAGAAAAATAAAATACCTTTTCAAAGAGCTGTTGTTTCTCGTTCAACAGGAACGGATACAGATGCATTTGCCTATTCAAATGACGGTGTTACAAGTGCGCTCATATCTTTGCCACTTAGGTATATGCATACAACTGTTGAAATGGTACATAAAGATGATGTGGAAAATAGTATCCGTATGATTTTAGAAACTGTTAAATCAATAAAAGCAGGCCAAGATTTTAGATATTTAAAGTAGCCATAAGTCCGGAATCTCGGTAAAACATATCCCAATTACAACATTTATTGTTGTGGGTTGTTTAAGAGCTATGGAACGAAAAGGATGGCAGCCGTGGGTTGAAAAAGTTTTTTTTCGCGTTTTTTCTGAGAGCAATAGAAAAACGATTGAGCGTATTACGATCAACGTTTCCGTTGCTGGGTTTATAATTCACCTTTTACTCATTCTTTTAAAAAACTATGATATTTTCCATTCTAGAATGGACAATATTCTGCTCGCAGATCCCATATCCGCAATTTACACGCCATTTTCTATTATCTTAATTTATGAGATTTATCTGCTCATTCATTTTCTGCCACGATCATTTACAACCGCAGTGTCGAAGCAATTTGAAATTATTTCTTTGATTGTCATCAGGCGAATTTTTGGAGAGATACCACATATTGATCTGATGGCCTCGTGGTTCACAGCACCCCAAAACTTGCAGCTGATTTATGATTTGATAGGCATTTTAATTTTATTTTTCCTCATATACCTTTTCAATAAAAGCCGTGAAAAGCTTGTCAAAGGAAAGCTATCTGAACGCCTGCAACGTTTTGTGAATTCTAAACGGGCCTTAAGCTTGGTGCTACTTCCGGTATTAATCTTTACAAGCTTATATACTTTAATTGCTTGGCTACAGACTCAGTTTTCAGGAGCATCGATTACCTCTTCATTTCATTTGAATTCAATTTTCTACAATGAATTCTTTACCATTCTTATTTTGGCTGATGTTTTTATACTCCTACTGTCCTTTCAATATACAGAGCGATATAGCCAACTTATCCGCAATACAGGTTTTGTTATTTGTACTATCCTGATAAGATTATCGTTTGCGACCAATGGACTTACTAATATTGCGCTAATCATTTCTAGCGTCACTTTTGGATTGTTAGTATTGAGAATCTATCAAGCAACTGAAGCTTCCCGACAATTAGAGTAAATCAATTAATCTGCTTTATTTTTAACTATAATAAACCCTAGCGTGCTTACGTGAGTTGTATTTTTTGTTCGCCTATTGAAATAAGATCTCCTTTTACGCATTTTGCTCTACGCCGCAGCTCAATATTTCCATTACGAGTGACCTCTTCGGAGTCTACAATCATCTTCGCATGACCTCCTGTTTGTGCAATTCCAAGTGCTTTGAGAAGTGCTAAAAGCTCTATGTATTCACCATTGATTTTAAAGGTCGTATTATTTTCCATTGAGCTCCATCGCTTTTAGGGTATTCATCATTAAAGAGGCAATGGTCATTGGTCCAACACCTCCTGGCACAGGGGTAATAAAGCTTGATTTAGGTGATACTTCATTGAAGTTTACATCTCCTACAAGACGCCATCCTCGCTCTCGGGAGGTATCGTTTACGCGTGTGGTTCCAACATCGATGATGACTGCATTATCTTTTACCATATCTGCAGAGACAAAGTTAGGTTTACCAATAGCGGCAATTAATATGTCTGCTTGAAGACAAAGCTCTTTGAGGTTTGTTGTTCTCGAGTGCGCCAGTGTAACCGTGCAATTACCGGGATTAGAATTTCTACTAAGCATCATACTTAGTGGTGTTCCGACAATATTGCTTCTGCCAATAATGACACAATGCTTCCCTGAGGTTTCAATATTGTAGCGACGCATAAGCTCAATAATACCTGCTGGTGTTGCAGGAAGGAAACCTGGTAGATTTAGCATCATGTTTCCCAAATTCATAGGGTGGAATCCATCAACATCTTTATTTGGACTAATGGTATCTGTCACTTTTGTTTCATTGATGTGATTGGGCAGGGGCAGCTGAACGATAAAGCCATCTATAGCCTCGTCGTCATTAAGTTCACGAACCTTCGCCAATAGAGTATCTTCTGATACGGTATCTTCAAATCGAATTAAGGTACTTTCAAACCCAATTTCCTCACAGGCTTTTACTTTTGCAGTAACGTAAGATAAAGAGCCTCCATCGTTACCAACCAAAACAGCAGCCAAATGTGGCGTTTTATTACCCATTTCTTTTCTTATCAAAACTTTGTCTTTGAGTTCAGTTCTGATTTGTTTTGCGGTTTCTTTTCCGTTTAAGCGCTGCATAGTGTATTTTTAACAAAGATAATAAGGGTTATAATTCCAAAGGCCCAAAACATCGTATCTTTGTAAAAACTATTTAACAATGAAGACTTTTTTTCAAATAACTTTCGTTTTATGCTTGTTTTCAGCTCATGCCCAAACTGAGTTTGACGGTTCTGAAATAGGTGTTGAAATATTTGCTGCCCGTGCAGGATCAAATGGTGGTACAATGGGAGCAGGCTTTAAATATGCAGCCATTTTAAATGAGAACTTTGCCGTTGGGCCCTCCTTTAGATATCATCGAACATGGAATTATTTATATAACGGTTTGGCAACTGACATCCCTTCTAGTGCAAGTATTTACGGTGGAGGTTTTTTTGCCCATGCACGTTATAAGGATGCGCTTTTTGGAGGTGTAGAATTTGAATTACTTAAAACACCTTTCAACTTTAGCCAAACTGGAGGTGAATTTAAACCTTGGATTGCAACACTTTTCATAGGAGGAGGATTTTCAAAATTATATAACAAGGTGAGAATCAACTTGGGTATTTTCTATGATGTTGTCAATGCTGAAAATAGTCCGTTTCGACCGAACTATGCAATCAGAATTAAGAATGCTGAAGGAGGTACGCAACGTATTCTTCCAATAATATACAGGATCAACTTCTTTTTCCCAATCGGAACTAAAAAAGAGAAATAAAATGAAAATAGGAATTGTATTGTACCCAACATTTGGTGGGAGCGGAGTGGTGGCAACAGAGTTAGGGAAAGCTTTGGCGAAAAAGGGACATGAAATTCATTTCATTACCTATTCTCAACCTGTGCGCCTTGGTGGATTTACAA
Source organism: uncultured Cryomorphaceae bacterium (assembly GCA_913052055.1). Lineage (GTDB taxonomy): Bacteria > Bacteroidota > Bacteroidia > Flavobacteriales_D > Crocinitomicaceae > UBA952. The sequence continues at coordinate 28,463 of CAJXDT010000002.1, forward strand.
AAAACGTATTCTATCACGAGGTTTCAGTCTCTGATTACCCACTTTTTGATTTTCAGCCCTATGAAACTGAGCTAGCAAGTAAAATGGTAGATGTGGTAAAATATGAAAAGCTAGACTTGATTCATGTACATTATGCCATTCCTCATGCCTCTGCAGCTTTTATGGCCAAACAAATCTTGCAAACACATGGAATTTTAATTCCGTATGTAACGACCCTTCATGGTACTGATATTACTTTGGTCGGGCGAGACCCTTCTTTTGAACCTGTCATTACATTTTGTATTAATCAATCAGATGCGGTTACTGCTGTTTCTGAAAGCTTAAAGGAGGATACCTTAAAGCATTTTAATGTTCAAAATGAAATCACGGTTGTCCCAAATTTTATTTCTTTGGATAAAAGACGAAGTGATAGTAAAATAAATAGAAGCTTATACGCTACACAGGATGAAAAAATTGTGAGCCATATCTCAAATTTCCGCAAAGTGAAAAGGGTGGAGGATGTGATTCGCGTTTTTGCTGAAACGATTAAAAAAGTCCCTGCGAAACTCTTATTCGTTGGGGATGGTCCTGAAAGATATAGCTGTGAGTTGTTGTGCAGAGAGCTTTCATTGTGTGAGCATATTCTTTTTCTTGGAAAAATTAGAGATACCTCTGATGTGCTTGCGATTTCTGATGCCTTTTTATTGCCCTCCCAAACAGAGAGCTTTGGTCTGGCAGCATTGGAGGCGATGTCCATGGGAGTTCCTGTGATTTCGAGTAATTCTGGTGGTATTCCAGAGGTAAATAAGCATGGTTTCTCTGGTTTTTTATCAGATGTCGGAGATATTCAGGAGATGTCTAAAAACTTAGTTCATATGTTATCAAATGATCATTTAGAAATGTTTAGAAGTAACGCTTTGAAACAAGCAGAGGCCTTCAGTATTGAAAAAGTGCTGCCCATGTATGAGGATATTTATACTAAATTAGTAGAGTAGGAAGCTATTGTAAAATCCATCGCTTCGGGAATAGATATCAACTTATGTCTTCAAATAAAAAAATTGATCAGTGGATTTCATCTAGAAAGAAAAGACTAGAATCTTTTAAGGCTGATGAGTTATACCCTCTGCTATTAAAAGGAGATAAGCAGGCATTGAGTTCTGCCATTACGCTAATTGAAAGTACCCATCCCAATGCTCGAGCAGAAAGCAGTAAGCTTGTCGAGCTATGTTCGCGCGAAAAATCGAAATCTTGGCGTATAGGTATTACCGGTGTGCCCGGTGTAGGGAAGAGCACCTTTATTGAAGCTTTTGGTTCGCAAATATTGAATGCTGGTCATAAGCTAGCTGTTCTCGCCGTCGATCCTTCTTCAAATGTAACAGGAGGAAGTATACTTGGGGATAAAACAAGAATGAATACCCTTTCCCAAGAAGACAACGCATTTATACGTCCAACTGCCGCTGCGGGTAATTTGGGTGGTGTAGCGCGGAACTCTCGGGAGGCTATGTTGTTATGTGAAACGGCGGGTTTTGATGTTATTTTTATCGAAACAGTTGGCGTTGGACAGTCTGAAACGATGGTGCATAGTATGGTTGATTATTTTGTACTGCTTCTTTTAGCTGGAGCTGGGGATGAGCTCCAGGGAATGAAAAGGGGAATTATGGAGCTTGCAGATACTATCTTGATCACAAAGGCGGATACGGGCAATGAAAAAGCGTCTAAATTGGCTGCAAGAGCTTATGCCAATGCAGTACATTTATTTCCATCCAAAGAGAGCAATTGGATTACCAATGTATTGACAACAAGTAGCCTAGATGGAATGGGCTTAGATGAAACCTGGGATTCAGTTCAAAGCTATTTTAATTCAATTGTCAGCAATGGTTTTTATATTCAAAATAGAAGACAACAAAATGCACGTTTTTTGCGAGAGAATTTAACAGATTTGATGTTAAGTGAATTTGATCAAGATCCTGAACTAAAGAAATATATGAATCAATTAGAAAACGAGCTCACGAAAGGAAAGCTATCCCCAGGGAGGGCTGTGGACTTGCTTTTTGAACAGTATAAAACATTTTTGCGAGGTTAAATCCTTAATTGATTATTATTTTTTTAATACCAATGAAGCCATTGTGGTTTATTTTTAAAAAGATACATCCCGAATCTTTAGGAGCAGATATCTCCAAATAATTTTGATTATTCAAATGTCCTGCTTGAATTATTTTTCCTTGAAGCGTATAAATTTCATATTGAGCATTGATATTTTGTGAAAAATTGAGTCGCTGTCCACGCTTAATTATATTTGGAGTTACTTGAAAACCCTTCTGCTCAGATAGATGATTCATTTGGTTCGTTTCTATTTTACATAGACCACCGTTATATGTACCTAACCATAAATCTTGGTTATTTCCTTTTTCAATTGACAGAATGTGATTATCGGTTAAATTTGAATTTTCGGTATTTAATTGTAGGTATTCTTCTTCTATTTTGGTAATCAATCCATTAGATTCAGAGCCAATGTAGATTTCTCCTTGAGCACCATGCGTGAGACAAAGAAGACTATTCGCGGGCATTACTGAATTGACTGCATTGAAAGAGTCCCACGGGCCTCCGTTTCCGAGATCTACAACTAGCCCAGCAGCAGGAGAAATAAACCAGGGTCTACCTTCTGAATCTATTTCGATATCTAATGCAGAATTATCGGGAAGACCTGAGCTAATGATCGTATGGTTTGTAAAGTTGTTTAATGCATCGAAATATAAAACCCCACCGTTGATACTACCTATGTATTTTGTGCTTGAACCAGCACAAATAGTTGAAATGTTATTTGAAAGTAAACCATCAGCACTCGTCCAAGACATCCATGTATTTCTGTCATACATGTAGAGACCTTCCGTGGTTGCAACCCATATATGACCACTTTGGTCTATTTCGATCGCACGAACAAGGAAATCTCCAATACCAGAATTTTCAGGCGTATAATTCACCCATTCTGCCCCGTCAAATTTAAATAAACCACCTTGTATTGTTCCAATCCATAGAAGAGAATCTCCATCATTTTTTAATGCTCTAATGTTGTCATTCCAGAGCGGACTATTGGTTGAATTATAGATGGTCCAGTTTGTTTCATTTTCGAATTTTGCCAAACCATAATCTGTTCCAATCCAAAGTTTTTGATTGCTATATTCTAAACATCTCACTGTATTGAAAGGAAGCGGTGAGTTATCTACAGTATAGCTATTTACAAATTGTGCTTGCCCTTTTAAGGCAAGCACAATAAAAATTACAATGGCAGTGTAATTCCTGCAATTAGTCATTCTTTATAATGAGTCTTTCGGCGTGTATTTCTGCTCCTGATTTAATCTGCAGTGTATACATTCCGTCAGTTATGTTTTTTAAACTAATTTCATGCGCATTTGTACCAGCTCCATCTTGGAATTTTCTTTTGTAAATTCTTTTACCAGCAGCATCTATAATTTCGAGTTCTACTTTGCTCTTTTTCGAGATCCCATAAGAGACTACAAAAACTCCGTTAGACGGATTTGGTGTTATACCGATTGTATTTTCGATATTGAGTTCACTCAAATCGGCACATGATTCGACGATAACTTCCACTGCAACAGAGCTACTTGTACAGCCATTTTCACTAGCTTGAACAAAGAAGGTCGTCGAAGTTGTCAAAGCTGGCGTATAGAAACTAGTACCAGTTCCCAATAAAGTTCCAGCGGCGTCAAACCAATTCAATGTACCCTCTCCCGTGGCACTTAATTGAGCAACTTCATTTACACAAATCGTGGTTCCGTTTGCCTCAGGTTCATTAGGGTCACCAAGCGTTATTTCTACTGAAACTAAATCACTTGTGCATGTTCCGTTTTCCGTCTCAACTTCCCAATCATAAAAATAGTAGTAGTACGATGAACTTGATGAAGCACCTATAATGGAAAGTATATCTTCTAAAATATAGGGATATGTTGCCGAATTATTATTTCTGTAGAGCCCTCCTGAAGGCAAATCTGTAGCAACTAGTTGGTAGTTATATCCAACAGAGATGTTAAAATTAAGATCAATTCTGCTCGCACCAGCTGGTACTGTCTCTGTAAATGTTTCTAAGGTTGTACCATCTTCATCTTGAAGTTCTACCGTGACGCTTCCACCTTCATCTGCATAAACCAAGGCGCTTTTGAGGGTAAAAGGTGTGTATGCATGAAAGATAATTCCCTGCGTCGAAGACAGAAAACCACCACCACCAATTCCGTTTGTATAAGGTTCTGCGTTCAAAGTTTCGGTATATGAATCCGTATTTTGTACCCACAATGTTGTGTTTTCCATTATAGGATTTGTGGTGTATATATTTCCAGTGCTCAAATAGTTTCCGTCGTCATCAAACCATTCCACATCACCTGTTGAGCTTGCCTCTAAACCAACGTAGTCACCAGAACATGCTATTGCATCCGCTACAACTGGTGCATTCGGCACAGCTGTTGTCACTGCGTAGGGCAAAGAGGTATTCGAGCCACAAAAATTAGTAACAGTGCAGGTATAGCTACCAGGTTCGGTTATGGTAATACTTTGCGTTGTTTCACCCGTAGACCACAAGAATTCTGTTCCGGCAGTTGCGGTCAAGGTAATTGTTTGCCCAGAACACAAATTATTTGACTCATTTGAACTAATTGTTGGAAGCACTCCTGAGTTCGCAGGGTGCTGTAATTCTAAAGTTACGGGCACTGCAGTGAAGTTATTATCTTCATTCTCTTCTTGGAAATAATTATTTTTATCCACTTCCATTACGATGTAATAATCTCCGTTACAAGTATTTTCGGGAATATTGATCCACATCCCATCAAGCCAATATCCGTAAACGTCAGTCCATCCTGCAGAAATACCTTGCTCTACAATTGAACAACCATAGCTACCACCACCTAAATTCCAATTTGAGAAATTGGCGTTTGTCATTATGTTACCGACGTTATAGGTCGTGTTATCATCTCTACAATGACCGTAGTAGGTACTTCCTGCGTTCGTACCACATTGACCATAGTCCATTAAGCAAAACCCGATTTTGGCACCGTCTCCAACGATTGGCCAATTTAATGGATTTGGATCGGCGGTCGGAATTCTTAAGGTCATAACACACCAGTCGTCAACATGATTGTGTCCATGACTCTCATGATAAGTCATACTTCCTGTCCATGTATCTTCATAGGTCATGTTGTTTCCATCTTTCTTATATACTCGCTGCAAGAGCATTTGTTTGGGGTTTTCTTCTCCATTAGGACAGGTAAAAGACCCAGATGAGCTCACACCATAAATGGTATCCGACCCACAAATAAAAGCGCGGTTTCCATCGTTATCTTGACCGCGAACGGTAAATGAACCGTGACCTACATTTGGGGTAGATCCCGTTACGCGGAGTCGGCCATCGTCCGGCCCTTGATTGTTGAAATTTTGTCCTGCACCACTTTGCGGATATTCGATCCATCCGTTATCAGCAATTCCCTGCCAAGACGCAGTGATATCAGGTAATAAGAGGCAGTTGTTGGTTCCATCGGCGCATTCGCAACCCGATGCATCTGTAGTCGTGCATTGTCCGTAAGCACTCATACTTAGTACAATAGCAGTTAATAGTGAATAAAAATTTTTCATAGTTTAGTTTTGGAATTTCAATATACGAAATTATCACCTGAAATAATAATCTGAAAGCTCTTGATATCAGGGTTTAAAGAGGACTAGATTCCTTATCTTTGCCGCGTTATGATTCCAAAATTATATAGCATATTTAAATTACGTTGTCCTAAATGTTTGAAAGGTCAGTTTTTTGAATCTCACGTCTATGACCTGAAAAAACTTGGCAATGTCCGAAATGAGTGTCCTAAATGTAAAGTAAACTATATACCCGAACCAGGTTTTTACTTTGGTGCTATGTATGTTTCTTATGCACTTGGCGTAGTTATATTTGTGGCTATTTGGGGTGGGGCAAATTGGTTTTTTAGTGATGTATCTGTTTGGACCCAGATTACAATTCTTACCGTTTTAATTGTAGCGTTGAGTCCCCTGATATTTGCTTTATCTAAAATTATCTATGCCAATATTTTTATTCATTTTGATAAAGAGACAAGTATCAGGGTAGAAAAGGATGATTGAATTTTCAAGTCCTTTTTGTAATTTCGAGACAAATCAAACAAATTATGAAAAATAAATACAATTACGCACTGTCAATCTTATCTCTTCTTTTCATTATCATTTTTGGTAATGCAAAAGCCCAGGTAATCAGTAATACCTTTTCTCCGGAAATAATTATTGATGCATCGAGTCAACCTTATGCCTTCGATTTTAATGGTGACGGAGTAATTGAATTTTATTTTTTGGTTCAAGATTTGAGCGGAGATACTACTATTTCAGGTCTTCCAGCTACTTATGAAGGCTCTGGTGCGCTTATGGGTTGTGAAAACGGGAAGCCCGCTGGTGCTACTTCCCTGGAAACGGCAGCTTTTGACGTTTCATTATTCAATACTGGCGATCAACTTACTGTTTTTCAGGAGTACGGCTCAGATACAAGCTATGCATTAGGGATCGATCTTACCGTAAATACCGGAATTATTGGGAGTTTACCTTATCAATATGGTGCGTTTCTTGGAAATCAGGGATACCTCGGTGCTATGTTTGACATTGGGGGAAGTGGACATTTAGGTTGGATTGAGGTTTCTGTTCTATCTGATGGAAGTCAAATTACATTGCACTCCTATGGATATGACGCCTCTCAAGGTGGATTTCCAATCAGCGTTGGTAATTCAAATACGAATGTGAATGAATTAACGAAGCAAGATGTTGATATAAACATAACCAACAGTAAATTAAAAGTGTTTTTGAAATCCTTCTACACTGATGCCCAATTGCGAATTATCGATGTTAGTGGGAAAACACGTTTGTCTTCAGAGCTATTAAATATGCAGAATGAGTTTGATCTTAGCGCATATGAACGAGGCATGTACATCGTTTCCTGTGAAGTAAATGGAGCCTTGTATACGCAGAAAATCATCCTACATTAGCAAACGCTTAGCTCATCTCTCTATTCCTTTTTTTGTCAGAAAGTATGACATTTAGACATATTTATAATTCACGCTTGTCTTTTTTGTCATAATAAATCCCTCTTTTTCACCGTGGCATATTAATTGACATAGTGTAGAAAAAAATAATAACATGGGAAAAATTATAGGAATTGACTTAGGAACCACAAATTCGTGTGTTTCGGTCATGGAAGGAAATGAACCAGTGGTTATAGCGAACTCAGAAGGTAAAAGAACAACACCTTCTGTTGTAGCTTTTGTTGAAGGCGGTGAGCGTAAAGTCGGTGACCCAGCCAAAAGACAAGCCATTACAAATCCTACCAAAACAATATACTCTATAAAGAGATTTATGGGGTCTAGCTTTGACGATTGTAAAAAAGAAGTAGCCAGAATGCCGTATAAGGTTGTGAAAGGTGAAAACAACACACCTCGTGTTCAGATTGATGATCGTAAATACTCTCCACAAGAAATTTCTGCAATGATTCTTCAAAAGATGAAGAAAACAGCTGAAGATTATTTGGGGCAGGAAGTTTCAGAGGCAGTAGTTACTGTACCTGCATACTTTAATGACTCGCAACGTCAAGCCACGAAAGAGGCAGGTGAAGTTGCAGGACTAACAATTAAAAGAATTATCAATGAGCCAACTGCAGCAGCATTGGCATATGGACTAGACAAAAAAGGTGTAGACCAAAAAATTGTGGTTTTTGACTTTGGTGGTGGAACACATGATGTATCTATCCTAGAGCTAGGAGATGGTGTTTTTGAGGTATTGTCAACTGATGGTGATACACACCTTGGTGGAGACGATGTTGATGAGACAATTATCTCATGGTTAGCTGATGAGTTTAAGAAAGATGAAGGTCTTGATTTAAGAAAAGACCCTATGGCATTGCAGAGATTGAAGGAAGCAGCCGAGAAAGCAAAAATAGAGCTTTCTTCAACTACCTCTACGGAAATCAACTTACCTTACATTATGCCTGTTGATGGTGTTCCAAAGCACTTAGTGCGAACATTGCAACGTGCAAAATTTGAGCAGTTAATCTCAGAAATCGTAGAAAGAACAATTGCGCCATGCAGATCTGCACTTAAAAATGCTGGTTTATCTGCAGGTGATATCGATGAAGTAATTATCGTAGGTGGTTCTACGAGAATTCCAATCATTCAGGATGCAGTGAAGAACTTCTTTGGTAAGGCACCTTCTAAAGGTGTAAATCCTGATGAGGTTGTTGCCATTGGTGCAGCGATTCAAGGTGGTGTTTTAACTGGAGAGGTGAAAGATGTGTTGTTGCTAGATGTAACGCCTTTATCTCTTGGTATTGAGACAATGGGTGGTGTATTTACCAAATTGATTGAGTCGAATACGACTATTCCAGCCAAGAAGTCTGAGGTCTTCTCTACGGCAGCCGATAATCAGCCTTCTGTAGATATTCATGTGCTTCAAGGTGAACGCCCTATGGCGAATGACAATAAATCTCTTGGTAGATTTCAGCTCAGCGATATTCCAGCAGCGCCTAGAGGTGTGCCTCAAATTGAAGTAACATTCGATATTGATGCAAATGGAATCATGAATATTTCTGCAAAAGATAAGGGTACAGGAAAAGAACAATCTATTAAGATTGAAGCTTCCTCAGGTTTATCTGATCAGGAAATAGAAAGAATGAAAGCTGAAGCTGAGGCAAATGCTGAAGCAGATCAAAAGAAGAAAGAAGAGGTTGAGGTTGTGAATAAGGCAGACTCTACAATCTTCCAAACTGAAAGACAGCTTAAGGAATATGGAGATAAACTTCCGGCAGATAAAAAACAACCTATCGAAGATGCTTTAGCAGAATTGAAAAAGGAGTTTGAAGCGAAGAATATTGAGAATCTTGAACCAGCAATGGAAAAGTTGAACAATGTATTCCAAGCAGCATCTCAGGAAATGTACAATGCAACGAATCAAGAGGGCGGAGATCCTAATGCGGGTCAGCCACAAGGAGAAGGTGCAGAAAATGCTCAAGATGAGGTCACAGATGTTGATTTCGAAGAAGTAAATGAAAAGAAATAATCTCGATTTGTAAAAGATTATTTGGTTATAAGTTTAAAGGCACCCTCGGGTGCCTTTTTTATATTTTAATAGCTTCATTTAACCGAAAATGATTACCCTCCTTAAAGAAGTCGTGTCCGCATTCAATTACGATTAAAGCTTCCGCAAAACCTAATCGCTTTAAGAATTGAACTGCTTGTTGGGTTCTAATGACTTGATCATATTTACCCATAATCACCTTAAAATAGATCTTATTAGCGTTGAGTGACGAAGAGATTGCATTGAAGTCAGGTTTTATATTTCTGAATCCTCGCCAAGTTCTTGACGCCCTTTGAAATTGTTCTTGATTGCCTGCAAATAATTCAATAAAGGCGAAGACTTTTGGTCTTACTAATCCTAGTTTGAAAGCAAATTTTGCAATTCTAATAAATGATTTTGGGGAACGCTCCCATTTTTGAAATAATAATCTTGCCAAACGTAAACGTGAGGTTCGATTATAAAAGCTCATCGGGTCCATTCCGTCGGGAGAAATTACTTGAACAGATTTTAGTCGATCTTTATATAAGGGCAGAAGCGAAAGAACAAATCTTCCACCTTGTGAAAATCCAATGAAATGAAAATGATTGATTGCCTCTTTTTCAAGAATTTTTGTAAATATTGAGTTGAATTCTTCAATTTTTAGGGGTTGATTTTCGATTCGTTCTACAGGAAATCGTGATTTCCCGTGATGAGGTAGCACAATTAATAGGAGTTTTCGGTCTTTTTTTGCCAAAAACAAAAAATCTTCAACCTGCCTTCCGTGTCCATGAAAACAAACCAAGGTGTTTTGTCCTGAACCCTCAACATAGTACTCTATGGTTATGTTCCCTTCTCTAATTAAGTATGAATCCATTTCCTCTAAATTAGGTCATAAGTTGCTGTTTTTGTTTGGTAAAATGCTTTAATTAACATTATGCTTGAAATTTGTGTATAAACAATTTACATAATTGACCACAAATCGTAGTATTTCAATTAAATTTGCTCTCGATTTATTGTGTTATTTCTTTTCATTTAAATTGAATATAGTATGCCCAAAGATTCTTCTATAAAATCTATTTTAATTATTGGTAGTGGCCCCATTGTAATCGGTCAAGCCTGTGAATTTGACTATGCGGGTTCTCAAGCGTCTCGATCCTTAAGGGAGGAAGGAATTGAAGTAACTTTAATTAATTCAAATCCGGCAACAATCATGACCGATAAGGTTGTGGCTGATAATGTGTACCTAAAACCATTGGAGCCTGCTAGTGTAAGAGAAATTCTCGAACAGCATGATATTGATGCTGTGCTTCCCACTATGGGAGGGCAGACTGCATTGAACTTGTGCATCAAGTGCGATGAAATGGGTCTGTGGGAGGAATTTGGTGTTAAAATCATTGGCGTGAATATAGATGCTATTGAAATTACTGAAAATAGAGAAGCATTTAGAGATTTAATGACAGAGATTGGAGTTCCTATGGCGCCTCAAAAAACAGCTAAGTCATTTTTAGAAGGAAAGGAAATTGCGCAAGAATTTGGTTTCCCACTTTGCATACGACCTTCATATACCTTAGGTGGATCTGGAGCTTCCATTTTACATGACCCAAATCAGTTTGATAACTTATTAGAGCGTGGTCTTCAGCTTTCTCCGATACATGAAGTGATGATTGACAAAGCACTTCTAGGTTGGAAAGAATTTGAATTAGAGCTTTTGAGGGATTCCAATGATAATGTTGTCATTATTTGTTCTATTGAGAACTTTGATCCGATGGGTATTCATACAGGTGATTCCATCACTGTTGCGCCTGCCATGACACTCTCTGATACAACCTTTCAGAGAATGCGTGACATGGCAATTAAAATGATGCGTTCCATTGGTGAGTTTGCGGGAGGTTGTAATGTTCAGTTTGCTGTTTCTCCAGACGAAAAGGAGGATATTATTGCGATTGAAATCAATCCAAGAGTCAGCCGATCTTCAGCTCTGGCATCCAAAGCTACGGGTTATCCCATCGCCAAGATTGCATCTAAACTAGCCATAGGTTATTCATTAGACGAGCTGGATAATCAAATTACGAAAACAACATCAGCTCTTTTTGAGCCTACTTTAGATTATGTGATTGTAAAAATACCTCGGTGGAATTTCAATAAATTTCCTGGAACAAATAGAAAACTAGGTCTGCAGATGAAATCTGTAGGTGAGGTGATGGGAATTGGTAGATCATTTCAGGAGGCCCTTCAAAAGGCATGTCAATCGCTAGAAATAAACCGAAATGGTCTGGGTGCAGACGGCAGAGAGCTAACGAATCAAAATGAAATACTCCATTCTCTTGAAAATGCAAGCTGGAATCGCTTATTTCATATTTATGATGCGATTAAACTGGGTATCCCATTCAAAACGATTGTGGAAAAAACAAAAATTGACATTTGGTTTTTAAAGCAAATTGAGGATTTAATTAAGCTAGAAGATAGAATTGAGAAATTCCATATCGAAAATCTACCAGATGAATTGTTTTTTGAAGCCAAACAAAAAGGGTATGCAGACCGCCAGATTGCACACCTATTGAGGTGTCTAGAGTCTGAGGTGCATGCAAAACGCAGTGCAATAGGATTGAATCGAGTCTATAAACTGGTTGATACCTGCGCAGCAGAATTCGCAGCTCAAACGCCTTACTATTACTCCACTTTTGAATTTGAAAATGAAAGCGTTGTCTCTGATAAGAAAAAAGTTGTCGTATTGGGTTCAGGTCCAAATAGAATTGGACAGGGAATAGAATTCGATTATTCATGCGTTCATGGGGTGCTTGCAGCAAAAGAATGCGGCTACGAGACGATTATGATCAATTGTAATCCTGAAACTGTCTCTACCGATTTTGATACCGCTGATAAGCTTTATTTTGAGCCTGTATTCTGGGAGCATATTTATGATATCATTCAGCACGAGAAACCTGAAGGAGTTATTGTTCAGCTTGGTGGCCAAACTGCATTAAAGCTTGCCGAAAAACTAAGCCGCTACGGCATAAAAGTGTTAGGAACTAGCTTCGATGCCCTAGATTTAGCTGAAGATAGGGGACGTTTTTCTAAGCTTCTTGAAGCCAATGAAATTCCCTTTCCTAAATATGGCGTTGTAGAGAGTGCTGAGCAAGCTTTGGAGCTGTCAGATGATTTAGGTTTTCCATTACTTGTTAGACCATCCTATGTTTTGGGAGGTCAAAAAATGAAGATTGTTATCAACAAAGAAGAGCTCGAGCATCATGTGGTTGATATTCTCAATGAGATGGGTAATAATCAAATTCTTTTAGATCACTTTTTAGGCGGAGCGATTGAGGCCGAAGCAGATGCGATTTGTGATGGAGAAGATGTTTATATTATCGGTATTATGCAGCATATTGAACCTGCAGGAATACATTCAGGAGACTCATATGCTGTTTTACCTCCATATAATTTAGGTGATTTTGTAATGACTCAAATTGAAGATATTACGAAAAAAATCGCCATAGAACTGCGTACTGTAGGACTCATAAACATACAGTTTGCGATTAAGGATGACAAGGTTTACGTTATTGAGGCAAATCCCCGTGCCTCTAGAACAGTTCCTTTTATTGCTAAAGCATATGACGAGCCATATGTAAATTATGCAGCTAAGGTCATGCTAGGTGAAAAGAAGGTAAAAGACTTTAATTTTACCCCTCGCAAAAAGGGGTATGCCATTAAAATACCGGTATTCTCTTATGAGAAGTTTCCAGATGTAAAAAAAGAGCTAGGTCCTGAGATGAAATCAACTGGAGAAGCGATCCGATTTGTTGAAAATTTAAAAGATCCATTCTTTAGAAAAGTATATTCAGAGCGAAATATGCATTTGTCACGTTAATGACCACTTCTTCTTATCAACCCATTCGGGCTTTTTTTATATTTGTATTATGTCGAGTATAGAAAAGATTATTGCACCTGTGAAATCTGAAATGAGTTCCTTTGAAACCTATTTCAAATCAGCTCTGGAATCTAAAGTTCCACTGCTCGACAAGGTTACCCAATATGTTGTAAAGAGAAAAGGAAAGCAAATGCGTCCTTTATTTGTTTTCTTGTCTTGTAAATTATTCGGCGAAGCCAATGATACCACATTTCATGCAGCATCCCTGGTGGAATTATTGCATACCGCTACGCTCGTTCACGATGATGTAGTGGATGATGCAAATGAACGAAGAGGTTTTTTTTCTGTTAATGCGTTATGGAAAAATAAAATAGCTGTACTCGTCGGAGATTATATGCTTTCGAAAATCCTATTGCTTTCTATTGAAAAGGAGAATATTGATTTATTAGAGGTTGTTGCGCGTTCCGTAAAAGAAATGAGTGAAGGAGAGCTTTTACAAATCGAAAAAGCCAGGTCTTTAGATATTACTGAAGACATTTATTTTGACGTCATCAAAATGAAAACAGCATCTCTTATTTCTACTTGTTGTGAAGCGGGAGCAATTAGTGTTGGTGCAGATAAATACCGAGAAAAAATGCGGGATTTTGGTGAAAAAGTAGGCATTGCTTTTCAAATTAAAGATGATATTTTTGACTATGGAACCCCTAATAACATTGGGAAACCAACAGGAATTGACATTAGAGAACAAAAAATGACGCTCCCTTTGATTTATGCACTTGATCATTCTCCTCCTCATATCAAGGCTGAGCTAAAAAACATCGTCAAAAATCAAAATGAAAATAGTGCAAAAATTAAGCGTGCAACCGATATCGTTTTAGAATTTGGAGGTATAGATTATGCCTATAAAATGATGCAAGAATATGCAAGAGATGCGATTTCGATTCTTGATGATTTTCCTGATAGTGATGCAAAGGATTCTTTAAAATCCTTGGTTGATTACACAATGAATAGAGAGAAATAAAATGAAATTAAGCTTCACTTTTTTGTTGGTCGGATTTGTTTTGGGTTGCGCTGGAAACGAGGCCACTGAAAACGCTTCATCTTTGCCCGTCATCAAAGAAGAGGCTTTAGTTGATTCCCTTAATGGTCAGTACAAAGAGTGGTATGCTGGAAGGCATCAGTTGAAATACATTGGTGGTCAAGATGCTGATGGTAGACGCCATGGAAGGTGGACACACTATTTAGAATCAGGTGTTGAAAAGTCCATGACAACATATACACACGGTCTTCGTGAAGGATTTTCTATTGTAAAGTATGACAATGGAATGATCTTTTACCGTGGAGAATGGCACAAGGATGAAAAAGTGGGTCTGTGGACAACGTATAGTCCAACTGGAGATATGGTCTCAGAAATTAATTACTCGAATCCATGAGCAAGATTCCGCCACATATCGTAGATGAAATCATGCAAACAGCTCTTGTCGAAGAGGTTATTGGTGATTTTGTGCAGCTGAAAAGGGCGGGTTCAAACCTAAAAGGCCTAAGTCCTTTTACAGATGAAAAAACACCTTCATTTGTCGTTTCGCCTGCAAAACAGATTTTTAAATGTTTTTCTACAGGAATAGGCGGGACCGTTGTTACTTTTTTAATGGAAAAAGAGCATTTTACTTATCCTGAAGCTTTGCGGTGGCTTGCAGATAAATATGGTATTAATATCCCTGCACCCAGAGAGCAAACCAAAGAGGAATTAGAGCAAATCTCAGAGAAAGAGAGTCTATTTGTAATCAATGATTTTGCCAACCAGCATTTTCAAAATAATATTCAATCAAATAAGGAAGGAAAAGCAATCGGTCTTTCTTACTTTTTGGAAAGAGGATTTACCCAAGATACTATAGATCAATTTCAATTGGGTTATTGCTTGGATGTCAGCGACGATTTCACAAAAGCCGCGCTTAAAAAAGGGTATAAGCTTGAGTATCTGACAAAAGTGGGTTTAACGAAACAAAAAGCAGACTATACTTTTGATTTTTACCGTGGTCGTGTGCTTTTTCCAATTCACAGTATTTCAGGGCGCGTTCTTGGATTTGGTGGACGAACCTTAAAAAATGACAAGAAGGTTGCGAAATATTATAATTCTCCTGAAAGTCCAATATATAATAAAAGTGAAATTTTATATGGCTTATATTTTTCTAAAGGAGCCATTATTAAATACGATGAATGCTTGCTTTGCGAGGGATATACGGATGTGATTTCTATGTTCCAATCTGGCGTTGAAAATGTTGTTGCCTCATCAGGAACTTCTTTGACAAGAGAACAAATCCGCTTAGTTAAAAGATACACAAAGAATTTAACCATTTTATATGATGGAGATGCTGCGGGGATAAAGGCATCATTTAGAGGTATTGATCTAATTCTTGAGGAAGGATTAAATGTTCAGGTAGTGCTGTTCCCGGACGGTGAGGACCCCGACTCTTTTGCTAAAAATCATTCCCTGACTGAAATTCAGGAGATGATTTCTTCAAACAAGCAGGATTTCATTTCTTTTAAAGCCTCGGTATTAATTGATGGCTCAGAAAATGATCCAATTCAAAGATCTAAATTGATTAGAGAGGTGGTTCAGTCCGTTGCTTTGATTCCTGATCAAATCACACGAAGTGTCTATGTTCAAGAGATAGCGAAGAAATTTGAAATCAATGAAAAGACAATATCTAATGAGCTGATAAAGCTATTAAGGGCCCGGTTGACTAAAGAACAACAGGGAACTCGTGTATTTCAAAGTCCTGAGGGTCAACCACAGCAACAGCGACCTATACAGGAAGAAGTAGCTCATAAGAAACAACCTCCCGCCTTTGAATATGAACTAGATTTAATCCGATTAATGCTTCTTTTTGGGACAAGGGAAATTGTTATCGCTGATGAATCTGAAGAAAAGCAGGCGACAAGTGTTATTGAGCTAATTTATGATGAGCTTATTCAAGACGATTTAATATTTGAGAATCCATTATGTAAAATGATTTTCGAGGAATTTGAGCGGAACCTAAAAAATAAGATTCTGTTGTCAACTTCGTATTTCAAAAATTTAGAAAATCAAAAAATTGTATCTTTCGTTTCACATCTGCAAAGCAGCGATATTGAGTTGAGCTACAATTGGGTAGATAAATACAACATTGTCACCAAATCAGAGGGAGACGATATTTATAAATCTGTTATGAATTCCATTTACAACTTTAAATACCACAAAGTTGATGAGGTGATTTTAAATATTAAAAGTAGAATTAAATCTAGCTCCGGCAAAAATGAAGATATGCTTGACCTTTTGGCAGAACAGATGAGCTATGAGAAAATTAAAAAAAGCCTTTCCGATAAGCTGGGAAGAATAATTATAAAGTAATGAGCGAAGTACTATTTAATATTGGGCCTTTTGATGTAAATATTTGGAACATTCTTGTTTTAGTTTTGATATTTTATCTTGCTTTTAAAGGAAAAAAAGAGGCAGGTAAGCTCATTGATAAGTATTTAGCAAAAGCTGAAATCAATATTAAAGGGAAGAAGCTAGCGCGCTTAAAGCTGATCAGTCAAAGTGTCTATTTTTTAGCATTTTACATATGTATTATAAGTCTGAGAGTTAATAATCCGACTGTAGGTTTTGAGGATTTATTGAACTATCCGATCATCAAGATCGCTACATTTAAATTTTCGTTTTACCATATTTTAGTCATACTCACGGTACTTTTTTCAGCGCGTATATCCGTGTTTTTCACGCGCCTGTATATTGTTAAAAAATTAAGGGAAAATCCAAGCCATGATGAAGGAAATGAATACATATATACGCAATTGGCAAAGTATGTCATTTATGTTTTTGCTTTTCTTTTCTGCTTTCGTGCTTTAAATGTCCCGCTAACGAATCTTTTTATTGGATCAACTGCAGTACTTGTTGGTATTGGACTAGGTCTTCAGGACGCATTCAGAGATTTAATTGCTGGCTTTATTTTACTTCTTGAGGGAAATATTAAAGTCGGAGATGTCGTCAAGATTTCTTCAACATCACAAGAAGAAGATTTGGTAGTTCGCATTAAAAAAATCAACATTCGAACTACTCAAATTCAAACTTGGGAAGGGAATGTATTAGTCATCCCAAACACGATCTTGACACGAGATAAGGTCGAAAATTGGAGCCACGGATCAAAACTCACCCGTTTTATCATTAATGTCACGGTTGCCTATGGTTCAAATACAGAGCTTGTGAAAGATTTATTGAAAGAGGCAGCAAATGGGCATCCAAAGGTAAAAAAGACACATCAGGTTATCGTACGCCTTGCTGATTTTGGTGACAATGGATTGCATATGGAACTTATATTTTGGGCAGATCAGCACTGGGATGTTAAGACCTATAAATCAGAAATTCGGTTTGAAATAGATCGTTTATTTAGAAAGCACAACATCCGCATCCCTTTTCCCCAACGTACGCTTCATATGCCTTCTCAAGATTAAGACAAGCATTCCTTGTACGCCTGAATTGCTTTTTCAATTCCTATGTATAGTGCATCTGACACGATGGCATGACCTATTGACACTTCTGAAAGGTATTTTACTTGGTTTTTAAAAAAGGTCAGATTATTAAGATTTAAATCATGTCCTGCATTGATTCTTAATCCTAACTTATGTGCAATTTCTGCAGCATGTACATATTTCTTTACTGCCATATCACGGTCTTTTTCAAAATCCTGAGCGAATGGACCGGTGTAAAATTCAATGGCATCTGTGTTGATCATACGGGCTAAATGCATGCTATCTTTATCTGCATTGACAAAAATAGATGACCTAATACCTAATCCCTTCAGTGTATCTATTGTACTGATTAATAAGTCCTTATTATTTTCTATATCCCAACCGTTATCTGAGGTGAGCACACCTGGTGCATCTGGCACGAGTGTAGCTTGTTTTGGCCGTACTTCTTTCACGAGATGCATAAAACGTTCATCGGGATATCCTTCGATGTTAAATTCAGTTTGAACTATAGGCGCCAAGTCATATACATCTTTTGTGGTGATATGTCTCTCATCTGGTCTTGGATGAATGGTTATTCCATCGGCGCCAAATTCCTCACAATCCTTCGCAAATTGAATTAGATTAGGTAAATCCGCTCCTCTCGCATTTCGAAGGGTAGCTATTTTGTTGATATTGACACTTAAATTAACCATGGCACTAATTTTGGAGTGGTAAATTTACAAACTCTTAAATGATTTTACTACTTTGGACACAAGCATGAATGCAATTGATTTAATAACATATGATATCCCTCCTTTGGTTCACTCTGACTCAGGTGATAAAGCCATGAATTGGATGGATGAATTTAAGGTTTCGCATCTCCCTGTCTTAAAAAACGGGAATTATGTAGGGTTGGTTTCTGAAACAGATATACTCGACAAACTGGACTTCGATCGAACGTTGGATGAGCTGTTTCAGCACTTGCCCAGGCCTTATGTGAAATCAGATGCCCATTTATTTGAGATTCTTTCAAAAATATCGGAATTCAAGATTAGCGTTATGCCAATATTGGACCATGAAGAGAAGTACCTTGGATGTACCAATATTTTTGAACTAATGACAACAATTGCGAATACCGCAAGTATAAAAGATAAAGGCGGTATTTTAGTGTTAGAGGTAAGTCAATCTGATTATTCCATGTCACAAATAGGGCAAATTGTCGAAAGTAATAACGCAAAGATTTTAAGCTCAACGATTCTTTCCAACCCCACATCAACTAATCTTGATGTAACTTTGAAGATAAATCAGGAAGATTTAACCGCCATTATTAGAACATTTGAACGTTATGACTATGTGGTTAAGGCAGAATATCAAAATGGTATGGGTTCAGATGACCTTAAATGGCGTTATGATGCTTTAATGAATTATTTGAAATATTAAATATGCGAGTTGCAATTTACGGACGCAAAATAACCAAGCAGACCTTATCAGCTTTTAATGAGGTGTTAGAAACGATATGCTCATTTGGCTGGTCTATTCTTCTAGAGGAAGATCTTTCAAAGTCATTGATGCAAAAGACCTCCGTTACCTTTTCGTTTAAAACTTTTGCTTCGCATTTAGATCTTTCATCAGATGTTGACATGATGATTAGTGTTGGGGGTGATGGAACTTTTTTAAAATCGGTAGAGTACATACGAGACTCTAAAATTCCTATTCTCGGAATAAATGCGGGAAGGTTAGGGTTTTTAGCCAATGTTTCTAGGGAGCATATTCAGGAAGCCCTAGGTTTAGTTAAGGATAAGAAATATATTTTTCAGAAACGATCTCTACTCTCAGTTAGTGTTGACGGTCTTCAAGGGGAAAAAGATTTTTTTGCGATGAATGAGCTAGCAATCCATAAAAAGGATACATCTTCAATGATTAATCTTAATGTATTATTGGATGGTAATTTTCTCAATACTTATTGGTCTGATGGATTGATTATCTCAACTCCTACAGGTTCTACAGCCTATAATTTGAGCTGTGGAGGACCAATTGTAACGCCCGGCTGTCAGGTGCATATTTTGACACCAATTGCACCTCATAATTTAAATGTAAGACCTATGGTAATTCCAGACCATATGCCCATAACTCTGAATGTGGAAGGAAGGGGAAGGTCCTACTTGATGAGTATTGACGGAAAATCTCATAGCATAAAGCAAGGGCAGGAAATTTTGGTTAAAAAAGCTGATTTCATGATCAATGTGATTAAATTTGAGAACAACAACTTTTTAGATACAATTAGAAATAAGATGCATTGGGGCATCGATAAAAGAAATTAAACAAATATGAGAATCTCCGCAATTTTGCTTTGTTTGGCTATCGTGCCAACGAGCTTTAGTCAAAATAAATTAAAAAACGAAGTAGACAGTGTATCATACCTAATAGGTCAGACAATTGCTAGCAATGTTTTACGAGACCTTAGTGAAGCAAATAAAGAGCTTGTTGTTAAGGGTTTGAGTGATGCACTTAATGCTAAAGAACCTCTGTGCACTGATCCCGGAAATGTTATTCTAGGTGCTTATTTCAATAAAAAAAATCAATTAAAAGCACAGCAAGCAGAAAAAGAAAATCTTGTTTTTAAGATTGAAGGTGAAAAATTTTTAGAAGAAAATAAAAAGAATAAAGAGATTCAAGTAACAGCCTCAGGACTCCAGTATAAGGTCCTTAGAGAAGGAAGTGGTGAAAAACCTTCTGCGAGCTCCAAGGTTAAGGTACACTATTTAGGGACGACGCCCAAAGGAGAGAAGTTTGATAGCTCATATGACCGAGGAGAACCCATTGAGTTTGGTCTAAATCAAGTAATACCTGGATGGACAGAGGGACTTCAGCTAATGTCGAAAGGGGCAAAATTTCAATTTTTTATTCCGCAAGAGCTAGCATATGGGGCTAATCCGCAACCAGGAAGTGTCATTAAGCCATATATGCCTTTGGTATTTGAAGTCGAACTTATTGATTTCTCAAACTAATTATCTCAAATACTTATTGAAATGAAAAATACAATTTATAGTCTTGCAATTATATTTTGCGCTGCTTTTGCGTTTGGTCAAAGTGATAACCTATCTGATGGAATGTATGCTGAATTTCAAACAGAGAAAGGGACTATTTTATGCCAGCTTGAATTTGAAAAAACGCCGATGACCGTTGGCAATTTTGTGGGGCTTACAGAAGGAAAATTTTCTACAGACGAAACTACAATTTCAAAGCCATATTATAACGGCTTGAAATTCCATAGAGTAATTGCAGACTTCATGATACAAGGAGGATGTCCTTTGGGAAATGGAACGGGAGATCCAGGGTATAAATTTTATGATGAAATCGTTGAAGATTTAATGCATAGTGGACCGGGTATTTTGTCTATGGCAAATTCTGGCCCAAGTACCAATGGTAGTCAGTTTTTCATCACTCACAAAGCGACCCCTTGGCTAGATGGAAAGCACACTGTATTTGGTCACGTTATAAGTGGAATGGAAGTCGTTAATAAAATCGAGAAAGACGATGTCTTAAACAAAGTTTCCATTATAAGGAAAGGTGAAGCCGCAAATTCCTTTGATGCGATGAAAGCTTTTCATTCTATTTATGATCCTATCAAAGAGTCCGAATTAAAAAGAGCAAAGGAGCTAAAGCTTGTCGCTGAAATGTCTGAGGAGGAATATAGCAAGTATATGTACAAACAAGTAAAGAAGAAGTACAAGAAAGCGAAGCTTACAAAATCTGGTTTAGTCTATGTACGCCAAAAGAAGGGAAAGAGGAAGCCAAAACTAGAGGAAGGAATGCAGGTTCAGTTACATTACACAGGTACGTTTAGAGCAGATGGCAAAAAATTTGATTCTTCGTTGGACAGAAATCAGGTCTTTAAATTTAATTACAAAACCCAGAAGATGATTGCTGGTTTTGAAGAAGGAATTACGCTCATTGGAAAGGGTGGAGAGATTAAAGTGATTATTCCGTATTATCAGGCTTATGGAAAAGCTGGTCGAAAAGGTGCGATCCCTCCATATTCGGATTTGGTTTTTGACATTCAGTTGATTGATTTCAAAAAGGTAAAGGCCGGTATGTCCGGGCACGAAGGTCATGGACATGACCATGACGGTCATGATCACGAGCATTAAGCCTAGTTCGTAAATACGTATTGAATAATATTTGCACCCATTTGAAGTGCTTCTTCCCGTTTATCGAATGGATCATTGTGCACATTTGCATCTTCCCATCCATCACTTAAATCTGATTCAAATGTATATAAACAGACCATTCTTCCATCTAAAAAAATGCCAAATGCTTGGGCTGGATTGCCATCATGTTCATGTATTTTCGGCAATCCGTTAAAATTAAAATTTTGGTGAAAAATTGGATGGTTTGCAGGGATCTCAATCAATTCTAATTCGGGGAATATTTTTTTCAGTTCAACACGAATAAATTGGTCCATTCCATAGTTGTCGTCGATATGCATAAATCCACCAGCATCAAAATACATACGTAAATTCCGTGCCTCTATGGGTGAGAAAACTACATTTCCATGCCCTGTCATATGCACAAATGGAAAATCAAATAGGTCTTTACTACCCGCTTCAACATAGGGTACCTCTTCTGTATCTAGTTCTGTTTTTAATGTTGCGTTACAAAATTCTATAAGATTTGGAAGTGCGGTAGGGTTGGCATAATAATCTCCTCCTCCATTATATTTAAGTACGGCAAGAGAGATCTTATTCTGTGACAACAGGAAAGCCGAATGAAACAAAATAAATAAAAAAGGTATCGATTTCATGATTTTAAAAATACGCATTACGAGGTGAAGTAAAGTAAAAAAATAGCGATTAACGCTGCTAGAATTCCTATCATCTTTCGTTTACTTAGTGCTTCTTTAAAGACGATAAACCCAATAATTACAGAGAGTAAAACAACTGAAACGTTAACTACAGCCAAGATACTAGAGTCTTGCCAGGTCAATGATTGATAGGATTCTAAAAGAAAATAAATAGAATAATAATTGGGTATACCTAAAAGGAATCCAGCAAGCAAGTTTTTGGCTTTAACGGTTTGAGCTTTGCCCCGAAAACTTTGAATGATATGAACAATGACGCCTATAGTACCTGCCGCAGCAAAACCATAGGCTGTGAATATTGAGGACGAAATATGGCTAAGCACATGATTTTGGGCATAATTTAAATTAAGGTCTAAAAGACCGCTTCCGATGAAAAGAACAATGAGCATATAAGCTGCATTACTTTTGTTGCCCTTTGATCTAGACGAAGCAATTAAAAATACACCAATTAGCGCACAAAATATCCCGACGAGCTTAGGACTTGATACCGCCTCATTGTATATAAAAATCATCCCAAGCATAGATACAGCCATACTCATTTTAACAGCAACTGACGTCGCCGCGATTCCGTTTTTTTGAGCACTAATGGCCATCATAATGAATAATGTTATGAACAAAATTGCAGATAAGGCAACAAATGGCAGCCATTCTAAATGATTAAAAGATTCTGCTCTGACTTCATTGACGTGCACCAATATTCCACATAAAAACGCTGTAAAATAATTTGCCACGATGGCTTGAAATGTTCCAATATTGAATCTTTCAAATATTCTAAAGATTACAAAGATGAATGTAGAACAAGCAACAGTTCCGATCAGTGCAATCATTTTCGCTTGTAATAGTGAATCATATCTTTCCCAAAGGGAATAGACTTAATAGGTACTTTGTTTATAATAGGAGCTTTATATCCCTCTTTAAAATATTTTTGACCAACAACAACCCTTGCTTCGTCCCATACATTATCGATGATGAAATATTGTAATGTTCGGCTACCTCCTTCTACAAAAACGGATTGAATACCTCTCTTATGAAGCTCTTCGAGGATGTTTTTTGTGCTCGTCTCGTTTATTTTAACCCATTCGATATTATTTTCTTTCTTGTCTTTTATTCTGTTAAATACGATCGTAGGAGCATCTTTTGAATACACATTTAACGCTCCACTTATTTGAAGCTGGCTATCGATCACTAATCGTATTGGATTTATACCTCCATAGTCCCTTACTGTTAATGATGGGTTGTCGTTTGTAATTGTATTTCTTCCAACCAAAATGCTCTGTTCTTCACTTCGCCACTTGTGCACAAGGGTTTTAGTTTCAGGTTCTGAAATCCAATTGATTTTTTGTGTCTCATCCTCGCGAATGCGGTCTAAAAAACCGTCTAAGGTTTGGGCCCATTTTAAAATTACATAAGGGCGTTGTTTTTCATGAAAGGTAAAAAAACGTTTGTTGAGCTCGAGGCATTGTTCCTGTAATATTCCTTCCTCTACCTGAACACCGCCGTTTTTGAGCTTTTCAATTCCTTTACCACCCACTATGGGGTTTGAGTCTTTTGTTCCAATAACTACTTTTTTAATCCCTTTCTTAATAATCAGCTCTGCACAGGGTGGTGTTTTTCCGGTATGAGCGCAAGGTTCTAGCGAAACATAAAGGGTTGCTTTCTTCAGAAGGCTTTTATCAGAGACATTATTTATGGCATTTACTTCTGCATGTGCCTCACCATAACGCTCGTGATAACCCTCACCAATGATTTTATCTTCCACAACTAGAACACAACCTACCATTGGATTCGGGGCTACTGCCCGAATTCCTTTTTTGGCTAGATCTATGCATCTTTGCATGTAAATTTCGTCGGTCATAAACTGTTTGTTTCTTCCTCAAAATTAACAAAAGACATCCGCATAAACCTTAAAGCTTCAAGTTAATCCGATTTGTATGTTGAAAGTTGTTGTGTAATCTGGAAACGGGGAACATATAATTAATTCTGATACTCAATATTTCCTTTATTGTCATACCAAATTGCTTCAATTCGGTCTCCCTTTTTGTAAAGCTCGTAGCTTTTTATTTTTCCATCAATAAAATAGGTAGTGTACTCACCATCATAGTCACCATTGGTGAAATATCCATGTTCCCAAACTACTCCGTCGTGATAAAATTCAAAGAATTCTCCATTTTTCTTACCTTCATTATAGGAGCATTTTACAGAAATCTGGCCATTTTTGTAATATTCTCGGTAATCTCCGTGTAATTCTGAATTCTGGTAGTTCTCCTCTTCTTTGATTTGGCCGTTGACATAATAAGTCATCTTCTTGGATACAAATTCATAGCTTCCTGAGCCTGCATACGTAACCACTAATTTTTTTTCTCCTGTGCTGTAGCGTTCAATAATCTCCTCCCGTTTTTCAGAGATAGGAACCATGACCGTACTTTCATTTCTTTTAAGTAAGGCTATTTCTGCTTTAAGTGCAATGATTTCTTTTTCAGCTTCAGTATTGGTGCAGCTCGAGTTCGTAAGCATTAGTAATGCAAAACATATGATGGTCAGTTTTTTAGGCGTTTTCATAGTTGCTATTTTCGATATAAAGTTGTCAAGACAAGATAATTGAATAACTGTAATTATAAGATGAGCTTTAGCGCTAAAAGTTGCCTCTGGGGCGGTAAAAAGCAAAAAGCTCAGTAAAGTTGATACTTACTGAGCTTTTCTAATCCCACAGCCATATGGGCTTGCGGTCTGGACGGGACTCGAACCCGCGACCCCCTGCGTGACAGGCAGGTATTCTAACCAACTGAACTACCAGACCATTTTTTTAATCTTTCAATCTCTGACAACAGTCAGATTCAAAAATGTTCGTTCCAAAAAGGAGATACAAAAGTAAACTTATTTTTTCGAATGTAAAACACTTTTTACAAAATCATTTGTAACAATTTCACTAAATTGGATTCAAATCATAGATCATGATGAATATGCTTCGTTTATTATGTTTTGTATTCGTACCTATTACTTCTGTTTTGGGTCAGGAAATACCTGTACTGAATAATGAAGATGCTGACATTAAGCCATTGGATAAGCTCAATACAAATTTCAGAGAATGTAATCTTTCTATTATGCCAAATGGTAAAGAGCTTTATTTTATGTCTACAAGAAAAAAGCCTTTCAATAGCTCTTTTGGTGATGGAGACATCTACAAGGCCATATATAAAGATTCAGCTTGGTTGGCCCCAGAGTATGTGACTCAAATCAATACTGCAAATGGTGAGGATGAGCCATCAGTTTCGTATGACGGTGAAAAAATTTATTTCCAAAGTTGGCTGAATTACTGGGAATCCTCTGGAGGCCCATATTATGAGGCTGAAATAGCCAATGGCAAACTAAAAAACATAAAGGGATTAGGGGGAGGTATTAATCAGTTCTTCAGAAAACACTATCGAATCAATATGCGATATGCCACTGACGGTATGGCGGTCTCACCGAACGGAAAGCTCTTTATTGTAGCCTGTGGTCCTGACTATAACGGTAACATGGATCTTTATTTTAGTATTAAAAAGAAAGGGGTTTGGACCTTTCCGAAGCCCTTAGGCGTAAGCACAAGTGGAGATGAACGCTCTGTATATATTGCTGCTGATAATAAAACTATTTACTTTTCTTCTGATGGATATGGTGGATTTGGCAAGCTAGATATTTTAAAGACCAAATGGAACGGAATAAATACAGGGGAACCCGTAAATATTGGAAAACCTTTTAATACCTCAAAAGACGATATGGGTTTCGTAATCTCTGGAAGGGGTGAAACTGCATATTTCATAAGAGATTTAGATATTTATTACGCAGATTTAAATAAAACACAAGCTTCTTTAAAGCCTGAACCGAGTGTCTTAGTCTTTGGTAAAATTTCGCTTAATGATCAACCAGATCAAAAAACTGTTCGAATCATGTCAAAGGGTATTTTAATGGGAGAGACATCTTCAGATGAATATGGGAGATATTCGATCACTATTCCCGCAAATTTTTCTGACGCAGAGGTCTTCGTTGATGGCAATGAGGTGTATTATCAACCACAAAAAATAGCATCTAATTCCAATCTATACGAAGAGTTGCGGATTGATTTTGTAGCATACCACAAGCCTCAAGTTGAAAATGATACTATTGCTGTTCCAAGTTCAGAGATGGATCATTTGAATACCACGATTTATTTCGAATTCGATCAGTTTGACATTCCTTTGGACGAATTTTTTAAATTGAAAAGCTTACTTCAGTCCATCAATCAAAGTTCAGTCATTTACATTGTTGGTCATACGGATCATATAGGTACGAATCAGTACAATCTTGATTTATCTAAAAAGAGAGCTATTGCCGTTCAGAACTATATTGCAGAATTTACGGGATTGAATAAAAATCAGTTTATTACGCGATTCAATGGTGAGCGTAATGTTCTTAATGCCGGTGTTAAGCCCGAAGATAGGTCAATAAATAGGAGGGTTAGTGTAAAAGTAATGAACCACTAATTCCTTAATATTTTACCATACTTTACGATACTTTCAATACGTTCCAAGGTCTTTTTCTCTCTGCATAGTTCCAAGAATGCTTTTCTTTCTAGATCTAATAGATACTGCTCTGACACCACCGTATTTTCTGATAAATCGCCTCCACACAAGACAAAACCCAATTTTTCGGAGATGACTCGGTCATGCTCGGACATGTAATTACCGGAAAGCATAGAGTTCGCCCCTACATATACGATACCTAGTCCTTCCTGACCAACGACAGTGATGTTTTTCTCTCTCTTTGGCGGTACATAGCCCTTATCAGACATTTCGAGGCATGCTGCTTTTGCACGAGCTAGCTGATGTGCTCTTGAAACAACAACTTCATCAATTCCTTCGCGCAGGTAGCCGTAATCAAATGCTTCATAAGCAGACATAGATACCTTCGCTTGACCAACTGTCAAGAACCGGTCTCTTAGTCGATTAATTTTAATATCTCCAGCGTGAAGTTCATCAGAGAATCTCTTTGCAAACTCTTTTGTTCCGCCTCCCCCTGGGATAAGCCCTACGCCAAATTCAACGAGGCCCATGTATAATTCTGCGTGTGCAACCACCTTGTCGGCATGCAACGAGATTTCGCAACCTCCACCGAGTGCCATGTTATGTGGGGCAACCACCACAGGAATGTTACAATATCTAATCCTCATGGTTGTGTCCTGAAATGCTTTAACGGCAAAATTCAATTCATCGTAGTCTTGGTCAGCAGCCATCATAAAGATCATTCCTACATTGGCTCCCGCAGAAAAGTTTTGCCCCGTATTGGATATTACAAGTCCTTTATATTCACTTTCAGCAAGATCTATGGATTTTTGAATTCCTTGAAGAACTCCGCCTCCAATTGTATTCATTTTGGTATGGAATTCTAAATTTAAAATTCCCTCTCCAAGATGAACTAGCGTACAATCTGAGTTTCCCCAAACTTTATTGTCTTCTCGAAGAGCATTTAAGTCAACAAGATCCTCCGTTCCAGGAATCACTTTATAGCTTTTGGTTGCCATATCAAAGAACATTTTCCGCCCATTTTCTGATTTGTAAAACGAGGTCATTCCTGCAGCGCGCATTTCATCAATCGCCGAGCCCATTGTTTTATTGGCATCTTTAATAAATTTCACACCTTGCTCATAACCAAATAAATCCCAAGACTCAAAAGGGCCTAATTCCCATCCGAAGCCAGCTTTCAATGCATCATCTATTTTGTAGA
The DNA here is from genome assembly GCA_913052055.1 of uncultured Cryomorphaceae bacterium. Lineage (GTDB taxonomy): Bacteria > Bacteroidota > Bacteroidia > Flavobacteriales_D > Crocinitomicaceae > UBA952. The sequence continues at coordinate 56,494 of CAJXDT010000002.1, forward strand.
ATTCATCAGAAATCTCTGGTATTCTATTCGAGACATAAGCCAGCAGTCCACCAAAAATTCTTCTGTAAAATTCACCTGCTTTGTCCATTCCCATCACAAGCATTTTGGTCCGTTGTTTCAAGTCCTCTATAGGTTTAGCCATTTCCAAGGTTGGGAATTTTACTTTGTCAGGCTTTTTGTATTCTAACGTCTCTAAATCGAGTGCTAGAATTGTTTTTTTACCATTCTCGTCTTTTTCTTTCTTGTAAAATCCCTGTCCTGATTTTGAACCAAGCCAATTATTTTCAACCATTTTCGAGATATATCCAGGAAGCTCAAATAGCTCTTTTTCTTCGTCATCGGGACAATTTTGTTTCAAACCGTTGGCAACATGCACTAAGGTGTCTAGCCCGACAACATCACAAGTTCGAAAGGTCGCTGATTTCGGTCTTCCTAATATAGGTCCTGATAATTTATCTACCTCACTCACTGAGAAGCCCATCTCTTTTACCGCATGGAATAGGGCCATTATAGAATAGACACCTACACGATTTGCTATAAAAGCCGGTGTGTCTTTACATAGAACAGTTTTCTTACCAAGAATTTTGGCGCCATAATCCATGAGAAAGTCTACTACGCTTTCATCTGTTTTTGGTGTAGGGATAATCTCAAGTAATTGCAGATATCTCGGAGGATTGAAAAAGTGAGTACCACAAAAGTGTTTTTGAAAATCCTCGCTACGTCCATCCAGCATCATATTGATAGGTATGCCAGAGGTATTCGATGAAATTAAGGTTCCTTCTTTTCTGTGAAGCTCAACTTTCTCGAACAGCTGCTGTTTGATATCAAGTCGTTCAATAATCACCTCAATGACCCAATCACAGTCTTTGATTTTGTGTAAATCATCATCGAAATTACCAGTCTCAATGCGCGAAGCAAAAGATTTAAGGTAAATAGGAGAGGGGTTAGATTTTAAAGCGAATTGCAGGGATTGATTGACGATCCTATTTTTAACGGCAGGAGACTCCAAGCTTAATCCTTTTTTTGTTTCTGCCGCATCTAGCTCTTTTGGTGCAATATCAAGTAATAAAACTTCACATCCCACATTGGCGAAGTGACATGCAATTCTTGATCCCATTACTCCTGAACCTAAGACGGCTACTTTTCTAATAAATCTTTTCATAAACTAGGTATAATTTCTATTCGTTATTCTTTTTGTTTTCGACATCCTCGATTGCGAGATCCACAGCATTCATGACGTTCATAAATCCTTTAAGGTCTTTTTCCTTGAATTTAGAGGCGATCTTTTGGTTAAATTCTAAAAGAAAGTTTCGTACTAGCTTTCTTTTTTCTACTCCCTTTGTCGTAAGAAAGATATTTACTTTTCTTTTGTCACCCGAAAATTCCTTTCTTTCAATCAAACCACTTGTTTCCATATTGTTCAATGTTCTGGATAGTGACGTGGGTTCCATCCCCATTTTAGGTCCGAGTTGTGTGCTTGGCGTTCCCTTTTTTTCAACAATCATGAGTATAAATCCAACGGACATAGTCATTCCCTCAGTACTCGCTGTGTTGTTATACATGCGAGAAACTCTATGCCACGCGTGGCGCAACATAAAGTCTATTAATAAAGGTTGATTTTGCTCCATTAGGAGGCTAATTTAGTAAAAAAATATTATGCATGCATAATTTTACCAAGGAATTTTTGAGATGTAAACCGTACCCTTGAACACTGCAATGAGTGTGTTGTGTTGATTGGTAATATTCACTTGATAAACACCGGTTTTTTTGCCTCGATGAATTTCAGAGGAGGTAGCCCTTAGAATATCTTTTGGTTGGACTTTATGTAAATGGGAAATGGAAGTTTCAATACTGAAGCTTTGATATCCATAGCTATTTGCAGCAAAGGCTAATGTTGTATCCGCAATTGAGTATGCGATTCCTCCGTGCGCAATGGAAAACCCATTAAGCATTATGTCCTTTATACTGCAAGAAATACTGCAACTTCCTTTTTCTATGGAGAGAACCTCAAGTCCGAGCCAATTGCTAAAAGCATCTTTATCCATCATTTTTGAGATAATTTCCGCAGGTGTCTTTACTTCATGTAGGCGATCCATGCTTTCAGATTTAAATTAGTTCGAATAGAATCAATTTCTATTTCTGCTTGCTCGACTGATGCGTAAGATAGGAATATAACTCTATACCAGCCTTCAAATTCACGGATGGATTGCACGCCATATTCTGTGAACGCTTTTTCTTTTATCCAGCTTTTTGCGTTGTTTTCATCTTTAAAAGAACCGACTATAATATGATAGTTCTTTGGACCTTCATACCCCGTTAAATCTTCTTGCATAATTTCAGCACTCAAAAGTTCTTCAACAATTACTGTGTCTTCCGGCCAGGTCTCATTTAATTCTTCTTCTTTTCCCTCTTCGTCTTGCTCTTTTTGAGCAAGATCCTCAGTTTCATCGACTGGTTGATTTTCTATAGTCGATGGTTCCGTCATTGAGTTTTCAGAGAGCTTTGGGTTTTGTGTTTTATTGTCCTCACTCATGAAGATGTATATACTGACCATCAAAAAAAGTAAGCCAATAGCTATAAATGGTTTTAGATTCTTTTTTTTCTTTTTATCGAAGGCTGCTTTTTCAAGTATCGGTTTTTTGATTTTAACCTTTTGATGATCTATAGGCGGTAGATCTAAATCATCATCCCATTGCTCCTTTTCAGAATACCCATTTGACGGTTTTTTACCTTTTTGATCAGAACTACTCATTAAAACATCGAATTAAAGTCAAAAGTATTGTCCAATCTGATTCCTCTTTCCGTATCTTTAAGGGTGCAGCATTCGTTCACAGCATCATGTTCAAGAAAAAGTACGTAGTTCTCTGCCTCTGCTCGTTTTAAAAAAGCACCTTTTTCCTTTAAAGTGGTCAAAGGTCGTGTATCATATCCCATCACGTATGGAAGTGGAATATGTCCTACACTCGGCAATAGGTCAGCCATAAAGACAAGCGTTTTGCCTTTATAACGAATATGAGGAATCATCATACTTTCTGTATGACCATCGACAAATAACACATCGAAATTTGGGAACACATTTTTTGTAAATGCTCCTGTTTGTTCGATAAATTGAAGTTGTCCGCTCTCTTGTATCGGAAGAATATTTTCTTTTAAGAAAGATGCCTTTTCTCTGTCATTAGGATTAATTGCCCAGTCCCAATGATTTTTAGTACTCCAATACTTTGCGTTTTTGAACGTTGGTCGATATCCATTTTTTTGGTCATTCCATTCCACTGCACCGCCGCAATGGTCAAAATGAAGGTGAGATAAAAATACATCGGTAATATCATCCCTTGAAAATCCAAGTTTGTTCAGGTTTTTATCCAATGAATCATCACCATGCAGGTAATAATAAGAAAAGAATTTATCAGACTGCTTTTCTCCCATACCGGTATCAATTAGAATCAGTCTTTCTCCATCTTCTATGAGCAGACTCCGCAAGGCCCATGAGCACATATTGTTTTGATCTGCTGGATTTGTCCTTGACCATAAGCTTTTGGGTACAACACCAAACATTGCTCCTCCATCAAGCTTGAAATATCCTGTATTTAGAACGTGTAATTTCATTTGTTAGGTAATACTGTAGTCCTCAAAATCTTCAATGACATCTTGTTCAAAGGTATTTGTCACTGATATTGGAACATAATCCACAGTTACGTTCGTTTTATCTAGTCCGAAGTCCTCTGCTGGCTTCAGCCCTGTGCTCTTTACAAATCGGTAGGCTTTTACGCAAATGTTTTGAAACGGAGTTAGGTCGTTGTCTATTGCTACCCTGGAGTTAATGACCACAAAGCGATAATCTACCTCCTCTATATTGCCTCTTACAGCTTCGAAAACACTTTCTCCCGAAAGTTCATTCTTCTCTACCATTTTTCTTTGGATTTTTCGCATCATATATTCTATATGGTGTTCTTCCTTAAACCCTAGCTGGAGACTAACATAATAGCATGATTTGTCAATGATCTCGTTTACTGAATAATGAACTCCCCAAGGCTCATTTTGTATATCAAGATGCAGAAACCACACGATGTCTGCCTTTCGCGGTTTTTTATTGAAAAGAGAATGGAAGACAGTTGTGTCCAGTTTATTTGGCGAATTACTTCTTGTAGGGAAAACAATATTTGTTGCCTCAAAGGGAATGTTTTTATCCATTTTTACCGCTGAGAGCAATGGAATTACCTTTTTCATAGATTCATACTCTGTTATGCTTGTTCTAAGCTCACGCGCTTTATTATAGAGGAAAAGTAATGTAAAGAAGGTTGCTGCTAGTACCAAGGTAAACCACCCCCCTGAAACTACCTTTCCGAGGTTTGACATGAGAAAGACGCCTTCGATACAAATAAATAAAAGGAAAATACCTAAATACAATAGCCTTGTTTTAGGATATTTTACAAGAAGTAAGAAACCAAGGAGAATTGAAGTCATGACCATATCTATGGTAATCGCTAAGCCGTAGGTGTGTTCCATGGCACTTGATTTCTTGAAAATAAAAATGACCAAAAGGCATCCAAACATCAAGAACCAATTTATAAATGGAATATAAATCTGTCCTTTATGATCCGTAGGATACTTCACTTTTAGGTTGGTCCATAGCTTGAGCTTGATTGCTTCGTTCATTAGCGTGAAGACTCCTGTAATTAAAGCTTGGGAGGCAATGATTGTTGCTGCAGTGGCAATCGCAATCGCAAAAGGCATAATACTTTCAGGAACCATAGAATAGAAGACTGTTTGACTTTCTGCTAAGCTAAACCCTGGTGTAAGACATAGTGCTGCCTGCCCCATATAATTCATTACCAATAATGTTGCGACAAATGCCCAGCTGACGCGAATATTGCCTTTTCCACAATGCCCAAGATCTGAATAGAGCGCTTCTGCACCTGTTGTACATAGAAATACAGCTCCTAAAACCCAAAAACCACCGTCAATGTTAACAATTAGATTAAACGCCCACCATGGGTTAAGTGCCCTAAGGACTGTGGGGTTGTCTATAATTTGCATCGCTCCTAAGTAACCAAGGAATAAAAACCAAACCACCATAAACGGACCAAAAAATTTACCGATGGCATTTGTTCCAAATTGTTGTACTAAGAATAGCGCAACAACAATGCTAACGACAATGGGGATTACATGAAGATTGGGATAGATATTATTGAGGCCTTCTACCGCAGAAGAAATAGAGATAGCAGGGGTGATGAAACCATCAGCAATCAAAGTTGAACATCCAATGAGCGCCGGAATAATAATCCACTTAAAGCGTTTTTCCTTCAAGAGTGCAAAGAGTGCAAAAATCCCACCTTCTCCTTTGTTATCTGCATTTAAGGCAAAGTATACATATTTAAATGTTGCAATGAGCAGTAGTGTCCAGATCACACATGATAGGCCGCCGAGAATAAAGCCTTCACTAATGTTGGTTCCGCCTCCTGTTATGGCCTGAAAAACATATAATGGAGATGTTCCAATATCTCCGAAAACAATCCCTGTGCTGATAAGAATACCAGCGAATGTTATTTTGCTAACATTTGAATCACTCATGCGTTGTAGTTACTAAACAAATGTAAATCAAATTTTTAAGATGATTACTTTAAAATAGGTGATTTATAAAATGAAAAATAGTCTATATTTGCAGAGAAAATGCCCACGTGGTGAAATTGGTAGACACGCCATCTTGAGGGGGTGGTGCCGTAAGGTGTGCTGGTTCGAATCCAGTCGTGGGCACATTTTTTGAAGGTAAATCTTCTACAATCCTTAGGTTTAAAACTGAATACCATTTCAGTACTAAAAAAATTATTAAAACAATGAGAATCAGTTATTTGTTAATGCTTTTATCAATTATAGGTTTAACCATAAATTCATGTTCGTCAGACCTTCCACTGGATGTGGTAATTGAACAGCCTCAAGAAATCAATTATAAAAAACAGGGCGAAGATTTTCTTGCCGAAAATAAAAAAAGGGCAGGTGTTATAACAACAGCCTCAGGCCTACAATATGAAGTATTAAACCAAACGGAAGGGCCTAAACCAAAACCAACAACAAAAGTTCAGGTTCATTATCATGGTACTACTCCTGACGGGGATGTATTTGATAGTTCTGTAGATCGAAATCAACCTGCAGAATTTGGTTTAAACCAGGTAATAAAGGGATGGACTGAAGGCTTACAATTGATGTCCGAAGGATCAAAATTTAAGTTTTACATACCCCAAGAACTGGCATATGGTGCAAATCCGAGTGGTGATATAATTAAGCCTTTCATGCCTCTTGTTTTTGACGTGGAGTTGCTGGCTATTTTAGATGACCCTGAATCAAAGGCTAATGTTCCGACAACAAGCTTAAAATTTGATAAACTTAGCCATGACTTTGGTAAAGTAAAAGAAGAAACTGATAATAAGACTGTTTTTAGGGTCACCAATACTGGAAAATTCCCACTCATAATTGATGACGTTAAAGCGAGCTGTGGCTGCACAACCCCCTCAAAACCCTCCAAGCCAATTGCTCCAGGAAAAAGTGATAAAATCGAGGTGGTTTTCCATCCAAATCAGGGCCAGCTGAATAAGCAAAGCAAAACTGTTAGGGTAACGGCCAACACGGAGCCCAAGGAAACCGTACTCAAGATATCCGCTTTTGTTGAAAAACAGCAGGACTAGGTTTCAAAATAATCCAAATCCTTTCCAAAAGTTTCTTTGAGTTGGCTTAGGCTGTATAGCGCCATCAGTATAAATACGAGTCCTACGATATATGCAGATATTGCGTCACCTAGGTTCAATGCGGTTAGAAAGCCAAATCCTAGCATAATTAAATTAACCGAACCCCTCACAAAGTTTGGGATTGTATTCGCTGTTGTAGATCTAATATTTGTGCCAAATTGCTCAGCTGCAATTGAAACGAATAAGGCCCAATATCCTGTTGCTGTTCCTAATAGAAAGCACATGAGATAGTAGGAATCCTTTGAGGCACCATCCATAAAAAATAAAAACGACGTAATTAAAACGAGTGTGAATATGAGATATAGCCCTACAACTTTCTTACGACTTCGAAGCCATTGGCTCAATACTCCTGAGATGAGGTCTCCAACCGATAGTCCAATATAGGTATACATCACTGCTTGTCCATTCTCAATATCATTAATACCCATGAGGGGTGCGAAATTATCTTTTGAATTCATTACCAATAATCCTACTACGTACCAAATTGGAATTCCAATGACAATACAGTGTACATATTTGATAAAATTTTTCTTATTGTAAAATAATATTTTCAGGTTACCTTTTTGAATATTTTGGTTTTGATCCATGTTCTCGAAGTAAGAAGATTCAATCGTACCAACTCTCAGTAGTAAAAGGAATAGACCTAAACAACCTCCAACAATATAGGTGACTTGCCAGTTGTCTAATTGAACGCCAACGAGGCTGTTTATGAATTCGCCAATTACTGCTCCTTCAGAACCGACAAAAGATGCAACAACAGCACCTAGGGCACCAAAAGTTACGATGATCATTGTTCCATATCCTCGTTTCTCTTTAGACATCGTTTCTGACACTAAAGTGATTCCTGCACCGAGCTCTCCAGCAAGACCTATTCCAGCAATCAATCGTACAATAGCATATGTCGTTATGTCGGTTACAAAAGCATTGATTAAATTGGCAGCGGAGTACAGTAGAATGGAACCAAATAGCACTTTGATGCGCCCTTTTTTATCTCCGAGAATACCCCACAAGATTCCTCCAATGAGCATTCCAAACATTTGTATATTGAATAAAAACTTTCCTGTAGATTGTTGTAATTCAATTGATTGACCACTCATAATTACACTTAAACTTTCAGCTTTTACTACACCAAATAAAACGAGGTCATAGATATCAACGAAATAACCAAGCGCTGCAACTGTAATCAATAGCGCGACCTTTTTTGAATTTTTATTATTTTGACTTTGCATACACGAATGTATTGTTTTTTGAATAAAAATTGATGCTTAACTTCTGTACAATATTCTTCTTAAATCTTTTTTTTCTACGTACTTTTATTACCCATTAAAACAGAAATAAATGCTGTATAATCTTTCCGAAGAGCCATCCATTATAAGTCAATATCTTTCTGAAATTCGAGACGTAGAGATTCAAAAAGATCCTATGCGTTTTCGCTCCAATTTAGAACGTATAGCCTCTGTTTTAGGTTATGAGGCTTCCAAGAAGATGAAATATATTAATCACGAAGTACAAACACCACTCGGCGTATCTAATGAGGTTAAGATTGCGGATAACCCTGTATTGATTACTATATTGCGGGCAGGTCTCGCCATGCACAATGGGCTTTTAGATACATTTGATCGATGTGAAAGCGCCTTCGTTTCTGCTTACCGATCTCACACGTCGAAAGAAGAGTTCTCCATTGAGGTAGAATATTTGGCTGCACCTAATTTAGACGAACGCGTTTGGATAATATCCGATCCCATGTTGGCCTCAGGGAATTCTATGGTTGAGGTGTATAAAGCCCTTCTTAAGTTTGGAAAGCCGAAAAAAGTAATTGTGATTGTGTCTATTGCCACTCCTCAATCCATAAAGCTTGTGGAAAATGAGCTACCCCAGAATACAGATATTTGGACCGCTGCAGTAGATCCTGAGCTGACCTCTGAGTCATATATTGTTCCTGGTCTTGGAGATGCAGGTGACCTAGCATTTGGTGTAAAAGTTTAAGTATGAATTGGTCTGGATATATCGCCTTGGCCTCTGTTGCCACATTTAAGTTTATGTTTTCAGCTATTCCTGGACCGGCATTGGGATTGAATTATTTTGAAACCGTAGCCTCTATTTCTATCGGAGCTATGATCAGCGCGGCATTTTTCTATTTTTCCAGTGAATTTTTTTTGAATCGTGCAAGGTCCAAGCGATTGAAGTTAATTCGTGAAGCTGAGCAAAAAGGTGTTCCTTTCAAAGGTAAAAAGACATTTTCCCGAGTAAATAAAATAGTTGTAAAGTTAAAATTGGGTTTAGGAAAGGTTGGTATCTGTTTTTGGGCTCCATTCTTTCTTTCCGTCCCTGTAGGTTCAATAATAGCTGCAAAATTTTACGGAAAGTATTCCTTTACCTTCCTTTTTATTTTAGCGGGAATTTTATTAAATGCATTTTTAACTTCATTTATTGTTTATGTCTTTGTCTGATAAACATATCTTTTTTGATCTAGACCGAACGCTTTGGGATTTTGATTTAAATTCCAAGAATGCGCTGCTTCAGATTTTTGAAGAATTAGATTTAATTGATATTTTCAGAACCTTTGACCGCTTTTATAATGCTTATGTTGCGCAAAATGCACGCTTATGGAAATTATACGGTGAAGGTCAGCTTTCAAAAGATGTACTGCGTTATGAACGCTTTAATGCAACGTTAATGCAATTTAATATTGACAATATTGATTTAGCTAAAGAGATGGGGTCCATGTATGTTGCCATATCTCCCTTTCAGAAGAAACTTTTTCCTGGAACAATTGCTTGTCTTGGCGAGCTCAGGTCAATCGGCTTTCATCTTCACATTATTACCAATGGCTTCGAAGAGGTTCAATATATCAAGCTAAAAAATTGTGGCTTGGATGGTTTTTTTGATGTTATTGTCTGTTCTGAAGCAGTTGGCCAGAACAAGCCAGCCCGTGCAATTTTTCAATATGCGTTAAAAGAGGCAGGCTGTAATGCCGAGAATGCCATCATGATTGGTGATGATTTTAGGGCGGATATTTCAGGTGCATTGAACTCTGGAATGAAAGCCATTCACTTTGATCCTCATGGTTTGTCTGAAGAAAATTATCCCCATACCTGTAAAAGTCTCTCGGAATTGCCGCTTATGGTCACCCAGCTATTACTTGCTTCGAACTAAGCTTACCTATTTAGCTCTTGTCGCATCTTTTCATACAAGATAATGCCTGTTGCTACCCCAACATTAAGCGAAGCAATATTTCCAAGCATTGGTATGTTGGTGCGAAGGTCAGACATATTAATTAAGTCAGAAGTAATGCCATTTTCTTCAGAACCCATTACAATAACCATTGCTCCTCTTAAGTTTACATCCTGCAGGGGCATAGATGATTTTTCCGTACAAGCAACGATTCGAAATCCTGATTGCTGTATATAGAATAAGCTATTCTTTAAATCATCTGTTTTACATACTGGGATTCGACTCAAAGCTCCTGATGAGGTTCTTACTGCATCTGCAGTTACAAGCGCAGAACCTTTTGAGGGTATGAGAATCGCATCAACACCCTGACATTCCGCAGATCGAGCGATGGCGCCAAAGTTTCGAACATCTGTAATTCTATCCAATGCAAGGATACAAGGTTTTTTATCAGTCTCAACCCACTGGTCAACAAGTGCTTCAATATTTTGATATTCTATTGGTGTTACAAATGCTACAACTCCTTGATGATTTCCCGCCGTAAGGTGATTTAGCTTTTGAATGGGGACATATTGAATATTATAATCCTGGTCAGCCAAGGCTTCTTTTAGCTCCCGAAAATGTTCTTTTTCAATTCCCCTTTGAATCATAATTTTATTGAGCTCCTGTTTTGACTTAATTGCCTCTATAACTGGATGGATGCCAAATATGATGTCTTTCTTTTCTTTCCTTTGGTAGGATTCTTTTCTATTTTCCATTTATAGAAATTTTAAATCTATTTTAACTTGATTTTCCAAGGTAACCCCAACAGGGCAGGAATTTGCAACAGTAATGATTTTTTGCAACGTCTCTGAATTCCATTCATTTTTTGAGACCTCAAAAACCACGTTGATCGCATCAATTCTTCTTGGGTTATCTCCCATGACCTTTTCGATTTTCGCCTCACAATGATGAAAAGGGATCTTATTCTTTTCACAATAAATACCAATAATGGTAATAACGCAGGACGCGAGTGAAGTTGCCACAAGATCTGTAGGAGAAAAGGCTTGACCTTTTCCGTTATTGTCTGTAGGTGCATCAGTGATTATAGTATCCTTTGATCTTAAATGCTTTGCGGCAGTCCTTAAATTTCCTAGGTAGCTAACTTCTGAGATAAGCATGATTAAATATTTATGTTGCGAAGGTACTATATTTCCCTTCAAATAAGCTTGCAACAATTGAAAACGATTTCGCATTCTTTTGATTATCTTTAATGCGCCAAAATAAAACGATGAGACTTTTAAATATTGTGTTGCTGATGCTTTGTGTTTCTATATCTTCCTTTGCGCAGCTTGAAAGGAAATATAAAGGAGACAACAATGTTCCTAATTGGGTAAAATTAATGTATGCTGAAGATGCTGATCCAGGCGCAGTAATTGAAGCGCATGATGCCTATTTCAGAGCGCATTCAGCTCAAAAAAATGCTCATACACAGTACTATAAGAGATGGGTAAGGTCCTTCAGTAGAGAGCTTAACTTCTCATCATCTTCCAAAAGTGATCTGAATTATTTAGAACGCTCGAAAAATTTAAGTGAACGAAAAGATGCCGATTCAGAATGGATTTGTATTGGACCGTATGATTTTGATAAGGAGGCTGCAAGTAGAAGCTATGCTCCAGGTTCAGCGCATGTATATACTGTGGAGCGCTCGTTAAGTAATCCTAATATCATGTATGCGGGCACCGCTACGGCAGGATTATGGAAATCTACAAATGCTGGAGCGAACTGGTCATTGATGACTAAAGATCTTGTACTAAATAGAATTTTTGCTTTGGAAATTGACCATGCTAACCCTGACATTGTTTATTTCGAAAGTAATGGCGACCTATTTAAAACGATTGATGGAGGGGTAACCTGGTCTGAAATAGGAGACGCTTCCTTTCAATCTGAGGATCATAATGTGAAGGATATAGTAATGCATCCGTCTATCTCATCAGAACTTTATGTATCATCGAATAGAGGATTTTTTAAATCTACAGATGGAGGATTGAATTGGACGGAAATCATGGACGGTGAATTTCAGGAAATTGAAATCAATCCGTCAAACGCTTTAATGCTTTATACTATAAAGGTTGTAGACAATCATACAGAGTTTTATAAATCAACAAATGGAGGCAATTCTTTTACGATTCAAACAACAGGTTGGCCGAACCCAACAGGTCCGAATGACCATCAAGAGCGCGTTGAGATTGCTGTAACACCTGCCAATCCTAGTCTCATCTATGCAAACGCAACAGGATCGGCAAATGGAGGTAGCGGAACCTACGGAATATACTTATCTGAAGATGAAGGTACCACATGGACCTTCCAGTGCTGTGGAGGTCAGCCTGCAGGGCCACCCTCATTGACCAATATAAATATGATGGGATGGGACAAAGAAGGAGAAGATGATGGCGGTCAATACTATTATGATGTTGGCCTAGCAGTGGATCCTGTAAACCCCAATAAACTCCATCTGGGAGGAGTAAATCACTGGGTGTCCAATGATGCAGGGGTGACTTGGGTTTGTCCAGCAAAATGGTCAGAGCCTGCTGAGCCGGGTTATGTGCATGCAGATATTCATGACATCCGTTTTTTTGACAATGAATTATGGATTGCATGTGATGGAGGGATTTTTATGTCAACGGACGGCGGTACAACCATGAACAAGTCTCAGGTTGGTATTGAAGGAACTGATTTTTGGGGTTTTGGTGCTAGCCCTCAGTCAGACGTTATGTTGGGTGGAGCATACCACAATGGAACTTTATTAAAAGATAACAATACCTACATCAACGATTGGATCTGTACCGGAGGTGGAGATGGTGTACGTGGCTTCGTGAATTTTGGAGATGATAGAATTGCCTACGATGATTATGAGGGAAGAATTCTATCCGGTGATCGAACGCAAAATATCAATGGATTTCAATTTGATTCATTACCCAATGCCTCATATATATTTGGTGAGTCTTCCACCTTGGAGTGGGATCCACGAAATAACCAACATATATTTCTCGGAAGAGGAACGAATTTATTAAAAACAGAGGACAATGGCTTGACCTATTCAATCGTTCACGCCTTTGAGGATAGGGTGATGAGTGTTGAGTTGTCTAGAGCTGATTTAAACTATATATATGTTACCACCTACGAAAGCTGGTGGGGAGATAAAAAAATATGGAAAACTCAGGATGGCGGTGTAAGTTGGACAGAAATCACTCCGCCAACCGCATTGCTAAATGGTGATTTGTGGGTTCCTTTCGATATTGCGGTGAGTGCAAATGATGAAAATGTTGTTTGGGCAGCAAGAACTTCTCAATATGGGTCTACCAATTTGAATGGCCGAATGGTTTTTAAATCGACCGATGGAGGTTCAACATGGGGGAATTATACCAGTAACTCGCTGAATGGAGAGGTGATTACCAATATCGAACATCAGAAAGGAACCGCAGGCGGTGTATATATTGGTACACGAAGAGCGGTATACTATCGGAACAATTCAATGACAGAATGGGACTTGTTTAACAATAACCTGCCTTTGAGCTCAACCTCTACCAAGCTTGTTGTAAAATACAAGGATGGTTTACTGAGAAATGCGACAAATAGAAGTGTCTATGAGGTAGAATTGTATGAAAACTCTGTCCCTATGGCGCAAATCGCGGCGAATAAATTTAAAGTTTCTTGTCTCGATAATCAGGTTCAGTTTATGGACCATTCTGTGCTCTCTTCAGAAAATCCAACATGGTCTTGGTCTTTTCCGGGAGGTACGCCTGCCAGCTCCAATGAGCAAAACCCATTGGTTGAATACGAAAACGCTGGTTTCTATGACGTTACCCTTACTGTTACAGATGATTTCGGTACAAGCACACAGAGCTATCCAATGTTTATAGAATACCAAGAAACGCTTACCCCACTTGATGTCATTGAAGACTTCGAGTCAGGGATCACTGAGTTTTGGACACAATACAATGCCAATAATTCTTATGGATGGTCGCCTTTCTACACTGAAAATGGCCCGGATTGTAGCCCAACAAACTGTGTTATGATCAATCACTTTGCGATAAGCCAAACGGGTGATGAGGCAGAATTAATTACACCGAAAATAGATTTAACAACTGCCTTGAGTGCAATACTAGAATATGATTATGCCTACACCAAATGGGGCGGGAGCTATGAAGATGGCTTCCGAATTGATATTAGTGCAGACTGTTGGGAAAGCTATGATACTTTATTCTATGCTTTTGGCGATGATTTAATAACTGTTCCAAGCACCAACGATGATTGGTACCCAGCTGATTGTGCCGATTGGTCTACAAATAACGCTATTGATTTGAGTGCCTATCTCGGACAAAGTGTTGCGCTTCGCTTTGTTGGGATCAATGGTTATGGAAACAACTTCTTTTTGGACAATATCAATGTGATGGGACAGATGAGTGGAGTAGACGAGTTGGATGTTCCATTTTCCATCTATCCGAATCCATCTAAAGGTCAGTTTACTGTAAGGCATGCTTTGTCAGCGCCTAAGCTAATTGTCTATGCTGCAGATGGGCGCATTGTGTACAACCAAATATTGCATGTACAGAATACCCTTGTTGATCTTGACGTGAAGGCAGGTATTTATATAGTGCATGTTAACGACGGACAGAAAACCTATATAGAAAAGGTTACAATCAACTAATCCTAATGCTGAAAAGCAGAATAATTTTTAAAATATAAATTCAAAATAACGTATGAAATTTCTCAATCTCTTTTTTATTACACTTGCTTTTTCGGCATGTGCCCAACAAAAAAACAATATTGATGCTGGTACGGTTTCGGCTGTTTCTTTCCGTATGGTCGGGCCTGCATTAACGTCAGGTCGGGTATCTGACATTGCAATCCATCCATCTAACACGGATACCTGGTATGTATCGACAGCTTCAGGTGGTCTATGGAAAACACAAAATCATGGGATTACCTTCAATCCTATATTTGATTCATACGCATCTTATTCTATTGGCTGTGTGAAAATTGCACCTTCTAATAAAAATACAGTTTGGGTAGGTTCCGGAGAAAACAACAACCAACGCTCTGTTTCATATGGAGATGGAGTATATAAGTCTCTTGATGCGGGTAAGTCATTTAAAAATATGGGGCTCAAAAACAGTGAACATATTGGAGGTATCGTGATACATCCCACAGATGAAAACACGCTTTGGGTTGCAGCATATGGTCCACTATGGAGTAGTGGAGGGGACCGAGGCGTATACAAAACTACAGATGGAGGAAAGACATGGAATAGAACCTTGTTTATTTCTGATAATACAGGTATTGCAGAAATTCATATGGACCCCTCTAATCCAAATATATTATATGCCTCTGCGCATCAGCGAAGAAGAAGAGAATGGACATTTATCAGTGGTGGTCCAGAATCTGGGTTATACAAATCGATTGATGGCGGAGATACTTGGGTAGAAATTAATAAAGGATTACCCGCAGGATATATGGGACGTGTAGGAATGTCAGTCTCGCCAGCTGATCCAAATGTAGTTTATGCCATAGTTGAGGCTCGATATGGTAAAAAAGGCTTCTACAAATCAACGAATAAAGGTGAAAATTGGTCAAAGCAAAGCGATTATGCTACAAGTGGTAATTATTACCAAGAAATTTTCTGTGATCCAAAAGATGTCAACAAAGTATTCTCTATGAATACCTATTTGCACCATACCGAGGATGGAGGTAAAACATTTAAGCGAACTGGTGAGAAAAAGAAACACGTTGACAACCACGTTATTTGGATAGACCCAAGCAACACCGATCATTGGGTTGTAGGGTGTGACGGAGGTGTATATGAAACATACACACATGCCAAAGAGTGGCGCTATTTTGCCAACATACCAATCATTCAATTTTATAAGGTTACTACGGACAATGATGCTCCTTTTTATAACATATATGGTGGAACTCAGGACAACAATTCCATGGGTGGTCCTTCTGCAACAAAAAATTCTGGAGGCATTTTAAACCTGGATTGGTTTATTACCAATGGAGGAGATGGTTTTGAATCTGCAACGGATTGGGAAAATCCAAATATTACTTATGCTCAGGCGCAATATGGATGGATTGTCCGTTATGATAAAGCTTCAGGTGAAAAAGTGCCAATTCAACCAATGCCCGGTGAAAATGAGCCAGCTTATCGATGGAATTGGGATTCGCCTTTATTGGTGTCTCGACATGATGCTTCAACGATCTATTTTGCGGCCAATAAATTATTTAAATCTGAGAATAGAGGAGATGATTGGTCAACAATTTCTCCAGATCTGTCACGTCAGCTAGACCGAAATAAATTACCGGTTATGGGTCAGGTTTGGACAATGGACGCGGTTATGAAGAATAAGTCCACTACCATTTATGGAAATATCGTTGCCTTGGATGAATCTCCTTTAAAGCAAGGGCTGCTTTATGCTGGAACAGACGATGGCTTGATTCAAATCACGAACGATGACGGAAAAACCTGGCGTAAGGTTGATGCCATTAAAGGTGTTCCAGCGCGGACAAAGGTCAATATGCTCACTGCATCTTTACATGACGAAAATGAGGCTTTTGTCGCTTTTAATAGCCAGCGAGATGGAGATTTTACGCCATACTTATTGCGCACAGGCGATCAAGGAAAGACCTGGGAATCCATTGCTTCGAATCTTCCTGAAAGAGGAAATGTATACTGTATCAAGCAGGACCATGTTAATCCGGATTTACTTTTTGTGGGAACGGAATTTGGTGCCTTTTTCTCTAATGATAAAGGTCAGAACTGGACAAAGTTATCAGGTCTGCCCACTATCGCAGTGTATGATTTAGACATTCAGCAAAGAGAAAATGATCTTGTTGCAGCTACTTTTGGAAGAGGGTTTTACGTTTTAGACAATTATGAGCCACTTCGTACGGTTGGTAAAGATATTTTGAATAAAAGAGCACATCTTTTTCCAGTGAAGGATGCATTGTTATATGTTCCGGCAACGCCATTAGGTGGCGGAGGAACAGGCTCTCAAGGCCACAACATTTGGTCTGCGAAAAATCCTTCATTTGGAGCAACGTTTAGTCTCTATTTAGATGGAGTAGCGTCTTCATTGCGTTCAAAGAGACAGAAAGAGGAGAAGAAACTAGAGAAAGACGGAACGGCTGTATATTATCCATCCTTTGAGGAAATTCGTGCAGAAGACTTAGAGGGTAAAGCTTCCTTAGTTTGGCAGATATATGACGCTTCGGGTAGTGAGGTTCGCCGTATGAAATCCACTCCTAAGAAAGGGATTCAGCGACAGGTATGGAATTTAAGAACAAATACCACAGACCCCATAGGTTCAAGAGGAAGTGGTTTCTTGGTTACTCCAGGTGATTACACTGTTAGTATAAGTCTAGTGAAGGACGGATCAGTCGAACTTTTGGTGGACAAACAAGCGTTCAAGGTTAAGGGCTTAAACAATCAGACCTTATTGGCTGAAAATCCAGAAGAGCTGAAGGAATTTCGTGCCGAAATGTCGGAACTAAACCGAAAAGTAAGTGGAACGGAGAAGGTGATGGGTGAGACCAAAGAAAGTATTGAATTGATTGAAAAAGCACTGCTGAACTATCCAAATACTGATTTAACGCTATTAAAGTCCATTCGGGAAATGATGGTTTCACTAAAAGATTTAGAGGTGTTGATGTGGGGAGATAAGGCAAGGTCCTCAAGAGATTTTGAGACAGTTCCAAGTATTTCGGGACGTCTAGGAATGGTAGGTTATCAGATTTACCAGAACACTGCTGGTGTCACCAAAACACATCGATCAAATATGCAAATTGCAGAGAGGCAGTACAATGCTTTGAGGAGTGAATTAAATAAGATTATCGGTGAACTGAGTGCGATTGAGTCCAAGTTAGAAGGAATTATTCCTTACACTAAAGACAAAGGTGCTGACTGGAAAAAGGATTAAGATTCAGCTGCTTCGAGCTTCTTGATCTCCTCAAGTATGTCATTGGCTTCAGCGGTCAAGCGATCGCTTTCAGAGCGGTTGCTAGTTGACATTTTGTAGGCCTGCTCTAATTTTTTATTGTATTGCTCGTTGAGCTTATCTTTTTTGCTTTTACGTGTAAAGAATCCCATGTTATTTTTTCAATTAAACGTGGAACTGAAAGGATTGTTCATAAAAAAAGGGACCCCATTGAAGTGATCCCTTTTGTACGGTAGGTTATTGGTAATCTTTTATTCGTCTCCGAAGCGTTCGATGACAGGTTGGGTAACTCCTGTATTTGAAAACCCTCCATCATGGAAAAGATTCTGCATCGTCACATATCTTGTTAAATCAGAGAACATACTCAAGCAATAATCTGCACATGCTAATGCACTTGCATTTCCGAGTGGTGACATTTGCTCTGAGAAGTTGATGAATTCTTGAAATCCTTTAATTCCCTGTCCTGCAGTTGTAACTGTCGGCGATTGAGAAATTGTATTTACTCGAACTTTATTTTTGATTCCGTAATGGTAACCAAATGAACGTGCAATTGATTCCAACAATGACTTGGCATCCGCCATATCGTTATAGTCTGGGAAAATTCTTTGTGCCGCAATGTAGGATAAAGCCAAAACGGAACCCCATTCATTCATTGCTTCATGTTTGTACAATGTGGCTAATGTTTTATGTAATGATGTTGCTGAAACATCCATAGTCTGACTATAAAAACGGTAATCATTTTCAGTATAATGTTTCTTTTTACGAACGTTTGGCGACATTCCTATGGAGTGTAAAACAAAGTCAATTTTACCTCCTAGTATTTCCATTGATTGAGTTACTAGATTGTCTAGGTCTTCAACGCTTGTTGCATCTGCAGGAATGATTTTACTTCCTGTGGCTTCTGCCAAGTTATTGATTTCGCCCATTCGCATCGCAATTGGGGCATTGGTTAGAACGAAAGTAGCACCTTCTTCATGCGCACGTTCTGCAACTTTCCATGCAATAGATTGACTATTCAAAGCGCCAAATATAATTCCTCGTTTTCCTTTTAACAAATCGTTTGCCATTACTCTTAAATTTTAAACAAATTTAGTAAATCTTAATAGGGTAAACTTTAAAATTTAGTTTTAGATGAACAATGTTTTGTGGATAGACATCAAATTCTATCTTAGGCTTCAGCTTGAAATGGATGATTTCAAGTACTTATTATCGATATAAAATGTACCGAAGGGAATCAATGATGCAATGAAAAATAAAATCCCTCGAAACCAGCTCCATTCTTTTTTTAATGTTAGGACCAATAACCACAAACAATAGAGTAAAAATACCAAGCCGTGAAGCATGCCAACAAAGTAATTGGGTTCTTTAATCTCATAGACATATTTTAATGGCATCGTAACTGCAAAGGCCAAATAGGATATACCTTCAATGAGTGCAAGGATTCTAAACTCTTGTATTCTAATTTTATCAAGCATATGATTTTTTTAGTTTTTGAAGTGCCCGCATTCGATCTCGGAAACCTGCTGCCTCTATAAATTCTAAATCTTTTGCAGCTTTTTCCATGGCTTTTTTAACTGTTTTTATTTCAAGATCTAGAGCCGCCTCATCTTTAAAGTCAGCCTTTTTAAGACTTTCGTTTGTTACTTCTTTTTTGGCAACTGTTGGTGTTTTTTCCTTCTTATCGCCATCGGCAACCTTTGTTGATTCTAAAATCAGCTCTTTTGATTTTTGCAGTGCTGTTGGTGTTATTCCATGCTT
The DNA here is from genome assembly GCA_913052055.1 of uncultured Cryomorphaceae bacterium. Taxonomy (GTDB): domain Bacteria; phylum Bacteroidota; class Bacteroidia; order Flavobacteriales_D; family Crocinitomicaceae; genus UBA952. The sequence goes on from CAJXDT010000002.1 coordinate 76,139, forward strand.
TTCATTGTAAGCCCGCTGTACTGATCTTCTATCCTCTGTTTTATCAATGGTAGCTTGCATCGATTTTGTCATTCGATCGGCAAACATCAATACATATCCATTTACGTTTCGCGCTGCTCTTCCAATCGTTTGCACGAGAGAACGCTCGTTTCTTAGGAATCCTTCTTTATCCGCATCTAATATTGCCACAAAAGAAACCTCAGGCAGATCGAGCCCTTCTCGAAGTAAGTTGACACCGATGAGCACATCAAATTCACCGAGCCTAAGCTGACGTAATATCTCAACTCTTTCAATGGTATCAATTTCACTATGAATATAGCGACAGAGTATACCCATCTTCGTGAGGTATTTTTGAAGCTCTTCGGCCATCCTTTTTGTGAGTGTGGTGACAAGTGTCCGTTCTTTTTTCTCAATTCGAATTTGGATTTCCGTGATGAGCGTATCAATTTGGTTTTTGCTTGGTTTGACCTCAATGACCGGATCAAGTAGTCCAGTAGGACGAATGAGCTGTTCCACAATGACGCCCTGAGCGCGCGCTATTTCATAATCCGCAGGTGTTGCCGAAACATAAATGCACTGTGCATACATCGTTTCGAACTCTTCAAATTTTAAAGGTCGGTTATCAATGGCCGCCTGTAATCTGAATCCGTAATCTACAAGATTCGTTTTTCGTGCTCTATCCCCGCCATACATTCCTTTGACTTGGGGTAGGGTAACGTGGCTTTCATCTACAACCATTAAGTAGTCCTCAGGAAAATAATCCAAAAGACAGAAAGGTCTTTGTCCTGGTTGTCGTCGGTCAAAATACCGAGAGTAATTTTCTATACCCGAACAATAACCTAGCTCGCGGATCATTTCTAAGTCATATTCAACACGGTCCTTTAGCCGTTGACCTTCCTCTATCTTACCTGCCTCCCGAAATGCCTCAACTTGCTGCATCATATCGTCTTGAATTTCATGAATAGCAGTCTGTGTATTTTCAGGACTGGATACAAACAAGTTGGCGGGATAGATAAGTATGTCTTCTAATGATTCTATTTCTGAGCCATTTTCAGGGTCAATGGAGCTAATATTTTCGATTTCATCTCCCCAAAACTCAAAACGAATGGCATAATCCGTATAGGCCAAGAACAAATCTACCGTATCTCCGCGCACTCTAAAGGTTCCGCGCTCAAAAAACTCATCTGACCGTGAATATAGATTTGTCACGAATTTCATGAGTAGTTTATTTCTAGGAATCACCTCACCTTTTTTGACCTGTATGATACTATTTTTAAATTCTACTGGATTACCAATACCATAAATACAGGACACGGATGCCACAACAATTACATCTCGTCTTCCTGATAATAATGCTGAGGTTGCTGAAAGTCGAAGCTTTTCGATTTCATCGTTGATCTGAAGATCTTTTTCTATATAGGTGTTTGTTACGGGTAAATATGCTTCCGGTTGATAATAGTCATAATAAGAAACAAAGTATTCTACTTTATTTTCAGGGAAGAATTGTTTGAATTCTCCATAAAGTTGCGCCGCTAATGTCTTGTTATGCGAAAGAATTAAGGTTGGCTTTTTAACTTCTTGTATGACATTGGCGATGGTGAATGTTTTTCCACTCCCGGTAACTCCTAAAAGTGTCTGAAATGGAATATTATCTTCAACACCTGCTATGAGCTCTTGAATTGCTCTAGGTTGGTCTCCGGTAGGTTTAAAATCGGATTGAAGGCTGAAGTCCATTGCTTACAAAAATAGTCATTCAAATGAGACATAAAAAAAACGCCCGAAGGCGTTTTATTTAATTCTTGCAAACCAGTATTTTTTTCCTCTTTAGTTTTTTTACTTCAAAGGCCTTGCTGTAATTTAAAATGAATTGTACAGACGAAGGATGTGGTAAAGATTGTGTTTTATACGGCTTACTTTCTGCAGGGTATTTATGCATCATAGGCAACGTTTTTTTTTAATAACGAATAAATGTCAAATTTATTTTATTCGTTGTTTTTTTTAAAATCTGTACTTTTGCAAAACCAAATATCAAGACAATGAGTCACACAATAAAAAAAGGAGTAGCGACTGGAGATGAAGTCCAAAAAATATTTGCTTATGCCAAAGAAAAAGCATTTGCACTACCGGCAGTAAACGTTTCGAGTACGAGCACAGTGAATGCAGTAATGGAAACCGCAGCGCGTTTAAATTCCCCTGTGATTATTCAGTTTTCACATGGTGGTTCTCAGTTCTTTGCTGGAAAAGGTTTGAGCAATGAAAATGAGCAGTCGACAATTTTAGGAGCGATTTCGGGAGCAAGGCACGTGCACCGTTTAGCGGAAGCATATGGAGCTACTGTGATTTTACATACCGACCACTGTCATAAATCAAAACTTCCTTGGATTGATGGTTTGTTGGATGAAGGTGAAAAGCACTTCGAGGCCCATGGTGTTCCGTTATATAGCTCGCACATGATTGACCTTTCTGAGGAGCCAATCGAAGAAAATATTGAGCTATGCAAGACCTATTTGAAAAGAATGAGTGCAATTGGTATGACGCTTGAAATTGAGCTTGGTATTACAGGCGGCGAGGAAGATGGTGTTGACAATACAGATGTTGATAGTTCAAAATTGTATACGCAGCCCGATGAGGTCGCTTATGCCTATGAAGAGCTTATGACGATTTCACCTAGGTTTACAATTGCTGCAGCTTTTGGAAATGTGCATGGAGTTTACAAACCAGGAAATGTTAAGTTGACGCCTAAAATTTTAAAAAACTCACAAGCTTTTGTCCAGGAAAAATTCAATACCACATCAAATCCAGTAGATTTTGTTTTTCATGGTGGTTCCGGTTCGAGCCTAGATGAAATTCGAGAAGGAATCTCATACGGGGTAATTAAAATGAATATGGATACTGATCTTCAGTTTGCTTTTACAGAAGGATCGAGAGATTATATTCTTAAAAATCAAGCGTATCTAAAAACGCAAATTGGTAATCCAGAAGGGGCTGATATTCCAAATAAGAAATATTATGACCCTCGAAAATGGATGCGTGAGGGAGAAATTACCTTTCACAAGAGACTCGAACAATGTTTTTCTGATCTCAATAACATACACACTTTATAAATCTTTGCTAATTTTAAACAAAGAAATCAAATGAGCTGGTTCAAAAGAAATAAAGAAGGAATAACTACGACGACAAGCGAAAAGAAGGAAGTTCCTGAAGGCTTGTGGTCAAGATGTTCGAAGTGTAAAACCATATTTACCAAAGGAGATCTAGAAAAGCTAAATTATGTTTGCGATAGGTGTTCACATCACGAGCGCATAGGTTCCCAGGAATATTTCTCCATCATATTTGACGATGGAAAATTTAAAGAGCTAGATTCAAAAGTTGCTTCAGGAGACCCATTGAAATTTGAGGATACTAAAAAATACGTTGATCGTGTAAAAACTACCCAAGGTAAAACTGGATTGACAGATGCGATAAGGACCGCTAAAGGAAAGCTCAACAAGCGTAATCTGGTAGTTGCAGCCATGGATTTTGGTTTTATTGGAGGTTCAATGGGTTCGGTTATGGGCGAAAAAGTAGCCCGTGCAATTGACGAAGCAATAAAGCTGAAGTGTCCGATTATTATTATCTCTAAATCTGGCGGTGCCCGAATGATGGAAGCTGGTTTCTCATTGATGCAGATGGCTAAGATCTCTGGAAAACTTGGACAACTTGCGGACGCAGGTTTGCCCTATATTTCCTATCTAACTGACCCAACGACGGGAGGGGTTACTGCTTCCTTTGCAATGCTCGGAGACATCAATATTGCTGAGCCCGGAGCACTCATTGCTTTTGCTGGCCCTAGGGTTGTCAAAGAAACAATTGGACGTGATCTTCCAGAAGGATTCCAAACTGCTGAATTTCTTTTAGATCATGGGTTTTTAGATTTTATTATCGATAGAACAAAGATTCGAGAGCGTTTGTCTTTAGCTTTGGAGTTGTTCGAAAAATAAAGGATTCATTTTCTATTAAAGGAAAAGAATTATCAATTCTTATTTCTTAGATTTTTAATAAGGTGCTTTTTCATTATTTTTGATGAAAATCTAACCTATGCGTCACCACCGATTTATTGGCACACTGCTATCTGTGCTTTTCCTGTGCAGTTTTAACTCTTTTTCTCAAGATACAACTTGGGTTCAAACCTTCACCTTTGATTCAATTTCTACAAGAAGGGCGGACTTTACTTTTCCATCAGAATTAAATGACCAAAGGTTTGAAAAGGTTTTAATGTATTATAAGCTGAAATGTAGTCCGTTAACGACCTGGGATCAGTTCAATTGCGGCGAGTGGGATTACCTCACGTATACGCGTGTGTTTGACCATACCGGAAACTATGACTCCGTTCGCGTTGATAGTGTAAAATACTTGCACAACTATTCCTCCTTTAGTCCTTTTGATTATGAGCCTTGGGGATACAACTATAAAAATTCAGTAGAGGTTTTGCAGCATGAGCGCATCGCTGAGACAGTTACTGAGCATTCCTTAATTCAAACCTCAACGAGTTCTGCCTTGTACCCATTTGATTTGAATAAAAGAGGGGGTAAATATCAAATGCTTGTATCTGCCACAGAATTAGCTTCAGCAGGTATTTCAGCTGGAGATATTCAATCCCTTTCCCTATATGTTGCCAATCTAACAGGTGGTGGAAAATTACTGAACCCAATCATCCGAATAAAAGGAACTGCTGAGGCAACACTTTTAAATTTGCATGTAGAAGGTTTTACAACGGTCTATGATTTGAATCGTGATATCATATCAAACAACGAATTACAATTGGGTGAAAATGAGTTTTTCTTTTTTCAACCCTTTTCTTGGAATGGGACGGATAATTTAATTGTTGAATTTTCATTTGACAATGGTGTAAGTGCCTCAAATCAAATTCAATTTGAAACAGAAGATGTTGAAACGGACCTTGCTTTGAATTCTGGAAAAAGAAATGGAGTACTGACCTTTGATGAAACAAACCATGCCTTGCTTGAAATGTCTGATATCGATATGGGTGATGACATTACGATTGGACTTTGGGTAAAAGGTGGAGGAAATACCGGTTCTAACACCTCCTTGCTTGAGGCCTATGACACATTAAATCAAAGAGTAATTAATATTCATATGCCGTGGAGTAATAGCCGTATTTACTGGGATTGCGGTGAAGGTTCAGGTTATGACCGTATCGATGCAGATATGTCGTCAGCTGGTATTGACGATGAATGGCACCATTGGACCTTTGTGAAGTCTCAATCCACGGGAGAAATGTTTATCTACCGGGATGGATCACTCTGGCATTCAGGTACAGATAAAACAAAATCAGTGGGTTATTTACATAGGTTTGTGATTGGGGCAAATAGAAATTTAGGCAATTCATGGAGAGGGAAAATCGATGATTTTCAGGTTTTTTCAGCAGCGCTGGATGCATCTACCATAAACGATTGGTACCAAAAAGCATTGAACAGTAATCATCCAAATTGGGCAGACCTAAAGGTTGCATACTCATTCGATGATATTGCTTTGGCTGTTGATTTAAGTCCAAACAATTATCACCTGATGCCCTCTTCTAGAGGAATGTTTGATTTCACGGAAAATCCCCTTTCAGGAGTGGATACTGATGTTCGTAGAATGCGAGTTTCTTTTGGTACAGGTAATGTTTCATCTGTCGCCAATGACGCTATTCGTTGGAAAGATGAGCAAATTGAACCCGAGGTTCTTTTTGAATTCCAGACTGTTGACAGGCATTTTGAAATTACAGATGCATTTGCTTGCGCTCCTCGGGGAGCAGAAACAAAAACTGATATCAATGGAAATATTGTTTCTGAGCTGGATTATTCTACCTCCGCGTCTGTAAGCAATGAGCAGATTACCTTCTTTGAAAATCCTTATGAAATAATATTTGACGTAGAAATCGCTAGATATATTACGCCATATGGCATTCAATTTGATTTGGGACCAAATGGATTTTCTTGGATTTATGATGTTACGGATTATCAAGACTATTTGAGAGATGTAGTTGATCTCGCTGCCCACAATACACAGGAACTTTTAGATTTAAGCTTTGCCTTTATTGAAGGCATTCCTCCGCGTGATGTTCACAAAAGAGAACCAATCTGGTCTGACTTTAGATCTTATGGTTTCACAGCAATGGCGGAGGACAACGTTTTGCAAGAAAAGAAAGTTTTTCTTTCTGATACTTCTTCGGGTTTTAAAATTAAAACAAGAATGTCTGGTCACGGACAGGTAGGAAATGCTGCTTGCTGTGAGTGGGTATCCAATGACCACAGTATCAAAGTCGACGGTGTTACACGATTTGAATGGGATATTTATGAGGAAGAAGATTGTGGAAACAATCCACTAATTGGTCAAGGTGGTACTTGGCCATACGCAAGAGAGGGTTGGTGCCCAGGAGATAAGGTGAAAGAATATGAATTTGAGCTTACGCCTTTTGTTGCGCCTGGAGATTCTGTTGCACTAGATTATGTGATCAATAACGTTCCCACTATAGATCCAGGTCAAGGAGGAGGAAATTATCGCGCCGCCTATGATTTAATATCTTACTCAGAACCAAATTTCCAAAATGATGCGGCGATCGTTGAAATATTAAATCCGAGCAATTACGAATATTATAGAAAATGGAATCCGACCTGCTCAAACCCTAGAGTTTTGCTCAGAAATACTGGTGCTCAGCCATTGACCTCATGCACCATTCAATGTTGGATTACCTATGGTGACAATATCAACTTTGAGTGGACGGGAAATTTAGGCTTCATGGAAGAGGAAATCGTTGAGATTCCAGTAACCTCGAATGCTTGGTGGACTGATCTTGACCAAAACATGACCTTTACGGCTTATGTTCGTAATGTCAATGGTGCTTTCGGTAATGATGATTATCAGCAGAATAGCGTAAACACTTCTAAGTTTGAAGCTCCAGAAAGTATAGATGGACCTTTCTTCGTTTGGTTTACAACCAACAATAAGGCCAACGAAAATTATTATGAACTATTTGACGGGTCAGGTAATTTGATTTTTGAAAGAGATCAGTTGCAGAATAATTTTCAATATAAAGATACATTTGATTTGGATCCAGGTTGCTACTCTATTGTTCTAACAGACAGAGATGATGATGGACTTTCTTTTTGGTATTCATCTCAAGTAGAAGGTGAAACAGCAGGTGCGTTTAGACTGCGTAAAGTAGGAGGGAGCTATATTGAGATTTTCCCAGGTGACTTTGGGTCTCACCATCGCTTTGATTTTTCTGTAGGATTTGAGTTGGGTCTTGATGAAACAGCGGCTTTAAACGAAATAAAAGTTTTTCCAAATCCAGTTCTCAATGAATTGACGATAGAAATTGAGGGTAAGATTGACGGCGCAGCGCATATTGAAATATTAGACCTTTCAGGGCGTGTTCTTGTGAGTGATGCTATGAATGCAACGAATTCATTTGCGGAGTATATTACCGATGTCTCTGCTTTTAGAAAAGGCAGCTATATAGTTCAAGTGTATACAGACAACGGAACTTCTACAACGAAATTTGTGAAGTACTAGTTAAGGTTTTTATTATCCTAAAGCATAAATCTATCGTTTTTGCGTGCGAGGTGAAAACCTCTGTCCTGTATTTCTTTACACGCACGATTTTCGATATCTAAGACAGGGTTCGTATGGTTGTAATGGATAAAATAGACTTTATTTCTTTCTTCTGGAGATAGTTCCTCAAAGAGACTTAATGATTCTTCTATAAAAGGATGAGGGATCTCAGCAATATTTCGATGTCCAATTTCTGCACCACTATAAAACGTACCATCTATAAATGCGTAATCCACATTTTTAATCTCCTTGATTATACTTTGTTCCCATTTATTCCATTTATCAATATCGGGAATGAATAACGCTGTTTTGTTTTTACCTTTAATTTTAAAACCAACAGTTTCAGAGAATTCATCCCTATGTGGCACCAGAAATGGAGTAACACTGAGCGATTTATTTAGTGTAATTTCTTTTGCTGCTTCGAGGCTTATGAGCTTGATGTTCGAATTGGTTACAAGTTGACTCCACGGTCCATTTTGGGTTAAGAATTTTCTCATTTCGTTCATGGTGTAAACTTTTACACCTTTGCTATTCATTGCCTCCTTTCCGAGGTGCATCAGTCCCGTGTAATGGCCGATATGCGCATGCGTAATGAAAATACCATTGGGTAATTCAGAATGATTAGATACCTGTTGTAAATGGTGCAATTGGAAGGGGAAGTCCGGCGTGGCTTCAAACAAGTATTGTTGCTTTGTATCATGGTCAACAGCACCCAATGCAACAACCATTCTCTCAGAGACGCCTTGCGCCAGTAATTCTTTGCAACATTTTTTTTCACAGCCAATCTGAGGTGAACCAGCATCTTGTATTGTCCCGAGCACGACGAGCTCGATACCTTTATTATGCGTCTTCAGATCAACAGATTCACTACAGGAAAGTAAGGTGCAAAGCGCTGCAAAAAAGAAATAAGCCTTCTTTTTCATAGTAAAGTTGGAAAGTTATTTTTACGCATCTCTACCATCCTTTATTTTTTCGACTACTTCAGGGTTGAGCAAGGTGCTAATATCACCAAAATCCGAGGTGTTTCCTTCAGCTATTTTTCTCAGGATTCGGCGCATGATTTTGCCCGACCTTGTCTTTGGTAAACCCGAGGTAAATTGAATCTTATCTAACTTTGCAATCGGACCGATTTTAGCAGATATTAACGCATTGATATCTTTTTTTAGCTGCTCTTCATCTTTTATATTAGACTTTGTTGTTACGAATCCATAGAGTGCATTTCCTTTAATTTCGTGAGGAAAACCGACTATAGCAGATTCTGCTATTTCATCATGTTCATTGATTGCATCTTCTATTGGTGCAGTTCCCAGGTTGTGTCCTGAAACGATAATTACATCATCAACTCGCCCCGTGATTCGATACATTCCATCTTTGTTTCTTCGTGCACCATCTCCCGTAAAATAATAACCTGGATAAGCACTAAAATAAGTTTCCTTGTAGCGTTTATGGTCTCCCCATATCGTTCTTGCAATGGAGGGCCAAGGATATTTGATACAAAGTCTACCTTCACCTTCGTATTCCTTGATCTCTGCTCCCGAATCATCCATAAGAATAGGTTGAATTCCTGGAAGCGGAGTAGTCGCATAGGTAGGGATTTGAGGGGAAACATGCGGGATAGGTGAAATTAAAATACCTCCTGTCTCCGTTTGCCACCACGTATCAACAATTGGACAGTTTCCCTTTCCAATGTTTTTATGGTACCATTGCCAAGCCTCTTCATTGATCGGTTCACCAACGGAACCAATAACTTTTAGTGAGCTGAGCTTATACCTCTCTACATGCTCTAAAGATTCCTTTGCCAGTGCTCTTATAGCTGTAGGCGCTGTGTAAAACTGATTTACACCAAATTTATCAACCACATCCCAGAATCGCCCTGGGTTTGGAAAAGTTGGAACCCCTTCAAAAAGAATCGAAGTGGCGCCATTTAAAAGCGGGCCATACAGTATATAGGAATGTCCTGTGATCCAACCAATGTCGGCTGTGCACCAATATACATCTCCTTGCTCATAGGCAAAAACATTTTTAAAGGTATAGGCTGTATAGACCATATATCCTCCTACTGTATGTACCATTCCTTTTGGTTTACCTGTCGAACCTGAGGTGTAAAGAATGAAAAGAGGATCTTCTGCATCCATGGGCTCAGCTTCGTGCACTTCGGAAGCATTTTTCAAAAGGTCATTGAGGTAGTTGTCTCTTGAGGGATGCATCTTAACCTCTGTTTTAGTACGCTCGGCAACAATAACATGCTGAACACATGGGCAGTCTTTTAATGCTTCATCTACAATACTTTTTAAGTCGATTGTCTTGTTTCCTCGAAATCCACCATCCGCTGTTATAACGAGCTTACAGCTGGCGTCATTAATTCTTGCTGCCAATGCGCTTGAGGAAAAACCCGCGAAAATCACAGAATGAATGGCACCTATTCTTGCGCAAGCAAGTACAACAATGGACAGCTCAGGGATCATTGGTAGGTATATAGCTACGCGGTCTCCTTTTTTTACGTCTAATGCGATGAGTGCATTTGCCATTTTACAGACGCGTTTATGAAGTTCATTGTAAGAAATATGTTCAGCTATATCATTGGGAGCATTCGGTTCAAAAATAAGGGCTGTTTGTGTTCCTTTATCCTTTAGATGACGATCAATACAATTTTCGGTAATATTTGTTTTTGCATTTTTAAACCAACTGAATTCCGCATTGATCATATCAAATTCACATACCTCGGTCCATTTTTGGGACCAGCTGAATTCTTTGGCGATTTTATTCCAAAATTCTTTTGGTTTACTTATGGCCTCTTGATATTGCTCTTGATATTGCTCAAGGTTGTTGATTTTATATTTCATGATTTCATTTCTATGTTCCATAAAAATAAGCAGTTATATTTAATTCCGTATTTTTACTCAGAATGAGTTGGAAAAGTACCATTTGGAAATATTTCCCCGATATATGGCAATATCTGGTGATCATAATCCTTTTTGTTTTTGCGCTTATTTTCTATTTATAATTCAAAACCAATTATACGCTTCATGTCTCAATTTATCTCCTCTTTATCCCGCTTTTTTCTGGTTTTTTTCATTTTTACGTCAATTTTTTACACGCCCATTTTATTTAGTCAATCTGATTTGACTTTTATTTCTCAAACGGATTACGCAGCGCTTCATAATACGGGCCTCAACGATATTTGGGGTTATGTGGATGAGCAGGGAAATGAATATGCGATTGTAGGAACTGAGGATGGAACGTCTATTATGAACGTGAGTGACCCCGCAAATCCGCTCGAGGTTTTTTGGCTTCCTGGAGAAAATAGTACGCACAGAGATCCAACTGTTTTTGGGGATTATGCATACATAAGCACAGAAGCTGAAGAAGGGTTGACAATTATTAACCTTTCTCCATTACCAGAGAGCAATGTACTTGTAACTACATTATTCACGGGTGAATCGGGATTATCATGGGAATCGGCCCATAATTGTCATGTTGATGATGCCGGTTATTTGTATGTGTTTGGTGCGAATTATGGTGAAGGAGGAGTGTTGATTTATGATGTGAATACAATGCCTATGAACCCCTCTTTTGTGGGTGCTTTTGACAATTGGTATGTTCATGATGGTGTGGCTTTTGGTGACACTTTATACCTGGCACATGTGAATGACGGCTTTTTGAGTATTGTAGATATTTCTGATCGTTCCAATCCACAGCTTTTGGGAACGAAAATCACTCCAGGTTCTTTTACACACAATATTTGGCCATCTGATAACAGAGAGGTAGTATTCACAACAGACGAGCTTCCAGACGCATTTATTGCTTCATACGATATTACGGATTTAGATAATATTATTGAGCTAGATAGAGTTCAGAGTTCACCTGGACAGAATGTCATTCCGCACAATACATTCGTATTAAACGATTTCCTTATAACGAGTTATTATGTTGATGGAATCACGATTCATGATGCACAACATCCACAAAACCTCATAGAGGTTGCTGCCTATGATACATATCCAGGGCAGACTCCAACTTTTGACGGCAGCTGGGGCGTTTATCCATTTTTACCCTCAGGAATTATTTTGGCTTCAGACCGATCAGAAGGATTATATGTTCTTGAACCTGAATATCAAAGAGCTTCCTATTTAGAGGGGACAATTACTAATCAGATTGATGGAAATCCGATAGGTAATGTTTCTGTTGACATTGTCGGAAATAATCAAGAAAACCTTTCAAGTAGTCTTGGTTATTATGCGACCGGAATGCCTGCATCAGGCACCTATGATGTAAGCTATTTTAAGGTAGGATATGAGAGTCAAATAATTTCTACTGAAATAACACAAGGTAATATTACGGTGCAGGACGTGCTTTTAACCCCAATAGCTCCTTTTTCACTTTTAGTAAATGTTGAGGATGCTTTTGGCAACCCAATTCAGAATGCAAAAATTAAATTAGATCATCCTTTAATCACCTACGAGGGGGAGAGCAACGGGCTTGGTCAAGAAGTTTTTTCGCTTTTTTATGAGGAGGTACATAATTTACAGGTTGGTAAATGGGGATATGTAACGCAATGCTCTGACCTATTAATTGATAGCACGACAGCTTCCATTACCATTGTTTTACAAGATGGGTTTTACGATGATTTTACTTTTGATTTTGGATGGACGGTTTCAGGGAACGCCGAAACAGGTACTTGGGAACGAGGAATACCAAATCTTACAGATAATACAGTCATGAATGGTGATGTCGACGCTGACTGCGGCAATATGGCATATATTACTGGGAATGATTTGAATATAGATCCAGATTTTGACGATGTAGATAATGGTGAAACGCAGCTTAGTTCTCCTGTTATGGATTTATCAAGTTACTTAAATCCTGTCTTGACCTTTTACATGGACTTTTATTGTTTTCACGGCCCAGGAGAAATTGATGATACACTGAAGATTATTGTGAGTGACGGAACGACACAAATGGTTGATTTTATTGCTCCGCAGAGTGATGAAATGCAGTGGAGTTTTTATAGTTTGCCAGTGAGTGGTCTCGATATCTCAAATATTACCATTTCTTTTCTTGTTTCCGATTTACCCGGAAACCCCAATATTACCGAAGCTGCACTTGATTTATTCAGAGCGCAGGAGTTCAGCAGTCTTAACGATCAGAGCTTTGTGGAAGGCTTTTCAATTCAACCAAATCCAACGAACGGTGAATTCATAATATTAGGGGCTGAGTTCGGGTCTGAATACCTAATTCAATCTTTAAACGGAACTGAGGTACAAAAGGGAATTGTGAAAAGCACCAATCAAATGGTCGATATAAATTCTTTTGATGCCGGTCTGTATATTATTTCAATTGCAGGCAATCAAAAGAAAATCCTCAAGCTTTAAGCAACATTTTATATTAACTTAGTGCTAAAGAAAATATTAAATTTGACCCTATATGTCAAAGCAAATTTCTATCGTAGTTCCTCTTTTTAATGAGGAGGAATCACTTCCGCACCTTATTGACTGGATCAAAAAAGTTCTGGACACAAAATATTCTTACGAAGTTTTACTCGTAGATGATGGAAGCAAAGACCAATCATGGAGAATTATAGAGGGTCTAGTTCAGCATAATGAGTTTGTCCGTGGTATCAAGTTTCAACGTAATTATGGTAAGTCAGCTGCCCTCCAAAAGGGATTTGAATCATGTAATGGAGATGTTGTAGTCACAATGGATGCGGATCTTCAAGATTCTCCTGAGGAAATACCTGAGCTCTACGATATGATTGTACATCAGGATTTTGATCTTGTTTCGGGTTGGAAGAAAAAAAGACATGATCCTTTATCTAAAACTGTTCCTACTAAGCTCTACAATTGGGCGGCGAGAAGAATTACCGGTATTTATTTGCATGACTTTAATTGTGGTTTAAAGGCCTATAAAAGAGCTGTGGTAAAAAGTATTGAGATTTATGGTGACATGCACCGCTACGTTCCCGCTTTAGCTAAGTATGCTGGATTCACAAATATAGGGGAGAAAGTAGTTCAACATCAAGCTCGAAAGTTTGGGGTGACTAAATTTGGGTTGAATCGTTTTTTAAATGGACCATTGGATCTTATAACGGTTGCATTCATGGGTAAGTTTGGAAAAAAACCGATGCATTTCTTCGGAGCACTTGGTTCTTTAATGTTTCTGATTGGGTTTACATTAATCTTTTATCTAGGTATTGATAAATTATTTATCCATCAGGATGCCAAGCTACTTGCAGACCGAAGTGAGTTTTATGTTGCTCTGATATCCATGGTTATCGGGGTTCAGTTTTTTATGACCGGTTTTATTTCAGAGCTAATCGGTCGGAACTCATCAAGTAGAAATGTATATTTAATCGAGAAAGAAATCGGTCATGGTTCCAAGTGATTCCAATTGGAAGATAGATTCCTCTTGGTCTCTTTTTCTAGATAGGGATGGCGTAATCAATGAACGTTTATTTGGGGCTTACGCATTGAGTAAGCAAGATTTTATTTTTAAAGAAGGCGTACTTGAAATAAGTGCTGAACTATTCAGTCGTTTTTCTAGGGTTTTTGTTGTGACCAACCAGCAGTGTATTGGAAAAGGTATGGTTACTTCAAAGGCTATACATGAGCTTCATCAATGGATGGTCAGTGAGTTTCGAAAACACGGTGCCAATATTAATAAAGTTTATTTGGCTCCCGAGCTCAATGATGCGGCGTCAACAAGACGAAAACCTAATACAACTATGGGGATGGAAGCCAAGAAGCATTATCCTGAAATTGATTTTTCTAAATCTATTATGGTAGGCGATACGGATTCTGATATAGAATTTGGTAAGAAGCTTGGCATGAAAACTGTGTTGGTTAAATCCAAGGAGCAATGTAGCTCCTTTCCTGATATTAAAGTAAGCTCACTAGAAGAGCTCAATCGTATATTATAATGAGAACTTTTTTAACCTTATCCTTTTTGTTCTTTTATTTTTTTGGCAATTCGCAAGTCAATCAAATCGATTCTTTAGGTCGTAAACATGGCACTTGGACAAAAAATTGGAAGGGTTCTAATCAAATTCAATATGAAGGAGAATTTATAAACGGTACTCCTGTAGGTCAATTCCGATACTATTATCCATCGGGTGAGGTTCGCTCCATTATAGAACATGTAAATGATAGGGCAGCATTTGTGACATTTTACTTCAAAAATAGAGAAGTGATGTCTGAAGGTTTTTACTTGGATAAGTTGCGGGATTCTTTATGGTTAAACTATGATCGAGAGGGCCTAACGCTTTCAGCGGAGCGTTTTAAAAATGGCAAATTGCATGGTAAAAGAGTTGTTTTTTATTTGAGAAATCAAATTGAGAGAGGAGAGCTTAAGATCTTGTCTGAAACAACCTATAAAGATAGCTTGAAGGATGGGCCTTGTCGTACTTTTTTCTCTAGTGAAAAGTTAAAGGAGGAGGGTCAATACAAAATGGACTTAAAGGATGGTGTTTGGAAAAGCTACAGCTCTGATGGATATCTCATTACTGCTACACGATTCAAAAGAGGTAAATTACATGGCTGGGTTGAGTTCTATGATTCCTCGGGAAATAGAATAGACCGCACGTTGTATCAAAACGGCGAGCGGCTTAATGAAAAGCGAACAAAGGCTGTTCTTGAAAGTTTGAAGCGGAAAGGTTTAGATCCTAACGATTAGATTTTGTAAATTTATTATTCAATGTTGAAACCCTTTACTTTCATTTTGGTTTTGTCGTTATTGCTCTCATGTGGTAAGGGTAATAGTAATATGGATATGAATACCTATGAATCCTATTTCCCGATGGATTTTGGTACCTATGTTGATTATGAGGTTGTGGAAGTGCAGCATGACATAAATGCGGAAATCACTAGTGATACCTCCTTGTATTATCTAAGAACAGTAATAGGGGATACGATCACAGACAATGCGGGACGTTTGGCGCGTAAGTTTTTTCGAAAAAAAAGAAATGAGCTATCTGATCCATGGGTAACAACTGATGTATGGACTGCTTTGATCAATAACAATAGGGTGGAGGTGACAGAAGAGAACAAACGTAAAGTATGGCTTATTCTTCCACCCTTAAATTCATCTTCTTGGGACCAAAATGCATTTAATGTAGACGACGCCATCTTCTGTGCGTATGAGGGAATTCATGAAAACTCCTCCATAAATAACCTTAATTTCGACAGTGTGCTTCGGGTGGAGCAAGAAGATGTTTTGAACCTTGTCTCATTTCGAAGGAAGTATGAGCAGTACGCCAATAATGTAGGGTTGGTAAACAAGTACTATAAGGATTTGAATATTTTCAATTTTGATACGCTGAATATCCAATATGGAACGGAGCTAATATATAAATGCATTGGTTTTGGAGTCGAGTAAAACTACACAGATAAAGATTGCTTTTTTCTCGGCACTTCCGCCCTTTCGTGGAGGCATATCAAGCTTCAGTCGGTTCTTGGTCAATGCGCTAAAAGGTAAGTCATTGATTGAAGCGTTTACATTCAAAAAACAATATCCAAACTTTTTATTCCCCGGAGAAAGCCAGTTTTCAAAGAACTCGGATTCTTCTTTTCCAAGAATTATAACGAGCTATAATCCTTTGACTTACTTTAAGGCGGGGCGTAAATTAAAACAAACAAAACCAGATGTGTTTGTTGTAAATTATTGGATGCCATTTTTTGCGCCTATGTATGTATTTTTAGCAAGTCGCTTTTCAAATTCAGTATTGAAGGTTGCGTTAATCCACAACCTTGTCCCTCATGAGGAACGATTTTTTGATCGGTTCCTTAACCGAATGTTTTTGAAAAGCTTTGATGCTTTTGTAGTTCTTTCGGAAAAGGTTAATCAGGATCTTTTGTCTTATCGCCCCGATGCTACCTCTAAGGTCATATCTCATCCAACATATGCTCAGTTTGGAGCGAAAAAGGATTTTCAGGTTGCTCGTGAATATTTTAATATTGAGAAAGAGGCAAAAGTGCTTCTCTTTTTTGGCTTGATACGAGATTATAAAGGTCTAGATATTCTTATCGAGGCTATGAATTTGCTTGACGAGGGATACGTGCTCTTGATTGCAGGTGAAATTTATGGCGATAAGCATAAATATATGAAGGCTATTGAGGCTATTGATAAAGGTCAGGTCATTATTCATGACCAGTTTATCCCTGACGAAAATGTAGCAAATTATTTTAGCGCAGCGGATTGCTGCGTACTTCCATATAAGTCGGGCACTCAAAGCGGTATTCAAGCGATTGCAGCTTCCTTTGAATTACCGGTATTGGTATCAAAAAATGGAGGGCTTCACGAGTCGCTTACCGATGGTAAGAATGGATTTGTAATTGAAGAATTGACGCCTCTTGCCCTTTCAGATAAAATTCAAAACATTTTTTCTGGTGGTAAATTACAGGTTGTTAAAGAGGAGCTACTGGTCCAAAATGACGCCAAATTAGATGAATGGTCTATTTTTGCAGATGATTTCATGCACTTTATTTCTACAGAGAAATCTAAAAAGTAAAAGTCCTTTAAACATTCCTGTTTTTACCATTTTATGTAGGTTTTTATTTGAATATGAGTAATGTAAATTCTATATTTGCACGCTTATTAAAACATTAATCTGAAATTACATGCGCATTAAAGGATTCTTTTGGTTTTTAACCATTTTATTGACCGCTGTTTGTTTGTATCAATTGTCTTTCACATGGGTGGCTAATGACGTCGAAAGTGATGCAGGTATTCAAGCTGACCAAACAATTGCAAAAATTAAAAAAGAAGCAATGGCTTCTAGTGATGGGATAGGGGTAGTTGGAACCAACAATGACCTTGTGGATTTCAACCAACCTGAATCGAATGAAATAGCGAAGGGTATTCTCGTTAATCAAATTCTACGTGGGAAAGCAGAAAAAACAGTTTATCCAGTGCTCGGTTCTACCTTTGCTGAGGTGAAAAAGAGGTCTTTGGCTTTTGGATTAGACCTTGTTGGAGGAATGAGTGTAACGCTTGAGATTTCAGTTCCAGACTTTTTAAAATCACAAGTTAAAAATCAAAATGACGTTTCCTTTAAAAAGCCATTTGAGCAGGCATTAGAAAAGATTAGTGAAGATCCTTCCGCTGATTTCTTAACCTTATTTTTTGAGGCATATAGTGCTTATAATGATGGTATGAAGCTAAATGCCATTTTCTATGGCGAAGGTATTGAAATCACAACCCCTGATGCTGATGTACAAGCTTCATTGAGAGCAAGAATCAGCGAAGCGATGAATGGTATTGAAAACGTAATGAACAAACGAATCAATCAGTTTGGTGTTGCGCAACCAAATATTCAAAAAGACGAGGCAAACAACCGATTATATATAGAGCTACCCGGTGTTCAAGATGAACGAACAGTCGCAGAGAAATTACAATCTACTGCAAACCTAGAATTTTTCGAAACCTATTCGTTTGATCAAATTCAAACCAATTGGAGTGAAGCGAACCGTCTTTCTTTACAAGAGGAAGGAATGGAGTTAGATTCGACAGAAGAAATTTCTTTTGATGACGAGGTTGAGGAACAAGCAAATGGGCTGGCTTCTCTAATGCAAGGAACTGGCGGCTATTCTATCGGATATGCTAAAAATGATGCAGATAAGTCTGCTGTTACTGCCTTGTTGAGTCGATCGGATATTGCGGCGCAATTTGAGAGTCAGCTTCGATTCATGTGGGGCGCTGAAAAAGAATATACAGATATCAATAAGAGTAAAAAAGGTTGGTACTTGTATGCATGTCGAATTCCAGAAAATGGAAAAGCACGCGTGAATGGGAGTCATATCGCCAGAGCGAGCCAAGGATACGATCAAGTTGCAGGAGACATTACAGTGGACCTTTCAATGAATGATGAAGGGATGGAGCAATGGAGCCGAATGACTTCTGAAAATATCAATCGATTGGTAGCAATTACCATGGATAATGTAGTATACAGTGCTCCTCAGGTGAGAGGCGCAATCAATCAAGGTAACACTCAGATATCAGGAAGCTTTACTTTTGATGAAGCAAATGATTTAGCTGGACTTTTAAATGGTGGAGCATTGCCTGCACCATTAGTGATTAAGGAGAAAACAAAGGTAGGTCCTACGATAGGTAAGGAAAATACAAGGGCCGGTTTGATTTCATTTGGAATTGCGTTTTGTGTTGTACTTCTGTACATGTTCTTTTATTATGGAAAATCAGGACTTGTTGCAGATATTGCCTTGTTAGCGAATGTTGTTTTCATATTTGGTTCACTAGCCTCGTTTGGTGCTGTGTTAACTTTAGCAGGTATTGCAGGTATCGTATTAACAATCGGTATGGCTGTTGATGCGAACGTTCTAATTTTCGAGCGTATTCGGGAAGAGCAAGCCAATGGAAAAGATTTATCGAGTGCGGTTGAAACAGGTTTTCAAAAAGCCTTATCCTCAATCATAGATGCAAACGTAACAACCCTTTTGACTGCTATCGTGCTTAAGGTTTTCGGTACAGGACCAATTGAATCCTTTGCAACGACACTCATCATTGGTATATTCTCCTCAGTGTTTGCTGCCTTAGTTATCTCTAGATTGATTTTTGAATGGAGATTAGGTAAAGGAAAAACAATTGAGTTTGATACAAAACTGACGAAGAATGCATTCAAAGGCCTGAACTTTAACTTCCTTGATAAGCGAAAAATGGCGTATGTTCTTTCCACGATTATGGTCGTAGGTTCTTTGGCTTTATTATTTACCAAAGGAATATCTAGATCTGTTGAGTTTTCCGGTGGTAGAACATATTCTGTGAAATTTGAGAAGTCAGCTGAAAATAAATCTGAGTTCATAAAGAAACAACTTTCAGCAGCAATGCCAGAATCTTCTGTAGATGTAAAGACAAAGTCTAGTTCTTACAATGTTGAGATTACTACGAACTATTTATTGAAGAAAGAAAATGCTGAAGATGACGTTAGGGCTAAGTTGACTGAGGCAATGGAAAATTGTAAGGCTGAGCTTGGCACTTACTATATAGAACCTGAATCACGATTTGTATCCAATACAGTTTCTGAAGAATTGGGAGATTCGTCTCGCATTTCGATTATTCTGTCTTTGGTGATTATTTTCGCCTATATTTTCATGAGATTTGGGAAATGGCAATATTCTGCGAGTGCAATTTTTGCCTTATTCCATGATGTTATTATCGTTCTTGGTTTATTTTCATTACTAGGAGATATGCTTCCTTTCAATATGGAGCTGGACCAGGCCTTTGTAGCTGCAATTCTGACGGTAATTGGTTATTCAATTAATGATACAGTTGTTGTCTTTGATAGAATTAGAGAGGATCTTTCTTGGAAGCAAGAAGCTGATTTTAAATCTGAAATAAATGGTGCTTTGAATTCAACTTTATCTCGGACCATCAATACTTCGATGACTACATTGGTTGTATTACTGATTATTTTCTTCTTCGGTGGTGCTGCCATTAAAGGATTTATCTTTGCTTTGATTTTAGGAATTCTTGTAGGAACATATTCATCTATGTTTGTTGCAACTCCATTACTTGTTGATTTGACAAAGAAAATACAGCTTAAAAAATAGATACATTAATTAAATAGGAAAAGCGCGCTCATTTTGTGATAGCGCTTTTTTTATAGCTATCTTTTTCCCTTTTCAATGACGAGTAATGATTTACATACTTGGTTCGTCATAGTTATCTCTCTTGCATCAGGAAGTAAAATATTGAAGCTTAAATCAAATGGTTCGATGTAGTTTACACGTATTGAATCTCCAAGTTTGATATTCTTTTTGTTGAGGTAGTCTAAGAGCTCGAAAGAGCTGTCTTTGAGGGCAGTTATGGTCACTTCACTATTTTGTTCTATTTCAGAAAGAGGTTTATAGTCATACTTTATAATTTCTCCTTGCTTATTCGGAATAGGGGAGCCATGCGGATCCGTTTTAGGAAAACCGAGTAGTTCATCCATTCGTTCAAAATAGCTATCTGATTTTATATGTTCAATTTGTTCGGCAATATCATGAACTTCTTCCCATCCAAAACCCATGATTTTGACTAAAAACATTTCAGTTAGCCTGTGTTTCCTAATTACTGAGGCTGCAACTAGTCTGCCAGCTTTAGTCAGTTTTATGGGTTTGTACTTTTTATAATTGACCCAGCCTTTTTCTTGTAGCTTTTTGACCATATTATTAACCGTGGGTGCACTAACCCCCAATTCCTTGCTCAGATCTGTTAGAGATACTTCTTCATTCTTTTGGCTTAGAGAATAGAGGGCTTTTAAATAGTTTTCAATTATAATGGTCGCCATAATGATGGATATTATAAATATAAATATACGTGAATTTTTATAAGCCTAATTAAATTGTTAGATTTGTCTAACTTTTAAATCTATTAGATAAGTGTATAAAACCTTTTCCTTAACTCTAATTTTAGGCTTATTCCTTTTCTGCAACATCAATCCTGTGTATTCACAGGCCAAAATCATCGGTGAAGTATCTAATAAAAGCGGTGTTTTAGAATTTGCTAGAGTATCAATTTATCCAGTAAATAAGAATGTTTTAACCGATACTTATGGAAGGTTTGAATTTGGTGATTTGGCATATGGCTCGTATACAATTGAGGTATCAGCTATTGGTTATAAATCGATTGTTGATACAATTGAATTATCTGAGGTTTCTCCTATTATAGAGCGTAGCTTGAAATTTAGTGAATCTATAATGGAGCTTGATGACATCGTCGTTACAGGCACTAAAACATACAAGAGAAAAACCAATTCAAATGTGATTGTAAATGTACTTAGTGGAGAAAATCTTGAAGCGCTACAATCTTGCAATATAGCTGAGGGGCTTCGTTTTCAGCCAGGTCTGCGCGTTGAAACAGACTGTCAAACGTGTAATTATACTCAGCTGCGCATGAATGGTTTGGCAGGTGGTTATAGTCAGATTTTAATCAACGGTAGGCCTATCTTTAGTCCATTGACCGGTTTGTACGGACTAGAGCAGCTTCCCGTTAATATGATTGAACGCATAGAGGTAATCCGAGGTGGTGGTTCATCCTTATATGGTTCGAGTGCCATTGGTGGAACTGTTAACGTACTCACAAAGCTTCCTAGAAAAAATAGTTATGATGTAAATTATACGTATCAAAATATAAATGGTCAGAGCTCCGATCATATCATTAATGGAAATTTTACTGCAGTTTCTGAAGATCGTGATTTGGGAATTTCTTTGTTCTTGAATGGTAGAAGACGAGCATTATACGATCATAATGGCGATGAATATTCGGAGCTTCCAGAGCTAAAAAACAATTCATTCGGGATTACTTCATTTTATTTGCCGAAAAAGAACCATAAGCTTGAGTTTAGTTTGAGCAATCTAAATGAATACCGGTATGGAGGCGAAATGCGGCAAGATATTGAGCCTCATCTCAGAGGCCAGGCTGAAGAGCGCACGCACAATGTATGGATGGCGAGTACTGATTATCAAATTAATTTCAATAAGGATCTTTCTTCCCTTATTGCCTACATGGCCTATCAGAATACGAGTAGGGACCATTACACAGGTATTTTCCCTGATGATTCTTTGGGGGCTGAGATCCATCTATCTAATCCACCATACGGTGTATCGGATGTTTCAACGAGTAATGTAGGCTTGCAATTAAACCACAAGCTTCTTGATTTTTTAATTCCTGGAACGAATGTTTTGACCTTTGGTGCTGAGTATTTATATGATGCCGTATATGATGAAATTCCAGCATATAATTATTTGATAAATCAAAATACGCAAGATTTAGGCCTATTCTTACAAAGTGATTGGGCTCTATTGCCAAATTTAAATTTACTATCTGGATGTAGGGTTGATGCCCATAACCTTGTTGATGAATTAATTTGGAGTCCACGTGTTTCATTACTTTATAAGCTTAAAAAAAATACGCAGTTTCGATTGAGTTATGGGACAGGTTTTCGTGCACCTCAGGCCTTTGACACAGATCTTCATATTGCTTTTGCGGGAGGAGGTATATCTCGAGTTACACTTGCACCAGATTTAGAGGAGGAAAACTCTGAAAGCTGGAGTGCTTCAATAAATTATGATCGTCCATTTGATAAATTCATCATTGGCTTTACCTTAGAAGGTTTTAGAACGAACCTAAAAAACGCCTTTTTTTTACAACCAAATGGAGCTGATGATTTTGGACTTCTCTTTGAAAAACAAAATGGTCAAGGCGCAATCGTTGAGGGGCTAACTTTTGAGCTAAGAAGCAACTATAATAGAAAAGTTCAATTAGAATCAGGATACACGATACAAACAAATGAGTTTCAAAATCCTGTTGAGTATATCGAGGGAGTGGCGCCAATCAAAAGATTTATTCGAACGCCAAATGATTATGGATTTGCTGTACTCACGATAAATCCAAATGAACATTTTAGCTTAAATCTAAATTACGTCTACACCGGAAGTATGCTTGTTCCTCATTTCGCTGGGGCGCCCAATCAAACTACAGATGAGATTGTAGATGTTGATTCATTTTCTAATTTGAGTTTCAGATTGAGCTATGCTATGGAGCTAAAAAAATCTAAAATGATTGTTGAATGGTATGCTGGGATTAAGAATATATTGAACGAATACCAAGATAATTTTGATGTCGGAAAAAATCGAGATAGTAATTTTGTATTTGGACCTGCGCAACCAAGATCCATATTTGGAGGTATTAAAATTCGCTCTGGAAAGCTTTAATTCTTTTTCTTTAACGATAGAAATTAATTATCTTGTTCTTGCTAATTTATTCAAATGTTCAAAATTCTTTTATCCCCAGCTAAATCGATATCCAAGGAGCCTATTTCTTATGGCACTCCGAGTCAACCCGTTCTTGAAAATAAATCTGCGCGTTTAGTGGAGCTTTTAAAGAAATATACACCAAAAGAGTTGTCTTCGTTAATGTCTATTTCACCTTCGTTGGCAGATTTGAACTGGTCGCGTTACCAGAATTGGAAGCCCTTGTCTGAGAGTTCAAATGTTATTCAGCCGGCTTTAGCTTTTACCGGAGAGGTTTATAAGGGATTAGATGCCGTATCCTTTTCTGAAACTGAATGGAATAGGGCTCAAGCGTCTTTGCGTATTCTTTCGGGTTTATATGGTTTTTTAAAACCCCTAGATGGGATATCTCCCTATCGACTTGAAATGGGGACAAGACTTAAGGTTGACGATTTGAGCAACAATCTATATGAATACTGGAAGAAGGACCTGGCAGATTCATTTAAAACAGAACTCTCAAAATCAGATGTAATCATAAACTTGGCTTCTGTAGAATATTCCAAAGTTTTAAATTTCAAGTCAATCGAGAACTTGATGATCACCCCGGTCTTTAAGGATTTTAAAAATGGAAAGCTAAAAACCATCATGATGTATGCTAAAAGGGCTAGGGGTTCGATGGCGCGTTCCATTATTCAAAAAAACATTCAGCATATAGATGAGTTAAAAACACTAGATGTTGATGGCTACATCTATGCAGAGGAATTATCAGACGAATTTAATTGGGTGTTTAGGCGTTAAACTCAAACCCTTCGTTCTTCTCTAGAATATCCCAGGTATGGTCTGCTAGTAGCTTTACAGTTGCAACAAAATCGAAACTTTTTATGGATTTCCCCCACTGTTTAGGGCCTATTAGGGATAGTAGAAAGCTACTGTCTTCTCTTTTATACAAATGATAGGTATGGTTGATAAATGGCTCAAATCTCGCCTCGGCAGTGTATATAAATTCCGAGATTTTTTTTCGCTCACTGAGTCTTTGTGCTTGGTCCGCTAGGAGTTGCATTTGCTCATAAATTTGACCTAGCTGCATATCCGTCTGGTGGTCCATTGCATTTAACGAACGGCTTTTGAGCTTTCCTTGATCTTCAGGCTTAATCAGCGCGCTTCCACTATGGTGACCATATTCTAGGCTATGCGGATTCTCAGATACCTTATCGGGATCAATAGGGTTCACAAACTTTTTTTCGCCTTTCTGTTCTTTTTTCATGCTAAAAATAATTAGCCAACGATTTTCCTACTTGAGAGCCTAAAGCCACTCCCATGCCTCCCAATCTAACACCTATGGCTGTATTTTTGTTTAACATTTTTAAAATGGGGCTTTTTGTATCACCAACACCCATAATTCCTGACCATGAATATTCTATCGTGAAATTTTGGTTCGGAATAATCGTAGAGCGCATAAGCTCTTCTAGTTTTTGCTGAATTTGAGGAGTAGTTTCGAAGGTTTCTGTTGTTTCTCCCTTAAAATCAAGATTTCGTCCCCCTCCCAATAAAATACGGTCTCCAATATTCCTAAAATAATAGTATCCTTTTTGAAAGTGAAAGGTACCGTTGACTTTAAGGTTTTCTATTTCGTTTGTGACAATGACTTGTGCCCTTGCAGGTTGTATATCATCTTCAATCCATTGTTTGGCAAATCCATTTGTGGCAATGATACAGTTTGCGGAACTCATTAAACCGTGATTTGTTTGAAGTTCAACCCCTTCTGAATTTGAGCTCATTGATAAGGCTTCAACTCCGAAGACCACCCGAATGTTGGCTTCAATTGTCTTCTTATGCATTTCTTGGATAAGCATACCAGTATTTATTGCTCCTTCTAAATGATTGCAATATGAGGTTTGAATATGGTCAAATCCAAAACGATTGGCTGCATTTTGATCTTCGAAATATACTTCATCAATCCCTGTAATTTCTTTTGCTTTATTATTGATGTAGCCGATAAAATCAGGATCGATTTCATTTTCCACACCAGATTCTATCAGGTCCCAAGATTTACATGAAACATAATTGATTGCTTTTTGGGGTATAAGCTCAAAAAGACATTTAAGGCCATTATAGCGATTTGAAAATGTTTCCCAAACCTCATTCTCCTCCATGTTCTTTAGGTCATCATATAGCTCTGTTGGACTCCCGAAGCACGTAAAACCTGCATTCTTTGAACTTGCACCAGTGGGAAGATATCCTCTTTCAATAATGACAATGTTTGCATCAGTATATTTCTTTCGCAAGAATAGTGCTGCGCTCATTCCAACAATTCCTGATCCTACAATTAGAAAATCTATTTTCTCAAAGTAAGCTGATTTTTCCCAAAAGCTTAAATCCTCAATTCGAAGCATTTTTTTATTCGTCTTTTTTACGCATTTTTGTAATGGTGCAACAAAAATAGTTTTTTACGTTTATTGTGCACCACATAACTAAGCATTCTATGACTAAGGTTATTTTTATTTTGATGCTTCTTTTTTCCATGAGTATCAATGCTCAAAAGAATTTAGAGATCTCTTTGGAAGGGTATATTGGTAATTTTAGTTCCAAGGAAAAGATTTATGGAGCCTCGATGTATATGTTCCAAAATGGAAGAATGGTCTCAAAATCTCTTTCTGACGCCAAAGGGTTTTACTACATCAGTGGTTCTATTAGAACAAAGCTTCCCTTTGAGCTAATGGTATCAAAACCTGGATATATCACCAAAAAGGTATTGCTTGATTTTGAGGAATTAAAAATTCAAAATCCAAATGGAATTCTCCAAGCAATGGAAGAACTTGTCATTGAGCTTTTTGAGATCCGTGAAGGAGCTGATTTGAGTTTTGTGAAAAATAAATATGCTGAAAAGTTCACTTGGGATGCCTCAAGAAATATTGCTGTTCCAGAGGAAAAGTATAAACAAGATATCGAAGATGAAGTAGTCAAAGCCT
Organism: uncultured Cryomorphaceae bacterium; assembly: GCA_913052055.1. Classification (GTDB taxonomy): domain Bacteria; phylum Bacteroidota; class Bacteroidia; order Flavobacteriales_D; family Crocinitomicaceae; genus UBA952. The sequence continues at coordinate 102,429 of CAJXDT010000002.1, forward strand.
ATACAGTTGCCTCTGAGGGCTCTAATGCAGATCGCTTTAAAAAACTATTGGCCTCATCCTTAAAGAACAATGCCTATACAGATGCTGTAAAGCAAATTGACTCAATTTTAGTCTATGAGCCTGATAATAATGCTTTGAAGTCAAAAAAAGAGGAGCTTCAATTACTCGTTGAAAAAATAAAAAAAGATAGGGCGGAACGTGCACAATTTGAGGAATTTAAGAAAAAAGGGGATTTGGCATTTGCCAAAAGCAATCTAGAAGAGGCAGAAGAAAATTACAAAAGTGCGCTTGATATCATTGCCGATAATCAGGTGAAGTATCGATTGACAAAGATTGAAGAATCTAGAGAAAAAGACCGTCAGCAGTTAGAGAATAATAAAGATTTAATTGCGTTGAGGAATTCAGCTGATTCCCTACGCGACAAGAAAGCCTTTATGGAGAGCGTTGCTCAATTAAAAAAGATTCAAGTTCTCGATCCAGGACAGCGCTCGAAAATTCAGTCGGAAATTAAGGAAATAAGAAAAGAATCCGAAGACTATAGGTTTTCATCGTCTATTGAAAAATATATTACTCGCGCTCAAGCCCAATATGAAAGTGATTCTTTAGATGCTGGTTTAGCAAATTACCGCAAAGCAGAAACATTGATAAAGAAATTATCCAATCAGCAAATCATTAATAACTATGCACAACAGGTCGAGAATGGAATTGCCGAAATATCTGGAAAGAAATCTTCGGTTGAGTCGGGGTTTCGAAAGCAAATAGAAAAAGCATACAGTAATGTTTTGAAAGGCCCAGAGTTTTATGAGCTTGCAACACGTATTTTAGATTCTGAACCAATGAAGGCACGTGCCAATGACCCAAAAGTTGTAGCACTCAAGAAGCAAATCAAAAATCTAGAGGAAATGTATGGCTTAAAACAGCAGGCAATTTCTAAGTTTAGTTCTGATAAAGGGGCAGCACTCTCAGAAATGAAAAAGGCGTATAAAATTGCAAATGCTAATTATCGTATTATCCCTGAAAATGATTTAAAACAAATGAAAGATTCTCTTTCTAGCTGGTCGGGCGGAGCTGATTTTATTTCAAGCACAAACACACCAGTGCAGGTTAATTCTAATGCCGGTAGGGTTGTAAATGCGCCGGGGGAGCTTCATGATGGTTCTGATTTTGAAGCATTTAACGATCTTTCTGCAACAATTCGAAAAAGAAAGAGTGATCCTTTAAAAGATTTGCAGGATGTCAAAAATGAAATTGATTACGAGCTATTCTTCGAGAAGACAAATGAAAAGGTAAGAAACGAGGCTTCCTCGAAAGCGATGCAAACTTTTATGAATGCCGCAGAAATAAATCAAAAGGAAGTACGGTCTTTAAACGTCGAGCTCCAAGAGGACCAGCAAATTATCCGTCAGGAATTCGATGCAGCAATGCGACAGAAGGCACAAGCAACAAAGGGACAACAAGAAATGTCTGCAGTACAAATAGAGGAATGGCGGACTGAAAAGGAGCACTTGTTGAGTATGGATCGTTTGAGCCAGCTAGAGCGCGGTGAATCTTTTTCAGAGAGGCAAAATACTTTGGATAATGAAAGAATTATGATCAATCGTCAGAATGATATTGACAATGCGGATAGATTAAATGATAGTCAGAAGCAGATACTTCAGCTTGGTTTTGAAGTTCAGCGAAGAGATTCTTTGGCAAAAATTGGAGGTGAAGATAGAGTTCGAGTTATGGAAAGTTTGAAATCGTCGAAGCCTAATTACGCTACGCAACCAAATTTTTTAAAGGATGAAAATGGTGTTTTATTCCCATCCAATAAAATGACGCAACGTGTATTTAAAAGAACGAATGGACAGGGTGATGTTACCTCAGTAACCATTCAACGCGTGGTGGTTGATCCAAATGGATATGGTGTTGTTTATGAGCAAACAACAGATCAAAGTGGTAAAGCATTTTATACGAGAAACAATGCTTCTGTTTCGGAACATGTTTGGTTTAATGAGTCCCCTGGAACTGATGTCGTTCAGGAATAGTTTCTTTACATTATTTATTTTTTCTACTGTCATCGTTAGTTGCAGTACAACATCTTTAGATACTGATTTACAGTTTTTTAAGTTTTCGGGTGTTGCTCAGGGTACAACGTATACAATCCAGGTGGTTGACTCTAGTTTGAATGTTTCTAAATTTCAAATTGATTCACTTTTATTTGCTTTCGATGAAAAGCTATCTACTTACAAAACAAGTTCTCTGATTTCACGATTTAACCAAGTTTCTTTTAAAGATACTTTGCTTACGAAGGAGGATGTTTTTATTCAAATGTTAAACCTTAGTGATTCTGTTTTTCGATTAAGTGACGGATACTTTGATCCCTCAATTAAACCGATTATTGACTTGTGGGGAATAGGTACTATTGATCAAAATGTACCGAAACAAGCGTCAATCGATTCAGTATTGTCCTATGTTGGATATCAAAATGGGCGTCATTTCACTACACTAAATCGCAGTGATTATGTGCTTGTAGAGAAAAAGACACCGGGTTTTGAGTTGGATTTTAATGCAATTGCCCAGGGTTATTCTGTTGATTTACTTGTTGATTTTTTGCAATTACATGGGCACAACAATGTTTATGTTGAGCTTGGTGGAGAAATAAAACTATCAGGATTGAAGAAGGGAAATAAGAAATGGAAAATTGGTATTGAAGCACCGATTGAAAATAACCCAACGGATATTCAGTCTATTCAGAACGTATTTTCAATCACGGATTGTGCTATTGCCACTAGTGGAAACTACCGAAAGTATTTTGAGGAGGATGGTCAGTTGTACGCCCATACCATTAACCCACACACAGGTGCCCAAAATAGACATACGCTTTTGTCTGCCACGGTTTTGTCTTCTTCGTGTGCCCTATCAGACGCCTTAGCGACTTATTTCATGGTTGTGGGACTCGATGCTACACGATCTTTTGTTGAAAGCAATAAGGGATTGGGAATAGAGATTTATCTAATTTATTCAGAAGATGGTAAGTTTGGAAGTTATTGTTCTCCGAGTCTACTAAACAATCAAAAAGCTCCTAATTCATAGTGCGCTGTCAGTAACTCTTTAGAGTATCTCGCTTTTTATGCGGTTTTGATTTTAATTTTGGTTCAAAGAGGTATCCATGAAAGTACATTTTATAGCGATAGGAGGGAGCGCAATGCATAATTTGGCGATTGCATTGAGCAGAAAAGGTGTTGAAGTGACGGGTTCTGATGATGAGATTTTTGAGCCCTCTAAATCACGCCTAGAAAAGCAAGGTATATTACCGGCAGTCGTAGGGTGGAACGCAAGAAATATTGACTGTACGATTGATGCTGTGATTCTCGGAATGCATGCTCGGGAGGATAATCCAGAGTTGCTCATGGCAAAAGAAATGGCTATTCCTATCTATTCATATCCCGAATATCTTTATGAGCAAAGCAAAGCGAAAAAACGAATTGTAATTGGAGGAAGTCATGGGAAAACCACTATTACTTCTATGCTTTTACATGTTTGCAAGAAACAGGAGCTAAATGTTGACTATATGGTGGGGGCACAGCTAGATGGCTACGATTGTATGGTCAAATTGACTGAGGAATCGGAATATATGATCTTAGAAGGAGATGAGTACTTGAGTTCTCCTATCGACAGGCGGCCTAAATTTCACTTGTATCAGCCACATGTTGCTTTGATTAGCGGAATTGCATGGGACCATATAAATGTATTTCCAACATTTGAAAATTATGTTGATCAATTTGATATTTTTTGTTCTGTGATAGAGGCTAATGGAAGCTTGATTTATAATAATGAAGATAAGGAGGTAAAAGCTATAGCAGAAAAGTATAAGGAGCAATTGAATCTTCAACCGTATGGTGTACCTAGCTTTGAAGTAAATAAAAATGGAACAATTGTAGTGCATCATCAACAGCAATACGCATTAGAAATATTTGGAAGCCATAACCTTCAAAATATGATGGGTGCTATGCACCTAGCAGGACATTTGGGTATTGATCATGAAACCTTTTTGGCATCGATGTCTGATTTTACTGGCGCTGGAAAGAGATTACAAAAGGTTGTTGAGAATGAATCTTTTGTAATGTTTAAGGATTTTGCACATTCACCCTCAAAATTAAAGGCTACGACCCAGGCGGTAAAGGAACAATACCGAAACCGAAAGGTAATCGCATGTATGGAGCTCCATACGTTTTCATCTCTGCGGAAAGATTTTTTACCTTTCTATGAAGGCTGCATGGAATCCGCCGATCACGCCTTGGTGTATTATAGTCCCGAGGTTGTTGCCCATAAGAAGCTAGAACCACTATCCCTTTCCGATGTTGAAGAAGCATTTGGAGGAAATGTTATTGTGAAGAATACTACTCAGGATGTTTTGTCTTTTATTCATTCATTAAAACATGAAAATACAGTCTTATTGATGATGTCCTCAGGTAACTTTGATGGAATAGATTACGAAGCGCTTGGTTCGGAGCTATCAGCTTGATCCTTGAAAATTACTTTTCTGAATATAAGAGAAATCAATAGACTGTTTAGTGTTGAATAAATAAGTAGTCCTAGCAAGGAAATAGTCATTGTAAATCGCGCTGAGTAATATTGCCCAATACTGCCGAGTACCTGGCTCCGAATTTCATCACTACTGCTATTCTCCATATCTGGATTGGATTTCCTTAATTCCTCAATTTTTGACTCATCCTCAAGAAGTAATTCCATTTCGCTAATTTTTGACGTGTTGAATTCCGGGTATATCGACTGATAATAGAAATAGATGAACCCACTAACAATGACCGTATAAATTATGCTTGATACCATTCCTGTTTTTACATCATCAAGTAGGTTAGCACTTGCCTGTGCTCTTTTTTTGATGTATAAGGCGATACAGATAGCCAAGGTTACAAACAACATATTGGCAAAAATAAACGGCTTGAGATCAACCAAGAAGAGTTGAAAATTAAACGCAACTAGCTTTAAAATGATCCAAATAACGGCAAATCCAATACCGATATTAATTGATTTTTTCATATTAGCTATTCATCGAGATCAAGAATTCCTCGTTAGAAACCGTATTTTCCATATGGTTCTTTAAGAATTCCATCGCTTCAACTGGGTTCATATCTGCAATGAACTTTCGCATTAACCATATTCTTTGGAGCACATCTTTACTCAATAAAAGATCTTCTCGTCTTGTTCCTGAAGCGGTTATGTCAATTGCTGGATAGATTCTTCTGTTTGATATTTTACGATCCAATTGTAGCTCCATATTACCTGTTCCTTTAAATTCTTCAAAAATAACTTCATCCATTTTAGAACCAGTTTCTGTCAGGGCAGTTGCTAAGATTGATAGAGAACCACCATTT
>CAJXDT010000003.1:0-93881 GCA_913052055.1 uncultured Cryomorphaceae bacterium
CCTATTTACGATTTTTTATCCTCACTGTTAGTACAAGAACAGTACATAAATTGCAATAAACTGATTTGTTAAAATCTATTTGTTCATAAATTAGGATTTTAAAGATGCGTCTGAACTAATTCATTTTGGAATCTTTTTGAAAAAAAAAAGAGGGCCGAAGCCCTCTTGAAAATTCATTTGTTTAAAATTAAAAAGCCAACACGACTCCGAAGTTAACAGCAATTGCCGTAGCGTTATCGATATTATCATCGCCACTTAATATATAATGATATTTCGCATTAAGATTAATTCCGAAGTTATCTGAAATCATATATTCAGCACCGACAACAGGAGCAAAGCTAAAGTAGTTCTCTCCATCTCTTTCTGATTCCCCTCCAAATTTGATAACAGCCGAAGTTCGATTTAATCCAACATTTATTCCCGCATAAGGTCTAAAAGCATCGCTCAGAATTTTATATTCAAATGATGCCGAAATTGGAATGATATTTACACCCACCTTAATGTCATCGTCTCCATCAGAATAGTTGTATAGGCCGAAAGCTAGTCCTGCTCGCATATTTTCGTTAATATCATATTTACCTTCAAGGTTGAAGCCAATAAAAACTTCATCATCTAGATCAGATAAGAAAAGCGTACCTCCATTTAAAGTTGCAGATATTTGCGTATTTCCAGTGAATGTGAAGAGCAAAGCTGTTAAAGTAGTAAAGAATAACTTTTTCAAAATAATTTAATTTTAGTTTAGTGTAATGTAGCGACGTATTTAATTGGTGTCAATCAAATGATATGCAGTTATGAAAGAAGAATTGTTAATAAAGTTGCTTTAAATCATCTTAGATAAGTGCCTTGATTTCAGCTTTAAACCTATCTGCCAATGAATCTGCGTCATCCATTGATTTGCTTTCGGAGTAGATTCGAATAATAGGCTCTGTGTTACTTTTTCTCAAGTGTACCCATTCTTTTCCAATGTATATTTTAACACCATCGGTAGTATCAACCTCCTCATTCTTGTATTTATCGGCCATTTTATTGAGTATGAGGTCTACATCAATTTGAGGTGTTAGCTGGATTTTGTTTTTAGAGATACAATATTTTGGAAAGCTATCTCTTAAAGCTGAGGCTGTGCAATTCTTTAAAGCCAAATGAGATAGAAATAATGCGATACCAACAAGTGCATCACGACCGTAATGAGATTCAGGGTAAATTACACCGCCATTTCCTTCACCGCCTATTATTGCATTCTCTGCTTTCATGAGATTTACCACATTTACTTCACCAACCGCTGATGCGTGATAGTTTTCACCTCTTTGCTCAGTAACATCTCTAAGGGCGCGAGTGGAGGATAGGTTTGATACTGTTGCTCCCGGTGTTTGGCTTAATACATAGTCCGCAACTGCCACCAAGGTGTATTCCTCACCAAACATACTTCCGTCTTCACATACCATCGCTAAACGGTCGACGTCAGGGTCCACGGTAAAGCCAACATCGGCTTTACTTTCTTTTATTTTTGCAGCCAAGTCTGCCAAATGTTCAGGAAGTGGTTCCGGATTGTGCGGGAACTGACCGTTGGGTTCACAGTATAGCTTTGTAATATGATGTACGCCGAGCGCCTCTAAAAGCGCTGGAATAAATATGCCTCCTGTTGAGTTCACGGCATCTATAACGACACTGAAATTTGCATTTTTTATGGCCTGAACATTAACAAGAGGTAAGGCTAAAACTGCATCAATATGTTTTTGGAGGTAGCTATCATTATCTGTAATTACACCGAGATCGTCTACCTCTGCAAAACTAAAAGAGGCTTCTTCGGCAATCTTTAAGAGTGCGTTTCCTTCTGCTCCTGAAATAAATTCTCCTTTCTCATTTAGGAGTTTTAGTGCATTCCATTGCTTGGGATTGTGGCTTGCGGTTAGAATGATGCCACCATCGGCATTTTCCAAGGGAACAGCTATCTCTACAGTTGGTGTCGTGGATAATCCAAGGTTAACAACATCAATTCCTAAACCAATAAGGCTTGAGCATACTAGGTCAGAAACCATTTGTCCTGAAGGTCGTGCGTCTCGACCGATAACTACTTTAAGCCTTTTGTTTGGATTTTTATTTTTTAACCATGTACCGTAGGCGGATGCGAATTTAACCGTGTCAATTGGAGTGAGTCCCTCGTTAACAGTGCCACCGATTGTACCACGAATTCCTGAGATAGATTTTATAAGTGTCATGATAATGATTTATGTGCAGCAATCATCTGTAGAAGGCTTACAGCTGCCTCAATACCTTTATTCCCATGCTTTCCGCCGGATCTTGCAATTGATTGCTCTATTGTGTTGTCTGTAAGAACACAAAATGAAATTGGCGTATTGAAATCTAACATCACACGCATAATACCCTCCGTGGCCCCTTGACAAACGAAATCGAAATGTTTTGTTTCTCCCTGAATTACAGTGCCAATGGTAATAATTCCATCAAAACTTTGATTCTTTAATAAGAATTGTGCGCCTAGAGGTAATTCAAAAGCGCCTGGTACTTTTTGAATTTTAATATTTTCCTCAAGGACATTATTTTCCAAAAGTGCTTGAACAGCCCCTTTACATAGATTTGAGGTGATTTCATTGTTCCACTCAGAAACAACAATGCCGATTGTTAAATCGGCACCACTTTTAATTTTGCTTTTATCGTACGCTGATAAATTTTTATTGGACGTTGCCATAGCGCAATGGATTTATTTCGAATTTCTTGCAATGTAGGCTTCTAAGTTTTTTTCTTTTGCATAAAAAGACTTAGGGTAGATGGTTGCAATTTTCTCGTAGAGCCCTTTTGCTTCGTCAGTCTTTTTTAGCTTTTCTGCAATGAGACCCGCCTTAAATAGATACATAGGGCTTGTGAAGTCATTTTCGTTCGTTCCTGCCGCTTCTTGATATAAAGCATAAGCTTTTTCATAGTTTTTCAGCTCGGATTGACAATCTCCTTGCAGTCCTATCACTTCAATGCTCACGTAGGTGTCATCTACATTTACGTTCTCAAGTAAAACGAGCGCTTCTTTATATTTTCCTTTTCTCATGTACTGCGTGGCGAGGATGTATTTACTTACTTCTCCACCAATTTTACCATCATATTTTTTTACACTTCTTTGAAGTTTTTTAATCGGATCGGTTTTAGCACCTGCCTTACTTGTGTCAACGGCGTTATTCTTACCTTCGTTTGCTATTGCATTCAAAGCAACGAAGTATGTTTCTTTGGATTTCTCATTGTCAGGTTTCCACATCCATTGGCGGTAGCTTAAAAACCCAAGTACCAAAACGACGAGTGTACCAGCGGCAATCGTGGAGATGCGAAAGCTTTTGTTTTCACTAAATTTCTGTTTTAAGTCTTCTAAGGAAAAGTTTTCAGTCATTTTCTAAAATTTGTAGGCAAAAATAGTCTTTTTTTTGCAATTATGAACTAATGGTTTATCGCCATTCATGGGAAATCAAGGTGCTTCGTTTTAATACGTTACTTCAATTAAGGTAGTGTCCAGGAATGTGGTGTTTACTGATGCAATATCGACTATAGAGGTTCCGATCACCCAATACATGATTGAGTAATTCTCATTTGCGTTATTTGCACAGTAAATGGTCGTATCTAAATCCCCGTAGAAATTTTGTTCTTCAGTAGGGCAGCATTCAGAACAATTGGTTTTTCCTTCCTGCTTAATATATCTAAAATGATCTTCAATCTGTGGGCTATTATTTTTTAGGCGTATCCCAACCCATGATTTTCCATATGTTTCTAGGTTTACGGTGTTGACTTCTTCTAGCGTTAGTGCTGAGAAATAGATAATCTCCTCACCCTCAAAATAACCATCTTTCTCAAGCTCGATTTTGTACTTTTCCATTTGAGCTCTTTCGAATGAAAACGTGTATGAGCCATCGTTTTGTGTGAAAGTTGAATCCGTGAGTAATTCTTCACCAGTACCCACAGGATAGCTGTAGAGGTAGAGCTTGCAGTTTTCCAGACCGCTTGAGCTACTCAAATCTGTGACCGTTCCTGAAATCTCAAATATCCCTGCGTTCTTTTGACACGAGCCAATCAGGAATCCAATAAGCAATATAAACATCAATTTTTTCCTCATGTCAATCTATCTAAAAATGATGCTTCTTTCGACTTTGGGACAAATAAATAATCCCCAGCTTCTTTCTGTTTACCCTCCTCTCGTATGACTTTGTAATCGGAAATTCCGTACTGAACATATTCCAAGGCATCAAAAAATTTTATAAAGTCCTCTAGATTCTTATTTGCAATTTCTATTTGAACAATTGGAAGGTGCTGGACAAGGGCAGGTTTTAGTGCTTGAAAAACGATCCATTCATAGCCTTCAATATCACATTTGATATAATCGAGTTTTGTCTCATCTTCAATGAGAGATAGTGGATTTACAATTCGAACCTCCTGTGTTCTCTCATTTGACCCTGTTTTGTCCTTTGAAACATATGGAAGGCCGGTTCGAATCATTCCATCTTGCATTGGGAGTACCATTGTTACTGTTCCGGAATCTTTTCCTAGAGCGACATTGTGAAGTGTTACATTTTTTTTCTGGCCTAAAAAATGACTCAGTACATTAAAATACTGGGGCAGGGGTTCCACGCAAATCACTTTTCCCTTTGGGGTAATTCTTGAGAATGTTTTTGCGAAATAGCCTAGATTGGCTCCAATGTCCAGAACAACGTCATCCTCTTTGATAAATGATTTAACCTTATAGTGGTACTTGAATTTTTGATCACCCTTTAATAACCTCATGTCAAATAAGACATAAAAGACCCGATGTAATAATTTCAGGTAGCTTTTTTCACTTAACATCGAAAACAGAAATTGTTTAATGGCCTTCATGAACACGAAAGTATCAAAAAAACAACTTTACACACCTTTTAAATAAGGGCAAATTGTCATCAGATGAATTACAATTTGGTATTTTTAAAATAAGAAATTGATAATTTATCATGTTCTATGTTTCCCAGCTTGTTCTTGTAAAGCCTTAAGGGCTATCCGGTCTGCTTAGCTAAAGTGAATTTTGACAAGCGTTAAATGTGTTTAGACCGCTAAAACGAACTTATATAAATTGAAATGAAAATTGAAGAACTAAAAACAAAAGAAGAATTATTAACAGTTTATCCGCTTTTAACGAATTTGTATCCAAATTTGACGCACTTAGAATATGAAAAGCAGCTTGAGGTCATGCTGCCGCACAATTACTCTATGCTTGCCGTCTATGAGGAAAATGAGATTGTTGGCTTGAGCGGCGTTTGGATTGGGCATAAGCTTTGGTGTGGAAAATATATGGAGCTCGACAATGTGGTCGTTGCGGAGGGTTTTCGTTCTCGAGGAGTTGGGGCAATGTTATTTGATTATGCAAAAAATCTGGCAGTGAAGAAAGCCTGTGTTTCAATCGGTTTAGATGCTTTTACATACAACCATGCTGCACACAAGTTCTTTTTTAAGGAAGATTTTGTTGTGAAGGGGTATCATTTTGTGCACGAAATTGAAGAGAATCTCGGCTAATTTCATTCAAGTACTTCGAGGTTAGCAAAGCGAAGTAAAATCGTTTTGCTTCCATGATGTGGGAAAAATATCGTGGCTTTTTGATCTGCTCCGCTTCCTTCCATATGAGTTACTTTTCCCTTCCCAAATCGTTCGTGCTCAACATTAAAGCCTACTTTGATTTCTGTATTGCTCGCATTTGATTCATTATTTGATGCTTGTGCTCGTTTTACATCTTTTAGGGAGCGTAAATTTCCAGGAGGTGGAGCGCCTAGGTTTTTGTTTAGTCCTCCAGTCCTTGCGGTTTGAAATTTATTTCCAAAAGAGCCCTTTCCCATTGGTTGTTTCACGGTATTAAAAGATAGATAGTTCGGATCAATTTCGTCCAGGAATCTAGAGGGTTCACAGCTGATCGCTTGTCCCCATAAAAACCTGGAACTCGCATATGAGATGGTGCAAGAGTGCATCGCTCGGGTTACGGCTACATAGAACAACCTTCTTTCCTCTTCAAGGTCAGTTCTAGATTGCAATGCCATTTGAGAAGGGAATAGGTTTTCTTCAAGTCCAACGAGATATACATTTGGGAATTCGAGACCTTTACTTGAGTGAATGGTCATGAGGGAAACATGGTTTTTTTCTTCAGGCTTATCTTGGTCAGCGTCAGTCAGCAATGCCACCTCAAGCATAAAGTCCGCCAATGTTTTTACTGAATCGTCTTCATTAGAATTTACAAACTCTTGAATACCTCCGAGTAGCTCCTCTATGTTTTGAAATCGCTCCACTTCTTCGGGGCCTTTGTTTTTTTCATTTATTAATTCGCGCATGATACCAGATGACTTGGCAATACGCTCTGCGAGTGTAAAGGCATCTTTTTCATTTACCTCGGCTTGAAAGCTTTTGATCATGGTTACGAACTCTCCAATTCTAGTCTGTGTTCCACGATTGATTTCTACAGGGTATTTTTGAAAATCCGAAATCACCTCCCAAATACTTGTGCTATATTTATTTGCTGCAACGATGAGCTTTTCAATACTTGTTTTTCCTATTGCACGTCTCGGATAATTGATGACTCTTTTTAAAGCTTCTTCATCATTTGGATTCGCTGATAAACGAAAATAGGCGAGGAGGTCTTTTATTTCTTTTCTTTGGTAGAAGGACAAACCTCCATAAACTTTATAAGGAATATTGAGCTTTCTGAGTGATTCCTCGAAGCTTCTGGACTGCCTATTGGTTCTATATAGAATGGCGAAATCATTAAATGATCCACCGGACTTTTGCTTGTCAAATATTTTTGCTGAAATTGCTCTTCCTTCTTCATTATCAGTGAGTGTTCTGATCACCTCTAATTTATCGCCAGTTTGGTTGTCGGTCCATACTTTCTTGTGAATTTGGTCTTTGTTGTTCTTGATGACGCTATTTGCTGCTTCTACAATGTTTTTAGTGCTTCTATAGTTCTGCTCTAGTTTAAACAAAGAAAAGTCAGGATAATCCTTTTTAAAATTTAGTATGTTCTCGATATTGGCTCCTCTAAATGAATAGATACTTTGAGCATCATCTCCAACGACGCAAATGTTTTCGTATGCTGCCGCAAGCTGCTTAATAATAAGGTATTGTGCGAAATTCGTATCCTGATACTCATCCACAAGTATGTATTTAAATTTGTGCTGGTAATAATGGAGTACGTCCGGGAAGTCTCTGAGGAGGATATTTGTGTAGTACAATAGGTCATCAAAATCCATTGCTCCTGATCTTTGGCAGCGATTCATATAGCTCGTATATATGCGCCCCATCTCAGGTCGTCTTGATTGTTTGTCCTCTAATTTTATTTCTGGATTATCGTTGTAGTCTTCTGGAGAGATTAGATTATTCTTTGCCGTAGAGATTCTTCCAAATACTTGACTCGGTTTATAGGTTTTATCATCTAGATTAAATCCCTTTATGATATCTTTTATTAAGCTCTTAGAATCTTGTGTATCGTAGATTGTGAAATTACTTGGAAAACCAATTCTGTCTGCATTAAAGCGAAGTATTTTTGAGAAGACCGAATGAAAGGTACCCATAGTGATATTCTTTGCTTCATGTCCTCCGGCTATTGAGCTGATCCGTTCAGTCATTTCTTTTGCTGCCTTATTTGTGAATGTGAGCGCCAGAATATTAAAAGGATCAATATTGTTTTCCATCATATGCGCAATTCGGTAGGTTAATACCCTCGTTTTTCCTGAGCCTGCTCCCGCAATAACCATAGCAGCTCCGTACATATGTTTTGCTGCTACCTTTTGGCTATCGTTTAATTCATTCAGAAAATCCATGAAAATTGCTTTCTACAAATCTAAGTAATCAGACCTTGAATTAAAAGTGTAAAAGAAGAGAAAAGAAGACAACTTTTGAACAATAAAACAATTTGGATAATCTAAAGAATGTATAGCTTTGCGTTATGAAAAAAGTTACAATCTACCATAACAATAGATGTTCAAAAAGTCGTCAGGCACTCTCCTTACTTGATGCGTGTCCTGCTGATATTGAGGTGATTCAGTACATCAATGATCCTATTTCAAAGGATACGCTTAGGGCATTGTTAAAAAAATTAGGATACTCTGCTGAGCAGTTGCTTCGGAAAAACGAGCAAGTTTATAAAGAATTGATCAAAGGTAAAGGCTTAACAGAGGATGCTGTTATTGAATTAATGCTCGCACATCCAAAGCTTATCGAGCGTCCAATAGTGGTGTCGGACAATAAAGCTTTCGTGGCCAGGCCACCAGAGCTCGTGAAAGATTTTTTTAAATAGATGCTGAAGGAAAAATGTTTTCTCTAAGCATAACTAAAAAATTGAGGATATTATTCTTTTTTTGATTCCACCTCATTATTTCAATTATCTTTGACTGCTATTTGATTCATGAAGTTAGAAACAATATATCTTAAGGCGAATACGCCATTTTCCAAAGCAATTGAGACCTGGTGTTCTGCTAACGCTAATGAGGTTGTGCAGACGAAAGAACGCTACGAGCTATCAATAGAAAATTTTGATTCATTACTTATTGTAAGTGAGAATCAGTCTATTTCCAAAGAGAATTGGAACCTGAAATCATTATTTGACCAGAATCAAAAATCTACTTACAGAATAGATATCAATGGAACGCTGAATGTCTCAATAGTTAACCTTAAGCTTTGGTTGCATTCAAATAAAGCGAAGCACTTATTGGTTGTTGGTAAAGATGAGATTATCAAAAACGAAAATTTAGATCGTTTCTTAGGTAAGCTTAATGAGCTTAAGCTCTAAGCTCGGCGCCTAATTCCTTTTTAAGCTTCATTCGAATTTGCTCCATAATTGGGTCTATGGTTCCATCCTTGAGTGTTTCGTTATCATCTTGAAACATAAAAGAAACCGCATAAGACTTTTTTCCTTTTGGAAGTTTGTCTCCTTCATAAACATCAAATAATGAGATGTCCTTGAGTAGCTTTTTATTTGCGGCATAGCCTAATTTCTCAATAGCTGCATATTCAACGTGCTCATCAAGTATTAGCGAAAAGTCCCTTCGCACAAAGAAAGTTTTTGGCAACTCTTTGAAACTAGTGCTTGAATTACTGTATTTTAAAAGCTTATCCCAATTGCATAACGCTATAAAAACATTTGTTTTTATGCCTGCTTTTTTACAATGACCCAAACTTGCTTGACCGAATTCAATAAGGGTTTCTTTTCCTAATGTGTATTGATAGCTTCGTTCAAAGAAGCCTTGCTCATTTGCTCCTTCATTAATTCTTGATTTTAGTCCAAGCTTCGAAATTAATGCTTCGCAGCTTTGCTTAAGGTGAAAGAAATTTAAGGTTTTAGTGGTATTTTGCCAGGATAGGTCGTCAGTTTTTCCGCACAAAGCAAAAGCGAGCTCTCTTGTTTCGATGTATTCATCCTTGGCAACATAATAGGATTTACCAAATTCAAATATCCTTTGCGCTTGCTGCTGACGGTTTTGGTTATAGGTTAGGTTTTCAAGTAAACCAAAGTAAAGAGATTTGCGCATTGTTTGTAACTCTTTACTTAAAGGGTTTAATATTTCTACGCTCTTCATTTCGCTTTCTGGAAGGTCGTTTCTTCTCAAAGAATTATTCATGACCTCATTAAAACCATTTGCTACGAACCATTCGGAAGTCGTTCTTTGAAGGTTTTCTGTATTTTTTCCATCTTCAACGGGAAAAGACATATTCCATTTTTTTGGAAGCTCAACCTTATTGAAACCGTAAATTCTCAACACTTCTTCTAAAATATCTTCAGGTCTTGTTACGTCTATACGGTATTGAGGTACAATTGATTGTATGTTTTTATTTGAATCTATAGTACACTTGAAGTCAAGGTTTTCGAGTATAGAGATAACTTCCTTTGTTTTCAAAGCTGTTCCGAGTCTTTGGTTCAAGAAATCAATAGAAAAGGTTACTTTTTTTTCGGATGCATCAAATTCATCTACAACCGCCGGTTTCATTGTAAGTTTAGCTCCAGTGATTTCCTGTATAATCGAGATTGCTCGGTTCATTGCATCTTCTGTGAAGGTAGGGTCAACCCCTCGCTCAAATCGGAAGCTTGCATCCGTTTGGATAGCGTGGGCTTTAGATGTTTTGCGAACTGATGTTGCATTAAATATTGCTGACTCTAGAAATATACTTTTAGTGTTTTCTGAAACTCCTGAATCTAAACCTCCAAAAACCCCTGCAATACATAGGTTTTTGCCTTCGCTTGTAATCATTAATTCTTCTCCGCTTAACTTTCTTTCAGTGCCATCCAAGGTTTTGAAAGAGGAACCTTTATCGGCTTTCTTCACGGTAATATTTTTTCCCAATTTACTTCTGTCAAATGCGTGCATTGGTGTTCCGTATTCATACATGATGAAGTTGCTTACGTCGACCACGTTGTTCACAGGGTCGAGGCCAATTGATTTGAGTCTATTCTTTAACCATTTTGGTGATTCTTTAACCTCAATATCGTCGAGAATGGCTCCAATATATCGAGGGCATAGCGATGCATCGTCTATATTTATTTTGATCTTGTCAGTATCTTTATTGTCCGAATATTTAATCGCCGTATCGGGTAGCTTGAGACTTAGGTTTTGATTTTCATGAAAATTAAGGAAAGCTTTAAGATCTCTTGCCACACCAATATGTCCCATGGCATCGCATCTATTGGGTGTTAAACCTATTTCGAGTTGAAAATCCGTGTAAAGCTCGTAGTATTTCGCAGCCGGTGTGCCGATAGTGATTTCATCGGGAAGAATTAAAATTCCTTCATGAGATGCGCCTAATCCAAGCTCATCTTCCGCACAAATCATACCGAAGGATTCGACTCCTCTGATCTTTGCTTTCTTTATTTTGAATGCCTCCCCATTATTAGGATGGAGATTCGTGCCCACAGTGGCAACCATTACCTTTTGTCCCTTTCCAACGTTTGGCGCTCCACAAACAATTTGAACGGTCTCGCCTCCGAGATTTACCTGCGTAACTTTTAAACGATCTGCATCAGGGTGCGCTTCACAGGACATTACCTCTCCCACAACAACACCTTCTAGACCATCTTGAATTTCTTCAAACTTTTGAAGACCCTCAATTTCTAATCCCGTATCCGTAAGAATTTCAGAGGTCCTCTCCGGGGTTAGATCGAAATCTAAATAGCTTTTTAGCCAATTGAACGAAATTTTCATGTCACTAGGTATTTGAGTGCGAATTTATTAATTCTGAAGCAATCTTGTTCATTGATTATAGAATATTCACCTCTCTTTCAAGGGATACATCGAATTTACGTGCTACGTCAGAAATAATTTGGTCTGATAAGCTGAGTATTTCTTTTCCCTTTGCATTGTTATAGTTCACTAGGACTAACGCCTGTTTCTTATGTACACCGTAGCGACCCTCAAAGGTTTTTCCTTTCCATCCTGCTTGCTCAATGAGCCATCCAGCTGCAAGTTTTACTTCATGGTTTGGTGCAGGGTAGTGTGGAATATCTGGATGCTTTTCAAGAAGCACCTGTAAAGCTTTTTGCGAAACAACTGGATTTTTAAAAAAACTCCCCGCATTACCAATTTCCTTTGGGTCTGGAAGTTTGGATCGACGGATGGCAATTACAGCATTGCTTACATCTCTGATAGTGGGATTCTCGATGTTATGGTTTTTTAACTCCGTTTCTATTGCTCCATAGGAGGTATTTAATGTATGATTGTTTTTATTGAGTCTATAGGCAACATGACATATAATATACTTACCTTTTAGTTTGCGTTTAAATACACTTTCGCGATAGCCAAAAGCACAATCCGTTTTGTAAAATCGTTTTACTTCTCCGGTCTCAATGTCGACAGCATCTAGATATTCAAAAACATCTTTTATTTCAACCCCATAAGCACCTATATTCTGCATTGGGCTCGCGCCAATATTACCTGGGATTAAGCTTAGATTTTCTACACCTCCATAATTCAGATCAATACATTTAAGCACGAATGCATGCCAGTTCATTCCTGCTCCAGCCTCAACGACAACGGAATTATTACTTTCTTCGACTGTTTTGAAACCTAGTATTTCATTTTTTAATACAAGTCCTTTATAATCCTGTGTAAATAGAATATTGCTGCCGCCTCCTAATATAAATAAAGGCAAGTCCTTTCTTTGATTAAGTAGCTCAGCTAATCTTTTTATACTATCAAATTCTGCATAATATGCTGCAGAGACGTCAACACCAAAGGTGTTATGCGGTTTTAAAGAAGTATTTGCATGAAGCATAGTTCAAATTTACATCCTATAGTCTCAGGTCTTGAGACCTCTCACAAAAACATACTAACAATAAAACCTTAATTTGTCGTCTTATTGGCTGTTAAAAAGAGTAAAAAAACCTTTCTACCTCACAAGTGTTACTATTTTTGTTGCTACGCGTTTTATTATTTAAAGCACTCTTATGAAATATTTTTCGATACTACTTTTATTTATTATTTCAAGCTCAGTATATGCTCAGTCGAATACCAATGGTTTGTCTACCTCATTTAAATTTAAGGAGGTAATAGATAAAGTTTCTAGATACTATGTGGACGCTACAGATGATGAGGGGCTTACCGAAACAGCTATTGTTGCGCTTTTAGAGGAACTTGATCCACATTCAACCTATATACCAGCCGATGAGCTCCAAGCGGCTCAAACCTCTATTAATGGGAGTTTTGTAGGGGTTGGCATCCGTTTTCAAATTATGAAAGATACATTGAATGTTGTGGCCACGATATCAGGTGGGCCAGCAGAGAAGTTAGGCGTTTTAGCGGGAGATAAAATTGTGGTTGTAGATGAAGAAAACATTGCTGGAGTAGGATTGCGAAATAGTGATGTAAGGGAAAAGCTGATGGGAGAGCTTGGAAGTAAGGTCAAAGTTGAAATCCAGCGAAGGAATGCCAAGAAGAATTTGGTTTTCAATATTACAAGAGATAAAATACCTGTTTTTTCGGTTGACTCATATTACATGGTTGATGATAAAACTGGTTACATCAAGCTAAATAGTTTTTCGCGTCGTTCCCATGAGGAAGTAAGGATGGCATTGAGTGATTTAAAAAACCAAGGGATGACCAATTTGATCTTTGACTTACAAGGTAATGGTGGTGGCTTGCTGGGTGCAGCGCATAGATTAGCTGATGAGTTTTTATCTGATGATAAGCTCATCGTTTATTCTGAGGGACGTGCGCAGCCCCGTAATAATCTACGTTCGGAATTTCGTGGACTTTTTGAGAAAGGCAAACTTATTGTTCTAACGGATGAATACGCTGCGAGTGCGAGTGAAATTTTATCTGGAGCTATTCAAGATTGGGACAGAGGTTTAGTTGTGGGAAGAAGAACGTTTGGAAAGGGGCTAGTTCAACGCCCAATGGGATTAAGTGACGGTTCAGAGATTCGATTGACAATAGCGAGATATTATACACCTTCTGGTCGTTTTATACAAAAGCCATATGACGACGTAGCCGCATATCGAAAGGACATTTCACAGCGCTATTTAAATGGAGAGTTTGTACATTCCGACTCCATTAAAATGCCGGATTCTTTAAAGTTTAAAACTTTGGTTACAAATAGAACTGTTTTTGGAGGTGGAGGAATCATGCCGGATTTCTTTGTGCCCTTAGATACAACTGGAAATTCAGATTACTATTCAGAACTATTGAGAGGTGGTTTTTTAAATACATTTTCTTATTCTTACACAGATGAAAATAGAAAGTCGTTGCTCCAAAAGTATCCGAGCTTTAAAAAATTTAAGGAAGACTTTAGCTGTGATGAATCATTTATGAAGGAATTTTTTAGCTATGTCAGTAAAGAAGACAAAACGCTGAAAAAAGATGAAGAAGAGTATGCCACTAGTGAGGAAGCGATAAAGCTCCGATTGAAGGCTTATTTGGCGAGGAACCTATGGAATACCAATGAGTTTTATCAAATTTATAATGACTCTAATGAGATTTTAAAGAGAGCTATAGAAATTATACAGAATAACGAATACGATAAAGTAAACCTAGATCGATAATGAGGAGAGTTGTAATAACGGGACTTGGAGCATTGACTCCAATTGGAGAGACGATAGATTCATTTTGGGATGGATTGAAGAATGGAAAAAGCGGTGCTGGTCCAATTACAAAGTTTGATACGGGAAAGTTCAAAGCTAAATTTGCTTGTGAGCTTAAAGATTATGATCCTCTAGATCATTTTGATAGAAAGGAGGTGCGTAAATATGATCCATTTAGTCAATATGCATTGGTTTCAACAGATCAAGCTGTAAAAGACGCAGCGATTAACTTCGACGAGGTTGATAAAACGAGAGTTGGAGTCATTTGGGGTTCAGGAAATGGAGGGATTCAGACCTTTCAGGATCAAATGACTGAGTTTTGTGAAGGGGATGGTACACCTAGATTCACCCCTTACTTCATCCCTAGAATATTAGTGGATATAGCTTCAGGGATTTTATCTATCAAGTATGGGCTACAAGGCGTTAATTTCTGCCCAGTATCCGCCTGTGCTACATCAAATACAGCTTTGATAGAAGCCTTTAACTATATTAAATGGGACAAGGCAGACCTCATTATAAGCGGAGGTTCAGAAGCAGCAATTAATCAAGCCTCTATGGGTGGTTTTGCTTCTGCCAGAGCGCTTTCAACTAAGAATGATACGCCTGAATCTGCCTCAATGCCTTTTGATGTTGAGCGCGATGGATTTGTGATGGGAGAGGGCGCAGGATCATTAATTGTCGAAGAGTATGAACATGCCATCAAAAGAGGTGCTAAAATATACGCAGAGATTGTCGGTGGAGGAATGGCAGCTGATGCCTATCATCTAACGGGTACGCACCCTGAAGGAGAAGGGGCAGTCCTAGGTATGAAAGAAGCGCTTCGGGAGGCAGGAATAGGCCCGAATGATATCGATCATATAAATATGCATGCAACGTCAACTCCTCTCGGTGACCGTTCAGAATTGATAGCTGCTCAGCGTGTATTTGGAGACGACTCCAATGTTACGATTTCTGCAACAAAATCAATGACTGGGCATCTTTTAGGTGCTGCAGGGGCTATTGAGGCAATAGCTTGTGTCAAATCACTTCAAGAAGACTTTATTCCCCCTACCATTAATACAAAAAATATAGAACCTGATTTTGCTAATTTATTTGATTTCCCATTAGGAGAAGGTCGATCGAAGGTTGTAAATTATGCGATGAGTAATACTTTTGGTTTTGGTGGACATATTGCCTCTATTGTACTGAAAAAATATTCAGGTCAAAATGAGCGTTAAGTCCCGCTACTTATTTTTTTTAGCTTTCGTGCCTTTTGTGTTTTCTGCACAAAATAAAATACATGAGGTTACTGGAAAGGTATTATCCGAGACAGGTTCTCCCATTGAATTTGCAACTGTTAAGCTGTTGAACGCGAATGATTCAAGCTTAATTAATGCCATGTATGCTGATGAGCAAGGACAATTCAAGTTCAACGATGTGAATTGTAATGCAACATATATTTTGACTCTTTCAAATGTTGGTTATATGACCATGCAGCTTCCGCCTTTTAAATCTATTGCTTGCACTTCTCATGATTATGGCGCTATTCAGCTTGCGGTTGATGCAACACTTAATTTAGAAGAGGTGAAGGTTAAAGCACAAATCGATGTGCTTAAAGCGGGTATAGATAAAAAGATTTATAATGTAGGTCAGGATATTTCTGTTCGTGGAGGAACAGCAAACGATGTCCTAAACAGGCTTCCTTCAGTTGAGGTAGATGAAGATGGGGGAGTCACAATGCGCGGTGATGGTTCCGTCATTATTTTAATCAATGGTCGTCCGAGTTCCTTAAGTGGCGGCAATGGAAAAACATTACTGGATGCGCTTCCGGCAGGATCGATTGAGCGTGTAGAAATTGTAGCAAATCCATCTGCAAAATATGATCCAGATGGAACCTCTGGCATCATCAATATTGTCCTGAAAAAAAGTCTGTTTAAAGGGCTGAATGGTGCGATTTCTTCAAATGTCGGTTCTGGAGATTTGTCGTCGGGAAATATCTTTGAAGGCAATATATCATTGAACTACCGAAACAATAAGCTCAATGTATATTCTTCATATAATGGAAGAACCTACAGTGGTTATCGAAATAAATTTTCTGATATCTACGAAAATGTTGGAGCTGACTCAATTGTCCGATTGAACCAAAGCAGATTAGGTACAGACCTCAATAATTCTCAGTCCTTAAGAGCGGGCATTGATTTAAGCCTATCAGAACGCCATAAGCTTGGTGTTTTTGGCAATTTAAGCTTAGGTAAAAGAGAGCGAAGAGGCAGTTTATGGAATACGTTTTATGAATTCACCGAGGTTCCGAGCAGTCTTTGGCGAAGAACAAGCTTTGACCCAAAGAAAAGATCGAATGTCGATTTAGGGTTAAATTATGAATGGTCGTTTAAGGAAGATAGAGGAAAGCTACAGTTTAATGTCAACCAATCGTATGGCGATGAGGATATCAATGGCTATTATTCTGAAGCTTATTTCACCCTGGATACCGTATTGAATGGAGAAGACACTTTGCGGCAGCAACTTGCGAATATAGAATCCAATAACATTAATACCATACAGCTTGACGTCGAATATATCTTTCCTAAAATCAATTCAAGGGTAGAGTTTGGTGCCAAAAGTATTATTCGTGACCAATCTGTCAGTACCTTTTCTGAAACCTATGATCAGGATATTGAGGCCTTTACAGAGGATACATTGGCTAATTTCGACTACCGCTACAAGGAACGTATTTTTAGCCTTTATGGAATATTTGGTCAGCAGATTGATAAATTCAAATATCAGTTTGGTTTGCGTTTAGAGCAAGCATATCAAATTCCTGAGTTGATTTCAGAGGGTGCATCTATTCCTAATACGTATTTTAATGCATTTCCTTCCGCTCATATTAAGTATGCATTTGATGAACGTAATGAGCTTGGCTTAAGCTATAGCCGCAGAATATCAAGAGCAAGGGCAGGTCAATTAAATCCATTTACAAATTATGCTGACCCGTTTAATTTAAGAAGAGGCAATCCATATTTGCAGCCAGAATATATTCATTCATTTGATTTCGCCTATACCTTTGAGAAAAAAACATTTTCAATTTCGTCTAGTTTGTATTATCGCAGAAGTGTCGGTGTGATTACTAGGGTAAAAGAATTTTATGAGGACAATACAAGTGCTATTACCTACCAGAATTTGAGCAGTACAAATGCCTTGGGTACTGAACTAGTTATGATGTTCAAGCCTTTTCCGTTTTGGAGGACAACAGCTTCTTTTAACGGCAATCTAGTAGAATATTATACCGATCTGCAAGGTCTATCTAACACGACAGGAGCCTATGTTAAAGCTAAGTTTAATACTGTATTGGACTTTTGGAAGAAGACTGCAAGCTTTCAAGCGAGCTACGGTTACAACGGACCTCGTGTAATGATTCAAGGAACCGTTCAACGAAAGGGAACATTTGACCTTGCTTTTGATAAGAAATTTTTGAAGGGGAATATGGCTTTTGGTCTGCGGGTTTCTGATTTATTTAACCAACAATCTTTTTACATGGATGCAGTAAGAGAAAACTTTCAGCAGGTTGCGTATTACAAATGGATGTCTCGAAGGGTTTTTCTTACGTTCAATTATAAATTTGGGAAAATTGAATTTAAGAACAAGAGTACCTCTCAAATGAATAGTCCGGGAAGACGTTAATTTTATTTTTCAGCCTCAAGATTTTTTAATACCCTACCGAATTCTTTAAGAATTTCTTCAGGAAGCTGATTTAGCTCGGTGTGTTTATGCACCCTCAAAAGACCTAAAAGTTCCATGCTGTCCATCTCTTTTCCAAGTGTTGGGAGGTTAATATGGCTATAATCAAATAAAAAGTGTTCACTCCAAAGTTTTTGATTCTTAATCAACCCGTCTACTGCATTAGCTAAAGAAAGGGCATTTGTCCCGATTGCTAGATCACGTTTGAATTTACTTTTGTTCTTTTCATAGCTTAAGAAAAGAGTTTCCCAATCTTCTCCCTTAACCGATAATTCTAATGGTTCAAATGTTATAGAATCAGTTTTTTCAAGAAATGAATAAGCCTCATGCAATGTGGATAAGCGCTCTTGTCTTTTGCGTAGAACCTTTGGAATTATTCCCTGGTTCAGCATAGATGTCTTGAGCTGAAACAAAAGTGCTTCATAAGCTTCATGCGCATCTTCATGTTTGTCCAATTGGAGAATCAGCTCAGCTTTTTTTTTGTCCATATTTTTTAAGCTTATTCTTTCGCATACGTATATTGAGCATTTCAACGACAAGGGCATAGGCCAAGGCAAAATAGATATACCCTTTCGGGAAATGTTGGCCAAAGGCTTCTGAAATAAGAAGGATTCCAACCGCTACAAGGAAGCTTAAAGCAATCATTTTTATAGTTGGTCGGCTTGAAATAAAGTCGCCAATTTGCTTGGCGAAAGCAATCATAACGAACATTGATATAATAATGGCAAAAACAATAATAGCCATTGGATCTGAATTGGTTTCAGAACCCACTCCATTAGTCATTCCTACAGCAGAAATAATTGAATCAAAGCTGAAAATCAAATCGATAATAACGATTTGACCTATAATATTCAGGAGTCCTTTTTTTTTCTTGTTTTGTGCATCATGCTCATCGTTGATGTTCTTGTGCATTTCGGCCACAGACTTGTAAATAAGAAATAACCCACCAAACAAAAGAATGAGGCTTTGCGTGCTGATAGGTTTGTCGAATATTGTAAATAAAGGGTCAGTGAGTTTCATAAGAATCGATACTACTGAAAGTAATGCTAGTCTGAGAATTAGCGCAATGGATAATCCAATATTCCTGGCTTTTCTTTGGTCCAGCGGTTCTAGCTTTTCCGTCACGATACTTATGAAAAGAATGTTGTCAATCCCCAAGACGATCTCTAAAACAGAAAGAATTAACAGGTATATCCATCCTTCCCAAAACATGAATATTTCGAGATAATCAGTCATTTTTTAAATGTTTAAAAAACCGTTCCAACTCCTTTGGGTTTTCATTAGAATCTGTTTCTAGAACCAATACTTGTGCCTTTTCATCCTGAAAAAAAGCTATAATGTTTTCTTGATAATCTATCTTTTCTTTCGCGGTATGCACGCGTAAACCAAAACTCTTTGCGATCTCAGCAGTATTCGTAGTATGCTTGGCTTCAAAATATCGTTCGAGCTGATTGGAGCTTTTAGAGCCATCGATGATTTTAAAAATCCCTCCTCCTTTATTATCGATTACCACTATTTTTAAATTGATCGGGAATGGATCGATCCACAGGGCGTTACTATCATAAATGAATGAAACATCCCCGCTAATAAAAACATGTTGTGTGCCTGGACTAGCCATTGCACTTCCTATTGCAGTGCTCGTACAGCCGTCTATTCCACTGGTTCCTCTATTTGATTCATACTGCACATTGGGAACAGGGTCAAATAACTGCATGTAACGAACAACGGAGCTGTTTCCGAGGTGCAAGATGCATTTTTCAGGTAACGTTTGGTAAAGTGAATGAAACACATCTAAGTCTGTATCTTGTTGTTTCTTTGTAAAAAACCCAGGTATTCTATCCTTTATCTGATAATCAAGCTGATTCCAAGTAGCTTTAAAGTTTTTGCTGTTGAGTAGTGTTGCTTTTTTGTTGAGGAACGCAAAAAAATCTGCAGGATGGCATTCATAATGTTGATCTAACCTCAAAAACAAGTCGATGCCAATATTGCTTCTGTTGATTGCGATATGCTGTTTCGGAGGATTATTGATAAAAAAGGATTTAATTCTTTTCGAAACGATTGCTCCACCAATAGAAATAAGTATATCGGGGATAAATCTTTTTTCGTTTTTAGCAGTGATTGAGTTCAGTGTCCGGTCTATGCAATTTACAAATGAGCTGTCGTTAATTCCTGAGGTGTTTTCGTTAAGCACAACAACATTTGAATTTTTATTAAAGTCAACAATTGCTCTTTTTAAAATCGGGTCTTTACTGCCTTGTCCGCAAAGAACGAGTATTTTTTTGTCTCCAAAGTTTTGAATCTCCTCTTTGGTGAGCGTAAACACCTTAGCATTTTCTTTTGCTTGATTACGAGCTGTATTTTGTTTAAAATCTCTTTGAGAAACGCCATACAATGGTTCTTCAAGATGAATGTTCAGATGCATGGGTCTATAAGGCTTCACCTGCATTTCTTCAAAAAAGGCTGTTACAGATTCATATTTGGTATTTGTATTTGAGTCTTCAACCGAAAGTGATGATTTTACGTGCTTACCAAATACATTATCCTGCATAATGGTTTGTCCATGTCCCTTATTGATTAGACGTTTTGGACGGTCTGCGGATAAAATTAAAAGCCGCTGTTCTCTGTAAAAAGCTTCCGATATAGCAGGGTAGTAGTTTAGGACGGCTGATCCTGAGGTACAACATAATGCAACGGTTTGCTGAAGGGTTTGTGACATTCCCAATGCATAAAATGCGGCAGCACGTTCGTCGTGAATCACATGTGTTTGGATATCAGGATGCGTATCAAAAGAGATAGCAAAAGGTGCATTTCTAGAGCCCGGAGAAAAAACGACGTGTTTGACACCGTGATTAATGCATTCTTGAATTATTTTTTGCACTATGGGCTTATTGCTAATTTTCATCGTTTGCAAATCTACAATAAATCAAAAATTCTAGTGAGTGTTTCGCTCTTCCTTTCTGTTTCTTCCCACTCACTTTCTACATCCGATTGAAGGGTGTAGCCTCCACCTACATATATATGAGCGTTATTCTTTGTGAGCTGACAGCAGCGTAAGTTAACATAAAGCTTACTGTAGGTTTCTGATGCCAAACCTATGAAACCTGTGTAAATGCTTCTATCTTGATTTGAACCCTCAAGTTCTATTTCTTTTATGAGTTGTTTACTTTGTTCTTTTGGAACACCATTAACCGCGGGGGTAGGATGAAGCCCAATTGCAATATCCATAGGAGACTTTTTGTTTAGGTCAAATGTAATATCACTGCGCAGGTGCTCAATATTTCCCGCCTTTGCGGTGTATGGGCCGTTAATGTTGATGTCATTAGTTCCTTGATTCTTTAGCTCACGCGAAATATATTCTGTTACAAATTGCTGCTCCTGTCGTTCTTTTGTGCTCCACTCAAGTTCTTTAGAAACCTCTTTGGTTCCTGCAAGAGACATTGTTTTTGCTATATCTCCCTTACTTTCTAATATTGTTTCAGGAGTTGCACCAATCCATGTTCCAAAGTGAGGTGAAGATATAAGATAGACAAATGCTTTCGGGTAGGACGTACAAAGTTTAGTGTATAGATTCCAGTATTTATCTGTATCGAATGTCGCGGTCTTGATTCGAGACAATACAACCTTTTCTATGCCCTTTTGAGGCATCAGCTTTAGCGCAAGTCTTCCTTGCTGGATGTAGCGCTCTTTTGATATAGATATCGGTTGTTGCTCATTTAAATGTAATGCGTAGCTATGCGGTTCAAAGGGTTCTTGGCTATTTGATTCAAACACAAACTTCTTTGTGTCGTAAAAATTTGACACAACGAATCCCGTGGATTTTTGGACATCGTTATTCATTACTTTGAATGATCCCAAGCTCTCGACAGATGAGTCATTGGGTATGCGATATGCCAAAAGGTCCATGGACATTTTTAAATATCAATTATCATAACCGTTAATCTGCCAGAACAAACGAGTTTGTCTGTACCTTCCTCTCTAATATCTACTTGCCAAAGATGGGTTCGTTTTCCCGCATGTACAATGGTACCCGTTGCAATTACATTCCCAGAACGTATTCCTCCAATGTGATTGGCGTTTATTTCGATACCCACAGGATGCTGTTTTGAGATGTCTAACAATAGAGTGGAACCCATGGAGCCAATGCTTTCAATGAGTGCCGCACTTGCACCTCCATGAAGCAGTCCCATAGGTTGATGGGTTCTATGATCCACTGGCATTTTAGAGACAACATAATCCTCTCCAAGTTCAATACATTCTATCCCCAATTGCTCCATCAATGTGTTCTTGTTCATTGAGTTGATCAGCTCGATAGGTACTTGATTTAACTTTTTCATATCTATCTAACAAATATAGGTCTTTACTGTTTTGAAACACCTTTAAAACCGAAACTAGGACATTTAAAATGATAAATCTTTGCTTATGAGAAATGATCTTGATAAGGAACACAAAAAAATGTTTGTCAGTTATGAAAGTATTACTACTTTTGCCTCGGAGAATTGGCAGAGTGGTCGATTGCGGTAGTCTTGAAAACTATTGTACCGAGAGGTACCGGGGGTTCGAATCCCTCATTCTCCGCCAAAAAATTAAAGGTCTCAGTTTTGAGGCCTTTTTTTATGGATATAAATTGGGTTTGTTATTTATTAAATAGCTTTTTAAGCAACAAATACACGAAGAGAAATGCTGAACCGAAAGTTAATCCAATGACAAAATCTGCAGGATAGATGGGCCAGCCATGCACGAGCTCATGAACAAAATCAATATTGTGGACAAAAATACCCCCACCCACAAGAATCATGGCAAGTGTGCCCACGATTTTAAGTGCTCGGATGATTACAGGAAGTGCACGAACCATAAAAAAACCGGTCTTTTTCATAAGAGGGTTTTCGCTAGCTGAAATGAGATTATAACCAGCATCATCCATCCTGACCAAAAGGGCTACAAATCCGTAAACACCAATAGTCGAAAGTAAAGCGATGATTGAAACAACGATGATTTGTATTGAGATGCTTTGGTCTAGAACAGTGCCGAGTGTAATGATGATAATCTCAATGGATAAAATAAAATCAATTAAAATCGCTGACTTTATCTTTTTTGATTCTAAGACAGCTGGGTCCTCTATTTGATTTTGCTTTTTGTCACTCGTTTTGTTCTTTTTGTTAAAGAACATCTTATATACATTTAGCGCTCCTTCAAAGGACAAATAAACACCCCCGCAAATAAGTATCGGAATGATAACAATAGGAAGGTAAGCGCTAAGCAGAAATATTGCGGGTAAAATAATGACTTTATTTACGAAAGATCCTTTTGTTAATTTCCATAGGACGGGTAGCTCTCTGCTCGACATGAATCCAGACGCCTTATCTGCATTGATAGCAAGGTCATCAGCAAGGATACCGATGGTCTTCTTGGTTGCAGCTTTACTTAAGATCACCACATCATCCATGAGCACTGCTATATCGTCAAGTATGGCTATAATTCCTGATGTCATGCGATGGGTTTTCTTTGTTTGCTAGTTCAATTGAGGTAAAGATAATTCATATCTGTCAATGAAGCGTCGGTAATTCATAAATGCTGATTTACAGGTTCGTTCATTTAAAAAAAGGGGAATCATTGTGACCTCAAATGATTGGGGACATGGTATAAGTTGAAACGAGAAAAGATAAAAAAATGAGCTACTCTCAGAAATGAACCGTTAATTCAGGTTCGTATTGCATAGAATACTTAAGCTAGCAAGATTAAGTAGGTCAGTTGTCCATTCATATTCGCGAACTGACAGACTTAATGTCAAGTCTTTAAATGATGTCTGCATGGTGTATCTTTTGAACCTCCCATCTCTATGCAAGGGTGCGGTTTCAATATCATTCAGCTTAAAGAAGGTGAATTTAAAGTCTTCGAAATCCTCTTCTGTCATGACCAATACCATATTGCCCAAACAGAGCTGAATGTCACTGCAGCAGTCGCATCTTGATATATACCCAAATGGATTTTTGTGAATTATTGAATGTGATTCCATTATTTTCTTTGCTCGCGTATTTTTTTATAGATAATATTCTCCTCGATCCAGGCATGCTCCTCTAATTCCAATTCAAATTTTTCAAGTTGCTGAATTAATATTCTACAAAATGGATTATCAGCACATTGCTCTTTTTTCAATAGGTAAATAATTTCGCATAAAAAGGGTTCTTCGTCTTCATGGGATATTGAATCGGAATCATTAGCCCTTGATTGCTGCGAAAGGTATTCTTTGAAAATGATATCTTCTTCAATAGAGATATGGAATTTCATGGCCAGTTCAAATTTGATAAAAACCTTAAATAGAACTGCTAAAGAAGGGTTCTCGGGGAAAATCTTCATAAGGCCTACAAAGCTTTGCTCAATTTTTGGAATTATCACATTTTCAAACCGCCAGTGTGAGGCCTTGAGTCTATCTACCACTATTGCAGGGTTTGCATGCAAAAGCTTGTTTCTTTCGACAACCTTATTTGGTTGTTTAATGTGAACATTTTGTGGTTTTCTGACATCCATGTATCTATACTGAAATGAATTAGAGTTCAAAATTAAATGTCGTTAGATTGAATTCAAATACCGTGAATAGGGTATAATGAAATTAAAGCCGAATTAGCTACGCTCTTTTTCCGAGTTCGATGAGCTCTAAATCGTGAATGCGTTCCTTTGTGATGTTAAATCTAAGAATCGTTTTTACTTTGTGAAAACCTTTGTAACCACATGCTCCAGGGTTCATCCATAGCATTTTATAACGTTGATCCATTTTAACCAATGTGATGTGTGAATGACCACAAACAAAGAGGGTAGGGGCACCATTTTTTTGCAGCTCATGAAATGCAGGTTTGGAATATTTCTCAGGCTTTCCGCCAATATGCGTCATAAGTATAGAAACACCCTCTATTTGAAACCTGAGAAACTCATCCGTCTCTTGACGAATTTCTTTATTGTCAATATTTCCCCATACTGCTCTTGTGGTTTTGAAGGCCTTTAGTTCATCTAGAACCTCTATTGAGCCTATATCACCAGCATGCCAGATTTCATCGACCTCGGCGAAATAGGATTTAATTTTAGGATCAAGAAATCCATGTGTATCTGATAATAATCCAATTCTTTTCAAATCTAATTCCCGATTTCGTTGCCATCATCAACTATGTCGTCCTTTAAATCACTTTGTTGCTTTTTGTATAAGTCAAAATAAAACCCTTTTCTTTTTAATAGCGTTGAGTGGCTTCCTTGTTCAATAACCGTTCCCTCGTCTATTACGATAATGTGCTTTGCATTTCTAATTGTCGAAATTCTATGACTCACAATAATCGTAGTTCTTTCTTCTTTGTCTTTTTGAAGTTCTTTTAAAATCTTATCCTCCGTTTCTGTATCCACAGCTGATAAGCAATCATCTAGCACAAGGATTTCAGGATTCCTGAGTAATGATCTTGCAATACTAAGGCGCTGTTTTTGACCACCACTGAGGTTCACACCACGCTCTCCAAGTATTGTTTCATAGCCATGCTCAAGTTGTTTTATTGTATTGAGTATGTCAGCTGTTTCACATGCAGCATCTAGCTCTTGATCAGAAACCTCAGGGTTATTTGAGCCAAATTTTACATTGTTACGAATCGAATCTGAGAATAAGAAAACATCTTGCGGAACCACGCCTAAAGCATTTTTAAATCCGTCTATTTTAATGGAGGATGAATTTTCCCCATCAATACTAATGATTCCACTATTGGGGTTGAGCTGTCGAAGCAGCAAGGCGAGAATTGTCGATTTACCGCTTCCTGTTTTTCCAATGATGGCGAAGGTCTCTCCTTTTGGGATGCTAAAGGATAGGTTTTTAATAGCTTCTATTCCAGTATTTTCATAGGTATAAGAAACATTTTCAAAAGAAATGTGATCTGCGAAGGAATAGGGCTCTGTTTCATTCTCTATATTTTCATTTGTTTTGACCCAAAGAAATTCATTGATTCTTTGCTGTGATGCAGCTGCACGTTGAATCAAGGATGTCACCCAGCCTATACTGGCAAATGGCCATGTCAGGTTATTCACGAAAAATATAAACGCTACAATACCTCCAAGTGAAATTTCATTAGTAAACGACATCTTCCCCCCAATGTAAATTGAAAGTAAAGTACTTAGACCAATAAGGAAAAGAATGGTTGGAATGAATAGTGCATTCACCACTACGAGTTTCATACTTTTATTTTTGTATGTATTTGCCGCATTTTCAAACTTACCGCTAACTGAATCTTGTTGGCTATAGGCTTTTATGACCCTCATTCCTGAAAAACTCTCCTGTGCAATTGTGGAGAGCATAGATTGTTCTTCTTGAACTTTTTTACTCAAAAAGTTCATTTTGGCTGAAACTTTATAGATTAAGAAAGACATCAACGGTAATGGGATTAGCACTAAAGCTGTTAAGCTTGGTGATATCATGATCATTTGATAAACGACCAGTGTGAAAAGTACTACGAGGTTTATGGAATACATCACCCCAGGCCCTAGGTACATTCGAACATGACTAACATCCTCAGAAATTCTATTCATTAAATCACCAGTATTGTTCTTTTTGTAAAAAGAAAGATCAAGGTTCTGGTACTGTTTATAAATCTCGTTTTTAAGGTCAAATTCTATTCGTCTTGACATTACAATAATGGTTTGACGCATTAGAAAGAGAAAAAAGCCTTTTGCAAGTGAAAGTAGCATATAGAATCCTCCAATTTTTAGAGAGATCCATAGTGCATCGTTGATAGATTCAATTTTTATATCAGACATCAAGGAATCTACCGTTGTTTTGACGAAAAGGGGCATTCGTACCCCGAAATAATTACTTGTAATCGTAAATAAAATACCAAGCAAAAAATGCCATTTATATTTAAGGAAGTATTTATTTAGATGTTTAAGTGACTTCATTTAGTTTTGCTAATTTTGACTTGAAGTTTAGAGGCGTAAAACTAACGATTTGGGGCATATAAAAGTTCTTTAGTGTGGAGTTTTACTTAAAATTATCTTGAAGAAAAAAGAATGAAAAAAATATACTTTTTAAAAAGCTGCTCCACAAATCAGCGTATTTTAAAACAGCTAAACCCTGGTAGCGATGTTATTCTTCAAAATATCAAGGAGGAAAATATTGGAGAAGAGGCCTTGGATGACTTAAAAGAAAAGGTCGGTTCTTATGAAGCTTTGTTTTCAAAAAAAGCAATGAAATACAGAGCGCTAGGCCTTAATGAAATTGAATTGACAGAGGCTGATTTTAAACGCTATATGCTTGAGGAATACACTTTTTTAAAGCGACCCTTTATTATTAATGAGGAACAGGTGTTTATAGGCAATAGTAAAAGTGTAGTAAATGCCGCAATTGAATCGTTTAACAAATAATGTATGTCAAAAACTATCTACTTTATTCTATTGTTAGCTTTTTCAGTTAATTCTTGTTCTTCAACAAACATCCCTGCCCAAGAAATAAGTTCCTCGGAGGAAGTCACGGTGGGAAACACACTGGAAAAGTCAGCGCTTGACAGTGCACAGGTCATTCAAATCAACAACCGAAATCGAAAGAAATCAATTCTAAACCCCTCAAAATCAAAGGAGAAAAAAGGATTGTAGTTACAATTAGTTATATACCTTTGCAAGTAGTTAAATAATTTATTGAATATGAAAAAAGTACTTATTTGTCTTGTGACTTTATGGTCACAAGTGTCTTTTGGTCAGGTGCTTACCGAAGACTTTGAAAACGTAACGGCTCCTGCCTTACCTAATGGATGGACGGCAACAACCCAGGCCACAAATGGTTATACAGGGTATTATACAGGAGATGAATTGGATGCCAATGCGGCTGGATTTTGGCCTGTTACTGCCAATGGGTCATCAACTTTTGCGATGACCAACGATGACGTTCAAAATGAAATTTTATGTGATGAACTTTTGATCTCTCCATCTTTGGATTTTTCAACACAATCTAATTTGCAACTCGATTTTAAAGCATATCACGATGGAGCTTATGGCTCTGGTGATGCGACCATTGAAGTTTCAACAGACGGAGGTACTACATGGAATGTTGAGTTAACACTCGCGCCTGCCGCTTCTTGGGAGAATTATTCCGTAAACCTTTCGCCTTATGATGGTGTTGCAGCTGTTTTGATTGGTTTTAGATGGAATGATGGCGGTGATTGTGCAGGAACTGACAATTGGGGCACTGGCTTGGCAATTGACGATGTTGTCGTTGATGAAACACCTTCATTTGACGTTGCTATAGTAGATAATTCAGGACAAGAATATACAATTGTTCCAATAGACCAAATTACAAGCCCCTTTGGTGCTTCAGGAACTATCTCGAACGTTGGAGCTGTTGGCGTAACGAATGTTTCTATGACCACGAATATTTACGATGCAAGTTTAGCACTACTGTATTCGGCAACGAGTAATCCTACTTCAGCTTTGGCACCAGGTTCTGATTTAAATACCACGGTTCCTGGCTATACACCAACCGCAGATGGTGTTTATACCATAGAGCTTATTGCAAACATAAATGAAGTTGATGCTAATCTGATAAACGATACGGTGACTTATTCTACAGTTGTAACGAACACTTATGCGCGTGACAATGGTTCAGTTGATGTATCCCTTGGTGTTGGCGCTGGCGCAACTGCTGTCCTTGGAAATAGTTATGAAATTATTACGCCAACCACATTGTCATCGGTTTCTTTCTTCATGATTCCTGGTGCTGATGGCCTAGGTGACTCG
Source organism: uncultured Cryomorphaceae bacterium (assembly GCA_913052055.1). Lineage (GTDB taxonomy): Bacteria > Bacteroidota > Bacteroidia > Flavobacteriales_D > Crocinitomicaceae > UBA952. The sequence continues at coordinate 28,523 of CAJXDT010000003.1, forward strand.
GTTCGCGTTTCTATTTATGATATGGTGTCCGGCATACCTAGTACGCTCATTACTCAATCGGATTTATATATTATTTCTGAGACAGACACTACTGCTAACGGAGCATTTTTAACATTGCCAATACTTGATGATCAAGGCGCTCCTTTCAACTTAAGTGCAGGTAATTACTATGTCGGAGTGAATGAATATTTCACTGTTGATAATATGGCTTTGGGCCAATCTTTAGGTATAGAAACACCCAACTCTTGTTTTGGCAGCATTAATGGAGGAGTATTTGAACCTATGGAAAATTTTGGTTTCCCTGGTCCATTTATTGTTCGACCTAATTTTGCGTGTAACGTCAATACGGTTTCAATTACAGAATGCTCGAGCTACACTTGGTCTGCCAATAATGAGACGTACACAGAGTCAGGAGCATATACTGAGCTGTTTACGGACGTTTCTGGATGTGACAGTCTAGTTACCCTTGACTTAACGATTAGCGGTCCTACAGAGGGTATAGATGTTCAATCCGCATGTGAATCCTTTACATGGATTGATGGAAATACCTACACTGAAAACAACAATACAGCTACATTTGTCTTGAGTGATTTAAATGGATGTGACAGCACTGTGACCTTAGATTTAACGATTAATGGGGCAACATCAGGAGTAGATACTCAAATTGCTTGTGGTGATTATGAATGGATTGATGGCAATATATACACTGAAGCCAATAACACAGCCACTTTTACTTTGGTTAGTGCGACAGGTTGTGATAGTGTTGTTACCTTGGATTTGACCATAACGAGTTTAATAGAAACAACAGATGTGCAGGAAGCCTGTGGTCAGTATACTTGGATTGATGGAAACACCTACACGGAAAATACATCAGCAACCTTTATGTTGACCTCGTCTAACGGTTGTGATAGTTTAGTTACATTGGATTTGACAATTGTGTCTGTACTACAAACGACTGATGTTCAAGAGGCGTGTGGTCAATTTACTTGGATTGATGGAAATACCTACACGGAAAATAACAATACGGCAAGTCAAACTTTACAATCCGTTGGAGGTTGCGACAGTATCGTGACCTTAGATTTAACAATTACTCCACTTCCGAGTAACGTTGTATCTGTTTCTGGTGAGACAATTACAGCCGACGCATTTGCTTCAGCTTATCAATGGTATGATTGTGCAACTGGTCTTCCAATTGCAGGAGCTACATCTCAGTCCTATACAGCCACTGAATCGGGAAGCTATCAGGTTTTAATTGACGTTAATGGATGCGTCAATGAATCTATTTGTGAATCGGTTGAGGTCAGCACTACTGATTTAATTGAAAATTTTGTGGACTTTAATTTTAATGTATTTCCAAATCCATCAAATGGAATATTTACAATCGCTTTAGTAGGTATGAATACTACTCAAGTTGAATTATCTGTCATGGATGTCAGCGGTAAGATTGTATTCGCACAATTGTTCTCGTCAAACTCAAGTAAAATGAACATTCCTATGAATATCTCTAATACGGAGGAGGGCGTTTATTTTGTTCGAATCAGCGCGGGCAAATCAATAACAAAAAGAGTTGTTGTTTCTCACAATTAATAGCAGATAATAAGCATGTACAAGGGGGCCGAGGCCCTCTTTTTTTATCCGATATAAATTGGCTTTGTATACAGATAAAATATTTGTGCTGTGGTGAAGTCAGTTCTTTTATAAATCGCTATTTTTGTCAACGCTTATTCATTTTTTTAAACTGAATTGAGCGCGGAAGTTAACGAACTACATTACTTATGTCCGTACAAAGTATGAAACCTGATCTTGAGTTGTCTAACAATCCTGTTATCTCTCAAATGTCCTCAATGGATCACGACCAGATTCTTTTCTGTAGTGATAACCAGACGGGTCTAAAAGCAATCATTGCAATTCACGATACAACACTTGGTCCAGCCCTCGGCGGAACCAGAATGTGGAGCTACAATAATGAGCTAGAAGCATTAAATGATGTTTTGAGGCTTTCACGCGGTATGACTTACAAAAATGCCATTTCAGATTTGGCATTAGGTGGCGGAAAAGCAGTAATTATCGGTGATTCTAAAACAATGAAATCTGAGGCTCTTTTTAGAAGGTTCGGCAGGTTTGTAAACTCTCTCGCCGGAAACTACATTACTGCGGAAGATGTTGGTATTTCTCCATCAGATATGGTTTGGGTAAGTAAGGAAACGCAACATGTGGTTGGATTACCGGGTAAAAGTGGAGACCCTTCACCTGTGACAGCCTTTGGAACCTACATGGGTATTAAAGCTTGTGCTAAAATTAGATATGGAACGGATTCACTTGAGGGTAGAAAAGTCCTTGTCCAGGGTGTAGGGCATGTTGGAGAATATTTGGTGGAACATCTTCGCAAAGAGAGAGCTGAGGTTTATGTCGCAGATATTCATGCTGATACCGTTTCTCGTATAGTTGAAACTTATGGAGCAAAAGGTATTGAGCTCGATGATGTATATAGTTTAGATATGGATATATATGCGCCTTGCGCACTTGGAGGAACAATCAACGATTCTACTTTGCTTGAGCTCAAGTGCGGTATTGTTGCTGGTGCAGCCAATAATCAGTTGGGTATAGAAGATGTTCATGGACAAGCATTATTAGACAAAGGAATACTATATGCTCCTGATTTTGCTATAAACGCGGGTGGTGTAATCAATTGTTTTTCAGAAGTTGAGGGCTTGTCTAGTGAATGGGCGATGGGGAAATCAGAAGAAATCTACAATACGATTTATAATATCGTGAGTCGTTCTGAAAAAGAAAGAATTCCATCTCATTTAATAGCGATGAAAATGGCAGAAGAAAAAATCAGTAAAGGTCCTAAAAAATAGATTCTCTATGCTAAACAGAAGACACTTAAGAATTAAGGTACTTCAAATGTTGTATATATTTTACAACCAGAAAGAATCGATGGATCTTAAAGCAGCCAACAAGCAGCTTTTACATTCTGTAGATTTAATGTATGATTTGTATTTGTATCTATTGCTGACTTTCCAGGAAGTCAGAAATGCCTCATTGCTAAAAATGGATGACCGAGCGAAGAAAATGAGGCCCTCCTTTGATGACCTAAATCCGAATAGAAGATTTGTTGACAATCCTTTAATTGCGAAAATAATTGCTTCGGATAAATTTCAGGATGTTTGTAAAAGTCGTAATGTAAATTGGAACTCTGATGAAAGGCAGGAGATCTTCAGAAAGCTTTTTATAGAAATAGAGAAAAGTGAGGTTTATTTTGAGAATATGGAAGCCTTAGACGATGATTTTTCAAGTGTTAAAACTTTTTTGGTGCAGCTTTTCCGATCGGAGATAGCGAATTCATCACTGATTTATAATTTTTTCGAAGAAGAAGAGATTTCTTGGATGGACGATATTGATTTGGCTTGTTCAATGGTTATAAAAACTTTAAAAATGAGCTCTGACGAGGGAGGGTTTGAATATCTTCCGTTGTACAAGGAGAACGACGATGAAAAGGATTTTATTCAAACATTGTTGAAACAAACGGTATCATTAGATACTGATAGCGAAAAGCTAATAGAAGATTTGGCCGATAACTGGGAATTAGATCGAATTGCCAAAATGGATGTTTTATTGTTAAAAATGGCATTTGCCGAACTACAATCTTTTGAGAGTATCCCGACCAAGGTTACGATCAATGAATATTTGGAGATTTCAAAATATTACAGCACGCCGAAAAGCAATGTGTTTATTAACGGGATTTTAGATAAATCATTAAAGAAATTGACGAAGGACAAGAAAATTGTTAAGAAGGGTAGAGGTTTAAAAGAATAAATATGGTTTTGATCAAATATATAAGTCTATTTTCATTGGTTTTACTCTTTTCTTGTAAAGGAGAAAACAAACTTGAAGTTGGGCAAAAGACAAGTATGAAAATTGACAAGCTTTTTGATGCTGGCACGAGGGTGAAAGGTGAGGTGATAGAGGCAGTATTCAATATTGAAAATACAGGAGACTATCCGCTTGTTTTTGGAGAGATAAAAGGTTCTTGTTCTTGTACTGTTGCAGAAAAGCCTGAGGCGCCTATTCTTCCTGGAGAAAAGGGCGTGATTTCAGCAACGGTTGATACAGAGAGCTTTCGGATTAACTCGGAGGTTTCTAAATATGTAACACTGGTCGCAAATACAGAGCCAAATAGGGTAACATTAAGGATTACAGCACAAATTAAATAATTACAAACTAAATAAATATCAGATTATGGAAGACGGCAGCTTAACAAATATACTTTTTATAGGACTCATGTTTTTTGTGTTCTATTTCTTTATGATAAGACCTCAAATGAAAAAGCAAAAAGAGCTGAAAAAATTCAGAGAAGGTCTCGCTAAAGGCGATCATATTGTAAGTATAGGTGGGATCCATGGTCGTATCTTGGAAGTTACGGACACGACAGTTTTAATTGAAAGTGAGAAAACTAAAATCCGATTGGATAAGTCAGCTGTCAATCAAACTGGAGCAGATTTGCTACAAACAAAGTAGACTAGATTTTTAAAGCATCACATTTTGTATAATCAATGGTAGTTGTATTTCTTCTTCTTGGAATTGTTTTTCTTTTGGTGGGAGGGGATTTGCTTGTTAAAAGTTCAGCTGCTTTGGCCTCAAAACTGAATGTTTCTCCATTTTTAATCGGAATAACTGTGGTTTCTTTCGGGACCTCAGCCCCAGAACTTTTAGTAAGCTTAAATGCAGCGCTACAGGGTAGTACAGGTATAGCCATGGGTAATGTAATTGGTTCCAATATCGCAAATATTGCTTTGGTGCTTGGGCTTACAATCTTGATTCGCCCCATAAACCTTGAATCTAAACGATATCTATTTAGCTGGTTAATAATGCTTGTTGCTTCAGTTATGTTTTATGGGTTTTCTATTGATGGGGTTATTGACCCAATTGATGGATTGTTTTTCATTTCAGGTTTAATACTGTTCATTTCATTATCAATTCGCTATCGTCACTCTAGTATTGTTGAGGAAGAAATAGAGGAGCGTATAAATACAGGACTGATCCCACTTTATTTTATTTTAGGTGCGGTAGGTTTATATTTTGGTTCTGAATTCCTTGTGGCTAATTCAGTAATTATAGCAAAATACTTCGGGCTTTCTGAATTTGTGATTGGTATTACCATTGTGGCACTGGGCACCTCCTTGCCTGAGCTTGTAACCTCTGTAATTGCTATCTTAAAAGGGCAAAGTAGCATATCGATAGGTAATTTAATTGGTAGTAATATTTTTAATGTGTTTGCGGTCCTTGGTATTACAAGTCTCGTTCGGCCTTTGGATGCTGATACAAACCTCTTAGTATCAGATCTTCCGATAATGCTCGGTGTAACGCTTTTGCTTGGCTTGTTTTTATTTATAAGTCAAAAGCTGAGACGAATTGAGGGTGTGCTATTGATAAGTATTTACCTTATTTATCTCGCGTTTTCAGTAGCCTAATTAATCAGGTAGTATAAAGCTTGCACCTTTTTCACTTGTAGAAACTGTTTTTCTTGCCATTTCAAATAGCCCTCGTCCTAGTGAGGTGGTGTTTTTTCTTTGGATTTTTGATACACTTCTTTTTGAAATCTCCTGATAATCATAAAGTTCCAAAATCCCTTTTTCGCAATCAATACGAATCATGTCTCCTGTTCTGATTTTTGCGATAGTACCTCCTTCTATGGCTTCTGGGGTTAGGTGAATTGCCGCGGGTACTTTCCCCGAAGCACCGGACATTCTTCCATCTGTTATCAAACCAACTTTATGTCCTCTTTTTTGAAGAATCGTAAGAGAGGGAGTGAGGTTATGGAGCTCTGGCATACCGTTTTGTTTTGGCCCCTGAAAAGGAACAACAGCAATGAAGTCTTTATTCAACTCATCATTTTTGAAAGCTGTTATAAGATCACTCTGCTCATGAAAAACAATTGCTGGTGCTTCAACAATTCTATTTTCTGGGTCTACAGCTGCAGTTTTAACGACTGATCTTCCGATATTCCCTTTTAGTATTTTGATTCCCCCATCTTTTGAAAATGGATCCTCTGCTGACCTAATGACATTCAAATTGAGAGAAACATCAGTTCCATTTTCAAAATTAATTTTTCCTTCTCTAATTTTTGATTCTTTGGTAAACTTGCGCAAACCTTGACCCATAATGGTCATAACATCTTCATGTAACAGTCCTTGATCTAAAAGAGTCTTGATGACATAGCACATACCTCCTGCAGCGTGAAAGTGATTTACATCTGCTGAACCATTTGGATACATCCTTGTGATTAAAGGTATAAAGCTTGATAATTCCGACATGTCTTCCCAATCAATGATAATTCCTGCGGCTTTCGCAATTGCAATTAAATGTATGGTATGATTTGTAGACCCACCTGTTGCCAATAGACCAATAATCGCATTTACAATTGATTTTTCATTGATGATTCTGGAAATAGATCTTTCCAACCCTAACTTGGCATTTTCTGCAGCAAATTCTACTGCCTTTTCATTGAGCAAATTTCTATGAGCTGTATCAGGATTGACAAAGCTTGATCCAGGTAGCTGCATGCCCATGATTTCCATTAGCATTTGATTGCTATTCGCTGTTCCGTAAAAAGTACAGGTACCAGGTGAATGATAAGAGTCAGACTCTCCTTTTAAAAGTGTATTTCTATCGATTTTACCTTCTGCAAATTCCCTTCGAATACGTGCCTTCTCATCATTGCTAATCCCCGATGGCATTGGGCCTCCAGGAACGAAAACAACGGGTAGATGCCCATAGTTTAGACACCCCATCATTAATCCTGGAACAATTTTATCGCATATCCCGAGACATAAAATTGCGTCAAACACATTATGGGATAGACCTACGGAAGTACTTAGTGCAATGACGTCACGCGAAAATAGCGAAAGCTCCATACCGTCTTTACCCTGTGTAACTCCATCACACATGGCAGGAACGCCACCTGCAACTTGAAGAACAGCATTGTATTTTTGTGCGTAACCTCGCAATTGCTCCGGATAGTTTTCATATACTCTATGTGCTGAAAGCATATCGTTGTATGCTGTAACGAGCCCAAGATTTTTTGTCATGTTTCCTGATAGTTCAGCCTTTTCTGTGGTGTTGCATCCTGCAAAGGAATGAGCAAGATTACCGCAGCTTAAAGTAGAACGATATACACCTTCTTCAAACATTTTGTCTACCTCATTCAAATATGCTCTTCTAGATGCTTTGCTTCTTTCAGTAATACGCTTTGTAATTTCAATTATTCTTTTGTGCATCTTACAATTAATTTGTGGTGAAATAGACCTCGGAAATTTCTTCCTTAAAACAATGGATGGGATATTTTTTCTCATCACACTGAATAAAAACCTGTCTTTTATGATCACCGGTTATCATTAAAAAAATATGCTTTGCTTTTGATATAAAAGGTTTATTTAATGAAATCCTTCTCTTCGGTTCACTTGGCGCATTTGTGTTTCTGATGAGTGGTAATTGATCTTGAGTACATTGAATAGATGGTGGATCTCCAGGAAAGATAGAAGCTGTATGGCCGTCGGCGCCCATTCCGAGCAAAACAAGATCTGCCTCATTGAGCTCTTCATACAATTTATTGACTGTTTCCAAATTTTCAGTATAATTTTCTATGTTTTGCACCATCCCGATGAGTGTGGCTTCTTTTGCTGAGTCTTGCAGAAGAATTTCAGAAATCATTTTTTGATTTGAATGCGTTTCGTCAATAGGAACAAATCGTTCGTCAACTAGGCCTATTTTGACTTTATTCCAGTCTAGTTTAAGCGCAGAAAGTTTATGGTATAGTTCCTTCGGCGTTCCTCCTCCTGACAGCAGTAATTTAGCGCACCCTTTTTCTTGTATGGCCAAACGTATAATTTCAGCTATGCGGTCACACAAGCTTTTTTCAAGTCGTTCTTTTGTTTGAAATTCAATCATTTCTTTTTCCATGTTTTGGTAACCCAAGACTCGTCTTTCATTAAGATCCCATCTCCTGGACCCCATGAGCCTGCCTCATAAAGAACATTCTTTGTATTTGTGTTTTTCCAGTTTGATGTAATGGTCTCGATCCAGGTCCAAGCAGCAACCAGCTCATCTTGACTCATGAATAAAGTTTGATTCCCTCTTATAACATCAATGATTAGCCGTTCATAAGCACCGGGAAACCTTTCCTCAAAGGAATCTATATAATCAAGTTTTAAGGCGATAGGTTTATACCTGTAACCACCGGGTCCTGGTATCTTAGTCATTTGAATAAGCTCAATGCGTTCTTCTGGCTGAAGTCGAATAATTAGCTTATTGTTATTCATTTTTTCTTTGGAGGGGAAGATATTATGTTTGACTTGCTTAAAATTGATTACAATCTCGGAATAACGCTTTTTCATACGCTTACCTGTTCTGAGGTAAAATGGTACATTTTTCCACCTCCAATTATCAACGTAGGTTTTAAGCGCCACAAATGTTTCTGTTTTGGATTCATACTTTTCTATATCCTCTAGGTATGAGTTGACCTTCTGACCTTCAATGTTCCCCCTTGTGTATTGTCCTTTAATCGTTTCTGTTCGAATTGAATCCTTTGTAAAAGGCCTGAGAGATCTTAAAACCTTTAGCTTTTCGTTGCGGACTTCATTTGCTTTTAACGCCACAGGCGGTTCCATCGCCACGAGACAGAGTAATTGTAGTAAATGATTTTGGACCATATCAAGTAGGGCACCACTTTGATCATAATATCCAGCGCGTTTTTCAACCCCCAGGCTTTCTGCCACAGTAATCTGTATACTGTCTATATTTTCTGAATCCCATGCTCTTTCAAATAAATTATTTGCAAAACGCAGAACCATGAGATTTTGAACAGTCTCTTTGCCAAGGTAATGGTCGATCCGATAAATTTGTGATTCACTGAAGGTCTCTATAATGTCATCGTTTATTGAAATCGATGATTCCAAGTTATGACCTAATGGCTTTTCTATAACTACTTTACTCTCTAAGTTAACGAGCTGAGAGGCTTTTAAGGCCTTTGATATCGGTCCGAAGGCTGATGAGGGCGTTGAGAAATAAAAAATATTTTGATATTCTTTGAATTTAGCCAAGAAGCTTTTTAAATCCTTGTAACCTTCTGCGCTGGCTTCCTTTGCCCTTATCAGATGCACATTCTTCATGAATAGCGATATCTCATCCTTGCTCATATTACTGTCTTTCACATTCTGAGATAGGAAGGATTCCATCTCTTTATTGAATATATCTTGGTGGTTTTCTTTTCGCGTAATTGCAATTATGTTGTACTTGCACGTTAGCTGACCATCAATGAATCTCTGGTATATGGCAGGGTATATTTTTCTGTAAGCGAGATCACCGGTTCCTCCAAATATAATTAAGTTGAAGTTGTTGAATTTCTCGGTGTGCTTTTTCGCTTTTGGCATATTTTATAGGTTTTATATAGTGTCAAATTTACACTAACTGAATCAATTAGAAAAGAAAAACTAAAAAGTTAACAACTAGGTAACGTTAGAAACTATTTATGTTTCCTCTACTATAAGATAATGATTTATTTGATTCGTTTTTGTCTTAACTGTTAAAACGGGCAACAGCATCACGCATATAAACTAAAAAAACCTTGAGAAGTTCTTCCTCATACGGCAAGAGTAGGGTCGGAGCATTTTTTAGCACATTTTCAAAAGATAACCTTCGAGAAACGCCTTCACAAGACTTTTGTAATCCAAAGGAGCTAGGGTAATAGTTCATCCATTGGCTCTCACGCAGTTTGGTGATAAAGTGATGGAATTCATCTGGATAGCTTGGATTAATCGATGAGGCATGTTTATAAAACTTGGCTAAGAAATCTTCCAAAGTTAGTGCGTGAAATCGCTTCCAATGTTTGGCCAAAAGGTGGTCAAAGTATAAATCGATCGCAATTCCTGAAACTTTCGGAAGTGGAGCGTATAGTTTTTGTCGCAAAGCCAATACTTCCGAATGATTGTCGATGTAATCGTCAATCTCTCTATGTAAAAGAACACCGCGTTGTGTTTCAAGTGGATATGCTAGATAGCTTTTCCCTTTACAAAAATCGCCAAATAGATTAGCGACCATTAAATCTAAATTATTATTTGAAAAGTATAAATGACCAAGAAAATTCATAATAATTCTCTTGTATTAGGATAGTCGCTTAATATTCGTCTTCATTGAATAAGAAATCTTCTCTTGATGGATAGTCAGGCCAGATTTCTTCAATACTTTCATATATTTCACCTTCGTCTTCGAGATCCTGAAGATTTTCAGCAACCTCCATAGGCGCTCCCGTTCGTATCGCGAAGTCAATAAGTTCATCTTTCGATGCTGGCCATGGCGCATCCTCTAAATACGATGCTAATTCTAAAGTCCAGTACATTTGCTAATCATTTTCAATTATCGGCAAAAGTAAACTTTATTTCAAATTATCCAAGAAAAAAAAGAAATTTCTGAAAATAATATCTAAGATTTCGGAATCCAAGGTGTTTCTTCTGCGTTTAAGTCCAAGCTCAATTTTCGACTTAGTGTGAAGAAGTAATCACTCAAACGATTAAAGTATGCCACAATTACTGCCGCTACCTCAACCTGATTAGATAGCTCAACGATTAACCTTTCCGCCCTCCTGCACACCGTTCTAGCAATATGGCAAGTGGAAACAGTTACATGGCCTCCTGGAAGAACGAATGTTTTCATTGGTGGTAAATCTGCATCCATTTTGTCTATCCAGGATTCGAGACATTCAATGTTTGCCTCATGTAGCTCAGGAAGCTTCATTTTTGTTCCCTTTTCACCAACTGCCAATAACGAACCTGCAGTAAATAATCTATCTTGAATCTCCAATAGATTCAACTTGATCTCAGCATTATCGACAAGATCACGAAGCATACCAACATGTGCATTTAGCTCATCAACGGTTCCGTAAGCATTGATACGAAGGTCATTTTTCGAAACACGGCTACCACCAATCAGTCCAGTCTGCCCTTTGTCCCCTTTCTTTGTATATATTTTCATTTTTATACCTTTTCTAAAGCTTGTTCAATATCCCATATTAGGTCTTCATAATTCTCAACACCAACAGATACTCTAACTAGCTTTTCTGTAATACTGAGCTCTTCTCTAAAAGTAGGGTCAACACCTGCGTGGGTCATCGTAGCAGGATGCTCTACAAGAGACTCGGTTCCTCCAAGACTAACCGCAAGTTTTATCAGCTTTAATGCATCTATGAAGGCAAAAGCGTCTTTTTCTTTTCCTTTGATATCAAATGACAGCATTGCTCCTGGGGAGTCATACTGTTTCTTATATATGGCATATTCTTCCGTTCCTTCTGGAATGAGTCCCAAGTAGTATACTTTTTCAACCTTTGGGTGGTCCTTTAAGTAATTGGCAACATGTTGTGCATTTTCGGCTTGCTGTTCCATTCTTATTTTTAGCGTCTCTAGACTTCTCATTAATAGCCATCCTGTCTGTGGAGCTGCCATATTTCCCAAAAACGTTCTTAGTACTTTTACACGGGATATGACTTCTTGATTTCCGCAACATGCACCAGCAATTAAGTCGCTATGTCCACCAATATACTTTGTCGCTGAATAAAGAGCGATATCAGCACCATGGGCCAAAGGATGCTGCCAAAGCGGACCCATATATGTATTGTCCACAGCAAAATAGACCTTTCTATCATCAGATGAATATTTATCGGCAATTGCCTTACACATATCCATATCAATCAATGCATTTGTAGGATTGGCAGGTGTTTCAATGTAAACCATAGAAAGCTTATTTGCCATCCCTGAATTTTCTAAACGTTTCACGATATCTTCTTGGGAGTCATTTGGTGTAAATGAAATTGTATGAACACCAATTTTTTTCAAAAAGTCTTTAATAAAATGATCCGTGCCACCATAGAGAGGTGAGCTGTAAAGTAAAACATCACCTGGTGACAAGAACTCGAGTAAAACCGTAGAAATAGCTGCCATTCCACTTTCAAAAACAGCACAGTCGTCTGCCTTGTCCCAAAGCTTCAAGCGTGTTTCAAGAATTTCAAGATCTGGATTATTAATTCGACTGTAAATCAAACCAACCTCTTCGGTCGTTTCTTTTTCCCTTAAGCCGTATGCGACCTCGAAAAAAGCTTTTCCTTCCTGAGCATTTTTAAATACAAAAGTTGAGGTTTGAAATATGGGAGATTTAATAGAACCTTCGGAAAGCTCCGGTTTGTAACCGTAAGACATCATTAGGCTTTCCGGTTTTAAATTGCGCTTTTTACTCATACTCTAATTTGTTTCAATTAAATAAACATTCAGCACTTATTTACTTGATAAACAGTGGTGGTACAATGCTTCTCACAATCAAATTGTTCAAACAAACCATTTGATTCGGGCCACAAAGTTAGAAAAGCTTTTGATTTACAGTCTTATCTTTTAAAATAGAAAAAGCCCTCGCGGGCTTTTTATTATATGTTTATTTGTTTGTCCTTATTGAATTTGATTCGATAGTCGAAGTCATAGGTTTTTTGCTCCTTGGATTTAAGAATCGTTTTCCATTCTATAAGTCCTGTTCTCGCCTTTAGTTTGCCTTTTCCAGCGTTGATTTTATCAATGATGATATCTGAATTGGTAGTAATCGGTATTTGATCTTGAATGACAACTTCTACTTGACTTGATTTCATATTTTTTATTTCAATAGAGTAGGCAAGGTGTTTTTCGATTTTGTCACCAATTATTTTCTCCTTGCATTTCGACGAGATTAATTTTCTAGAAATGGCAATATTTGGATCTTTTCCAAGAGATAAATATAAAGTATCGTTCATTGTGGTAGGGTCTATAAATGTTTCACCTACATATGTTCCGTCAAAAAAGATATTCGCTTTTGATGGAATGAGCTGCAGTTCATCGATTTTTAGCATTTCGGCAACTAAATACACAGAGACATCTAATTTAGGTACTGCATAGTATTTGAAGTTGGTTTCGAGCTCTGATTTTTGAACAAGTACCATATGCTTTTCACCATTTGAAATGATGTTATACGGCAAATCAATTTTGAATTCAGCAGCTGTTAACTGCTGTGTAAGGGTTGTAAATTCATTGGCGTTGATCGCTTCATCTTCAATATTTTCTGATTTGTAGGAATAGCCCATATTTGTAATGGCCCGCGATGGAGCAGTTGTCATTTTATAGAGCTGATTATTATCACTGCGCACGTTAAGTTCTTTTCGATAATTCTTGTAGCTTATATACCAAGGGTTTAGCTCTGGTTTTGTTTTATTGGCGTAAGGGTTATTTGTGGAAATGTTTAGCTTAATATTCTTCCAGTCTAATCCTGTGGTTTGATGAACCTGGGCTTTGTAATTCATGAATATTTTCCCTTCAGATGATTTGCTTCTGATATCGTAAAGAGGCGTCCATCCGGCATTTTTTGACAAATAAGACAAGCTGATCTCTCCACTTGTGTTTCCCTCAGCAATAAGTGATATTGTAATTCTTGGCACTGGATCCTGTTTTATTCCGGACTGACCTAGTTTTCTTAATTTTTCATTTAATATTCCGAGACGCTGCTTCATTTGGTTCAATCCTTTTTGTGATGAATTCTTATGCTTACTTAAGTCCAAAATCTTTTCGTTCATTTTATTCATTTTCACTGCATAGAATTCAATGATCTCTTTTAATAGGTCAATAGAATCATTGACCTTTCCTTTATTCTTAACCATACCGTTGTTGTGAAGAATACTTTTTGCCTCTTTATACACTGCAATTGATTCGTTAATGCGTCTTAGCTCATATCCTTTTGACTCAATCGAGTCGTTCAGTAATTTTATGCCCCTTTTCAATTGGGTTGTTGCTACATTATTCTCTTGGATGCTTTTTGTAGGATAAAACACGCTATACTTGCTATCCAAGATTATGGCGTTACCTGTTGCACTTACCTGAACGGTCTGCGGGTCAATCGAGGGGCTTATTCCTTCAACGATAATTTCATTGAGGCCTTTTATAGCATTGTACTTTAAACTAGAACGAAGCTGAACCCCTGATGTGTATACGGTGGCCTCATTTAACCTTGCCTTTTTTATAGCCGTATTTTTTTGTGTATCGCTTGCTGTTTTTTTAGAATCATGGCTGTAGGTAAGATTCACTAAAGCTAACATTAGTGTGGTTAAGAGTAATTTATTCATGTTTTTTTTAATTGTGTACACTTTAGCATTTAATCGGTTCATTTGTATAAACTTTTTGTAACTTGGCGTGTTTTTAAAGTATGAACCAAGAGGTTGTTTCCGTAAGAAATTTGAAGAAATCATTTAAAGGATTTCAGGCGGTGAGAGATGTATCTTTTACCGTAAACAAAAATGATGTTTTTGGATTTCTTGGACCAAATGGTGCTGGTAAAAGCACCTCACTCCGTTGTATGCTTTCATTAATAAAAGAGGATTCAGGTGAGATATCACTTTTTGGAAAACCGATGAACTCAAATCGGATAGAGGTTCTATCCAAAATAGGTTCGATTATTGAAAAGCCGGATTTTTATAAATATTTATCGGCATTTAAAAATCTAGAACTTCTTTCAAGGATATCTGGCAGCTCTGTTTCTAAATCTGAAATTAATGATATCCTAGAATTTGTAGGACTAGAAGGCCGTGAAAAGCACAGGTTTCGGACCTTCTCTCATGGTATGAAGCAGCGTTTGGGTATTGCTCAAGCTTTGATGCATAATCCTGAGCTGATTATCCTAGATGAACCGACAACCGGCCTTGATCCTCAAGGGATTGTCGATATTAGAAATCTAATCTTGAAGCTAAGTCAGGAACAGGGTAAAACTGTTATTTTATCCTCTCACCAGCTTTCAGAAATCGAAATGATCGCCAATAGAATGGTCATTATCAACAAAGGAGAAACATTGATAGAAGGTTCGGTAAGCGAGCTTTTAAATACATCACAAATGGTGGTGCGTTTTCAGCTTGATGACGTCCAACGAGGAATGAAGCTTCTCAAATCAGATTTTCAGATTGAGGCAGCGCTAGATGCTCTGGGTCAAGAATTGGAGCTGGAGATAGAAAAAATGCGTATTGCCGATGTAGCTGAATGTTTTGTAAAAAACGGATTGCGTATATACAGTATTGAACAAAAGAGAAAGCTAGAGGATTATTTTATTAAAATGATACAAGAAGGTTAATATGCTACTCAAGAATACAATTAACGAACTCATTAAAATTATTGCCAAGCCACGAAGCTATATCGGCTTTGGTGCTCTAACGCTACTTATTGGAGTCATTCTTTTGGCAATGAAGGCAGATGGTAAAAGCTTTATCTCTTTTGTTACGGCATCATTTGAGCAGACCTTAAGTTTTAATGGTGAGATTTTGAATGGTAACCTAATGGCATTTATAATACTTCAAATGCTCATTATCCATGTTCCGCTTCTTGTTGCATTGGTGACGGGAGATTTGGTCTCAGGTGAAGCTGCCATGGGGACATTAAGAATGATGGCCACAAAACCAATATCGCGTTCTGCAATTTTAGGATCGAAGCTTTTGGCAGGGGCTATTTATACATTGCTCTTAACGCTATGGATGGCATTTATGGCCTATGGTGTTGGACAATGGATGTTCGGTTCAGGGGATTTAATCGTTTTGAATAACGATGGCTTGGTGATTATACCTGCTGACGATATTTTGTGGCGATATTTATATGGGTTTGGATTGGCTTACTTGGCACTTTTGGCAATTGCCTCCATGTCCATCTGTTTTTCTGTGTTTTCTGATAATTCAATAGGACCCATTGTCTCCACGATGTCAGTTATAATTCTTTTTACAATTATTGGTTCTTTGGATGTTTCGAGCTTCAATTCCATTCAGCCATTTCTATTGACTACTCATATGTCGGCCTGGAGAAGCCTCTTTGAGATGCCTGTTCCAGTGCAAGAAATCTTAAATTCAATTTATATTTTACTGGCGCACATCATTGGATTTACAGGTGTTGCACTATGGAAGTTTAACAAAAAAGATATCAATACATAATGAAAGCACTCTACCTATCCCTCTGTCTTATTTTTATCAGTTTTGTTAGCTCCGCTCAAAGTGCTCAAGAGCTGCTTGGTCGCCTAGTATCCAAACTAGAGAAGGTCAATGATTATTCTGCAAATGTCCTTATTCAGGCGGATATTCCGCTCATCAAGATTCTTCCATCTAAAGCCAAAATTCATTTTAAGGCACCTGATAAATTTAAGGTCGTATCTAAAGGCATTGCAATTCTTCCTAAACAGGGATTTACGGATATGAATATATTTTTGAGCCAACCTGAATCATACATGGTTGTACTCGCGGGTGACAAGGTTATTGAGGGAAAGCAAACGAAACAGCTTACGGTTATTGCCAATTCCAGTGAATCGGACATTATTCTTTTAAAGTTATGGGTTGAACCATTAGAATTATTGATTTTAGCCGCAGAGGTAACCACGAGAAGTAGTGGGAATGTCAATGTTTCTTATAAATATGATGCACAAAAACAATATGGTTTACCCTCAGTTATTGAATTTAAGGTAAATGTTAAAGAGTTTAAAATGCCCAAGAGTATTGCCTCCAATCCACATCGTTCAGCCTCTAAGAAGTCTGATAAAAAGAAGCTGGGTACAATCTTATTGGAGCTCACGAATTATGAGGTGAATCAGGGAATAGAGGATTCATTCTTCGTGAAGTAAATGTCATCTATTTTTCATTGACCTTTCGTACAACTATATATTATCGGATTGATTACATTTGTCCCTATAAAACAAATTATGAAATTACTCGAAAATAAAATTGTACTAATTACGGGAGGGTCGAGAGGAATTGGCAAATCAATTGCTCAAGAATGTGTGCGCCAAGGTGCTACAGTTGCCTTTACCTATAGAGATAAGAATACCGAAGATCAGGCAATCCAAGTTGAAAAGGAATTAACAGAAGGTGGTGGATTGGCGAAATCATTTATGTCCGACGCGGCAAGCTTCGATGATGCTCAGAAACTAGTTGCAGATGTTATCGAAGAATTTGGAACGCTAGATGTTCTAGTAAATAACGCAGGTATTACAAGAGATACTTTGTTGATGCGAATGACTGAAGAGCAATGGGACGCTGTAATCAATACCAATCTTAAATCTGCTTTCAATTTAACGAAAGCAGCACAGATACCGATGCTAAAGGCTCGTTCAGGTTCTATTATAAATATGTCCTCTGTTGTTGGAGTTAAAGGAAATGCTGGTCAAGCAAATTATGCGGCCTCAAAAGCAGGGCTTATTGGTTTCACGAAATCTGTAGCTGCTGAGCTTGGTTCAAGAAGTATCCGATGTAACGCGATCGCACCTGGATTTATTGAAACTGAAATGACCAAATCTCTTGATGAAAAGGTTGTCGATGAATGGAGAAATGGAATTCCGCTTAAAAGAGGAGGTACTCCGCTTGACGTAGCAAATGCTACTGTGTTTCTGGCAAGTGATATGTCTGCATACATTACTGGACAGACGATTCATGTATGCGGTGGAATGTTAATGTAAACAATGAATATACGGCCAAGAAGAAATAGAAAAAATGCCGCGATTAGGGATATGGTCCAGGAGTCTCGCCTGGGACTTGAAAATTTAATATTCCCCGTTTTTTTAAAAGACGGAACAAATATAAAGGAAGAAATATCCTCATTACCAAATATTTATAGATGGTCAATTGACTTATTGCTTAAGGAGATTGAATCTTGTATGGAGCTTGGTATACGAACGTATGATATTTTCCCCGCTATTGAAGATCATTTGAAAGATCAATCGGCAACTATGAGCTATGATCCCGCTAATTTCTATTTAAAAGCAATACAAAAAATCAAAGAGACTTTTCCTGAGATTGTGTTGATGAGCGATGTAGCGCTAGATCCATATTCTTCTGATGGTCACGATGGTTTGGTTCGAAACGGAAAGATAGTCAATGACGAAACCTTACCTATATTAGCGAAGATGTCTGTAGCACAAGCTCAGGCAGGTATCGATATTATTGGTCCCTCAGATATGATGGACGGAAGAGTTGGTGTAATACGATCGGCATTGGATGATGCAGGATATACAGAAACAAGTATTATGTCATATACTGCCAAATACGCAAGTGCTTTTTACGGCCCCTTTAGAGATGCCTTAAACTCCGCGCCGAAGTCAGGAGATAAAAAAACCTATCAAATGAACCCTTCCAATAAGGCTGAAGCTTTAATTGAAGCACAATTAGACATTGATGAAGGTGCAGATATGA
This sequence comes from uncultured Cryomorphaceae bacterium, assembly GCA_913052055.1. Lineage (GTDB taxonomy): Bacteria > Bacteroidota > Bacteroidia > Flavobacteriales_D > Crocinitomicaceae > UBA952. The sequence continues at coordinate 46,788 of CAJXDT010000003.1, forward strand.
TTATGGTTAAACCTGCGTTGTGTTATTTGGATGTGATTCATTTATTAAAAGAAAATTTTGCAACACCGGTTACTGCCTATAATGTAAGTGGAGAATATGCGATGGTTCATGCTGCGTCACAAAAGGGATGGATTGATTATAATGCGGCAATGAATGAAATGCTTCTAAGCATTAGACGAGCTGGTGCTGACGGCATTCTTACTTATTTTGCAAAAGACTTTGCGCAATCATTAGTTGATTAATCAATTCGATTATTATGCACCTTATAACAGATGATTTTTACAGTATTGATAAAATACATGAGCTTATTGCTTCGGGAGAAAAGATAGGTATTAGTGAAGATTGTAAGCATAAAATTCAGCATTGCGCAACTTACTTGAAAAATAAATTGGCTTCTGGGAATCAAATTATTTACGGTATAAATACGGGGTTTGGCTCATTATGTAATACAGTAATTAGCAATGCTGAACTTGAAGATCTGCAAATCAATCTTGTTCGTTCTCATGCATGCGGCGCAGGCGTGCAAATACCCAACGACATTGTCAAGCGCATACTTCTGCTGAAAGCGATTGCTTTGAGTAAAGGGCACTCGGGTGTTTATCTAGAAACAGTGGAAAGAATATTATGGTTGTATAACAATGATGTTCTGCCGGTTATCTATGAGCTTGGAAGCCTAGGTGCTTCCGGAGATTTAGCGCCATTGGCACATATGTCACTTTCCTTAATCGGAGAGGGTGATGTTACTTATGAAGGTGAAATAAGGACAACAGCAGATGTTTTTGATGAGCTTGGTGTTGATCCTATAAAGCTCCATCCAAAGGAAGGTTTGGCACTTTTGAATGGAACCCAATTCATGGCGGCTTACCTGAGCCATTGTGTTACGCAGGGTTTAAAAATATTCGATACAGCAAATGCCGTAGCCTCAATTTCTATTGACGCCTTAATGGGGTTAATTTCTCCTTTTAAATCGAATGTGAACGCATTGAGAAATCAGAAGGGGCAAGTCGAGGTAGCTCATATTGTTTATGAAAGACTTCAAGGAAGTGAAATCATTAAACAGCCAAAAGAACATGTTCAGGACCCTTATTCCTTAAGATGTATTCCTCAGGTACATGGTGCTAGTAAGGACACCCTAGATTTCTGTAAGACCATAATAGAAAACGAGATTAATGCCGTTACTGATAATCCTACTATTTTCCCCGATGCTGATGAAATTATTTCTGCAGGAAATTTTCATGGTCAACCCTTGGCGCTTGCGCTTGATTATTTGGCAATAGCATTGTCCGAATTAGGAAGTATATCAGAACGCAGAACCTATAAGCTAATATCAGGAGATAGAGGATTACCTCCATTTTTGGTGAAGAACCCTGGTTTACATTCTGGTTTAATGATTGCGCAATACTCGTGTGCTTCAATGGTGAGTCAAAACAAACAGCTTTGTACACCGGCATCAGTAGACACTATTGATTCTAGTAATGGTCAAGAGGACCACGTAAGTATGGGCGCAAATGCAGCGACTAAGTGTCTAAAAGTGCTTGGTAATGTCCAGGATATTATTGGTATAGAGCTACTGAGTGCTGCTCAAGCAATGGAGTACAGAAGGCCTCTAAGGTCCTCTCAAGTAAACGAGGATTTATTGGTTGACTACAGAAAGCTTGTTCCGTTTATTGAAGATGATCGTGTGCTGTCCTATGATATTAAAAAATCAAATTCATTTCTATTTAAATGATAAGTGTTCACGAGCCAGATGGCGAAAATTCTAAAAAAAGTTCAAAACGTCCAATGGGCCTCGTAGTTCTTTTTGTTTTGACCCTTGTCACTGCGGGGAGTCAATTGTTTAGTTCTATTGCTGGAGTATTTAATGGTCGTCCAGATAAATCTGTTTTTGACGCGGTTAAAGTTGAAAATGCCCGGTTGATCAATGAAATAAAAAAATATGGACAAGACATTAATGAGGAGTGGATCGATATAATTCGTCAGATGGAGAATGTGACATTGGCCACATTAGAAAACTTTCAGCTGTATAGCTTTTTGTTATTGCTTATATCTGCGTTGGGATTATATGGTGCTTTCAAAATGTTTAAAGGATATAAATTAGGCTTTCATCTTTATATTGCCTATTCTTTTTTGAGTTTAATTCAATATTATTTTGTTGTGAGCCCCTCAGAAATCCCAATGTTTATGCTACTTGCAAACGGTTTAATATCCTTGTTTTTTATACTCATGTATGCAAGGCATCTCCATTGGATGAAGGAAAATTAAAATATTTTTCCAGGATTCAAGATTCCATTCGGGTCAAAAACCCTTTTAATTTCTTGCATTAGGTTCAAAGTTATTTCTGGAAAAGCGATATGCATATATGGTTTTTGTACAAGGCCAATTCCGTGCTCTCCGGATATTGTACCTCCTAGATCTACTACTTTTTTAAAGATCTCCTCGATGGCCTTTGGGAGTTCATTGTTCCATGTCTTGTCATCAAGTACTCCTTTAAGAATATTGACATGTAGGTTTCCGTCTCCCGCGTGTCCATAACAAACTGATTGAAAACCATATTTAGTCCCAATATCTTTAACACTTTGAAGCAATTCAGGTAAATGAAACCTAGGGACAACAGTATCTTCCTCTTTGTAAGTTGAATGACCTTTTACCGCTTCGCCAACTTTTCTTCTCAGGTTCCAAAGCGTATTTTTTTGCGCTTCAGAGTCAGCAAATAAGATTTCATCTGTTTGAAAATCTTCTAGGACACTAATGATTTGTTCGCATTCTTTCATGAGCAGTTCGGCATCAAATCCATCTACCTCTATAAGCAGGTGTGCCTCATGTGAATCAGCTACTTTGACTGAATAATCCTCTGTAAATTCTTGGGCGAGTAGCAAGGCATCTCGTTCCATAAATTCAAGTCCACTTGGGACGATTCCAGCTCTAAAAATAGCTGAAACCGCTTGGCATGCTTCTTTGGCCTCATAAAACGGAACAAGCATCAGCATATCATGCGTTGGATGGGTTCTAAGCTTTAAAACGATTTTTGTTACTATGCCTAAAGTTCCCTCAGAACCAACAAGTAATTGAGTAAGATTGTATCCCGTCGCATTTTTAATCACATTAGCACCAGTCCAAATAATCTCTCCATTTGGAAGCACAACCTCTAGGTTGAGCACATATTCATTTGTCACGCCATATTTTACTGCTTTTGGTCCGCCTGAGTTTTCCGCAATATTTCCGCCAATAAAACAAGATCCTCTGCTGGCAGGGTCTGGAGGGTAAAAAAGACCTTTTTCCTTGACGGCATCTTGTAAATTTTGTGTTATGACTCCGGGTTCTGTTGTTACTTGATGGTTTTTTTCATCAATATTGATGATGCGATTTAGTTTTTCGGTTGACAGAAGAACTCCGCCATGTATGGGTAGTGCTCCACCACTGAGGCCTGTTCTTGCACCAGCTGGTGTGACAGGTATTTTTTGCGTATTACAATACTTTAGGATTTTAGCTATTTCCTCTGAGCTTTCGGGAACGGCTACTAGCGATGGCATGTATACTAAATCTTCAGTTTCATCATGGCTGTATCGCTTTAGGTCAGACTCAATGGTCTTGCATCGTGTCCCCAATAGATCTGAAAAGAAAAGAATATCATCTGCTGAGATTTCCTTAAATGATTTTGTCGTGCCCATAACTATTCAAAAGTAACAATATCCCCATATTTGATACTGTATTCACCTAAAATTGTAATTTTATATTAAAACAGATTCATGAAAAAACAAGCCTATATTATTGATGGAATTCGAACGGCCATTGGCAACTTTGGAGGGACGCTTTCGCCTGTTCGTGCGGACGATTTAGCGGCTCATGCAATAAAGGGGCTTATGGATCGAAATCCTGGTCTCGATTTCTCAAAGATTGAAGATGTAATTATGGGTTGTGCAAACCAAGCCGGTGAGGACAATAGAAACGTTGCTCGAATGGCAGGTCTATTGGCTGGATTACCTCCATCAGTTCCAGGAGAAACAGTTAATCGTTTATGCGCTTCCGGAATGGCCGCTGTTATTCACGCGAGTCGAGCTATTGAATCTGATTCCGGTGATTTATTTATTGCTGGCGGTGTTGAACACATGACACGAGGACCATGGGTAATTTCTAAAACCTCGAAAGCTTTCGGCAGAGACGCGCAAATGCATGATTCATCCTTTGGGTGGCGCTTTGTGAATCCAAAGCTTCACGACGCCTATGGCACGGATGGAATGGGGGTAACAGCAGAGAATTTAGTTGAGAAGTATAGTATTAGTCGGTCCGATCAAGATGCTTTTGCTTTATGGTCACAGCAGAAAACGAAGTTGGCACAAGAGGCCGGTTTTTTTACAGATGAGATTGTACCTGTTGAAATTCGGCGAAGAAAAATGGATCCAATTGTTTTTGATACAGACGAATTCCCTCGGGGAAATACGACGATGGAGAGTCTAGGTGGACTAAGAGCTGCATTCAAAAAAGACGGAAGTGTTAGCGCTGGAAATTCTTCTGGACTGAACGATGGTGCTGCGGCTTTATTAATCGCTTCTAATGAGGCAATTGAAGCAAATGATTTAAAACCTTTAGCAAGAGTAGTCTCTTCTGCTGTGGCAGGAGTAGAACCTCGAATAATGGGCATTGGACCTGTCGCTGCTTCAAATAAGGCATTAGAAAGAGCTGGTTTAAGTTTAGATGATATGGATGTACTTGAGCTGAATGAAGCTTTTTCAGCGCAGGTGCTGGCATGTACAAGAGCTCTTGGTATAGCAGATGATGATCCGAGAATTAATCCAAATGGAGGTGCTATATCTCTTGGTCATCCACTTGGTATGTCGGGATCTCGAATTTTACTTACAGCTGCAAGACAACTAAATAGGACAAACAAGCGTTATGCTCTTGTAACGATGTGCATTGGCGTTGGTCAGGGTTACGCCACCATATTAGAAAAAGCGTGAATCAAATAAAGCTATTTTATATTTTTTCTTTTTTGCTTTTAATGAGCTGTGTTCATTCATGTAGAAAAAAAAATACTGAATGGAACTCAGATTGGGTTCTACCCCTCGCAAAGGATACAATCAGTTTATTGAATTATCACAATGATAGTACTTTAGACAATAGCAGCTCCCAGTATTATGTTGATTTTAAAAGAACGATTTTAGATACCTACATTAGTGATTATCTTGAGCTTCCTGATACAACCATTCATCAAACCTATTCTCCATCAATAGGTATCGGCAATATCCCGGCGGGCTTTACCTTTTATAACTCAGTGGAAACGCATGATCTAAGTATTCCTGATGTTGAATTAAAAAAGGCAATTGTGTCAAGCGGAAGTATTAAATTATCGGTTTACAATCCAATATCTACAAGTGCATACTATACGATTTCAATGCCAGGCGTGACCTTGAATGGTGTTGATTTTGAGCAAACCTTTTTTGTAGGAGCAGGGACGCAAGAAAATCCAACTGAAGGCGAAGCATTGATTTCATTGGATGGTTATGAACTCGATTTGCAGGGAACTGGTGTTATGGGGTCGTCGAATCTTTCGGCCTTCAATATACTTCAAACCTCATTTTCGATTATGACAGATCCAGAAGGGGAGAGCTCAAGTTTATCTACCTCAGATGTTTTTGAGTTTGACGCAAAATTCGAAAATATTAAAATTGCATATGCTCAAGGTTATTTTGGCGCATTGTCTTTTTCTGATACAGCGGAAGTTACTATTCCATATCTTGACCAAATAATATCGGGTTCTATATCATTGAATGACATTCCATTGACATTTTCAATTGAAAATGGTGCGAAAATACCGGCGTCGGCAACTTTAACCCTTTTGGAGAATACAAATACAGGTCAGAATACAGTTGGTTTGCTTTCAAGTCAGCTGAATACGGAACATCTTATTGGTCCAGCAACAGGCGCTTGGTCTAGTTTAATCCCAAGTATCTCATCAATTATCTTTGATTCAGACAATAGTAACCTTGGAAGCTATATTGGAAATTTAGGCTATACGCACAGGATAGGTTATAATATGAAAATGAATCCACTAGGCACTTCAACAGGCTCTTACAATGAGATTTTCCCGAATAGTAAGGTGAAAGTTGATTTGACATCTCAGTTTCCTCTTGCGATCGGGGTAAATGGTCTGATTTTTTCTGATACTGTCTCGTTTTCTTTGAATACTACACAGCTAAATGATTTAATAAATACGGAAACGATGGAATTGCATATTCGTTCTACCAACGCTTTCCCCTTGCAAGGAGAAATTTCTATTGAGTTTTTAGATGACGGAAATAATCTTCTTCATAGTATACCCAAAGAACTGATTTTACGCTCTGCTTTGGATGGCATGCCAGATCCTTCTGATAATCTTTATAAGGCTTCAAATAAGTCTGTTATACTAATGGGTAATGAGCTTGTAGCACATTTACCGAATACTAAGTCTATCGTGATCAAAGCACACATGCAAACATCTGACGCCGTGCAGTCATCTCCTGCAGCGATTCCAAGTAATGCTTTTGTTTATTTTGAGTCATTTTTGAAGCTAACCACGAAAAACGTGTTGCCATGATAAGATGTTTGTTCGCATTGCTATTATCTATCCTCTGTTGGCAAAATGTATTGTGTCAACTTATGATTCCTATTCAGCAGGATACAGCTCTTTTTCAAAAGAATCATGAGCTTGTTTTTTCGGGTATCGCGGACTATCAATCTACATCAATCGGAAAAGATATCACCAAAAGTTTTTTTTATGGTGGATTCATTAATGATGGTATGAAAGGCCAAACCAGTGCAAGACAGCAGCTCATCAATCGATTTGGTATCGATCTCAATAGTGAAATTGAATACAGAAATCATACGAGTAAAATATTTAAAGATTCAACCAAAGGTTTTCTTTTGAAACATGGTATTTATAATTTTTCTGCTATCGAGTACGCCGAAGATGTATTTGATTTACTTTTTTATGGGAACTCTGCCTTCATTGGGGACACTGCATTTTTAACAGGTAGTAGATTTGATTCTTATACTTTTCAAAAGATAGGTTTTGGCTGGTTTGATAAGTACTCAAAGTCGAGCTTTACTTTAAATGCAATCGGTGTGCACAATATTATTTCAGGCCGCATAGAAAACGGATCCCTTTATCAAAGTGCTTCAATTGACAGTATTGGTTTGTCCTTAGATGCCAAATACAATCAAACTAATTCAAATGCCTTTTGTGGTTTTGGGTTAGCCGTTGATATTGATTATCGATTTGATATGCCCAAGAATAAGAATGAAAAGATCTATTTCCAGCTGTTGATGCGTAATCTTGGTGTAGTCTGTCTCCCTAAAGTTCGTTCATATTCAATTAATAGCAACGTTAATTATGATGCTTATTCCATTGATGACCTAATTAATGCATCAACTATTTTTAACGATACAGAAGGGACATTAGGTTCATTTTCAGATTCTTCCTCTTCAGGTACGGATTGGAAGCTGCTCCCTGCATTATTTCAGTTCACAAAACTTGTCGATCGCAGCTCAATGAGAAAACTTCAAGGTTTTTATGGAGCTCGCGCATATTTGTCCTCCTCCTTCATGCCAATGTTCTTTTCAGGAATGGATTATCATCCCGTTAAATGGTATCGTATTGGTTTACAAGCTAGCTATGGTGGGTTTTCTAACCTGCGTTGGGGAATGTATTCCGCTTTAAAATTCGATCGTTTTAGTCTTGGTTTGGCATCAGAAAACCTTTTTAGTAAAACCGGTGAATCTATAATTTTAAGAATATCATGTCTGTTTTAAAGTATGTTTTATGTTTTGGCGCCCTGTACCTTTGCTCTTTGGTTTTTGGTCAGTCAACCTTTTATAAAGTATACTCCGGTTTAGGGTATGATGTGGGTAAGGGTGTTGCTGAGCTACCGGATTCCTCTTTTGTTGTAACAGGATCAAGTACGAGCTGGGAAGGAAGTAGTCAAGTTTATTTTATGAAGATTGACAGTGCGGGAACACGACAATGGACGAAGCATTATGGAGGTCAGGAGTCGGATGGTGCATCAAGAGTACTTTTTAATTCAGATTTAGGTTTGTATGCTATCGGTTATACGAATTCCATTGGTTCAGGAGATTATAATGGTTTGGTAGTGAAAACCGATCAAAATGGAAACGAAGATTGGCAAAAAAGCTATGGTGAACCAGCTTCCTGGGAGTTTCTAAATGATGCAGTATTTGTGCGAGATTCATCCATTATTATGGTTGGTAGTAGTCAAAATCTGAATGATGGAGACAATGATGTTTATATGCTTCGTATTGATTCTGACGGGGATACATTATGGACAAAAAAAATTTCTAATCAAGGATTGGATTATGCAACGAGTATCGTAGGTGTCCAGGATAGCTTATTTATTGTTGGTGGAGCTTTTTATTGTGAAGATTCTCTTTCTCAAAAAGGATTCGTAATGAAAATTAATGAGGAGGGAGAAGTATTATGGAAAGATACCCTCGGGAATTATTCGGGTGCTTACACTATAGAGGACGTGACTGTAAGTACGGATAAAATAAATGCTGTAGGGGCAAGAATTGTCAGTGATTCAAATCATGACAGCTATTTGTTAAAGTTAGATTTTAATGGTTCGATAATACTTGAAGAAACTGAAAATGACCCAAATGGTGAAACGGATGTGATTATGGATGAAATTACTTTTGTTCAAAACCTGAATGTAAACGTTCTAGGCTTCAGAGTCGTTAATGCTTTTACGCTTCAAGACAATTATGATGCAAATGTTGCCTATTTTAATGAGCCTTCGCTATTGTGGCTTAATAACTTCACGTCAATTAATTATTTAGGTCTCGATGAAGTCAATCATTTACTACCCACTTCTGATGGAGGTTTTATTGCAGTAGGCCAGACAACATATCCAATTAGTGGCGGGAGCAATATATTCGTTCTAAAAGCAGGGCCGATGGGCGAGCTTCCGAATACTGGAGAATACTACACCATTGATACACTTGTTGGTCTACCGATTAATGATGAAGAAAATTCAGCTCAAATACACATGCACCCTAATCCGACCACTGGAGAGTTTGTATTTGATTATGAGGGAGGGATTGAAATGGATCTAAAGCTATACAATAGTCATGGCGTATTGGTCTACTTTACTCAGATTAGCTCGGGTGAGCCTCACGATATTTCGATGCTTAGCAGCGGTTTTTATTATGCCGCATTAGGTGAGAAAGTATTTAAACTCGTTAAGCTTTAGCTTCTTTTCTGCGATTTTTTTCGGTAACAATTAGACCTAATTCTCTTCCTGTTTGTCCGGCCACAGATGTGTTTTCATCGGCCCGCCTTAACAAGTAGGGCATCACTTCTTTTACAGGTCCGAAAGGAACATATTTTGCAACGTTGAATCCTTCATTTGAAAGATTAAATGATATATGATCACTCATTCCTAATAGCTGTGCAAAGTAAATACGTGAGTCTCCTTTTTGTATTCCGTATTTCTCCAAATGCTTGGCAAGCTGCATTGAGCTTTCTTCATTATGTGTCCCGGCAACCAATGTGAATTGCTTTATGTTTTCTAGGATGAAATCCTGTGCAGCATTATAATCATTATCGGTTGCTTTTTTATTGATTTGAATAGGAGAGGGGTAGTTCATCTCTAAAGCCCGTTCTCTTTCTTTTTCCATGTAGGCACCTCTCACAAGTTTCACACCGTAATTAACATTATGATTCAATGCTTGCTTCAGGCAAGTTTTAAGGAAGTTCAATCGGTCATGACGATACATTTGAATTGTATTATAGACAATCGTTTTCTCTGTATTAAACAAGCACATCATTTCAAATGCCCAGGTATCAATAATATCTTGCACCCAGCTTTCTTCGGCATCTATAAATACGGGAACATTCAGCTCGTGTGCAGTTTTACAAATTTTTAAAATACGCGCTTCTATTTTTGCAAGCTCTTCGGTTTCAGATGTGTTGAGTTGCTTGTCCTTTTGGCTCGCTTTTTCAAGAAGGCTAAACTTACTAATCCCAGTGATTTTAAATACGGCAAAAGGTATGTTTTTTTCCGTATTGGCTTTTTTAATTGTATCTATAATGATATCAGTAGTTTTGTCAAAATCATCCTCATTCGTTTTTCCTTCAACGGAGTAGTCTAAAATAGTACCAATACCCTGACTTCCAAGTGATTGAATTGTGGACGTGCATTCTGAAATTGTTTCTCCACCACAGAATTGTTTGAAAATCGTTTTCTTCACAATAAAATTAACAGGTAGCCTAAGCTTTAGCGCAAACAACATCAAGCCTTTACCGATTTTGACAATAATCGGAGAACTAATGACCTTGAAGAGCACATAGGCTCTATTTAAATCAAGATTAGATTTTAACTTAAAAGCAATTTTAGTATTCTCGAAATTTAGCACGATGCAAAAATAATGTCTTTTTGTATATAAGCTATTGACGGCTCAATAATCTGTATATTTGATGCTCATTATCTCAAATATGACAAACATTTCAAGTGAAGGCACACAAATTGAAATAGGATCACTTTCCGACTCCTCTTTGTCGGAGGTATTGGGATTATATAAGGGTAATAATATTATCATTGTTGTAGACGAAAATACACACGACCTTTGTCTTGAGTATCTCATTACATCATTTCCTGCTCTTGAAAAATCAGAAATTATTTTACTTCCGAATGGGGAAGAAAATAAAGTAATGGAGGTTTGCATGCAGGTTTGGAATGCTTTTTCTGATTATGGTTTTGGTAGAAAAGATTTGGTATTGAATCTAGGAGGAGGAATGGTTACGGATATGGGTGGTTTCTTGGCTTCAGTTTTTAAACGTGGTATGGATTTTATTCATATACCTACAAGTCTTTTGGCTATGGTAGATGCTGCTGTTGGAGGAAAGAATGGAATTGATCTGGGCCCTTATAAAAATCAGCTAGGCACTATTATAAAGGCCAAAAATGTATTTATAGATGCGGGATTTCTTCAAACTTTACCAGAAAAAGAATTTTATAACGGATATGCTGAGATGTTGAAATATGGTCTGGTATATGATGAAAATTTATTTAGTGAGCTTTCGACCTTTAAAACTGAAGAGGATTTCAATCGACTTGACATTATAGAGAGATGTGTCCAGATAAAAGTAGAAATTTCAGATGGAGATCTTTTTGAAAAGGGAGAACGTAAGTTATTGAACTTTGGGCATACCTTCGGACACGCAATAGAAGGGTATAAGTTAATTTCTGACCCCATCTCACATGGTCATGCTGTGGGAATCGGAATGTGTGCGGAAAGCTATATTTCTATGCAGAGGGGTCTACTCTCGAAGGATGACTTTTACAAGCTGCAAGCTTTACTGGTTAAAACCTATCCTTTTTTGACTTTTTCTGATGAATGCATTCAAGAAATTATAAGCATTATGTACAATGATAAAAAGAATGAAGGTGGCAAAATATTTTCTGTTCTATTAGAATCTATTGGAAAGGGTATTTATCATAATGAATTATCAGAAAAGGAGATTCGTGAAGCTTTGCTTCATATATCCTTACTCGCTGAATCCTTGAATTAATCTGTAAAAAAAAAGCCCCGCATCGCGAGGCTTTTGTTGGAGGTCGATAGTTTATTTAATTACGGTCATTTCATCAACAATGTGCTTTGCACCTGAATACTTGTCAATTAAAAAAAGAACATAGCGAATGTCGACGTTAATTGTTTTCTGTAGCTTGGCGTCAAAAATAACATCACCAGCCATTGCCTCAATATTTCCATCGAATGCCAGTCCAATTAGTTCACCGTTTCCGTTTAGTACAGGAGATCCAGAGTTTCCTCCCGTAATGTCATTATTTGTCAAGAAGTTAACTGGCATATGACCAGCTTTATCTGCATAGGGTCCAAAGTCCTTTTTCTCATAAAGTTCAATTAGTCCCTTTGGTAAATCAAACTCAGCGTCATTTGGAACATACTTTTTTACTGTGCCTTTCAGCGTAGTGTAGTAGTTTTCTTTGGCATCATTTCTTGGGTCTGCAGGTAAAGCACTTACTTTTCCGTATGATAATCTTAACGTAGAATTTGCATCTGGATATTTCACCGGACTTAGCTTCGATTTTCTCATTCCTTCAACGAGCATTCTGTAGGCACGGTCATATTTGTTTTTCGCAGCGTCAATTTCATCTGTGCTCGCATAATAATGCGCAATAAATTCATCTGACATTAGCATCAAAGGGTCATTTTCAAGGAGTGCGCTATTTGGAACTTCTAAAAACGAAAGCATTCTTGTTTCATTTGTAAGTATGCTAAGCTCGAATATCGCAGAGATGTGTGCCTTAAGGTCTTTTATGTTGGTAATCGAAGCAGGAAGCTCGTAATTTGCTTTTTGGGCATATAAATCAACCATTTCGAATAACATTTCTTTTTCAAGTGGAATATGCATAGAGGCAAAAAACCCTTTAATATTTGCGCTTAAACGCGGTTTCATAGCAGCTTTTTGCTCATCGTCGGATGCAGCATATTTTGCTAGACCTGCTCCTAATCCTCGCGAGCTTGTTGCAAATTTTGAGCCTCTAAAAACCATTCTCAGGTAATTGTCATGTCTAGCCTTATCATTTGTTAGCGAATAGTATTCGTTAATATCTTTTATTACACTGGAATAGGTAGCATTTTTCTTTTTGTTGCCCCACTTATTGAATTTACGTTCATTTTTAGCTTTTGTCTCAGCGGTTTTGAACTTCGTCAAAGCATCAATCATACCTTGTCTATTTTTCCAATAGTTGGCGATTCCGGCGTATTTAGAGGCATAATTCAAACGAACACCATTGTCTTTGTCCATATATACCTTTAGTACATCCATAGCTTCTTTAGAAGCTTCTACCCATGCCGGATAAGCAAATTTCACATTCTGATCTATACCACCGGCTGGTAGCCATCGATTTGTTCTGCCTGGATAACCTAAAATCATAGCGAAATCATCTTGTTCAACCCCCTGTATATTTACTGGCAGATGGTGTTTTGGTTTAAGCGGTATATTCTCTGTTGAATATTCTGCTGGATTCCCTTCGCTATCTGCGTAGATGCGGAACATTGAGAAATCACCTGTATGACGAGGCCATTCCCAGTTGTCTGTATCTCCACCAAACTTTCCAACACTTGCTGGTGGTGTTCCAACTAAACGAACATCTGTATAGTCCTGGTAAACAAAGTAATAGTATTCATTTCCTTGAAAAAAAGAACGAACACTTACCACGTATTTTCCATTCTCACTATTTTCATCCTCTATCTTTTGGGTTTCCTCTTTAATCGCAGCACTTCTTTCATCCTCAGTCATTTCGTCATTGACCTTGTCTAGGATTCTTTTAGAAACATCATCCATCCGAACAAAAAATCTCACATATAAGGAATTGGGTTTCATTTCATCTTTTTTACTATTTGCCCAATAGCCATTTGTGAGGTAGTCATTTTCAGGTGAAGAAAGCTCAGCAATTGCGCTGTATCCACAGTGGTGGTTTGTGAGCACTAAGCCTTGGTCTGAAATTAATTCTGCTGTACATCCTCCATTGAATTGAACAATTGCATCCTTCAGACTGGAATTGTTAATGCTATAGATTTCTTCAGATGTGAGCTGTAATCCCATTTTCTCCATGTCGCGTTGATTCAATCGATCAATAAACATGAGGAACCACATGCCTTCATCAGCATGAACGAATAATCCTACGAATAGAGATAGGGCTACTAATACATTTTTCATTTTATTATATTTTAAAATTAGGTTGCTAAAAATACCAAAAATAAGGTTAGGATGTAAGCTTAACCCGCCTGCTTTATTCTCATATCGAATTTGATTGCATAAGAAAGTCCTTATTTTGATTTGTTTTTTGATTGAGCCCCCCCCAAAGTTGAACGTAAGCTCGTTTCTATTGAAAACAAAAACTACTTATTATGAAAACACTAAAACTTTTATTTGTCTTAGTATTTGGAATGTATTTTTCAAATCAAACGCACAGCCAGGGCTGCATTGATAGCACTTTATTTTCTAATTCCATATGTACGGAAGAATATGATCCTGTTTGCGGTTGCGATCAGGTTACCTATTCTAATGCCTGTATCGCAACAAATTATTATGGTGTAAGTTCGTATACGCAGGGACCTTGTAACCTAGACTCTTGTCAGGCTTCCTTTAATTATGTCGATAGTGCTTGTTTTGTGGAATTTTATGGTTCAGGGGCATCCTCTTACGAATGGTATTTTGGAGATGGGTCAAGCAGTCAAGGTTTATATACTTTTCATAACTATACAAATAGTGGTCTTTACACAATATGTATGTATGCATATGATGGACAAGGTCTTTTGTGTGATACAGTGTGTCAAGAAATATATGTTCAAGGTTGTGGACAAAGTACACCATGTGGTGCAGGTTTTCAAACCCAAGGGGGAGATGGTTGTACTATGTGGTTTTATGGATATGGTGCAAATTCATATGAATGGCAATTTGAAGATGACAACTCCATTCAGACCGGTTCAATGGTACATTATAGCTTTTCTCAGGATGGAAGCTATTGGGTGCTCATGCTTGCCTATGATGGACAAAATCAATTGTGTGATTCAATCTATCAATATGTTACGGTTACCGGTTGTGACTCTTTAAGTTGCATTGATAGCTCTCTAATTAATTACGATATTATTTGTACGACTGAAGTGGATCCAGTATGTGGGTGTGATCAAGTCACCTATAGTAATGCCTGTATCGCTCAATATGTTTTTGGTGTCACTTCATATACAGAGGGGCAATGTGGGCAAAATTCATGTGAAGCTGGTTTTCAATTTTCAGCTGATGGTAACTGTAACTATACGTTCTATGGTTATGGAGCAGAAGATTATGAATGGTGGTATGACGATATGGTATTTACCGGAGAGTCTGTCACCTTAAATATTTCGCAAAATGAGTTGTCCGATATCTGCATGTACGCCTATGACGGTCAAGGATTTATTTGCGATACAGTTTGCGAATCTTATTTGTGTGATTTATCAGGCCTTGATGTTATGGAACGGTTACCTCTTATCGTTTATCCCAATCCATCAAATGATGGTCGATTTAATATTGATTTCGATGGTATTTTAAAGGAGGTTTCCTTAGTGGACTTGTATGGAAGACCTGTCCATTGTCCTATAAATATTGAAACAGGTTTCATAGATGGATCACATTTAAAGGCGGGAAAGTATTTTTTGAATATTCAAACAAGGAATGAATCATACTTCGAGCAGATTGTTATTTTAAAATAGTGTTAGCGACTATTTGATTGAGTAAAGCCCCTTAAAAGAGGGGCTTTTTTATTTAGTTATATGTTAAAGTATTTTTATTCTTTAATGAACTTAAGTATCTGATTATCAATTTCGATGAAATAAATATTTGGTCTAAGTGCGTGGATATCTATTTTTATGTTTTTACCTTCAAAGGCTTTATGTTTGATTTCTTCACCAAGTACGGAGAATATTGTATAGCTTCCATTCTGTGATATGTGGTCAATCGAAATGGAATTCACTGCAGGGTTAGGGTAGAGTGTAAGTTCCTTAAGTTCTAGCTCAGATTGATCGGCTGTAGGTAGACAGTTGTCGTTGGAATAGACTTGCATTAAGTCTTTGTTGATCGACAGTAGACAATTGCATAAATTATAAACATTATGCATATATGCTAAGCCATAATTGGTGCCAACACCCTCAATGAAAGTTAACTTTTCATCATTATTCCAATGCTGATAAGTAGTTCTTACATATTTCAAGCCGGAATCAAAATAAATAGAATCTACAATGGCCAGGTCCGTCTCACCAAATGACTCATAAACTAAGAAATCATCACCAATCTGCAATGACAAATCCATAACTAGATATTCTATCGTATCCAATCCGTCGACTGTTTCTACAGTGCTCACAAACCAGGCTTTCCCTTCACTGGTGTTTTCTCTTGCCCAGCCATTTCCACTAACTGAGTTTAGGCCATAGTCAACACCTCCAGTATACGATGTTCCAATTTTTTTATAAATATTGGTATTATATGTGATTTCAGAATTTGATACCTGCTCGGTTATTATAAATTGGTCAAGATTGCAAAATGGGATTTTCCATGTCGTGCTTTCACTGCCAAAAATAGAGGCGTAGTTCTGTGCTTCGGAATTAAATGAAAAAAATAAGTAAAAGAAAGTGAGTAAGAGGATTGAATGAAAATGTTTCATTTTGTAAAATTGTTTTTAGACGGAGCAGGTTTAGTTTTAATGCTTCGGTTGTTTATAAAAAACAGCTTTTAATTAAATGGTTTTGTTTTTACGTGTAGCGTGTCCTTGTTTTACCAAGGTTTGTCGTTCATAAGCTGTAGCAAAACATTCTCTCTTATTGCCTAAAGTTACAATTAATTTAGAAATAACAATTTATGTTTCTTTAATTGTAAAGACCAATAAAGGTTTGTGCTACAAAAGGTTAATTCCTAGCTTAAAAAGTCATAATAGTAAAAAGCACCATTGAACTTGAGTGTATTTACAATGATGCTCTTTAACCAAATGCTGCAGTTTTTTTTCTAGTTAAACTATAATTATGGACGCATTCATTTGTTATGAAGTTGCGTTGTGTTGTTCCTTTTTTATGAAATATAATGATCTCCCCCCCCTTTAATACTTTGACTCTCGTTTCTTATAGCAACAATTAAAACTTATTATCATGAATCAATTCACAAAATCAATTTCAATCTTGGCCTCAGCGATCCTTATTTTTGCGTCGTGCGATAAAAACCAAGATGAAAACAACAATGTCGGTCCAAATCAGCCTATTGTTCCTGAAAATAATATTCAGGCGCTGCAAGATTATTTTTCAAATAATATAGAGCTTGCAAAGCAGTCTTTTATAATTGATGCTGAGAGTGGTGGAACGATCACAAGCACCTCAGGGACACAAATTACTTTTTACGGGAATTCTTTTCTAAATGGAATGGCACAAGATGTAATCGGAAATATTACGATTGAACTTGTCGAGCTGTTTAATAAGAGTGAAATGCTGCGGCTCAATAAACCAACAATGGGTGTTTTACCTTTTGGAGAGCAAAGACCATTGGTTTCGGGAGGAGAATTTCAAGTCAAAGCATTTCAGAATGGAAATGAGCTTTACTTGAAAGCAGGTGCATCATACACCATGATTTCCGAGGCACCAGGAGGAGTGGCAGATCAAAACATGTCTTTGTTTATTGGCGAAGACGATAATGGCAGACTTACATGGTTTCAACAAGATAGTACCAATAATACTGGCGTATTTGCTGATGGCCCTCAGTATTTTAGTTTCCTTAATCAATTGAATTGGATCAACTGTGATTACTTTATGAATTATAATGGGCCAATGACGACGGTTTCAGCGCAATTTCCAGAAGGGTTTACCAACAATAATGCGATGCTCTTTATTTCTTTCGATGGATTGAATTCCTTAACAGGTATATATGGCTTCGAGAATGGCGTATTTACCACTGCTCCATACTATGAGTTACCCGTTGGGATAGATGTTCATTTCATTGCCTTTACCGTGATCAATGACGAGCCCCATGCTGCAATTGTGTCCGCTACTATTGCCGATGGACATTTAGAAATTATTCCAGAATTAATACAAACGACGGAAGGTCAATTTGCCTCTGATTTACTTACTCTCCCTTGATTCAGAGGTAATAAGCAACCCGGCGCGTAGCACGCTGGGTTGTTTTATTGACGAAATAAACATCAATAAAACTTTAAAATAATTAATCGATGAAAACTTCAATAATCATTTTCAGTTCTTTAATCCTTTCTATGCTCTTAGCATGTAGCCAAGAAGAAAACCAACTCAATCAATCTGTTAATGCGGTGATTGGGGATATCAGCTATTTCAAAACGTTCGGAGAGGCACCCGATAAAAATATCGAAGAGTCCTTGCGAATAAAAACACACTTGATGTACGTGGAAAATTTACTGAGGGGAAGGGATGTCTCAGATCTCTCAAAAGAAAAGCAAGAGAAAAGATTGGAGATGCTTAATTTGCTCAATACATATTGGAACGCAGGTGAATTTCCAAAGAATTATGATTTTCAAAACCAACGGGTTCCATGTTTTATTGATAAAGAGGGTAATATTTGTGCGGTTGGCTATTTAATCGAACATAGCTCGGGCAGAGAGTTAGCTGAAGAGATAAATGGAAAGTTTAAATATTCGCCCTTGCTTGAGATGGAAGATGAAGCAGTCGAATACTGGATTGAGTCTAGCGGATTAACGAAAAAAGAGTGTGCGATGATTCAACCATGGTATGGGTATAATCCTAATGTGAACATAAGGTATCCTTATGGCCTTTCTTCCTCTTTACTTATTGGGCTCAATTTATCCTTAAATGTAGTTAACGGAATTCATATTAATAAGGAGAGAAATGACTGGTTCATTCCAACACTAGGGTGTTTATCTGGATCGGCGCAATTGATTCTAGGCATGATTTACTATCCGGTATATGATCCTAATACACTAGCCAATGTACCACAACAAAATTTATCAATAGCAAATATCGCGATTGGTACAAGTACATTGATTTTGAGTACTTGGAATTTAGTAAGTAATAGAAAGAAAAAGAAGCGTTCTTTTGCTTGGAATGTTTACGGGTTTCCGACACGAAATAAAAATTTCGAGGTAGGTTTTAGTCTATCAAAAACATTATGATTCAACAAGACATAAATAAAGAAAATATGATTTTAATACAAAATAGATTCACGTCGATAATTAAGCCATTTTAAATTCTTTTCTAGAGAACCATGTTATTGATGGTATTCAAGAAAAAGAGCAATTATAAATCTGCAAAACAAATAAAGAATAGAAAGGATATGTTTGAGTAATTTTAAAACGCAAATAAGGCGCATTGGAAGTAACGCAAGAGGTCATAAGGGAGATTGCAGCGGGAGACCGAAAGGTTATACTAAAGCTATATCATTATTCATTTAATGTTTTAATGGGCACGGCTGTGCGTTATAAAGACCATAAGGAAGACCAAATGGAAATTGTGAACAATGCTTTCATGAAAATCGTTACTAAAATAGAAAGCTATACGCCAGGAACAGCTTATTTTTCATGGGTAAAAACGATTGTGCAGCGTGAAATAATAGATGACTTTAGAAAGAACAAACGCTACAAAGCGCTTTTTAAAATGTCAGGAGAAACGATATACGAAGGAAGTGTTGAGCCTGAGGTTTATAACCATATCGACAATGATGAATTAATGAAAACATTAGATGTGCTTCCTCCTGCTACCAAGCTAGTATTTAATTTATATGGAATTGAAGGATATAGTTCAAAAGAGATTATGAAGGAGCTTGATATTTCATATGAGACAGTGAAGTGGCACATTAAAGAGGCAAGAAAGAGACTAAAAAAATTAATAATAGAAAATAAAATACCCTTGAAGCTTTGAAGGACGATAGAGAACATATAGATGAAGTCTTTAAAGACGCAGCTGAAAAGCAGTCTTTCAGTGTTCCTGACGCTTTTTTGAAGGATTTAGACGTTCGTTTGGACCAGAATGAAAGAAGAAAGAAACGGAGAGGATTGTGGTGGTTGATGTTTTTACCGTTAGGGATTTTTGCGTTCTTTTATTTGAGCCCTAATTCAAACAATGAGTCATCTGCGAATAAGGGAAGCAAAGACCATAAAAAGGCCGAAAAGATGATGGGTAAGGAGGGCGTTGTTGATTCTGTGTTTTCAACTGAGACCGAAAAAACAGAAAATGATTCCGTGGCCCTTGATTTAGCTGGACGCATCGATGGTGAAGAATTGTCCTCATCATCAGTTATTGAAGAAAAAACAAAAACGTTGCGGGAGATAGGTCAGGAGATCTCTATGGATTCTGATCCAAAGACATCGACTATTTCTAAGGATAATATAGCACCTAAGGTAAAACAGCATGTTTCGTCATCTAACGAAAACTTCACCTCAAAGCAGGTGTCGGCTGAAATCATTGACACACAAAGATTGGCGAGAGAGAGTTTTGGTAAAGATGAGATAATCTTAGCTGATTCGTCATCTTTTATTGATAGGAGTAATGAAGGTGTGCCCAAAATGGAAGCTTTTTCTATAACGAATGATACGAGTATTCTAAAATCGACTGATTCTCTGGATACAATTCATCATATAGATTCAACCATTGAAATGAACAACCTGGGTGAAACATCTGGTTTAGTTGATGTGGATACCTTATCTCAGGTCGACTCCATTAATGATATGAAAGCTAATGATACGCAAGTCAATACATTAAAAAGCGAGAAAAAGGCGAAGAAATGGTCACATGAAATACAATTGTATGCCGGCATGGTGAATTCAAGCCCGCTTCTTGGTTTTGCTGCCGACAACGCTAGCGAACAGATGATCGCTAATGAGCAAAGCTTATGGACTGCCTCATATGGTTTTAAGTATTATTCGAGCTTTAATGATTTTGATTTAGGTATCGGTTTGGAAATGATCAAGAATGGTGAAAATGTCAATTATTCACCAAATTCAATTAATCAATTCACTATTGATTCGACATATTTTGTCGGTTTCGAAATTGATTCTATTCTCAACAATAATCAGGTTTGGGAAATTGACTCTATTCCCGTTTATGCAGATACAAGCTATGTAATCGCAATTAATGATACAAATAGTTTTACAGGAAAAAATACCTATAGCTGGATTAATATACCCCTTAATTTCGGTTATCGATTTGAACTTGGAGAATATGTTTTTATTCCAAGGCTTGGTGTTGATTTAGGTTTTGCTTCGGGCGCAAATATTGGAACTTATGCAGAATCAACAGGGGGAGGATTTGTTGAACGTACTTCAACCCGCTTTATATTATCCTATAGTCTTCAGCTAGAAATTCGAAGAAGCTTCAAGCGCTTTCATGTATTTGTAAATCCCTATTATAGGTCAAATGTTATGCCTGTTATAAGCTCAGATATTCAACGAAGAAGGTATCATTCAATGGGTATTAATGCAGGAATCGGATTTTTATTAAACCCTTAAATAGCTATTAATCGTAATTAAATGCTTCCTTGTATGCATGCAGCTCAACAGCTCGGCTGCGGGTGTTTTGTAGGTCAATCATATATGATCCGAATGTTCCTTCACGACCAAAAAAGTCAGCTTTAATTTCTCCAAAATAATTCCAGAAACTATCTTGTGCGCTGTTATTATTTATCCATGCTTCCTGACTTGCGGTGAGGTGTTTTCTGCCATCTTCATTGAGTAAGGTAAGCAGTTCATTATATTGCGAATTCAGAAATTCTGACCAATGATGGTGATGCTCCGCGATACATTCGCCCCATTCCATATTCGTCGTCCAATTTTGCATACAATGTGCATAGCTCGTATCAATCCAATTGGTGTAAGGCTGATAATCGGGGTTCATGGCAAAGCCATTTTCGATTCTACTCTGCGCAGACACATAGCATAACATGAACATGAATAAGAAGCTTAGGCAATAAAGTTTCATAAGGGGAGATTATTAAGTTTAGATTTAACCAAAGTTAAGATTATTCAAATAGAAGCCTTAAACATGGAGCTTCATTCGCGATGGCCCGCTGATCAATTCTGTATCCGATGAGCGAAATAATCTTTTCCTCATCAACCAAAACCCAATGTGTGCTCTTATCAGATGCATGGGCTTTGTCATCTTTTAAAATATCAGCAACCAACTTGCTTCCTTTAAGACCAATTGGACACATACGGTCACCATTTTGCCATCTTCTAACGGAAAGATTCCCTTTTATTTTATTGGGATCAAGATACAATTCCCTTTTACTAAATTTACCTGGAAGTGAATCAATGATGCGTGTTGTGAAAACAGGAGGTGGGGAAGAGGTCTGCGCTTTTATTTCAAAGTATAAACTATTCTCTCTTTTCCATACAGCCCTATAGTTGTTGTCATTTGAGTCCAGAAATATCTTCTTCCCATTTTCTCCGTTCAAAAGCTCAATAATGGGGAGTGCTAGATTTTTCCTGATATTCATTTGATCTAAAAATTCAATCCATTGATTCGAATTAAGCCGAATTAATTCTTCCCTTGTAATTTCAAAATCTTGAAATATGCTTGGGATCAATAAGCGAGATGCTTTCCGGTCATGGTTTGCCTGTTCATCGAAATGTTTTTGCAATAACTCTACAGATGAGGAGATGTGCGTGAACTTTGCTTTTAATTCGGGTAAAAGTACATTTCTCCAAATATTTCTTGTGTATTTATTGGATTGATTAGAAAGATCTTCTCTCCATTTGATGTTTTGTACTCTGGCATAATTTAATATTTCTATTTTCCTATGTTTTAGAAACGGCCTCAAGAAGGGTTTTTTAAAAGTATTCATACCCGACATTGCTCGGAGTCCGCCACCACGAGCCATAGCCATCCAAAAGCCTTCTTCCTGATCATCCTGATGGTGGGCAAGACATAGGATTGCAGATTCGTGCTTCGATAAATAAGATTTGAAAAAATCATAGCGCACCTTTCTCGCAAGATTTTGTAGGTTTCCGCCGTCCTTTAAATCGCTAGAAAGCTTGTGGCTTAAAACGTAAAATGGGATGGAATTATCCTCACAGAATTGCCGAACGAATGCTTCATCCCCATCACTTTCTTCGCCCCTTAAATGATAATTTACATGAAGCACAGTGAAAGGTCTTTTTTGTTTTTTAAATAGAGAAAGCATCACCATGGAGTCACAACCACCGCTTACAGCGAGGTAGTAATGCTCAGCGTTGTGATTACTAAGTAGATGATAAAAGGAAGATTCGATATTATCCACTAATTCCATCTAAAATCTTTTGAACTTTAATACCGCATTCTTCATATTCCTTTTCTGCATCAGATTTAATCGTAATTGCACTACCAACACCACAGGACAAAGATTTTAGTTTTGAATTGTAAATAATGGTTCTAATCACCACATTTAAATCGAAATCTCCGTTTGGAGAGATATAGCCTATTGAGCCAGAGTAGAGGCCTCTTTTAAAGTTCTCATATTCTTCAATGAGCTCCATCGCTCTTATTTTTGGTGCTCCAGTCATCGATCCCATAGGGAATGTTGCTTTTATAATATCGGTAAAGCTTTGGTTTTCTCTTAGTTGGCAGGATACTTTTGAGACCATCTGATGAACTGTTTTATACGTGTACACCTCACAAAGTTCATCAACATTGACGGTTCCTTTTCTAGCGATTTTTGATAGGTCATTTCTCATCAGATCAACAATCATTATGTTTTCAGCCCTTTCTTTTGGATCGTTTTTCAGGTCATTTGCTAGCTGTAAATCTTCTGACTTATTAATTCCTCGCTTTGCAGTTCCCTTAATTGGTTGTGCGGTAAGTATGTCGCCTTTTTTCTGAATAAAGCGCTCTGGACTTCCACAAAAAACCTCGAAATCTGCAAATTTAAAATAACTTGAAAACGGAGCTTTTGTTATGCCGTTCAGATTTGTATAAAATTCTTTAACACGCTCTTTTTCAACGTTTTTTGCCACATATTCCTGACAGAAATTAACCTCATAAATATCTCCGCGTTGTATATGCTCTTTGATTGCATTGACTTTATTTAAGTAGGTATCCTTAGAAATTTGTGCTTCAAATTGAACCTTAACTTCTTTGTGATTTTGTGATTTAGATTTAGAAATAAAGTCTTTTGCAAACTTGTATTGTTCGTTTGTTGAAGCACCTTGAAGTAAGTTCAGGGATTCATTTTTTATGTCAAAGACGCAATCGGGGCACCAAAATACAAGGTCAGGAAAGCATACACTATCATTATTATTCGAGTTTAATGATTCTATTCCATTTTTTAAATCATATGAAAGGCAAAGGAATATATATTTATTTGGTCGAACATTAATGAATGTATCAATGTCAGCTAGAGAGCTAACATTTTTTATTACAAGTATATCTTTGCCTCCAAAAGCAAGTAAGCCTTCGCCATTATTACTGTTTAGAAAACAAACATTTGAAGTCATCACGTTTTAAAATTGTTTTTAGGTTCTTTTTTTGCCTTCTTATCTTTTGTTAAGTCAAATTCAATTATAAGCCTCTATTTTTGCTCAAACATTTAACAAATCTTGCCATAAATTTAACACCTTAAAACCTTTTAGCGCTCTATGTGTTCTTATCTTTACAACTTTTTACAACAATGAAGCGAAGTCTCTCCCTAATTTTCATATTCTTTGGCCTTCTAACATTTGCTCAAAAACCTACAAAATATACGATCAGTGGCTATGTTAGTGACGCCAAAAGCGGCGAAGCACTTATTGGTGTGAAAATATTCGTGCCGTCTATAAATAAAGGAACCATTAGTAATAACTATGGCTTTTACTCTTTAACACTTGAGGAGGATACTTATCAGATTCAATTTAGATCTGCTCTTTTCCCTACGGAAATAAAAGAAGTTCAACTGACAAAAGATATAGATTATAATTTAGAGCTTGGTAGCACTACACTTGATCTAGAAGAAGTGGTTGTTAACGGTAAAAAAGGTGAAAATGTAAAATCTACTCAGATGGGTGCCATTGAGCTGAATATAGAAAGTATAAAAGCCCTGCCTGCTTTCATGGGAGAGGTTGATGTAGTGAAAACCATTCAGCTTTTGCCTGGTGTTTCTTCTGCGGCAGAGGGTGGTCAAGGATTTTATGTCAGGGGTGGAGGTCCAGATCAGAACCTTGTTTTACTTGATGAAGGGGTCGTGTATAATGCAGCACACTTATTTGGTTTCTTTTCCGTATTCAATGCTGATGCCGTAAAAAGTGTAAACCTTATTAAAGGCGGGATGCCTGCTAATTATGGTGGAAGGATGTCCTCAGTTTTAGAGGTGAATATGAACGAAGGGAACAATAAAAGATTTAAAGTCAAAGGCGGTATAGGTGCAATTTCTTCAAGGTTGACCGTTGAAGGTCCGTTGAAAAAGGACAAAGGGTCTTTTATCATTTCTGGAAGAAGAACTTATCTTGACTTGATTATGAAGGCTGCTATCCCGGATTCGTCTCCATTTGCTGGGACAAGCTACTTCTTTTATGATCTTAATGCTAAATTCAATTATAAGTTAAGTGATAAAGACCGTATTTTCTTAAGTGGATACTATGGTAAAGATGTGTTTTCATTTTCAGATAACCAAGGAGGATTTAGCGTGAATATGCCATGGGGAAACGGAATTGCTGCCTTGAGGTGGAATCATTTATTTAGCAAAAAGCTTTTTATGAATGTTACGGGTACATTCTCTGATTATATGTTTCAATTTGGATCATCGCAAGACCAGTTTAGATTTAGTTTAACTTCAGGTGTGCGAGATATTGGTTCTAAGGTTGATTTTTCATACTTCCCAAATCCAAGACACCTTATTAAATTCGGTGCAAACCATATCTACCACACTTTCACGCCAACCAGTGTGTCGGCTGAATCAGATTCTGTTGTTTTTGATACGGGCGCGGCACAACAATTATTTTCTCATGAAACTGCCTTTTATTTCATGGACGATTTCGAGGTAAATGATAAGTTTAAGGTAAACGCTGGTTTACGTTATAGTATGTATCACCACATAGGTCCTTTCACAAGATATATTAATGGAGATATAAGCGCCCCAGACACTACTCTACAGTACCCCTCAGGTGATTTGATAAAGTTTTATCATGGTCTTGAACCTAGACTTTCAATGCGGTGGTTATTGCCCGATAATAGTTCGATTAAAGCAGGTTACTCCTACAATTATCAATATGTACACCTGACAGCGCTTAGTGCGGTATCATTGCCTACAGATATTTGGTACCCGACCACAGATATAGCAAAACCTCAAATAGGGTGGCAGGGTAGTGTCGGTTATTTTAAAAACTTCTTCGACGATAAAATAGAAACCTCTGTGGAGGTCTATTATAAGAAGATGAATAATATGATTGAATATAAGGAAGGGGCATTACCTAGTGATAATGTTAACGATAACACTGATAACCTTCTTGTTTTTGGTGAAGGCTGGTCCTATGGTGTAGAGTTATTTTTGAAGAAATCGGTGGGAGACTTCACTGGTTGGATAGGTTATACATGGGCAAAGTCGGATAGAAGGTTTCCTGATTTGAATTCTGGTAACCTATACCCAGCTAAATATGATCGCCGTCATGATCTTAGTATTGTTGGTACGTATAAGCTAAATGATAGATGGACATTCAGTACTGCTTTTGTATATGCCACAGGAAATACCTTAACACTCCCTTCCTCATGGTATGTTCAGGAACAAAATCTTTTATTTAATTATGGTCAACGTAATTCAACCCGAATGGCACCATACCACAGATTAGATCTATCTGCAACGTTATACAGCAAAACGCACAAGACAAAAACAGACGTTAATGGTAACGAGGTTCGCGTTAAAAAGAAATTTAAAAGCAATTGGGCCTTTTCTATTTACAATGTATACAATCGAGCAAATCCATTCTTTATGTATGTGGACAATGATGGTGACTTCCTTGCAGGTGACTTTCAACTCACAGTTAAACAAGTATCCTTATTTCCAATCATCCCAAGTGTAACTTGGAATTTTGAATTATAATATGAAACCAATTATTTATATACTCAGCATAGTTTTATTATGCCTTTCCTGCACTAAGGAGGTGGACATAGCAATTCCCGGATACGAGGAACAAATCGTTGTGGACGGTAGTATAAAAACTGATCAGCCAGCAATCGTACTTTTATCCACGACCGCTAATATCTACGCACCAACCAATCTTGAGGCGTATTTAAGTGGTTTCATTTCAGGTGCGACCGTTATCGTTTCCGATGGTGCGGTTATAGATACGCTTGTTGAAATATGCACCGACAACCTTCCTCCTGGAACAGAAGAGCTTGCTGCAGCGTTTTTTGGTCTCCCCGTTGATGAACTCATTAACCTTAATCTTTGTGGTTACTTCTCAACTTCGATTGTTGGTGAAGTAGGTAAAACCTATAGTTTGTATGTTGATGTCGATGGAGAAAATTACACCTCTGTTACTTCAATACTGCAACCCACTGCATTAGATTCACTTTACTGGAAGCCTGAAGCTCCGCTTGATGAGCATGGCTGGTCTTGGGCCACTTTGACGGATCCTTTAGGTTCTTTTGATGCGTATTTATGGGAGGTACAGCGCTTGAACATAACGCCGGATGGAACAATAGACCCACTAGTATATAAACCCTTTAATCCCTATTTCAACGATGATTTTTTTGATGGTTTGACCTTTGATTTCGCCTATGAGAATCCCATTAATTTTTTCGATGAAGATGTTGATGAGGAGCATAGGGGTTATTATGCACAAGGGGATACGATATTGGTTACACTATCCAAACTTGGGCAAGCCGAATATAATTTCTTTGAAAAGAAATACAACCAAATGTATACAGCAGGAAATCCCTTTGCTACACCTACAAATATCCCTTCAAATATAGAAGGTGGGGCATTAGGTATTTGGGCAGGTTTTTCTCCTTATGTAGACACCCTTTATTGCCAGCCTTAAGCAGTCAAACGTTCGATAATTTCTCCTTCATTAGGGAATTCTTTGATCAGCTCGTCATAGCTGAGCAGCTCAAAGTCCTTAAACTCAAAACCAGGCGACACCACACAGCTTACAAGGGCATATGAGTTTGGCTCGATAACCGCACTGCCAAAGATTGTGTTTCCTTTTACCAAATGCTGCGGACGACAAACATCGTTGTATGTTTTTCCTAAAATATATTCCTTATGCATTTTGTCCTCAAGTGTATGTATAACGATTGGGCTACCCTCATGGTGGAACCAAAGTTCATCGTTTGA
The DNA here is from genome assembly GCA_913052055.1 of uncultured Cryomorphaceae bacterium. Lineage (GTDB taxonomy): Bacteria > Bacteroidota > Bacteroidia > Flavobacteriales_D > Crocinitomicaceae > UBA952. Next base: position 74,581 of record CAJXDT010000003.1, read on the forward strand.
AATTCTATGGAAATTAGATACATTTTCAGAGGTTAAGAGGAAATAAATGGAAGTCATTAAAATTCCTTCTTCATTTGCTGTTTTTTGTGCAGACCGATAGGTTTCACTATAAAAACCACCTTCTGGGTGCTTTTTAAGGTTTAAGGTATCAACAATTGTACTTATTCTATTCGATTGGTCCGGGCCGGAAGGTAGATCCATTGCTTTTTGTATTTGGGAAGAAAAACTTTAGGTCCAAGGATAGAAAAGACCCATTTATATTTGCTACAGAGACTAATTCATATCCCTGGTATTTATACATACCAGCAAGAATAAAGAGTGGAGCAAGTGGTATCTGCACAGATCCGCCTAAATAGAAGAATCCAGATTTCTTGCTTCTGAACTCAAATCCAATATTTCCATTGAAATCCGCAGTAAATTTCTTCTTGTAATCTACATATCCTGTATGTATGAATGAATGATTACCACCTGTATTGTTAACCCCACCGATTGTTGAGGGTTTATATGAGGCTGCGATTCCTAGGGAAGCATTTGCATACCATGACTTATTAAGCTTAATATAAATAAGACAATTTAAAGGGATATCATAGGATAGAAATCCAAGATCTCTTTGGGCGTATTGATTGGAGTCTGCAACACTCATATTAAGGTTAAAATTCCTATGAATTAGGTTGATTCCAGTTTCAAATGCAATCAATTTAGTGATTCCTGCTCTTACTGTTGCGCCGATTGAGTAACCTGTTTTTTGGGTGCATGTGCTGGTAAATTCTTGGTTGTTAATGGTGATTGATTTACTACCTACAAAATTATTAGGAAGAACAGTTCTATAGTGCACGCCAAAATAAGAAGGTACTTTTTTTGATTGACTGAAGCTATTTAGGCTCAAAAGGATAAAAAGTAAAACAAGGACCTTCATTTAATTTGCTCGGTTTTTTTATTTAGGTAGGTCATATGTTTACAATAACTCAAAATAGACAAAAGTAGTATGCCTAAACCAAATAAAAGTACAGTCCAACGAAGCAGACGAAAAGGAATAAGCGGCTTCTTGTGCTGACCCTCTACCTTGAAATTCATTTGCATTGTTTTTTTATAATGCTTCTTGTGAAGCGCAAAGAGTGTATAGGTGACTTGTTTCTTTTCTTCTGTATCTTCCTCAAATGTGATATTATTGGCTTTTAGTTCTTCACGAAAAGAGTTTGCTCTAGCGATGTCTGTAAATCGGTATACAAGGAAATTAGGATTGTTTGGATGTTTTGTGAAATTTACAAAACCAAGATCCAAATGCTCTATTGGGTTTTCCATATAGTATTATATTCAATAGGTTTCCTGTGAGACTTTGGCCATTCTTCTTTTGTGTAGCCTAAATAAATTAACCCCAAACATTTATCTTTTTCAGTGAGACCAAGAAAATCATTCATTTCCTTTGAGTAAATCAGTTTTGGCGATGACCAAAATGAGCCTATCCCATATGCGGTTGCGGTAAGCTGCATGTTTTGAATGGCGCAAGCTACCGCCTCAATTTCTTCAATTTCTGGTATCCTCTCTTCTGGTTGTCTAGACATGTTTACAATAATGACCACCGAAGAAATTAGGGGTCTGCGAATTAGTTTAGCAAGTTTTGCGTCATTTTGCTTGTCTTTTGGTGTTGTTTCAAGGTAGAGCTTACCTAGTGATTGACTTAATTCTTGTCTCGCATCCTCTGATTGATAGACCTGAAACCTCCATGGTTGAGTGCTGCCGTGGTTCGGAGCCCATTGTGCATTTTGTAATATCAATTCGATTTGATCCTTTTGTACTTTTCTGCTCGTATATTGTTCAGGACGTATAGACCTCCTGCTTCTGATCAAATCATTGACTTCGGAAAGATTAAATTTCATGATGCGATTTTCACAAATTTACATACTAAAGATGACTTAGTTGCAATAAGTTTCACTGTAAACTGTAGCAGCTTTTAAGCCTAAAGCAATCGCCTTCTTTAGGTCTCTGCAGCAGCCTTTTTCATCACCATTCATTCTTTTTACAAGCGCACGCATGTAGAAATAATTGGGGTTGTCAGTGTTGAGGATAATTGCTTGGTCCAAATCCTGAATGGCGTTATGAAAATTTTCTGCCGTGAAATAAATAAAGGATCGAATAGAGTAGAGGTGGGAAATTGTTTTTTTGTCCTTGGGAATATCAACTGTAATGCGGATACCAGCGTTTAAAAGCTCCATTGCATTTTTATAATTACCCCTTGAGATAAATACATCTGAAATTTTTGCATAAGCATCAGCACAGGCGCTGTCAACACTTAATGCCTTGTCATAGAGATTTAAAGCACCAGATGTATCTAGCTTTGCCAGCTTCTTGTCTCCCTTGCTGAGTAATTTATTTACTTTTTGCTGGGCTTGTAACGAGAAGCAGACACCAAAAACGAAGATTAAAACTATTTTCACTCATATAAATTTAATGCATTTTCGAATAAAGCCGAACTTAAGATTATTATTTATTGAAATATATTTATCTTTGCACCTCTTATGGCCTCGTGGCGCAACTGAATAGCGCACCTGATTACGGCTCAGGAGGTTACAGGTTTGAATCCTGTCGAGGTCACAAACAAAAAAGCTTCCCTTTTGGGAGGCTTTTTTTGTTTAGGTGCTTTCAATGGATGAAAACCTGGTTTGAACTGAGCATCCTAAATGCGAAAACACAATCCGAAGGAGCCATCCTGCCTGTTAAGTAATTTTTAAAATATCCTAACCTTATTCTCATTGAGAATCGAGTTTAATTTTTACTTTAGTTTGTTTTAATGAATTAGGTCTTTAACTTCGTTTTAAATGAGCTTCTTTTAATGCTGAGAATAAGCGCAGTAAAAATTCCTGTTAAACTTTTTTTAAATCACAATAGATGCTTAAATCTTACAAAAAGTTCCCAAAAAAAATAATATCAGAAAATAAAATAATCAATTATCTAATTTATACGGTTGCGGAAGTTCTACTTGTTGTCATCGGAATCCTAGTTGCTTTGCAAATTGATAACTGGAATGAACAAAGAAAGAAGGAGGTGTTAGAGATAAATCTTTTAAAAGAGATGAAAAGCAATTTACTTGCGGATATTATGGATATGAATATTAATATTGGGTATCACGAAAGAGGAGTTGAGTCTGCAAATATTATTTTGAATTCATTTGAAAATAATTATCCCTATAATGACAGCCTAAATAAGCATTATGGTAAAGTTCCTATGATTCCAAAATTCTTAATGTCTGAAAATGCATACAATAGCATGAATAATGAGGGGATAAGAATAATTCGCAATGACTCATTGCGAAATGCGATTACGTATCATTATGAGACGAGTTGCGCTTTTATGATGGACTGGAATGAGGCAGAATGGGAAACGCAAATGCAAGACCACCGAACGATTTATAGAGATTATTTCAAGAAGTTTGACTTTTGGTCAGATTTAGAGCCTGCAAACTACGCTGAGCTAAGTAAAAACTCAAAATACATAAACTACCTAAACAATAGAATCGGTTGGTTGAAGCCAACAATAGGAATGTATAAATCACGAATTCGAGGATCAGAAAAACTGATAGCATTGATTGATATTGAATTAGAAAAAAGAGAAAACTAATTTTAGTTTGCATAAACCTGAACAAATACTTTTTTGAAAAGGAGAAAAAGACATAGAAATACAACTCCGAAAACAAGTCCAACGGTGAAATCTGCAAGTAATAAAGGCCAATCATGTAGGAATTGATGAATCGCTTCAATATTGTGTACAAAAATGCCTCCTCCCACAAGAGTCATGGCAATGGTGCCGACAAACTTGAGTATTCTAATAACTTGCGGAAGTGCTTTGACTAAAAATAAGCCCAATCTTTTGGTAAAATTATTTTTACTTATGGCCATCAAGCGATAGCCCAAATCATCCATTCTAACCAAAAGAGCAACCATTCCATAAACCCCAATAGTCGCAAGAATGGCAATTAATGAAACCACTAAAACTTGCATGGTAATGGATTGGTCCAGGACTGTTCCAAGGGTGATGATAATGATTTCTATAGACAGAATGAAATCAATTAAAATGGCTGATTTAATACGTTTAGCCTCAAATTAGACGGAAATCCGATAGAGAAGATATACAGGATTTATTGTCTAAAGAAAATTTACTCTTAGCAGAAGAGAGTGAACTTCTTCTTACAAGAGGATTGTATAATATCAATACTTCAACTTCAGAATTAATATCAAAATTGAAAACCATAATCCAAATAGCCGATGACATAGAAGGGAATTACACTGGCGGTGATTTGTCAGATAATATTTGATTGAGGGTAATAAATAAAATTGTATCAATACATAATTGTATTATCTAGGTCCTCCAAAAAGTTTGAACTTATACCACTTGAGGTCACAAAAGCCCCTTTCTTTGATTGGGGCTTTTTTATGTTTTGCCGTTTCTATTGTTTAATAATTTAGATTGCGTTATGAGAACGTAAAAAGTTTACGATACTGATTATTATTTTAGTATTTAATATTATGTCAAACAAAGTATTTAACACGCATTACTTATATTTGAAAGACACACCATCAATACCGTAAAACAAATTTATATGCTTCCTATTCTCGCTATTTTATCTGCCTTCAACCTTCTTTTGGTACTATTTATACTCGTTCAAGTGCGTTCTGTTAAATCAAATTCGGGAGTCGAACAAATTCAGGAGTTAGTCAGTAATGAGTTTCGTGAAAATAGAAAGGAGCTATCGGGAATGCTAAAAGAAAATAGAGAAGAGCTTTCATTAGGAATAGAAAAGCTCACGGAGAAATTAAATGAAAAATTCACTGCACTTGGTGAAATACTTAAGACAAATGCAAAAGATGATCGAGAAGCCATTACCAATGCGCTTAAAGAGTTTAAAGATTCTTTCTCTCAAAGCGTGAAGGATTTTAATGAGCTTCAAAAGCAAAAGTTCAATGACATGGGGCTAAAGCAAGATAAACTTGTTGATTCTACCAATGAGCGTTTGGAAAAAATGCGCGAAACTGTTGACGAAAAGCTTCACAAGACCCTTGAGGAGCGTTTAGGTCAATCCTTTAAAATTGTAAGTGAAAGACTAGAGGCTGTTCAGAAAGGTTTAGGTGAGATGCAGAACTTAGCAAGTGGGGTAGGAGACCTTAAAAAGGTACTAAGTAATGTCAAAACAAGAGGGGTTCTTGGAGAAATTCAGCTTGGTAATATTTTGGAGCAAATATTGGCGCCTGAGCAATATGACCAGAATGTAAAAACAAAGTCTGGTTCTGATGCGCATGTTGAATTTGCTATTAAGCTTCCAGGGAATACGTCATCAGGCAAAGAAATATACTTGCCCATAGATGCCAAGTTCCCGCAAGAAGACTTTGTTCGTTTACAGGCAGCTTATGACGTAGGTGATGTACCAGCAATTGAAGCTGCTAATCGAGACCTAATGCGTTCTATAAAAGCTTTTGCTAAAGATATTAAAGGTAAATACCTTGACCCGCCAAATACAACAGACTTCGGAATTATGTTTCTTCCAATAGAAGGTCTCTTTGCAGAGGTCGCACGCCAACCAGATATGATTGCTTTATTGCAACGAGAATATAAAATCATTGTGACTGGTCCAACTACCTTGGCAGCGATGCTCAACAGCCTTCAGATGGGCTTTAAAACACTTGCTATCCAAAAAAGAACAAGTGAAGTTTGGAATGTGCTCGGCGCTGTTAAAACGGAATTTGGGAAATTTGGTGGTGTTTTGGCAAAAGCACAAAAGAAAATCAACGAGGCAAATAATGAAATTGACAACCTAGTTGGAACAAGAACTAGAATGATGCTCTCTAAGCTAAAAAAGGTTGAGGAGCTTCCATCGGCAGACTCTGACAAATTGATAGATGATGGCTTAAATGATGCTGTAGATTACGAAGAGGAAGTATAGAAACGAAATGAGTACAGAAGCCAAGACATATACGCTGACACAACTCCACGTATCCATTGAGAATTGGGTTAGGAAAACCTTTTCCGTTAAGCAGGTATGGATCACTTGTCAAATCGCCAAGGCAAATGAGAAGAATGGCCATTATTATCTTGAGCTGGTAGATTCCAAAGATGGTTTAAGAACCGCTCAAGCCAAAGGTATGATTTGGCGAACAAGCTTTGGCGCCATTCAAAAACAACTCGCATCTTTTGACTTAAATACAAGTGATGTCCTAAAAGAAGGTCTTGAAATAAAATGCCTTGTGACCGTTAATTTTCATAAAGTCTATGGAATGAGTCTTGTAATCAGTCAAATTGATCCTTCAATTTTATTGGGTGATATTGAAAAACAAAAAGCTGAAACAAGAAAAAGACTTGAAAAAGAAGGTTTATACCCACTACAAAAGGAACTTTATTTCGGTCCTATAATTAAGCGAATTGCTTTAATTGGATCTCCTGAAACTTCTGGTTTTGAAGATTTTATGAATGAGTTAATGAATAATGACATCTTCACAAACTTCAAGGTTAAGATCTTTCCTGTTGGGGTACAATCTCAAGAGGCAGTTTATGAAATAACAAACGCTATTCAAGAGGCGAATTTATATGATGTTGATGCCATTGCCATTGTACGTGGAGGGGGGTCTAAAATGGACCTTCACATTTTCAATAGTTATGCTATTTGTTCTGCATCGGCGCGTTCCAGAATTCCAATAATTACGGGCATTGGTCATGAATCGGATAACTGTCTTATCGACGAGGTCGCGCATACAAGTATGAAAACACCGACGGCTGCCGCAAAACTATTCTACATGAATATAGGTGTGTTTGCGTCAAGCTTATCAAATACAAGCAAGCATATTCAGCTTCAGGTTAGAGAATTGCTTTCCCAATCTTCAGGTGAGCTTCAGTTTTATTCAGGTATTCTTTATGAACGAGTTGATGAAATCATTCAGGTCAATGATATAGCGTTAAAAAAGCAGGATCAAAGTCTCCAATATAGTTTTAAAACATACCTTTCGGACACCAGAGAAGCTTTAAACGAATCGCTTCATCAATTGCAGTATGTGGTCTTTTCAAGTATTCAAATTGAACTTTCACAACTAGACACCTTGGGTAGTTTTTTGGGACGTACTATTGAGACTTATCTTCAAGAGATTGCGACAAAGGAACTGCAGCAAGTTAAAGATTTGCTTTTCATTCGCGCTCAATTTGTGCTGCGTTCATCGCAAGACTATTTAGAGTTTTGCACACAAAAATTAGGATTGGTAGACCCTAATCAATTATTTGAAAAGGGATATACAATCTCTACAATCGATGGTAAAGACATCAATAATATAAAAGGAGAGTTGATACAAAAGGAAATGACGACACATTCAAGCGGCTATAGTGTCCTGAGTACGGTAAAAAAAATAATTAGAAAAAAATGACAAAACAAGAAATTAAAAACCTCAAATACGATGAAGCCCTTGATATGCTTAAGGAAATTTCTTTAAAGCTTGAAAACAAGGAGGTTTCAATTGATGATTTAACGGAGCAAGTAAAGCTCGCCAATCAGCTTTCTGAACATTGTAAAAGTAAGCTTAAAGCGACTGAGGATGAAATTAAAAAGATCATTCAAACGGATGCTCCTGAATAAAATATATTGACTTCTTATTCTAAGAAGAGTGCTCTTCCGTTGATGATACTTTTGTTTGATTTATTTTCGAGTGTAAAATAATAAAGACCGGACGAGATCATCGAGCTATCTAATATAAAACGATTGCTATTTGTCTGGTTTTTATAAATGATACTCCCAAAATCATCAAAAACTTTTAGTTCAACGTCATTGTTGTTGGAATTGTAAAAATATAATGATGAACTGCTTATGACTGGATGTGGCTTTAATAGGTAGCTGTTTGATGGAATGAGCAAGACCTCGATCCCAAGTACTTCGGAAAATTCCTGACCACCCAACAAGAGTTTGTAGTAATTAACCTGATTTGGCATTGGGTCTTCGTCAGTAAAAGTGTAAGCAACTGGGCTTGATAAATCACCACAAACGCCTTGAATATCTTCTATAAGATCAAAATTAACACTGTCCGCAGTCGAACTTCGGTAGATTTGGATACCATTACAAACACTCCCTGATTTTATTGTCCAGGCCAAGAGGACTTTACCTTGGTTCAGGTCCAATGCAAAATCATCAAGAATGGTTTGACTAGAAACCATAGTTGCAATAAAAATAAATAAAACTGACAATCCTTTTTTCATAATACTCAGCGCATATTTCGTAACCTAAGTTACGGCAGTTTTGTTTACAACAAAAACGATGCCCTTAAAATGTTTTAACAAAAAAAAACCTCCCAATTGGGAGGTTTTGAATTTCTTTGAGAAATATCTTACTCAGCAGCTTCTTCAGCAGCATCCTCAGCTGGAGCTTCTTCAGCAGCAGCATCTTCAGTAGCAGCAGGAGCTTCCTCAGCAGCAGCTTCTTCAGCTGGAGCTTCTTCCTCAGCAGCATCGTCCATTCCTTCTTCTGTAGCAGCTTCTTCTGAAGCGTTACCTGAAGCATCACCACAAGACGTAAATGTAAACGCCGCAGCAACAAATAATAAAGCAAATAACTTTTTCATAATATGTTTTTTTAAATAATTCGGAACAAATATAACTTTTTCTTCCTTTGGTTTTAACGGTTAATAGACGTAAAGCACTATTTTTTGCTTTTTTTAACAGGCTTTTATCGACATGTTTATGTTCAAAACAAAGATGTAAAATAGTTTCAGTGAATTACATTGAATAAATCAAGTAGGATATAAAACAGCTTTTCGCTTATTAAAATAATTTTTAGTTTAGTGAAAATTATAAAGTATTGATTATGAAAAAGATATTATTATTTTCCCTTTGTGCGGGAATGTTTCTCGCTTCATGCGGGGACGCTAGTGAAAATGCATCTGAAGAAGCCTCTTCTGAAGAAGTGGCTGTTTCTGACGATAAATCATTTTGTGACTGTATGGGAATCGCTTCAAAAAACCCTGAAATGGATGAAGCACCTGAAGGATGCGAGTGGATTGAGGCTCTAAATGAGGCGGACGTTGAAGAGGCGCTAAGAGCTGCTGTAAAAGACTGTCCAGATAATCTTCCAGAAGGTACGGCAGAAATGATGGAGGTAGCGGATGAACTAGAGGATATGGCAAGTGATCTCGATGCTGAGTTAGATGACTTGGACGAAGAATAGATCCAGTCCAATTAAATGAAATGAAGCCCTTATTTAAAGGGCTTTTTTTATGCCTATTTATTTAATCATAAATTTTTGAGAAGCATACCCACTAATCAGAATGTAGGCTCCGGATGCAAATCCTTTTAAATCAATGGAATCTGTGGTGCTATTCAAAATACCACTCGTGAGTTCCTTGCCATCCATGGACAGAACAATGAAATTGCTTGGCTCACCATTTGTTCTATGAACATTTATATTGCTTTGTGCAGGATTCGGAGAGATACTAAATCCTAAATCTACCTCTTGTTCATCTATTGTGGCAGTTGTCCCATTGATGTCATATCTTGAAAAGAACTTCCATATTTCAACGTTTGAGCTGATATCATAGTTACCAAAGGCGCCAGGCCAATCATGCTCTCCGTTATATACCTTAAAAAGCTCCACCGTGGTTCCATTTGTGCCGCCACTATATACAAAATGATCGACCGTAGACCCATCTCCCGCATTTATATCGGGCATTGGTGTTTGTGAAGGGGTAGTGTTACAACCATTATAATTTGCCCAATAGGACAGTACATTGTCAATCCCTTCAGCAACAAAATTTCCTTCATAAGGTATCGTAGGATCATTTGTTCCATGAATTTGTAGGACAGGGGTGGGGTGATTTGGAAGGCAAGCGCCAAAAGTAGATGGAGACATAGAGCCAGTCACCGAAGCAATTGCTGCAATTTTGTCACTTAGCTGGCAAGCCAAAAGGTAGCTCATGAATCCACCATTTGACATTCCAGTAGAATATATTCGGTCGTTATTCAGATTATAATTATCATTTACGTAGTCAATCATATCCTCAACAAATGAAACATCATCGACACTACTTGTTCCCCAGCCTACATTCCAGTGAGGCGTGCCAAATGCATCTGTTGTTCCTTGAGGCGTAATTAAAATAAACCCAGCCGTATCGGCAACTGGTCTAAAACCCGTGTAGCTTAGGTTTGCACTCGCTGAGCTTCCGTAGCCATGAAAACAAAAAACAAGTGGGGCAGGGGTGCTCTCATCATAAATGTCTGGAACATATAAAAAGAAATCACGATCAACGCCGCCTGAATTGATTGTTATGCTTTGTGTTTGTTGTGCAAATAAAAGCGTTACAGTAAAAAAGAAGAATAGGGTAGAGATTATTTTCATGAATTTTTGTTTTTCATAAAGTTACAATATTCAAATGAAGTGGGAAATTAGGGCATAAAAAAAGAGGTCAATTTGACCTCTTTTCTTGCTCTTCCTCTTGGGCTCGAACCAAGGACCCTCTGATTAACAGTCAGATGCTCTAACCAACTGAGCTAAGGAAGAATTTCGGATTGCAAATATAAGAGATTTTTTAAACGGAGAAAATGGATTTTAAAAAAAATTAATATTCATCTTCATGAATTGAGAAATCATGGACCGTATTAGAGGAGGATTCTCCCGATTCAGAGATATTCATGTCTTCTCTTGAGGTAGTGCGTAAAATATTTGTTTTTGATATGTTTAGGCGTATTTCCGACCGAACTGTTTGGTCTTCGTGTAAATATCCTTTTGAAAATGGTGTGCCAATTAAATCTACGAGCGTTCCTTTCTTGAGGTAGTCAACAATCTTCATGTTTGCGCCATCTTTTTTCCAGATGGTACAGTTTACCCATGTTGTTTTCGTTTTTAAAACACCCGTCCGTTTGTCTTTCCAATTTTTATTATGTGCCACTGGGAAATTAATGGCAACAATGCCATTATCCATACTTCTTACATCTGCATCCTTACCGATATTACCGATAAGGCGCGTTTCAAATACCGTTGCCATGATTTAGAGTTATAGTGTTTAGCTATAGCAAGTTAAGCATTAATTTGCGTTTTTGATGATAAAACGAGAAGTTTTTATTGGCGGAAAAAGGATAAATAATAGCACGATAATGAATTCAACTATTTGTTCCACAGTGTTTTACATACTTTATTCATGTATACATAGAGCAGTCTTTTTCTGACTAAGAAACCCAGATAAGCTTCGCTAAATCAACCTTAATTCTAATGTTTCCCATGCTTAAGGTGACCTGTTTTCCATTCATATCCTCAACAATGGCCGCTTGCTTCGTTGAAATTATTTTGACTTTAGATCCTATTTTTATATTCTCTTGTTGATAAGATTCAACCTGTTTTTTACTAAGCTTTCTTTTTGGCTTGCTAGATTTCTTTCTGACTTCGTTTTTTGTTTTTTGTTGTTTTAGGAAAAGCATAACCTGCTCTGTTAATGCTTGGTTTTTATTTTTACCTCGTACATTTTTATATTCAGCAATAAATTCAAGCATTTTCTTTCCTGCAGCCAATTGTTTTTCATGAAGCTGTAGCGTTTGATTTACTTTATCTGACTTGTGCTTGAGCTTTTCTCTTGTAGATGATGCTTTTTCTGCCTTTTCCTTGTATTCCTTTGATTCGATTTGATTGGATCTGATGGCACTGTCCAAATCATTATTTTTTCTTTGAAGGTCAGAAAGTAGTTCGTTGAGCTTTAGTTTTTCTTTGTCAAGCTTCCCTTTTGCTTTTTCAATTAATGTATTAGAAACACCATTAATCTGAGCGACTTCAAAAGTAAATGAACTTCCGGGTTGCCCGATTTTAAATTCAAAGAGAGGCGCCAAGCTTTCCGCGTTGAATAACATACAGCCATTAATAGCTTGAGGCAATTGAACAGCTCTTGACTTAATATTGCTGTAGTGCGTCGTTAATACAGCAAAAATCTTCTTTCTGTACAAAGATTCAAAAAAGGCCTCTGCCAATGCACCACCTAATTCTGGGTCTGAACCGGTTCCAAATTCATCAAGTAGCAATAGCGTATCTCGATTTGACAGCGATAAAAACTTTTTCATTCTTTTCAATCTGTAAGAATAAGTACTCAACTCATTTTCAATTGATTGATTGTCTCCAATTTCAGAATAGATTTGCTTAAACATTCCAAAGGTATTCTCTGATTCGGCAGCTATGAATAATCCTGCCTGAACCATTACCTGAAGTAAACCGAGTGTCTTCAAGGTAATGCTTTTTCCTCCAGCGTTGGGGCCAGATATTACGAGCATCCGTTGGTCGATGCTCAAATGTATATCTTGTCCAAATGTCGGCTTATTTTCGCGGTCGTTTTTATCTTTGAGTAGTGGATGAAGTGCACTTTTTACATCAATAACCTTATCCTTTGATAGATTTGGCTTTACAGCGTTCATTGCATCTGCAAGTCTAAATTTTGCATAAATAAAATCCAAGTCATGGAGGCCTTTATTATATGCTTCGATAAGCCATTGGTGACCCGCTAATTCTTTCGTTAAGGCTCTTAGAATTCGGTAAATTTCTTTTTCCTCTTCGATTTGAAAATGATCTAAATCGACATTCAGCTCAATGTTTATTTTAGGTTCAATATGTGCTACATTTCCGGTTTTACTGCTGCCCAAAACAATACCTGAAAACTGCTTCTTATAGGAGGATTTAACAGAAAGTACTCTCCGATTGTTGATGACTGTCTCCTTCGTATCTGAGAGTAAATTTGTCTTTGACAAACGTCTTAGCTCCTTATCAAAATTCTTCTTTAATTGCCTCTGTGTACTTCGGATTGAATCTCGAATGGTTTTCAGCTCAGGTGATGCCGTGTCTTTAATTTGTCCCGATTTATCAATTACCTTTTCTATTGCCGAAATTATATCTAAGGTTTCATATGTGTTGCTGAATACATGCTCCAGGCAGTTATAGCTTCCTATTGATGATTCAAAAAAGCTCAAGATTTGGTTAACGAGGTAGGATGCTTGGTGAATATTTAAAATTCCGCTCAGTGGAATTACAGCATTTTTTATTTTTAGTAAACGCAGCTCACCTTCAAGATTTTCGAATTCTAATACTGGAAAACCTTTCTCTCCTTCCTTTATGTTTTTGAGTTCTTCAATTTGATTGAGCTGCTCATTTACAATATCAAAATTACCAATTGGAACCAAATTTAGTATCCTTGACTTCGTCTGTTCTGAAAGTGCATAATCTGAGCACCAATCTAGAATTTTGTCAAATTCTAAATCTAGTATTGTTTGATGGTCGGTTACCGATGTCATTTCTAATTATGCTCGTGAAATTAATTCTTTTTACAATAATAAAAACAAGCTATTTGGGCTTTTGTTTATGCAATCATCGACATTATATACGTTGCCAAAATCTATTACATTAAAGCTAGTGGTAGATTTCGTTATTTCGATATTTGTTCTTAATTATTTGACCGTTTGGCCTTTATTTTATGTATGCTTGTGAAACCATTGAATGTTCAATAAGCATGACAAGTGTCAAATGAGAAATTTAATTTCTAGTATCGCAAAAGTATTTCAGGGTTTAAAACGACGGATAAACGGAAATAAATCTGAAATATATCGGCAAATCCCCATTCAATGGAAGTCAATTTTAAGACATCGTGTACAATTTTATAATCGCTTAGATGCTGATCGAAAAAAAGATTTTGAGGATAGGATTCAATATTTTCTTTCATCCGTTCGGTTTATCGGAATTAAAACTCAGGTAACAGACATAGACCGAATACTAGTTGCCGCAGGAGCGGTTATTACGTTGTTTGGATTTAGAAAATGGCATTTTTCTAATCTTCAAGAAATATTAATTCACCCTGCTGATTTTATTATACCAGGAACAGATAAAAAGGTGAGGGGTTTGGTAGGATATGGCGCTATGGAGGGCCGAATGATGCTATCCCGAAAAGCCCTTATAGAAGGCTTCTACAATGATTCAGATGGAAAAAATGTTGCGATTCATGAGTTTATTCATATTATGGACATGGAAGATGGAAAGGTTGATGGCGTTTTAAGTGATATCATGAATGAAATGGACATTTCACCTTGGATGCATCTTATACACCAAAAAATGAGTGAAATAGAGCAGGGGAGTTCAGGCATCAGAAAATATGGAGCAGCGAATGAAATTGAGTTTTTATCGGTGGTAAGCGAGCTGTTTTTTGAAAATCCAGATAAAATGGAGAAAGAACACCCCAAATTATTTAAAGCCTTAGATGCTATTTTTAATCCCTCAAAGGAAGTGTAAACATATTACCAGAAAACCACAAATAATTTAGTGATATTTCCTTTGGGATCTTTCATCCAACACAGCGGTGATCTTGATTGATTTAATTCGATTTCAATGACTGCCAAGCATTCTGAATGAGAAAGCCATAAAACGTCGGAGTGAGGGTGAATAAGCCAATCTAGCTTTGAGGGAAGAAAAAATTCATTCTGTTTAAATAAGGCTAACTCTTGACGTGTTATGTAAAACCCGCATATACAGGCGCTATTTACTTCGGTAATTATCTGTTCGCTTTGTCCTAAGGGTATGAATAGTTGAGCCTTGAAATGTACTTTTTGGTCAAAGCTGGCCGTATTGTAGCCAAAATGATTTATGATTTCATTGCTTTTTGGATGGAAAAGCAAAGGCATCTGTTTGCTTTTAAGCTTTGCTAGCTTCTGTTTAAGCGAGTCATTTCTATTGGGTCCAATCCATTTGTCAATTTCATTTCCAGGTATGTTTGTATCGTATAAATAGAATTTATAGACTAATTCAAGATGAATCTGTTTTCCTTTGTCTGAAATTAGACAATCTAGTTCACCGATAGTTTTTTTATCTTGAATGATTTGAATATTGGTCCCGATGATTTGAATGTTTTTATCTTGTTCTAGAAGATCAAAAATAAATTGCTCGACCAAATGTCCTAGACGCAATTTTTTATTCTTTATGGTTAACTCAATATTATTTACACCTTTTATGAAATACTGATTTAATCCGAATCGTTGTCCATCCCAAAGATTATTTGTTCTTAGATAACCCATGTATCTAAGCCGGTCATTCATTGTGCATGGTTCGTTACCCACTATTGTAATATAATTAATATTATGTTAAATAGAATATATACCAACATATTGTAATTCAGTTAATTAGTATATTCTTCATACCCTCCTTGTAGATCATACAACAGTTTAAATCCTTTCTTTAAAAGTAATTTACATGCCATTTCACTTCTTCCTCCCGCTGCACAATATACTACGGTGGTCATTCTTTTATTCAATGTGGAAATTACCTTTTGTTCAAAATCAGGATCCCAAAAATCAATATTAATGGCGCCCTCTATTGCGCCTTCTTTGAACTCTTTTTCAGTTCTAACATCTAATAATTGAACCGTTTCCAAAACCATTAAATCTATTAATGACTTTTTATCAATTGCATTAAAATTCTTTTGGGAATAGAATGAATTCGTGGAAATAGAAAGTATCAAAAGAAAAACAATAATCAAGGACGGTTTCATAATTAATAAATTAAGTCCTTTAAAGATAAACAGATTCTTGTTTATGATATGATTCTTCAAATCTTTTAAATGTTTAGTATGTTTGTTTAAATCCTTGCCTATGCCCTTTTATAAGTTTAAAGAATGGACACCCGTGGCTCATCCATCAAGTTACGTCTCGCCGGAGGCTACAATCATTGGAAATGTTATTATCGGTGCTGATGTATATATTGGACCAGGCGCAGTGCTTCGCGGTGACTGGGGTAAAATCATCATTGATCAAGGCGCCAATGTTCAAGAAAATTGTGTAGTTCATATGTTTCCGGGAACAACTGTTCATCTATATCCTAATGCGCATGTCGGTCACGGTGCCGTTATTCATGGTGCGACTTTGAAAGCCAATTGTTTAATTGGTATGAATACAGTCGTTATGGACGATGCTGTTATCGGTGAAAATACCATTGTTGGTGCGCTGTCTTTTGTTGCCGCCAAAACTGAAATAGCAGACAATAGTCTAGCTGTAGGCAACCCAGCAAAGGTTATTCGCAAGTTAAAAAACGAACAAATTGAATGGAAAACGAAGGGGACCAAATACTATCAAAAGCTTCCCAATGACAATGATTCTTTTTTGAATAAATGTGTGCCATTGAGTGAAGTTGAAGATGACAGACCAGAACAGATTTCAGACTACAAAACATGGGGCGAATAACCTAAAACGTAGTCTTCACAATTTATTACTAGAGCGAATATACGAGCGCAGTCAATAAAAATGATTAAAATAGGTTGTCGCGTCGCAATGTTATATTAACTTTGATTCCCGTAGTTACAATACATTTATATGTCCAATTCAGTTAAGTATATTTTTGTAACAGGTGGGGTTACTTCTTCTCTTGGCAAAGGTATTATTGCAGCATCATTAGCGAAATTAGTTCAGGCAAGAGGATATTCCGTTACCATCCAAAAACTCGACCCCTATATTAATATTGATCCAGGAACGCTAAATCCATATGAGCACGGCGAATGTTACGTTACTGACGACGGAGCTGAGACGGATTTGGATTTGGGACACTACGAGAGGTTTTTAAATGTACCAACGAGTCAAGCAAACAATATTACAACAGGCAGGATTTATCAATCGGTAATTGAAAAGGAACGAAAAGGTGACTTTCTTGGGAAAACTGTTCAAGTTATTCCGCACATCACTGACGAGATAAAGCAACGGATACAGCTTTTGTCTAAGAACAATAAATATGACATTGTCATTACTGAAATTGGTGGTACCGTGGGTGACATTGAGTCTCTGCCGTACATTGAGGCAGTGCGGCAAATGATGTGGGAATATGAAAGCGATTGCCTGGTGATCCATCTGACCCTTATCCCCTATTTATCGGCAGCTGGCGAATTAAAAACAAAACCAACGCAGCACTCGGTCAAAGCACTTCTAGAGCTAGGTGTTCAGCCAGATATATTGTGTTGTAGATCTGAACATGAACTTGAATTGAATCTTAGACGGAAAATAGCGAAATTCTGTAATGTTTCTATGAATGCTGTAATTGAGGCAAGAGATGCATCTTCAATATATGATGTACCTATGCTTATGCAAGCTGAAGAATTAGACAGTGTTGTGCTCGATAAGCTTGGGTTGTCTAAAAAATCAACCCCTCAATTAAAGAAGTGGAAAAGCTTTCTAGAGCGTTTAAAAAACCCTAAAACCGATGTGAATATAGCCCTCATCGGTAAGTATGTGGAGCTAAAAGATTCTTACAAATCAATCAGTGAAGCATTTATTCATGCCGGAGTGAGTAACGAAGCTAAAGTAAATTTACATTGGATACATTCTGATAATTTAGATAAGGATAATGTAAAGAAAGAGCTATCAGAAATGGATGGTATACTTGTTGCTCCTGGCTTTGGTTCAAGAGGTGTTGCCGGAAAAATAGACGCCGTGCAGTTTGCGCGAGAAAACCAAATTCCATTTTTAGGAATTTGTCTTGGAATGCAATGTGCGGTAATCGAATTTGCAAGAAATGTACTTCAGCTAGAGGATGCAAATACTACTGAAATAGCTACTAAAACTAGCGCGCCGGTCATCGATATGATGGAAGAGCAAAAGAATATTTCCGACTACGGCGGGACAATGCGTCTTGGGGCCTATTCGTGCCAGCTCAAGCCAAACTCAAATATTGGCAAAGCTTTTCATTCAGATGTTATTTCTGAGCGTCATAGACACCGTTATGAGTTTAACAACAAATACTTAAATGATTTTAAAAGTGCAGGAATGGTTGCAACAGGAACAAATCCGGATACAGGTCTAGTTGAAGTTGTTGAAATCCCAAAACACCCATGGTTTGTTGGTGTTCAGTTCCATCCGGAATATAAGAGCACAGTAGATGAACCACATCCCTTATTTGTAGCTTTTGTAGGAGCTGCCCTAAAAAACAAAAAGAAATAGAAATGGATCGTAACACCCTAACAGGCCTTGTACTGATTGGATTACTCTTGACTGTATTTACCATCATTAACAAACCGAGTGAAGAGGAACTAAAACAGCAGGAAGCTGAAATTGCAAAAGCAAAAGAAGCCAAAGCGAAGTCCGAAGAAAAAGATTCCGTAACAGTTAATCTAGCTAAATCATCAAATGAGAATATTGATTCGGATGAAGAACAAAACACAACTGAAAAGAAGACAGAAATAACGGATAGTGTCTTTACCAGAAAAACAGATAAGTTCACTGTTGACTTTTCAACAAAAGGCGGGCAGATTTCCTCTATGTATCTCAATGATTACAAAACATATGAAAGCTACAGTGCAGAAAGTAAAGAAGCACTTTGTCTATTTGCTAAGGGAGACCACCTTACCTCCTACTCCTTTTATGATGGTGATCGGTTGATTCAGACGAAAGACTTAAATTTTGAACTTAAGAATGAATCCAACAGTAGTGTTGTTCTTGAGGCGCCATACCAGACAGGTCTTATCAGACAAACTTACAAGTTTGCCAAAGATTCGTATAATATTGATTATAAAGTTGAGTTTATTGAGCTCAATGGAATTGCCAAAGACAATATTCAGCTTTCTTGGCAGACCTCTTTCCTGCAAACAGAAAAATTACTTTCAGAGCAAAGAAGGGTTTCTACAATTTGCTTCGATGAAAAAGAAGAGGGCTTTGATTATCTCAGTGAAACCAGTGAGGATGATAAAGATTTTGAGAATGAGGTTAACTGGATTGCCTACAAGCAATCTTATTTCTCCTCATTTTTAGCGCCTAAAACACCTTTTCAGAAAAAAGGAACCTCGATAAAAGTCTCGACATATGAAGAGGATGACGCAAAAGATTCAACACATATTAAAGACTTTTCCTCTGTCCTCACATTAAACTTTGATCCTAACTCAAACAACACGGCTAGCTTCAGCTGGTATTTTGGTCCAAATGACTATGAATTATTAAATGAGTATAATGAAAACTATGATGATATCTTAAACTTCGGCTGGGGCCTTTTTAGATGGATCAACATATATGCAGTTCAGCCCGTGTTTAGCTTCCTGCTTTCCCTTGGCTTCGGACTTGGATTGTCCATATTCTTACTAACGCTTTTAATAAAAACAGCATTGATGCCAGTTCAATGGAAAATGTTCGTCTCCTCCGTTAAAATGAGGATCCTTAAACCAAAGACTGAAGCGCTAAACGCAAAGTATCCAAATAAGGATGACGCAATGAAAAAGCAGATGGAAATGATGAGTCTTTATAAAGAGTCAGGTGCTAGCCCTTTGTCGGGATGTCTTCCTATGTTAATTCAGATGCCCATTTTA
>CAJXDT010000004.1:0-87972 GCA_913052055.1 uncultured Cryomorphaceae bacterium
TACGCCAACGCCAACACCAGATGTTACGCCAACGCCAACACCAGATGTTACGCCAACGCCAACACCAGATGTTACGCCAGCGCCAACACCAGATGTTACGCCAACGCCAACACCAGATGTTACACCAACGCCAACACCAGATGTTACGCCAACGCCAACACCGGTTCCAGTATTAGATAAAACAGGTCTAACCTCAATTGGAGACGTTAACTTTACGATTAACCAAGCCGCTGTGCAATCGAGATTTTATCCAGTGTTGAATGAGACAGCTAACCTTCTCAAATCAATGCCAGGATCATCAATTGTTATTGCAGGTCATGCTGATATTACGGGAGACGAATCTTTCAACCAGAAATTAGCTTTCAAACGTGCAAATTCGATTAAGAAATATCTAATGAGCAGAGGTATTGAGTCTAACAGAATTGAAGTTGTTTCATTTGGAGAAACGAAACCAAAATTCTTGAATACTACAGCTGCAGGTAGGGCATTGAATAGAAGGGTAGAGGTATATATTAAGTAATACTTTTCTAGAGAAACCCTAGCTCAAGCTTAGCTTCTTCGGACATCATATCTTTGTCCCACGGAGGATCGAAAACGATTTCAACTTTAGAGCTTTTTACACCCTGAATTTCGCCTACCTTGTCTTCAACTTCTTTTGGCATACTTTCGGCTACTGGACAATTTGGGGAGGTGAGGGTCATGTCAATTGCAACGTTCTTATCCTTATCTATCTTTACCTCATAAATGAGTCCAAGTTCATAGATGTCTACCGGGATTTCAGGGTCAAAAATTGACTTTAAGACTTCTACAATAGTATTTTCTAACTCTTCCATTAAACGTGTTTTAACGCCTCTATTTTCATTCTTTTCACCATTTCTAAGAGTCCATTTGCTCTTGTTGGAGATAGGTGCTCTTGTAGTCCTATTTTATTGATGAAATAGAGGTCCTCTTTGACAATCGTTTCTGGTTTTTCTCCATTATAAACGTTGATCAATAGGGCAATTATTCCTTTCGTAATTATTGCATCTGAATCTGCGGAAAATGCCATTTTTTTATCATCAATTTCTGCTTTTAGCCAGACCCTAGATTGACAGCCATCAATAAGCTGCTCGTCTTTTCTTTTTTCAACAGAAATTCCTTGTATTTCTTTCCCTAAATCAATAATCATTTCATACTTATCCATCCAATCATCAAAGACCTGAAAATCGGCTATAATTGCATCCTGTTTTTCCTGAAACGAGGTACTCATGATAAAACGGTTAGGGCTCTTTTTAGGGCATGAATAAATAGATCAACTTCTTCTTTTGTATTATAAATGGAAAAAGAAGCCCTTATTGTGCCTGGTATTCCATAAAAATCCATTAGTGGCTGAGTACAATGGTGTCCTGTTCGAACAGCTATGCCTTGTTTATCTAAAAGTGTTCCAATATCAAAAGGGTGTATACTGCCAACATTAAAAGAAACGAGACTCGTTTTTAGCTCCGCGGTTCCGTATATTTTGAGATTTTCTATTTGTAGAAGTTCTTTTTCTGCATACTGTAATAGTTCGTTTTCGAAGGAAAAGGCTTGAGCAGTGTCAATCGACTCCATAAATTCTAAAGCCGTACCTAATGCGATGCCACCAATAATATTGGGTGTACCTGCTTCAAATTTAAAAGGAAGCTCATTGTAGCTTGTTTTCTCAAAACTGACGCGCTTGATCATGTCTCCACCACCTTGATATGGGGGCATACTTTCCAATAAAGATGCTTTACCGTAGAGTACTCCAATACCTGTTGGGCCAAATATTTTATGTCCTGAGAATACAAAAAAGTCACAATCAAGTTGTGCGACATTCACTTCCCCATGTTGAATGCTTTGTGCTCCATCAACGAGTACCTTTGCACCAAATTCATGGGCCCGTTCGATAATCGTTTCAATGGGATTTATTGTCCCCAAGGTGTTTGATATGTGGGTAATTGAAACGAGCTTGGTTCTATCGTTGAGCATTTCTTCAAAACCCTTCATATCAAGTGTTCCATCTTGATGTATTGGAATTATTTTTAAGACAATACCTTTTCTTTCTGCCAAAAGTTGCCAAGGAACAATGTTTGAGTGGTGCTCCATTGCGCTAATAAGGACCTCATCACCTTTCTTCATGAGCTCTCCGTAGGAAGAGGCAATCAAATTGATTCCATCTGTTGTACCTTTTGTGAAAATAATTTCATTTTCCTTTGTAGCACCAATATAATTTTTGATACGAATCCGGGCGTCCTCGTAATCTTGGGTTGCAACTTGACTTAAGTGGTGCACTCCTCTATGGATATTCGAATTTTCTGCACTGTAATAGGCGCTTATTCGATCAATAACCTTTTGCGGTTTTTGGGTTGTTGCAGCATTGTCAAAATAAATCAAAGGTTTTCCGTACACTTTTGCCTTTAAAAGTGGAAACTGGGACCGAATCCCTTTTATGTAATCGGGTGTTTGATTCATTTCAATTCAACTGTTACAAAATTACGCAAAGCAAACAGATTCAAACGCAATCAAGATGTTTATTTTGCCTTCATTTCAATGTATGGAATCATTATTTCTTCCATAGAAATTCCGCCGTGCTGAAAGGTGTTTCCGTAATAATTGACGAAATGATTGTAGTTATTAGGATAAACAAAAAAGTCTTGTTCTTTCGCAAAAACAAATTCACTAGACATTTTTTGTCTCGGTAAAAACCCATCCTGTGGTTCACGAACGACAAAAACGTCCTTTTCTTTGTATCCTAGCCCTCGTCCCACTTTGTACCTCAAATTGGTATTTGTATTTCGTTGTCCTGCAATTTTAACAGGTTGATTTACTTTTATCGTCCCGTGGTCCGTGGTAACTATTAAATCCATTTTCTCTTCAGCGGCTTTCTTAATAACATCCAATAAAGGCGAATGTTCTAACCATGATATTGTCAAGGATCGATACGCCGATTCGTCATCTGCCAGCTCACGAATAACCTCCATATCTGTGCGTGCATGCGATAGCATATCGACAAAATTGTAAACGAGAAAATTCATGTCATTTTCCTTTAGTTTATGGAATTGTTCTACCAGCTTTTTGCCTGCATTTACATTTGTAATCTTATTATATGAATACCGAAGTGATGACTTACCGAGTCTTTTTAAATTTAAATCTAGGAGCTCCTTTTCAAAGAGGTTTTTGCTTCCTTCATCTTCTTCATTCTTCCAATATTGCGGATGTTTTTTAGCGATTTCAGAGGGCATTAATCCTGCAAAAAATGCATTTCTTGCGTATTGGGTCGCTGTGGGCAAGATTGAGAAGACTACCTCTTCTTTTTCTTTGACAAAATACTTATTGAAGACAGGTTCAAGAACCTTCCATTGGTCATAACGGAGGTTATCAATAACTAAAACAAGTGTTTTAGCTTTGGATTGTCGTTTAAAAACCCTGTCCTTAATTAAGTTGTGAATAAACACTGGTCCTTCTTCAACACCATTTAGCCAATTGAGGTAATTATCTTCAATAAATCCAGAGAACTGCTGATTTGCCTCTTTTTTTTGCATTTCGAATATTTCACTCATGCCGGAATCCTCAATCTTATCAAGCTGTAACTCCCAATATACAAGCTTTGCATAAAGTTCTTTCCATTCATTCACATCCAATCTATTATTCAGTAGCATTCCTAGCTGTCTAAATTCTTGTTGGTAATTGAGACTTGTTTTGTCACTGACCAATTGATTGGCCTGCAGATTCTTTTTTAGACTAATTAGAATTTGGTTTTGATTTACAGGCTTGATCAAGTAATCTGCGATTTTTGAGCCAATGGCATCCTCCATAATATGCTCCTCCTCACTCTTAGTGATCATGACAACCGGAAGATTTGGTTTGATTTCTTTTATACGCGTCAATGTATCAAGACCCGATAACCCAGGCATGTTCTCGTCTAAGAAGACCATATCGTAATATGATTCTTGTACTTTTTCCAAAGCATCCAAACCATTCGTAACCGCCTGAACTAAATAACCTTTTGATTCTAGAAAAAGAATGTGCGGTTTTAACAGGTCGATTTCATCATCTGCCCATAAGATATTTCCTGAATTAGTCATTCTTTTACGTTATTTTTGAGGTAATTAATTAAAAGTAAACATTTGCAAGCGAATCGAAATCGAAACAACAAGAAGAAAATCATTAACGACCCAATCTATGGTTTTATTTCGATTCCTGATGAATTTATTTTTGATGTTATCGAGCATCCGTATATACAGCGCCTAAGAAGAATCTCTCAATTAGGCTTAAGCCATTTGGTTTATCCGGGTGCTGTTCATACTAGGTTCCAGCATGTTATCGGGGCAATGCATCTCATGGGAAAGGCCATTTCTGTTTTAAGAAAGAAGGGTCATAATATATCGGATGAGGAGAAGCGAGCTGTTCTTTTGGCGATATTGCTCCATGACATTGGTCATGGTCCCTTTAGTCACGCCTTAGAATTTGATATTGTGAAATCAGTTACGCATGAAAATATTTCTGCATATTTCATTGAGCGTCTTGAAAAATCTTTTGGTGGCGATTTGAGGCTAGCGCTTACTATTTTTGAAGATAATTACCATAAACCTTTTTTACATCAATTGGTTTCTAGTCAGTTAGATATGGATAGACTAGATTACCTAAATCGCGACAGCTTTTTCTCGGGCGTTAGTGAGGGGATAATAGGTAGTGATCGTTTAATCGAAATGCTTGCGGTTCACAACGGGAACTTGGTCCTTGAGGAAAAAGGTATTTACTCGGTAGAAAAATTCATCGTAGCACGGAGATTAATGTATTGGCAGGTATATCTTCACAAAACGGTTGTGGCTGCAGAATATATGCTTATATATGCTTTAAGGAGAGCAAAAGCCCTTGTGAGAAACGGGGTAACTGTCTTTTCAAGCCCAGCTTTGTCTTTCTTTCTTGAAAAAGATGTTTTAAAAGCTGACTTCGAAGAAAATGAAGCAGTACTAGAAAAATTTGCAGCATTAGATGACTATGATATACTTCAAAGCTTGAAGGTTTGGTCAACACATTCTGACCCAACATTAAGTTTTTTATCTGCTTCAATTGTAGATCGGCGCCTATTCAAAATTGAGATATCTAAAAACCCATTTACGGAAAGTGATATCGTGAAAGTAAAGTCACGATTGGGCGAAGATCCTAGATTTAAAAATCAAGATTTAAGCTATCTGGTTTTTTCAGATAAGCTTACGAATAAGGCCTATAATCAGGAATTTCAAAATATAAACCTTCTTTTAAAATCCGGCGCTATTATTGATTTATCCGAAGCATCAGACAATCTAAATATATCAGCTTTGGCGAGA
Source organism: uncultured Cryomorphaceae bacterium (assembly GCA_913052055.1). Lineage (GTDB taxonomy): Bacteria > Bacteroidota > Bacteroidia > Flavobacteriales_D > Crocinitomicaceae > UBA952. The sequence goes on from CAJXDT010000004.1 coordinate 5,331, forward strand.
CCCGTTGAAAAGTACTTTTTATGCTATCCGAGGTAGCTGTCACTCTATTTTAAGCTTTCCTTCCTTCCAATCCTTAATGAGTTTTGCCCAAGAATAAGGGTTGAGTAAATTATTAACGGGCAACTGTCCGTTCGTATATAGCTTTGTATATGCTTGGTTTTGAATAAGTCCGCTGGCTAAGGAAGCGTCAGCATCCAATCGCGCTGCAACAAATGCTAAAGATTCTCCAGATAGCTCCCTTTGTGCCCGTCGAATGGCGTCATCATAGGGTTTCATTTCAACAAAGAATTTTGCAAAATCTTCCTTTGAAGGCCAGGGATAAACCGTCACTTCTGGCAAATTTATCGTGTCTTGTTGAAGCATATGTATGATGCTGTACCTATTTTCTTCGAGCGTATCAGGAACAATATAGGTCGATGTTTTATAACCATAGTATGAAAAAAACAGTGTATCGCCAGGAAAGGAAACCATTGAAAAGTAACCATAGAAGTCGGCGATGACTCCTCTGCCTATGGATTTATCATATACCGTGATATAAGGCATAGGTGTCAGGTCTTGTTCAGAAACAACAACACCCGAAAGCTGAAGGATTTTACTGGTATCTATATCGCTTCTTTGTGCATTTACAAGGCAGGAAATACCAACAAAAATCAATAACAACAGAAAATTAAAGTGCTTTTTCACAGAACAAGTTTACATATTTAAAACTAGTGAATATGAATTTTGCAGAATATTAACAATACTAATCTTTCGTTAATTCTGATGTGACGTCTTTTTTTCATAAATTTGCAAGAATTTATTTTTAAAAATAGGTTCATTATGTCTCTAAAAAATTTAACTCAAATTCAGGAAGGTTTAACCTACGACGATGTTCTTCTCGTGCCCGCATATTCAGATGTTCTTCCGCGTGATGTGCGTTTAAGGAGCTCTTTTACACGAAATATAGAGCTAAATACACCGATTGTAACAGCTGCCATGGATACGGTTACTGAGGCTAATATGGCAATTGCCATTGCGCAGCAAGGAGGCATAGGAGTTGTTCACAAGAACATGACCATTGAGGAACAAGCTAAAAATGTCAGAAAGGTAAAACGTTCGGAAAGCGGAATGATTATCGACCCGATAACTTTGCACCACGGTGCAGTTGTGAGCGATGCGTTGTTGCTTATGAAAGAGAACAGTATAGGGGGAATCCCTGTTGTTGATGACGCAAAAAAATTAATCGGAATAGTTACCAATAGAGACCTTCGTTTCGAGAAAAATATTCAAAGACCGATTGTGGAGGTGATGACCTCAGAAAATTTGATTACAACATTAGAGTCAATTTCTTTGAGTAATGCAGAGGTTATTTTACAGGAAAATCGAATTGAAAAGCTTCCCGTCATTGACTCAGATAATAGATTAATTGGACTTATTACGTACAGAGATATTATTAAAGTAAAAGAGCATCCAATCTCATGTAAAGATAGCCTCGGGAGACTCAGAGTGGCCGCTGCCGTTGGAGTTACAGATGATACCGTAGCTCGAGTAGAAAAATTAGTTGAGGCTGGTGTTGACGCAATTGTAATAGATACGGCGCATGGACACACCAAAGGTGTGGTATTGAAACTTAAAGAAGTCAAAGCAAAATTCCCGAAACTTGACGTAGTCGTGGGTAATATTGCCTCCGCTGAGGCAGCGAAATATTTGGTTGAGGCCGGAGCCGATGCTGTCAAAGTTGGTATTGGACCAGGTTCCATTTGTACCACTCGAATAATTGCAGGTGTTGGCGTACCTCAGCTTACTGCAGTAAATGAAGTAGCAAATGCCATTTCAGGTTCTGGAGTACCAGTCATTGCTGATGGCGGGATCAGGTATACGGGAGATATTGTAAAAGCATTGGCCGCGGGGGCTGACTCTGTAATGTTAGGGTCTATGTTCGCTGGAGTTGAAGAATCACCAGGAGAAACAATCATTTATGAAGGTCGAAAATTCAAATCTTATCGAGGCATGGGTTCTATTGAAGCGATGCAGCAAGGTTCTAAGGATCGATATTTCCAAGATGCAGAAGATGATGTGAAAAAACTTGTTCCTGAGGGAATATCTGGTCGCGTACCGTTCAAAGGAAAGCTCGCAGAAGTAATGTATCAGGTGATTGGGGGCATCAGGGCAGGTATGGGTTATTGTGGAGCGCCTACCGTAAATGAATTAAAAGGCGCGAAGTTTGTTAGAATTACTTCGGCAGGAGTTAGAGAGTCTCACCCTCATGATGTTTCGATAACTAGAGAAGCACCGAATTACAGTATCAAATAAAATTTTTCAAAAAATGCTAAAACAATCCTTTCTTCTAATTTCTATTTTGTTTTTTTCTTTATCCTATACTTATTCTCAAGATGAGATTGTGATGGAGATCAATGGCAACAAGGTTACCAAGAGTGAATTCCTTCAGATCTACTTAAAAAACAACGATGATCCTAAATTTGATAAAGCTTCATTGGATGAGTACATGGAACTCTTCAAGAAGTTCAAATTGAAGGTTGCCGAGGCAGAGGCATTAGGTTATGATACGGTTCCAAAGCTTAAAAGAGAGCTTGAAGGTTACAGAAAGCAACTGGCACTGCCATACCTGATAGATAGTACCGAAAATAGAGCAATGGTAACGCAATCCTATGAGCGATTAAAAACAGAAGTTCGTGCTTCCCATATTTTGATGAGGTTAAAGCCGAATGCCTCCGCTGAAGACACCTCAAAGGCTTACTTCCGATTAATGGAGCTTCGTGAGAGAATTGTTAACGGTGAGGACTTCGCTTTAATAGCCAAATCAAAAAACAGTTCTGAAGATCCTTCTGTTGTTACCAATGGTGGTGATTTAGGTTTCTTCACTGCGTTTCAAATGTTGTATCCATTTGAAGAAGTTGCGTATACCACTGCGGTGGGGAAAACGTCTCTACCGTTTCGAACAAAATATGGTTACCATATTCTTAAAGTAACAGACAAACGTCCTGCACGTGGAACTATGAAGTGCGCCCACCTTATGGTTTCCTCTCCTGCGGAGTCTAGTCCGGAAGAAACCGCTAGTGCAGAAAAGAAAATAGCCGAAATCTATGAACTTGTATCGGATTCTCTTTCGGATGAAAAATGGAAAAATTATGTAGCAAAATACTCCGACGATCCTTCTTCAAATCGAAAAAGTGGTGAGCTTCCAATTTTTGGGTCAGGAACATCACAAAGAATGGTTCCCGTTTTCGAGGATGCCGCGTTTTCTATTAAATCTGACGGTGCTATTTCGAAACCGATTAAAACAGACTACGGTTACCATATCATTCGTAGAATTGAATGGAATGATTTGAAGCCCTTTGACAAAATGGAAAAAGAGCTGCAAAAAAGGGTGAACAAAGATGAGCGCTCCAAGAAAACCCAAGATGTTTTTGTTACAAAGCTGAAAAATAGATACGGTTTTCTTGAAGGTAACGTGCAATATAAATCATGGTTTATTGAAAATTTAGATTCTTCTTTTTTTATCGGAAATTGGACAGCTGATAAACTAAAAGTAGACCAAGTGATGTTTTCAATAGGTGAAAGGAAATACCGTCAAACGGAATTCGCCAAATTTTTGAGAAAATCATTTCGAACCGGTCGGGGTAAAGATTTTCAAACCATTGTTGATACGCAATATAAGCAATGGGTAAAGCAGGGTGTTTTGGCCTATGAAGAATCGATGTTGGATTCAAAATATCCTGAGTATAAAGCCTTGGTTCAGGAATATCACGATGGTATTATACTTTATGAAATTATGTCTGATAAGGTTTGGAACAAAGCCGTAAAGGATACGACTGGTCTCAAGGCATATTACGATATGCAAAAGACGAAATATATGTGGCCAGAGCGAATAGAGGCGACAGTTTATATCTGTGGAACTGCTGAAGTTTCAGAGAAAGTATTCAAAATGCTAAAAAAGAAAAAGAACAACAGTAGGGTAATATTAGAGGAAATTAACGAAGATTCAGAGTTGAATTTAGACGTGAAGATGAACAAATATGTTCAATCATCTACGGGATTCTTGAAGGGTAAACCATTTGTTGAAGGCAGAAATGAAGGCTATGAGTTCGAAGATAAGTTTTACGTTGTTGATGTAGATAAAATGCTACCTGAAATGCCTAAAGAACTTTCTGAGATCAAAGGTGCTGTTATTTCTGATTATCAAAATCATTTAGAAACGTATTGGATGAAAGATTTGGTAGAAAAGTACCCTATTACGATTTATGATGAAGTGCTTTACAACCTTGGTGCTGATGAATAGAATCTTAATTTTTCTTTTTCTTTTTTTAAACCTGTCTCTTTTCGGACAGATGGGCAAACTGGTCAATAAAGTAGTTGCTCAGGTAGGGGACAATATCATCCTTCTTTCTGACCTTGAACAACAACAAATTCAGGCGAAGCAGTCAGAGATGGAAGTGGGTCATGCATTTTCATGCTCTGTACTAGAGCAGCTAATGGTTCAGGAGCTTCTAGTGAATCAGGCCAAGTTAGACAGTATACTTGTTTCTGATGAACAGGTTGATGCTGAGATGGAAAACCGTCTTCGCGTCATTGAAAAGCAAATGGGTGGTCGAGAAAAGCTAGAGGCTTTTTATGAAAAAACAACTGCACAAATTAAAAATGAATTTAGAACAATTATTAAGGAAAAAATCTTGGCGCAAGAAATGGAACGGACAATTACCGCTGCAGTTTCTGTTACTCCAAAAGAGGTTACACATTTTTTCAACACACTGCCTAAGGATAGTATTCCATTCATTAATATGAAGCTCAGCTTTCAACAAATTGTAATGTATCCTGAAATAACAAAAGAGGATAAGAATCGTGCTGTTAATGAGCTAGAAGATGTTTTAAGTGAAATATTAGTTGAAGGAAAGTCTTTTGAAACGATGGCTAGAATTCATTCCGATGATCCGGGAAGTGGCGCACAAGGCGGAAAAATACAGGCTTCGAAGGGAATGATGGTACCTCAGTTTGAGGCTACTGTTTTCAAGCTTGCAATAGGGGAGGTTTCGGAAATTATAGAGACGCAATACGGTTTTCATATTATTAAGCTTATTTCTCGAAAGGGGGAAGATTATGAATGTCTTCACATTTTGAATATGCCAGAATTCAGTAATGATGCCATCAATGATGCGGCTATTAAGATGGAGGAATGTTACCAAAAGCTGAATCAAAATGAAATCACATGGTCAGAAGCGGTATTGAAATATTCCAACGATGAGCGTACAAAGCAGAATCGCGGTGTGATTACAAATCCAATTACAGGCGATCAAACCTGGGACATGGAAGACCTTAATCAGGTTGATCAGCAAATTTATTTGTTGACAGATGCTATGGAAAAAGGAGATGTTACGACACCAAATTTATATGTTGATATCTACGAGAGAAAGCAGGGCATGCGTATTGTTCGCCTAAAGGATCGTTTTGATCCTCATGAAGCCAACCTGAAAGATGATTATACTTTAATTAAAGCTGCAGCTGAAAACGATAAAAAGCAGAGAACCACAGCTAAATGGGTAGATGCTAAGATTGCCAATGCTTTCATTAGAATAGATGACGGATACATGGATTGTGATTTCAACCATAAATGGCTACCAACGCTAAACAAATAAACTTAAAGTCAAATGTCGGATAAGGATAAAATAGATGAACTTGTAAAGCATTACAACCAATTGAAATCCGAGATTGCCAAGGTCGTCGTTGGGCAAGATGATGTGATTGAGCAGGTATGTATAAGTGTGCTTTCACGTGCGCATTGCCTTTTAGTCGGTGTTCCTGGTTTGGCAAAAACTTTATTGGTGAATACCATTGCCCAAACACTTGGTTTGAGTTTTAATAGAATCCAATTCACACCTGATTTGATGCCCTCTGATATTATTGGCTCTGAAATATTAGATGAGAAAAAGGCATTTAAATTCATTCATGGTCCCGTATTTTCAAATGTGATTTTAGCGGATGAAATCAATAGAACCCCGCCTAAAACTCAGTCTGCCTTGTTAGAAGCTATGCAAGAAGGTAGTGTTACCGCTTCTGGGAATACCTATCGTTTACCGAACCCTTTTTTCGTTTTGGCCACCCAAAATCCAATAGAACAAGAAGGTACTTACCCTCTGCCTGAAGCACAATTAGACCGATTTATGTTTAATGTTTGGGTGGATTATCCTAGTTATGAAGAAGAGTTAGAAATTGTAAAGAAAACGACTTCTGACGAAGTAACGAAGCTAGATGTTATTCTGACAGCTGAACAGATCATTGCTTATCAAGATTTAATCCGACGCATACCAGTGGCAGATAATGTGCTCGAATATGCAGTTTCGTTAGTAAATAAAACCAGATTGAAGAATGAGAAAGCAACAGAGCTTACCAAGAAATATATTACTTGGGGTGCTGGGCCTCGTGCTTCACAATACTTGATCGTAGGAGCTAAGTGTTACGCTGCACTTCGCGGAAAGTATTCTCCAGATATTGAGGATGTCAAAGCAATAGCAAAACCAATTCTCCGTCATAGACTAGTCAGGAATTATAGAGCAGATGCGGAGGGGTATTCTATGGATAGAATCATCGAAGAGCTCTTATAAATCTCTTCCTTTAATCGTTTTGTTGTTTTTTAGACTTGCTTTTGCCTTATCCCAAAAGACGTCCATTTCTTCCAAAGACATTCCTTCAATTTTAAGTCCTTCATTTGTAATAAGTTTCTCCATCAATTGAAATCTTGAGATGAACTTTATATTTGTTTTGGACAATGCGGATTCGGGTGAGATGTTTACGAAGCGAGCGTAATTGACCAATGAAAAAATCAGGTCGCCAAATTCTTCTTCTTTCGCCTCTGAATTAATTTCTACCTCATGCTCAAACTCCTCAAGTTCTTCCTTTACCTTTTCCCAAACATCTTTAGCTGTTTTCCATTCAAACCCAATTCCTTTGACTTTTTCTTGAATCCTCGTTGCTTTTACAAGTGCAGGTAATGCACTAGGCACTCCTGATAGGACGGATTTTTTCCCTTCTTTTAATTTAAGCTTTTCCCAGTTTTCCTTGACCTCTTCTTCATTTGCAACCTTCACATCTCCATATATGTGCGGATGTCGGTGAATAAGTTTATCACAAACTGAATTCAGGGCATCCGAAATATTGAAGGCTTTTTTTTCATCTGCAATCTTACAGTAAAATACCATATGTAGCAGAAGATCTCCAATTTCACCTTTCAATTCTTCAAGGTTATTTTCAGTGATTGCATCAGCGAGTTCGTAGGTTTCCTCAATGGTTAGATTTCTAAGAGATTCAAATGTTTGTTTTTTATCCCAAGGACATTTTTCACGGAGTTCATCCATGATGTTTAAAAGGCGCTCGAAGGCTTGTAGTCTTAAATCCATAACAGCTAGTAAAAGTAAGATTTATCCCTTTGATTCCTTAACTTTGAGTGGATGAAAAACCTAATCTTATATTTTGTTATTTCTTTTTTCGCAATAGAAGCTAGGACACAATCGGAATGGGGTTATTCATATCATCTAAAAATGGGTGCACTTGCAGCACATAGGGGCTCTATGGCTGAACTTCCCGAACAATTGGCGTGGGCAAGCGAATTTTCTTTTTTTAAGCATCTTCATGAGCCTGGTTCTTGGGTAGAGGACTATAAAGACCCAACTGTTGGTGCAACATTATTCATAGGTTCTGTTGGAAACAATAATGTTTTGGGGCGTTTTGCTGCCTTATATGGCTTTTCTGAGTTGCCACTACTTTCTTTAAAGCATTTCGAGCTTTCTTGGAAGTTTGGCACCGGCTTGGCTGTGACAAATAAAAAATTTGATCCAATATTTAATCCAGATAATATTGCCATTGGATCTCACCTTAATATGATGATTGTAATGGCTTTAAAGGCGCAATACCGTCTTAAAAAGAGTAGCTATTCAATGGGTTTAGATATTACTCATTTTAGTAATTCTGCATTTCAAGTACCTAATTTAGGATTGAACGTCCCTTATCTGTCCCTTGGATATAGCAGAAAAATAGGAACTGTTCGTAATCCTGAGCTTAATAAGAAATCTACCTTTATTCGAAAAAAAATCTATTTTGGAGTCTCAGGAATCGTCTCATTAAAAGAGCTTATGCCTGATGGTGATCGGAAATATGCAATATATGCGGGGAATGTATTTGCCCGTTCTATTCTCGCTCCTAAGGCTGGTTTTGAAATTGGTCTAGACGCTTTTTCTAATCAATCTCATATTGACTTTGAACCCTTGGTTACCAAAACGCAATGGAGCTTACTTCAGCTCGGGATGTACGCTGCTTATTTTGTTCCAATGAACCATATTCATTTTGTATTTGGAATGGGTGTTTACTTGCGAGACTGGTATCAACCCAATGGACCAATATATCATCGAATAGGTGTTCGTTATCAGTGGTTTAATGGTTTATTTGGGCATATGGCCATTAAAAGCCATTGGGCAAAGGCGGATTACCTCGAACTCGGCTTAGGTTTCGTATTTAATAGGAGTAAATAGCAAGAAGCATTGGTTTAATCGATAAAATCTAATAATTTTGTAGTTATGAATTACTTAGTACCCATTTTATTATTGGTTTTAGCATTTGCAGGAATTGCAGTAAAAATATTGTTAAAAAAGAATGGTGAATTTGCAGGTACTTGTGCAAGTAATAATCCCATGTTTCAAAATGACGAGGGATCTTGCAGCTTTTGTGGTGCCAAGCCTAATGAGCAATGTAAATCAGATTAATCATGCGGATATTTTCTTTTAATGTAAACGGTATTAGAGCTATTGTAGGTAAATCTTTCATTGCTGACATGCAAAATGAAGATGCAGATATTATTTGTCTTCAGGAAACAAAAGCTACCGTTGATCAAGTGAATACTGCAGTTTCCGCCCTAACTGATTACACCGTATTTGCCACCGAAGCTAGTAAAAAAGGATATTCTGGAACAGCAATTCTCACTAAAAAGAAACCTATTTCATCAACTTTCGGTATTGGAGTGGAAGAACATGATAATGAAGGAAGAGTTGTTTGTTTGGAGTATAGCGATTTTTATTTAGTTAATGTTTATGTACCGAATTCCGGAAATGCGCTTTTAAGATTGTCTTATCGGCAGCAGTGGGACAAAGATTTTTATGCGTACCTTAAAAAGCTGGAGAAAACAAAGCCAGTTGTTGTTTGTGGAGATTTTAATGTGGCACATAAGTCTATTGATTTAGCACGTCCTAAGGCAAACTACAACAAATCTGCTGGTCACATGCAAGAAGAAATAGACGGCTTAGATCGCTATATTAATGCTGGTTTTGTTGATACCTTCCGTCATCTAAATCCTTCTGAAGAGAATGAATATTCTTGGTGGAGCTATAGGGCAGGAGCAAGGCAACGAAATATAGGATGGAGGATTGATTATTTTTTGATTTCTGAGGTGCTCATAGACAAATTAAAAGCAGCAAAGATTCATCAAGACATAATGGGCTCTGACCATTGTCCGGTGTCTATTTCTTTTTAAACCAATTCAATGGGTTCATTATAGACCCGTTTGCGCTATTATCGACGTAGTAATCTCCTGTATAGCCGTAACCGTAGCCATATCCATATCCGTAACCATACCCGTATCCGTACCCCTTATTTCCGTACGTCCCATTCAGTAAAATAGCCATGTTAGGCAGACGCTCGTCATTTTTTAAATCTACGGCAATATTGAGCATTTTTCTAGGTAGTTGATGCGCCCTCGCAACGTAGACAACAGTATCTGCATATTTTGAAATGAGCAATGTATCACTTACGATACCGACTGGAGCAGTATCCACGATGATGTAGTCATATTTGGTTTTCAGCTCTCTAAAAAGATGTTCTATTTTCTCAGACATTAATAGCTCTGACGGGTTGGGAGGGATGTCACCTGAAGGCAATACGTCAATATTACTATTTAGATCAGTCGTGTAGATGTATTCGTCGTAAGATTTTTCTGGGTCAATAATGTAGTTTGTAACACCTTTAGATCTATTATTTCCCATATAATCTTCAAGCTTGGGCGCTCTTAAATCCATACCAAGAATTAATACCTTTTTTCCAGATAAAGCTAGAGATAATGAGAAGTTTACAGCCGTAAATGATTTTCCTTCTTTGGCAACCGTTGATGTGATAAAGATTGTTTTGCCCATTGTATCTTTAGTCATCATGAACTCAATATTGGTTCTTAAGGTTCTGAAAGACTCTGCAATTGCTGTTTTGCTGCCTTTTGTTATTACAATGTTGGAGTTCTTCTCACCCAGTGGAATATTACCGATATAGGGAAGGTTAAATTTATCAATATCTTTTTTAGAGTATATTTTATCACTCAATAAATTTCTGAGGTATAAAATCAAAACGAACACGAAAATAGATAGTAGAAGAGCACCAGAATAAAATAATCTAGGTTTTGGAAAGATGATTGAGTTATGTGAAAATGCCTTATCGACTATTTTCGCATTACCAATTCCCATAGACATAGCAATTTGGTTTTCTTCTCTTTTTTGAAGAAGATATAGATAGAGCGTTTCTTTTATTTTTTGTTGTCGTTGAATGGATCTAAAATCTTTTTCATATTTAGGTAATGAACCCAAGTCACTATTTAATTGACCTTTATTTTTAAGATACTCATTTACAATGGTCTGTTTTGCCGCAATGAGGTTTTCAATACTTTCCGTTATTGTTTTTTTGAGCTTTGTAATTCTGTTTGTAAGGTTTTGAACTTTTGGATTTTCCTCTGTTGCTGTTTTTAACTCTTCAACCCTTTCGAGATTTAACTTGTTTACAATTTCAATTGTTTTTTCAATGGTAACATTTGATAGACCAAGGTTAGTGGGGATCAATGAATTGTCATCTTTTACTATGTATTCAAGCATGAGCTTCCCAAGTTCTAGCTGTACATTTGCATCGAGAATATTCTTTGATAGATCATTTTTCGTAATGATTCCCTGCTCGGCTTCTGTCGGTATGTCGGTTAACTTATTTTTCTCTTTAAAGCTCTGTGAGTTTTGTTCTATTTTTTCAAGTTCATCTGATATAATACTCACTCTATCCTTAATGAATTGATCTGTATTTTTTGTGATTAAGGTTTTGTCTTCTACAACATCTTCATTGTATTTGATGATAAGCGTATTTAATAAATCCATGGCCTTTTTGGTCGAAGGGTTTTTTATGGAGATTTGAAGAATAGAACCATTGGAGACTATTTGATCTATCTCAAGTTGACTGACCAACGAATTGGTGATAACACTATTTTTAATTTTGTGAACTGAAAACGTTTTGCCAATTGAGGATTCATTGAACAAATCGGTTTTGCTCACCTGAAGGGAGGTGTTTGAATCAAATTTGAAGCGTTCTCCAAATTTTGATTTACGGATAGGCTTACCAAACTGGTCATTAATTTCAATATTTAACTTATCGAGTATTTTTATACTGATTTTAAAACTTATTTCTTTTTCTGATAGGGTGGAGTCAGTTGCCTCAATTTTAATTGGAGAAATGCCATATAAGTCTCTTTTAGTCAGTCCAGTAACACCTCCTATTGATTTTATGATGTAATCGATTTTCAATGAATCTACAACATTTGACATGATGGTTCGTGAAGAAATCACCGATTTTTCATTCTCAATTGAATTGTTGAATTGCATGATTTTTAAATCTTCAAATGCAGATGTTTCGCTTAATCCAGATGTTACATTTTCATCATCTTTGATGATTATTTTTATTGAAGCTTCATACAACGGGGTTGTGTATCGTAAATAGACGAATGTTGCGCTTATCGAAACTATGAGTAATAGAATGAATAGCTTCCAATTAGAAACCATATTGAACCAGACCTCTTTGAAGGTAATGTTCTCGCTTGTATTTTCTATTTCAGTACTCAAGTTTAGGGCTTAATTGTTGAGAATTAAATTTAGTGTGGTCAAAAGCAACGATATTGATGTGAGTAATGGAATATAAATAGGACTGTATTTAGCAGTTCGTGATTTTGCCTTATTCGGCGGGACATAGATCATATCATTCTGTTTGAGCATAAAATAGGGTGAGTAAAAAATATCATTGTTTGAAAGATTAATATTAACCTCTGAAATTGAGTCATGTTCCTCTCGAAAAATCTGAATTTCTTCAATGTTAGCGGTTATATTTAGGTCTCCAGCTATTCCCAAAGCTTCCATAAATGTTATTTTTTCATTTGGAATACTAAATGTACCCGGATTTTTAACATCGCCGAGGACAGTAATTTTAAAATTCAGTATTTTTAGCTGCACCACTGGCTCTTTGATGTAGATTTTTAATTTGTCCGTTAACTCTTTTGTTACCTCTTCTCTTGTTCTATTGTGTACGATGATTTCACCAACATAGGGTACGTTAATGGTTCCATCTTGTTGAACGATAAATCCTTTCATAGCAGAAACACCAGAGGTATATGTCTGCTGGTTTCGAACACCATTGTCAAGTGCTGTTGAGAAAAGTTTTGAAAATTCCTCGTTATTTGAGATCAACGTAATTTGAAGAATATCGTTTTTTTGAAATACCGGAACGTAATTTAATTGTGATTTGTAGGTCTTAATTGAATCAACGCCATCCGTTTTTTTGAAACGAATAATATCAACCGTGGAACAGGAGGTTACAATGATTAAACTCAATAAAATAAGAGTTTTACACAAAAATTTTTTTAAATACATACGGTTTCTAATAGCTGCGTTTATTTTTAAAGGCAATATTGAATACTGCCTTGAAAAAATATACGAAATCCGTCGTAAAAGGTTTTTTATTTTTGCTTTTCATGTATTTAATTTCCGCTTTCAGTACTTCTTCGAAAGTACTTTTCATGTCAAGTGATACATAAGGAGGAATACATCCTGGTTTAAATTGCTTACGAATTTTTTGTAATTCTGAGGGTAAAATCTCAAAGTAGGATTGGCTTACAGGTCGCAGACCCACTAGTTTCATATCACCTTTAATAAGATTAATTAGCTGAGGTAATTCATCGAGCCAATATTTTCTAAATATTTTGGCCCATTTCGTCATTCTAAAGTCGTCTTTTATTTTTCCCGTTGATCCAAAACCATGATTTGTCAGCATGTAGCCATGAATATATTCAGAATAAGGATGCATTGTTCTTAATTTGTAGACTTTGATCGGTTTACCTTTTTTTCCAATCCTATCCTGAGTAAATATTGGGCCTTCGCTTACCTTGTTCGTTCTTGGAGCACTTATTTTTTTTGTGATAAAGATATGTGAGTCATTGATTTTACGATAATCATAGATTTCAAAACCACTGTAGGCCAATCGACCTAAAATTTCGGCTTTAGAAATCAAGACTTTTTTGCTCTTGAAAATCGATGTTTTAATAAAGTTTAAAAATTTTATCCTGGGGATAACTCGGTAAACTAAAAACGAATAAAGTCTAAAATGAAATTTTAGGTAGGGTGTTTTTAGTTTATTTCGATTGTTAATTCTCCAATCCTCTAGCGTTATAGCTTGTGTTATGTAATAACCACCTGGGGCAAGCTTTTTCGAGATTTGTGCTACATGCGAATTGATATTTTCGCAGGTATTGAGCATGTGACGGTCTACATGAATTTCTTTACGTGCAATTGAATGGTCAATTGACTCGATGAAGGCATTGATGAATAACTCATGATTGGAATGAAGCTTTTCATCAGCTATTCTATTAAATATTTCAGTTATGTCTTCATTCTCCATACAACGCTTCTCTTTGCAAAACCGGAGTAAAATTAATACCTTTATTAAAATTTTCAAAATATGCGATTCAAATTCGCTTTTTTCGCAGTAACTATATTGCTCGCCACTCTTTCATTCGGTCAGACAACACAGCTACGAACCCCTGATTGTAATAGAGTGAATACCACTCTGAATAAAATAATGTATGCCGCTAATGCTAGCGCAGACGCATATTGGTTCAAGTTACTAAATACCGAAACAGGAGTGACTGATAGTGTTTTAAGTTCAACGCGATCTTTCGCTATGAATGACGCTGCACTCTCCAATGTTACGTACAATTGTGTTTTTGATGTACAGGTTAAAATGAGTTTTGACGGTGGATCAACTTTTGGTTCATATGGCCCTATTTGCAATCCAGAGACGATTGCCTTGGTCACAACGCTTAGAACTCCTGATTGTGGAAGGTCCTTAAACTCAATTTCACAGACGCTATATGCGAATGTTAATGTTGCGGATTCTTGGGATTTTGAGGTGCGTAACGTAACCGATCCGGCAACTACTGAAATAGTTAATACGCCAACTAGAGCTTTTAACCTTGCTATGACGACAAGCACTAACTTCCAACTTTTGAGCCAAGAATATCAAATTCGAGTAAGAACTACTCAAGAAGGAGTGCTTCAACCTTTTGGAGCGTGGTGCTCAGTTTTTACGCCAACGATTGTGACAGAACTGCGCCCATCGGATTGCGGTCGAATTTTGACAGATATCGATTATCCTGTCTATGCTCAAGTTGCAGACGGTGATTCATACGAATTTGAAATAAGAAACGTAAACAGTCCATTGATTACTGAAATTGTTTCTACGCCGACTCGCGAATTTAGGTTAACCATGGCGGACGCGCAATACCAACTTTTCAATGAAGAGTACGAAATTAGAGTGCGGGCTATCTATAATGGAGTTACAATGCCCTTTGGTGGATGGTGTTCTGTCTTTTCACCTCCCTCAAATGGTCCTGAGATTACAAGCGGCTGCGGCAATACATTTGAATATTTGGCCTATGAATATCTCACTTGTGAGGATATATCTGCAACACAATATGAATGGCTCCTACGTATAGGTAGTACTTTTGTGGATACTCTTTTTACAACTACAAATCAAGCTCGTCTGGCAGATTTTTTAGATGCGGGTAACCTCGCTACCTATAACTATGGCCAAACTTATAACATTGCTGTTCGTGGACAAGTCTCAGGTATTTGGACGCCATATGGTACCGGATGTTCAATCAGTACAACAGCCAATGCACATACAGAGGTTCAACATCTTTGTGGAGCCCAATTAAACTCATTTAATACACCTATTTCTGTTTTCGCTATTTTCAATGCCACAAACTATGAATTTGAAGTGACCGATTTAACAGGTGGTGATGGTGTTCAGAACGTAAATAAAACAGTTCGAAAGGTGAAGCTAAACGAACTTTCTCAGTACAGCTACGGTCATGAATACAGCATACGTTGTCGAGTAACCTTCAAAGGGATACAATATGATTGGAGTACAGCATGCTCTGTTACGGCTCCCCAGCCTATCACGCAATTGCGACCATCAGACTGTCCGAGGGCCCTTTCGACTATGAATAAAAAAGTATATGCAAATCCCTTAATATTCGATAATCCTAATGGTTTAGATCCCGTGGAGTCTTACCGGTTTAGGATAGCAGGTAATGAATCCGCATGGAAGTCAACGAGGGACATTACATTAATAGAGATTTTAGGTTCGGCTCCTGCTGCAAGTACTTCATATACCATTGAGGTGCGTGCGAAATATGATGGTGTGGAACAATCTTACGGTCCGGGTTGCACGGTAACTACCCCATCCTCTATTATTCTAAATGATGAACCGAATGAAGCAGATATGAATTTAATGAAGTCCGAAAGTTTGGTCAATATTTATCCAAACCCTTCTGATGATTATTTCATTGTTTCTCCATTAAAATCAATTCATAGAAATATATTGAATTATGAGGTGCATGATTTAAATGGGCGATTAATGGAATCAGTTCAAGCGCCA
Source organism: uncultured Cryomorphaceae bacterium (assembly GCA_913052055.1). Taxonomy (GTDB): domain Bacteria; phylum Bacteroidota; class Bacteroidia; order Flavobacteriales_D; family Crocinitomicaceae; genus UBA952. The sequence continues at coordinate 21,096 of CAJXDT010000004.1, forward strand.
TCTGCAGGTTCTGGAATAAATGAAATTAGATTAGGCCGTAGCCTTCCGAATGGAATTTATTTCATTTATATTTTCGAAGGTGACCAAATCAAAGAGGTCAAGAAAATTAGAAAGCTTTAGAGAAGCTCAATTCTTTATAATAAACCGCTTAATTTGATTCTTCATATTCTGTAGAATATATTCTTTACTCCATTCCAATTTATTATTTGTCCAACGTTGTGGATGAAAATTGAACATGATTTGTTGGGGTAATTTATTTCTGTTGGCGGCTTCAATGATATTAACTGTGTTTTTAAATTCGGTATTGAATTTTTTACTCACATGGTCTCTCACGCTTATTTTTCTATTGTTCCATGTGCGCCCAGTATCGGTTAAGTATAAAACTTTATTAAAATCAATATCGAAATAGGGTTCTCCTATGAGCTTCAGATCCTTGTAGTCATACTTTTTCCATAAATCCTTCGAGTCAAATCTTGACAAAGGACTTCCATGCATACAAATGGTTTGTACAGGAACAAGTTCCCGTAGTTTGTTCAGATTTAATTTAAAGTCTTCAAATGCCAAATTAAAATCACCTTTTGTCGTAGTTAGGCATTCGTAATGGTATCCTACTTCATGGCCCATCGAATGAATTTCTTTAATTATATCTTCGTCCCAACTTTCCTTTACAGCGCGAAAATAATATGTTCCTTGAATGCCTTCTTTTTCCTGCAGTTTGGCAAATAATAGTGAATTTATAGGTTTCAAATCTACGTCATGACGCAATATGATGCCCCTTTTTTCTGGTTTGATTAGAAAGTTCTCAAAGGTTTGAAATGCATATCCACTATCTTTTAGTGCACCTAAAAGACTTAAATACGTACTTATGTTAAAATCCATTATTTTATATTGAATTTATGGCTTTATGCATTTCTGTTGCGCTAATTGGGACATTTTGAATGGTCCAAGTTAACAATTTAGTACAATCTATTTGTTGAGAAATGTAGTTCTTATATTGTTCAGAATCATACCAATTTAAATTATTTTTTATGTCTTCCTTTATTTCTGTCATAAAGGACTCTGACTTTCGATAAGATTTAATAAGGCCGAATCTTACCTGCTCCTGAATATAACCTACTTGTAATGAGTTAATATAATAAGCTGGGGTTCCCAAACAAACAGCCTCTGAGGCCATAGACGCGCCCTCTCCGATATACAAACTTGAGTATTTGATATAATGATGTATTGATCCAACGGGAATATCGATTTGATATGCCTCTAATTCAGTAGGTAATTTCGTCTCCGCTGAGATCAAGACAGTATAATTTTTGTTGAGTTCTTTTACAAGCTCCAGCTTATGCTGATCTGAAATTCCAGACTCACCAATGTCGTGATGCGCACCCCAGGAAACGAATCTAATGATTGCAATTTTTTTATTTAGAAATGGGGGAGCGATTTTCGCAATATCAAAAGTAAATCGTTTTGGATGAAGATAAAGTAATTCGAGAATAGAATGGAATTTATAATGGTTTCGCCCTAATTCCCGTGTGTACGATGTTCCTGTCAGTTTTAAATGTACAAATCTACTAGTTAAAAAATCGAGCTTTTTAGTATGTTCCGTATCTGCTAATGCGATCGTATAGGCACCAAAAAGACGCCCCATCCAAACGGAATGTATGGATAGTCTACACAGGACAATATCCGGTTTAAATGCAAGCATTAACCTTGCGTAACGGATCATTATTAATGGTAACTCAAGTATTTTAAGAAATCTACTTTGCTTTTTTTTGCTCAGTATTTCATAGGGGATTTCAAATTCATCGAGTAAGGCTTTGGTGATCTCTTTGTCCTTAACCGTTACCTTGATTTGAAAGCCTTCTTTGATGAGGTCCCAATATATATATTTGAAACAATGCACCTGCGCGGGATGTCCAATATCGATTAAAAGTTTTTCTGCAGGCTTTTGCATCATCTATTTCTGTAGATTTTAAAAATATTCAATAAATATACAAAGCCGGGCTTTGAATCTCCTCGAACAAATAAAGCATTGTCTTTTTGTATGCATAGTGTTTTGAAAAAGCGACCCAATGAGAGCTTATTAACCAAAAGCGCTTTGATGCTATAAACCCAATATGTAAAGGGATTGAACCAGTATTGGTCTTTCTTGTATTCTTTTGGAAAGTCAATAGGGATATTGTTTACATAATCGTATGCAATTTTGGCATAATTGATCCCACATGATTTGGCTAATCCAACCCAAAGCCATGTTCTGGGGTTAATTTCGATTAATTTATATGTGCTATCTCGAGGGTCCTTTAGAAATTCAATTTCACATATTCCAGTGTAGCTGAGTGCTGCAATAATGCGTTCTGAATAATTCAATATTTCTTTTGAATAAATACTTTTCGCTAAAGTTGCTGTTCCAAATGAAAGGGGGTGCTCTCTTAATTTTTTCCCCATCCAATACGTTTGAATTTCACCTTTGATACTAAAGCAGCTAAATGAACTCGTTTTATTGGTCCCATTGTCAGGTATAAGTTCTTGGGTGAATGTCTCCGTGATAGGTATATGCGATTGGACAAATTTTAATTGCCTTTGAAGCGTATTCTGGTCGTGGGAAATCAATGCTTTTTTCTTTATTTTTTTGTAAAAAGTCAATCCATTTCTACCTTTGGTTAAAACAGGAAATTTTATATTCTTGGTTTCATTTTCATCCGCTGTACTAAAATGATAGGTCTTTGGGCTCGGTACTTCTATTTTTTCAGACAACTCAATCAACCGTACCTTATCGTAAATATCATCCATTACGGATAATTCAGGTGTAATCATTTTATAATACTTCATCAGCCTATCCCGATGCTTGGACAGGGAATAAGCGGCATGGTCATTTGAGGGAAGTAGGAGCCAATTTTCAAGTTTATGTTCTTCTGCAATATCTAATAAGTATTGTGCAAAGTTATCGGAGTCGAAAGGTGGACATTTTAGGAACTTAGAACAAAATTTAGAATGCATCGCAATACATTTTTTTGTATCCATCACCCAAACAGGAATGCCATAAGAACCGAGCGATCTCATATTTGACAACCCTTGAATGTGGCCCTCAAGGATCAGTACACCAGGCTTATTAACTACGTTCATATAGTTCTATAATCTTATCGGCAATTGATTCTGCGGTCAATTTTAATTCTTTAAGTCTTTTTCTTCCATGAGTATGGATGGAATCTTTAGCATATGAAATGGCTTGTTGAATAGCTATTGAAATTGACTTCGGGTTGTTTTCTACAAGATAACAACCATCTAAATCTTTTATAAGCTTTTCAACATCTCCGACACACGTAGCCACAATTGGCGTATTACATGCCATAGCCTCTTTAATTATATTTGGTGAACCTTCCCATCGCGAAGTCATTAAAACACAGCCACAGGTCTGTAAATTATCAATAATCTCCTCATGAGGACGATTATATAGAAGCTTCAGTTCTAAACTTATATCTCCGAGTGTTTCAAATGCGCTCTTTGCGAGTGGAAAGTTTTTAGAAACCCTTTTCGGATCAGCAGGGAATAGTACTTTATTATTCCTTTTTATTGAATTTCCTGGCGCTTTTATTTCCTCTAAATTAATGCCATTTGGAAGTACGACGAGATTGTTGAAACGAACAGATTTAGCCATCGACTTACTTTTTATAATGGTATGACTCCAGAAAAATCGCGAGAATATTTGGATTAGCTTTAGCTTCAAATAATTTCCTTGTGTATCGCTGCCCATTAAGGATACAATTAGTGTTGGTTTATTTCTCAGAACAAAACGGGCCAATCCTGCTACATAACCGGACAATGAATAATGAGCATGTATTGCTTTATATTCAGAGGTTTTGATTTTTTTAATCAAAGGTTTTATCGCATTTAGGTAACCCCAAACCCCTCTTTTATTGATCAGATAATATTCTATTTCAATTCCCTTTGCCTTGAGAGATTTAGCTTGGTTATGAACAACAATGCCCGGCCTATTATTTGATTTATTTCCGCTACAGACAAAAAGAACTTTCATTTATTTTTTCTGAATAAATTCTGCAATACTATTTACGAAGATTTCTTCTTGGTCAAATTCATTTTTTTGCACTGCCCATTTCCCATCCGTTCTTTTATAATAGTCCTTGCTCTTGAACTGTGTGGAGGTACCGAAATACAATGCTTGGTACTCAAATATAAAACCCTCCTGGCCATCAAATCCGAAATCTATTGATAGATTGGGAACTTTTAGCTCTAGGAAAAATTGATACAAGGGTTCAAGGTATTTTACAGGGAATTTTGATTCGCTTCCAGCAGCATATCCAACACCACTTCCACTTGCCCTAAAGTCATCTGATTTAATATTTCGTCTAAGGATATAAATACACGTTCCATAAATGAGGACTTTCCAGTCACATTGTAATTTGGGAACAAATTCTTGAAGCAAAAATCTATCTGTATAACGCGAATTTTCAATGTATCCTTTATGTTTTTTACGCCTTATTTTTTCTTTTAGGCGCGCTGTAATTTTTGGTTTTGAACTGATTTTTTTTGCAACTCTCCTCAGCTCCATCTCATCCTTTATCAGAAAGACTCCTGTACCTTTAGAACCTTGTGGTGTTTTTAGAATACATGGATATTTTTGTTGTTCTAAATTGAGGTATTGGCACAATTCCTCATAGTTGCCCAATGCCGTGTAATCTAAAATTCGAAATGAGTTATTTAGTTTGAGGTTCTGAAGGATTGCACTTCTGATTTTATTTTCATGCGCGCTTATGACGTCTAAGCCAGGGATTACATGAGCGCCACATTGCTCAAGCCCGTATGCAAGATCTTCAATATGTCTTTTATATTCGAGTCCCGGCTCTTCTGAAGATGTCATGAGTACAATCTTCCCTTCCCATTCTTCTTTTGAAAAATGGATGTTAACAGGTCTTATGAATTTTATAGAAATGCCACGATCTAGGCAATAATCTTGCAGTCTTTGTTGGTCATATCCACTTCGATAGGGAGAAGAAAGCCACTTGGATCCGAAGTGACCTTTATAATCTGTTATGGCAAATACTTTTATCATTTATTTTCTATAACTACCGCTGGATTCCCCTTGGCTATCGAATGAGCTGGAATTGTTCCATTTACAACACTTCCAGCACCGATAATACTACCTTCACCTATTTCTGTACCAGGAAGAATAATACAACCTGTGCCAATCCATACATTATCCTGGATCACAATAGGTTTAGGTTCATCTGTTTGTTTAAGTCTGGATTCAGGATTCGTCATAGCTGTTGGATGACCATTACAATCGAAAATTTGGGTATTTGCCGCAATAAGGCAATTTTTACCGATTGAAACTCTCGATTTTACATGAATACAAGTCCCATGAATTCTAGTATTATCCCCAATAATTAGGGCTGATTTATTAGAATGTAATAAGATTTTGACAGGATGAAACATAGATAGGTGATAACCAACATTCCACGAGTTCAAAAGAACATTATCCCCAATTAATACTTTCGCCATTGGAAACACCTCAAGGTGAGGAAAGCCTCTAAATCTAAGACCTCGGCCCACTTTGAAAGATTTATTCCTCAGAGAAACTCTAATTTTCATCCAAAGATTTACAAAGTAAATAGACCACATTTTTTTCAGGAGCATCAAGATTTGATTTTTTTATTTAGACCCATAATCAATTGACATTTGATCGCATCAAATGAGCTCGGATGTTTTGATTTTAAATTACCATCCAAATTCAATATAGGGATTAATTTAGGATTTAAATTTTTTGGTAATGATTTCAAATGAGAATGATACCATTTTTTTGAATCTACTGTTGGTGTTCCCTCATTTGTTTTTTGCCGTATATACTTTCTGTAAATCTGAAATAGTGGTAATTTAATTAATCCTATAGTTGAGGTTAGATCTTTAATTTGATAACCTCTGTCGACCATTGTGTTATTTAAGTCCGGATATATATCCTTAAGGGCATTTGCATAATACTTATAAAGTTTGAAATTATAGAATGCATTTCCTTCATAGGGCTTTAGTTTCGTTGCCGCTTTGTTTTCATGAAGCATAAGCTTTATGAAATCGAGATTCATAAATGGATTAATTAGATTAATATCGTGGTCCAAATGAAGCTTAATAATAGGCCCATAAATCTTTGGGTATTTCTCCAGAAATAGATACCTAAATATCGAATGATTTTTTTCAGTTTTGTCCCGTTCAACACGTGAATATGCTACGTAATCATTTACTAAGGTTTCAATATAGGTTTCAATTTGTGTATCTTCTATGAAGGGATGGTTTTTTTGGAAGTCATAAATTAATTCTTTTATCCTTGACCTAGATTCCGCCAAAGCTATATCTGCTGCAAATTTCGTCAAGGTAACTTGAGATGAGTAGCTGGGGCCGCGAATAATTTCAGAGCCCATGAATCCAGAAATTAGGTTTGTTCCTTTATCTAGAGCCTTACACATGTGAATAAATTGGGGTATATCAATGGCAAATGGGCTTTCGCTGCCTGTCGTGATAATCTCTTCTAAATATTGATTTATCTCGCTTTGAAAAGATGCATCTAGTTTTATCTCTCTATGCGCTATATTATATTGCTGACTTATTCTTTCTGCCGTTTTGGTTTGCAGATTCCCTTCTTGTCCCCAGGTCAAGGTATGAAAAAGCTCTCCTGAATCTAAAAGAACACCAAATAAAAGGCGCGAATCAAAGCCCCCTGTCAATGTAAGCACATTTGGATGATCTTCTTTTTTAGATTCTTTAATGAATTTTTTGAATGTGGACCATGATGTAATCTGCTGCACATCCCTTGGTAAACCAAACAATTCTTTTTCTAATGACTTCCAGTCGTTTAAAACATTGCAGCTAAGTTCCTTATTGTTTATTGAAATATGACTTCCACCTTGAATACGTCTTGTATGTTTAGATAGGGTTCTTTCTTTTAGTATATGGTTGAAATGAATGAATTGAATAACTGCAACCGTATCTAGCTCGTCGTCTTCTGTAAAATCAAAAAAGTTCGAGAGAGAAACTTCATTATTTTTCCTTGAGATAAAAAGTGGATAGGCGCCAAATATATCATTATAAATATCTATCGTATCGCCTTCTTGAATTGCAACAAATCCATACTCAAGATTTTTACATGCGTGATTTTTGAATACATCAACATCAATTTTTTTTGAACGAAATGCATTGAAATACCTTTGATTGCCTATTACGTGAACACGTATATCTCCAACTTCAATACAAGGTTCTTGGCTATTGAAGTAATTAAATGAATTACTTGGCGATAAAATAATTTTCGTGCTGTTGGATTTCAAACCTGTCTATTGATAGGATTCATATAAAAAACATAAGCTCAAATTTAAGGTAAATTTGAGCTCGTATTTCGGGTATTTAAATGAATTATTCAGTCCGAATGGTGGATTTCTCCACTAGCTTGGATTTAAAATGAATTAAATCTCCTAAGTAATAGCCGATCGTTAGAAACAACATGATGCGATAGCTAATGAATTGGAGACCTCCGGAAAATCCCATGATCAAGCTTAAAACCAATACACTCGTAACTAAGGCATAATTCTCTTTTAGATATAAACCATATATACTGTTTTTAAAAGAGGAAAACCTTTTTTTGTGTCTCATCGCTGTTCTAAAGATATTATAGTAAAGAAGGAAATAAATCATTAGACCTATGATTCCTGTCCCGTGAATTAAAATGTTATAATCTACATGCAGCCTTCTTTTTCTTCCGAAGTATTTGACCATTACGACATCTGAGTTGAACGGTTCTGTACCAAATAAGACCTTAATGGGTGATGACTGTTGAAATTCCTCAACGATATAAAAAATCTCTTTGAATCGCCCCTCGTTTTGTAGGTCATTTCTTTCAGTTGTTCTTGATTCAAATCTTTTATAGAATGTCTCAATATTATTATTGAGTAGAAATACCATCAAAAGTCCAACCACAATAAATCTTCCAAATGTTTGAATGCGCTGACCGGTATTAAATAAATAGATTATGACACCAGAGATCAACGCTAAAATCGCCCCTCTTTTAAGGCTGAAAACAATAATGAATAGTGCTGCACTCACTATTATTGTGATCATAATTTTACTGTATGGGAGTTTCTTTTGATTAAAGGCATGAAAGATCACTAGCAGCCCTAATGCAATGATGATTGGAGCAGAAGCAGTTGCGCCACCGGTATAGAATGAGTCCTTTTCATATATGGAAACACCCAATTTATAGAACTGTGATATCAGGTAGTTAATTAATAAAATAATAATTACCCAAATGAAGGGTTTGATCAATAGATTGCTTTTCAGTTTTGATACAGCAATCCCAATGGGAATCATGAAAAATGGTATAGATGTTTTTATTGCACCATCAACAAAGCTTATTTCCGTATTTGAGGATAATATCGAAATACCAATTAGATATAATGAGAAGAAAATAATCAGCTGATTCTGGAAGCTATTTTCAAGCTTGAAGTTGGATAGGAAAAATAGTATTAAACCAATTAAAAAAGATATTCTAACCAAGCCAAAAATTGTTTTCAGTTCGGGTAAAAAGTTCATTCCAATATCCATGAGGATATTGAAAACGGGGAGGGTAGATACCCATAAAATCAAAAGTTTGTCTTTTGTCATCTGTTTAATACCTCGGCCTCAAATTCTTCAAATACCTCATTGTTCATTGAATTAAGCTCCTCAATTGTTTCAAATGAAAATAAATTTACATGGTTGGCATGGTCCATATTAATGCCTTTTAATCTTTTAACTCTATGGAAATAAATGAAGTAAATAAATTTCAGTAGCGCTCTTTTATTATTCTTTTCCATCGCCCCACCCGTCGTCATAGATTCTAATCTCTCAAAGTAATCTGCTCTATTCTTAGGGAAGGAGACAAAATCTTCATACTTGTAAAATGCATCACCCGCTATAAGACATGGTTTATTTAGATAGCTTATTTCCAAGCCAATTGTGCTTGAATAAATCAGTCCGAATTTCATATGTTCAATTAATGTGTAGGAGTCAACTTTATCCATGGCATCAAATAATATGATATTGGGTGCTCCTTTAATCTTGTCTTGTATTTTCGGTCCTATAAAATCAGCGGATGGCGTGATTAGTTTCACTTCTCCAGGATGAATTCGAATGATTAATTTCATCCCTATACGTTCTTCAATCCAATGATCTATAACTTGGTTGATCCAGTCTTCCATAGAATTAAAATGAGGGTTCCTCCCCAATACAGCTGTGTCAAAATTTAAATTGGTAAAAAGGACAGCGAATTCGCCGTCTTCCTTGATCATTGTCTCAAGAGGAGTGGGTTCATTCAGTTTAGCATACATTTGTTTTCCATGGCGTAACCCTTCTATGAAATCTTGAGCTTTGCTTATTTGCTCCTCGGTAAGTTTCTTTTTATTGAATTCTTTCCATTGCTCTGTCCAAGTGAGTTTCATTACCTCGTCATTCTTTTTGTAAATCCAAGAATTTTGCCCAACATATGTTTCATGTGTAATGTAGTCTATCTCATTTTGCTTACAATATCCTCTGATATAAGATTCAAATGACAGCGTTCCATTGTATAAAATGACAAGTTCAGGATTACTATTGATATGTTCCATTATAGCGGTCCATCCCGATGAAATATGGGCAAGTGAGCTTAAAAATTTCTTATATATCCTTATATGCTCCTCACATTCTACGAGCTTTCCTGTTAAAAAGAAGCGCATAACAGATTTTTCTGCGTAAACGCCAACTTTAGCTCCCTGTAATTGAAAGCCTTTACAGTCCTCAAGTGTTTTGCATTTATCAATTTCTATCTGTGCTTTATGAATAAAGTCTGGGGTTATGAAATCCGAAAGTCTTAAGAAGTCAGCGCCAATAACTTTGGCGTACAGGTGGTAAGGACGGTAGCAGTTTTTGCAGAGGAATTTATCTTCTTTTCTTGTTTTATTTATCCTTTCATTAGTACAAATAGGTAAATTTTCGTCACAAATGATAAAAATTCCTCGATAACCTTTGTTTTGAAGCCGAAAGGTAATGAGCATATTGATCAACAGGAAAATATTGTCTCCAGTTGTGAAGAATGGAAAAAGAATCTTTTTTTCACCGTTTTCAGGTGCTTTATTTAACCTTCCTTTCAATGCTTTTGCAATGAGTCGATAGTTTAAATCTTTTTGTAGCTGTCGTTTAATTTTAAATTTTCTCATAGTCCAATTTAAAAATGGGACCATGAAGGGTAACACCCTTGTATTGTCTAATAAATAGATGATAGGTTGAAAAACTCGCTTAAATAGCTGGAGCTTTCTAAAGTATTTTATATTATCAGTCGACATGCTTCTTCTTTCTACGGTTGAAGAGGTAAACGAGATCATTTTTGTATTGTCCCTTAAAGTATAATAGCGTGACCAAGGCAAAAACTAAAAATATTGGAAGGTACATAAATACCATGCCTAAAAGATCTTTTGAAAGTATGAATACTAAGCTGTAATGGTTTATCGCTAGTATCAATCCGCTAGAAAGTACGAGAAAAATATATGTTTTAATGAATTTAGGCACATTGAATATTCCGGGCTGATGATTTTTGAGATAGATAAAAATAGCGATAGAGGTAAAGAATTTCCCAATTACGATTGCAATAGGTATACTGTATTGCGTGATTTCTATGAAATAATACATCAAACTGATCTCAATAATTGATTTTATCAATATGATTTTAAATAGCGTTTTGTATTGTGATTCTATATACATTGTTCGGGATAAAAAGCTTGTCATTAATCCGGGAAGGAACCCAATGGTCAATATCTGGTAAAACAAAAATGTCTGTTCGACAGCTTGTGCACCAAATGCACCTCTTTTAAAGAATAGAACCAAAATAAATGGGGCAAAGGCCATACTGAACAGCTGGAACACAAAAGCGACTTCATTCAAAGCTTTTTCCATTCTGTTGGTATAGTTCAAGTATTCATTTTTATCTTTTGTCTTCCTATCGACCTGTTCTATGTATGTTGTGGTTAGGACTGAAGAAAGCATAGCCATTTTAGGCAATTGGCTGAGTGTTTTTGAGTAGTTTATTGAGCTCAATACCCCAGGGCTTAGAAATCGAAAGCTCAGTAGTCTTTCTCCAAGAACGGATAGATGATTTACTAGCGTTTGTAGACTCAATGAAAAAGTTTTATTCAAAACTACAAGAAGTTCATTTTTTTGCTCTATCCATATTGCTTTATAAAAAAGGTATTTAAACTTTAATTTATGACCAAATAAATAAAAAATGGCCTTTGTACATTGTGTGGTCAATATTCCAAGCGGAAATGCAATAAGACCAAGTGTTTTAAATAGAATTAGAATGAAACAGACGCCTATTATTTCTGAAAATAAGCTCGAGGCTACATAATACTTATACTTTTCCTTTGCATATAATAGAGGCTGGAGACCTGAAACAAAGACAGAAGGTATTTGATTGATAATTACAATTATTGAGAGCTGCCAGAACAAAACACTTTGATCATGTGGTACTGAGAACATTCTGATCACCAAAGGGTTAAGCATCAGGTAAATGAGGCCGAAAGTCAATGTGATGACAACTATCAATGAAATAAATAATACTAAGAATTTATCGTCATAGCTTTTGTTTTTCTTTTGAGTGGTCACTAAAATTTCTCCGGCGCCACCGGCAAAAAGACTAAGTAGTATTGATGGGATTATTTGAGCGATTAGAAGGAGGTCAACTTGTGCTGAAACTCCAAGGTAAAATGCTAATATTAGTTGCTTTATAAAGGAGCTTCCTTTTATGAATAGTTGTCCGAATAGCAATAATCCAGAATTCTTAAGTTGCTTAATAATTGCCACTTTATTTACCTAGGATTTTATTATAAAATTTAAAATCGTTGACTTGCTCTTCTAATGGTTTTAATGTGCCTTGTTCTCTATTGAGAAACGCTTTTGTTTGCTCGTAGATGCCTGCTTTATATGACTTGTCCTTGCTGTAATCTATATTTTCTACATTCATTATGGCAATTGTACCTTTATCTTGACTTTTTAGCTCTTCGAGCGGACAGAATATTAACTTCCTATAGGCTGTTGTTATTTCTAGACCCCACCTTCCGGCGGATTCCCAATTTGCTCCGTAATGAAACAATATATTTTTATCTGTAATTCCCGATCCTGAGAATTTAGACGGCTTATGCCATGACAAACTACCGCTTTGATAAGCCGATAATTCGGTTGGTTTACCGATCAAATAAAAGGCCAAATCAACCACGTGGGTAGAATTCGCCAAGAACCAGTTTTTCTTTAATTCATCTGGCATATCTATACCTTCAATGACATGAGACCATTCTGTAAAATCAAACTGTGCTGTATAGCCTCCTCCATCTTCCTGAATAATCTTTTTAGCTTCTTGTACGGATTGATAAAATCTTCTATTATAGGCTATGAATACTTTTGAGTTATGTTTACTGCTTATTCTATTTAGCTCTGCAATTTGGGCTTCATCAATCCCACCAGGTTTTTCTATGAGTAGGTAGGTCACTCCATTTTCTATGAGCGTTTTAGCGCAATCAAATATGGATAACACTGGAGTTGCGATGATGGCCATTTCATACCGGGAAAATTCACTTATCCCATCCAGGCCTCCAATCATACATGGTTTACTAGTTTTTTCTGTAAAATTATTTGCACTTTTTTGGGTGCGGCATACAGTATCAAAACTCTGTTCAAGATGATTTAAAACGTGCGCATAGTCTATTGCCATATTACCGGCTCCTACCAACAATAATTTTGATTCCATTAGGTGATTTGTAGTGAAGTATTTTTTGTACTTGAAGTTGCCTGAAAATGTTGACTTAATGATTTAAGAAACAATTCATGTGTTTCTTGAATATTCATATAGCTCGGCAAATTGCATTTCTGACTAAGTAAAAGTTCTTTCGTTATATCTGAAGTAGTTTGGGTAACCATAAGAGGGCGAATATTCTTAATTGGATTGTTAACGGCATCGCTCATGATGTTTGCTTGTCCTTCATTGATATAGTAATGATTATTCCCATTCGTGAAATTGATTGAAATCCCATTGAAATCTGCTTCTCCGCAATAAATAAATAGTGTAGATGAATTTTGGAATTTCACCCTGAGTAGACCGTTTATTTCCATGTAGCCTTTTCGTTTTGCCGGGTAAAAGTCTTTCAATCCTTCTGTATTTATTTCTATGACTTTTGATTGACTTAAAAATTGAAAAAGATCTATGAAGTGAAGCGCATTAGAGGCTAAACCCCAGCCTGATCCCGATACACTTCCCGATACAGGTAGCTTGCTATCAAGTTTCTTTTGTATTTCCTGATAATGAGGATATAATCGCCTTACATGGTTTACCCAACAATTTGTTTTGCTTTGTTCAAGAACAGCTAGAAATAATCCATATTCATTCGCTTGCGTGAAAATCACTTTTTCAATAATCAAATGTTCCACAGCGTTCGTTTCCAAAAGTTTTTTAGAAAGGGTATATCGTTGACATGAGTTTGTCGCTTGAATTGCAATTTGGAAATTTATTCCTTCAGGTATCTCATTGAGAAAGATAAGTTCTGAATCGTGTATAACCTCTAAGGCTTTTTCTTTGGCATCTTCAATTGCGAGAGGGCTTATCTCCACACAGTATATCTTTGCCGATGTACCTGAACTTAGCAAACCTTGAAGATGCCGAACACCGAGTTTACCGAGCCCAATAATTATAAAGTTTTTCATTTAGGACAAATAAATTTCATGAGTTGGGTTCATTTTTTTCGCCTTTTCCATTGGCTAAAATATATTCAGCAAGTTTCCAGTCGAACTCATCATCAATGTCTACAGAATCATTTTTAGACATTATATATTTGACGATTTTTTTAAAATCTTTCATCTCAGACTCAACAATTGACTTTGTTTTAAAGATGTATATGGCTCCATTGTATTCATAAGCAGGCGGAACATCTTGTCTTCTTGAAAAAATTCCATCTTTAGACTGTTTAAGATAGCCTTGTTTATTTTCCTCATACAAATTAAAATAAGGGCTTATTTCACTTTCTGATACGGAGACAACCATATCACAGTCTTTTTGGAAAAATAAATTTAAAGCCTCACTTAAATGTCTTGAATTTCTCAAAGGTGAAGTCGCTTGCAGCAGAACAATGATAGGAGGCATCGTTTTCTTACCTTCGAAATACTGAACTAAATGGAGAATGACATCTCTTGTACTTGAATCATCCTGAGCCAATTCTTTCGGTCTTAAAAATGGAATATTTGCTCCATTTGCTTTAGCAATTTTTGCAATCGATGCATCATCAGTGCTCACTATAATTTGCGGGATATCAAATATTTCCTTCGCTGCATCAATAGTATAATTAATTAAAGGTTTTCCATCAAGTTCTTTGATGTTTTTCCCAGGCAATCCTTTACTACCGGACCTTGCGGGGATCACAACTAAAATATCTTTTTTATTTATTTTCAAAATTGATTTCTTTTGAAGTCCTCTTGAGCTTTGCTGTAATCTTCGTGCTGTCCAATGTCAAGCCAGTAGCCCTTGTGTGCGAAAGTTCTAATTTTTCTTTTTTCTGTGAGCATCAATTGCATTAAATCCGTAGCAGAGAAAGGTTCGTTCTCAGGTATTTTTTCAATGAGCTCTTTTTTGATTAAATATATTCCGCCGTTAGAGAAGTAGGTATATTTTGGCTTTTCCTGAAAGCTTTCGATATAGTTTTCTTTGATATCCATAATCGCATACGGAATTTTAATACGGTACGGGATGCTTACAACACTCATATCTGCCTCATGTCGAATAAAATCGAGGAAAAATGCCTCGTAGTCTAGATTAGTAAGTAAATCTGAGTTTGAAATTAGGATATAGTCCTGGGTCATTTTATCAACCAGCCGAACAGAACCAACAGTGCCAAGGAACTCTGGCTCTTTTACGGTTCTAATTTTAGTTCTGAAACTATCAGATATTGAATGTATAAATTCGTCTATCTTTTCCGCTAGATAGTTTGTAGTAATGTGGATGGAGTTAACACCGTATTCCTCATACCTTCTGAGGTTGTGTTCAAGTATAGGTGTATCTCCAATTTTTAATAATGGCTTAGGCGTTTTTTCAGTGAGTGGAAGTAATCTCATGCCTTTTCCTCCTGCCATAATTACAACATCAACAGGCAATAATGATTTACGTAATCTAAAGTTGAGTACATCAACTATTTTATGACTGCTATCGATGATTGGGACGATGCCTATTTTTGATTCTCTTAATTCGATAAGTATATTGATATCTATATTATTGATAGATAGTGTTCTAGGGTTTCGAAAGCAAACCTCAGATAAAGGTTGGTCTATTGTAATACCTTTAACTAATCCCCTTCTTATATCTCCATCAGTAACAGAGCCTATAAGATTTCCATTTTCATTTACTGTAAATAAAATTGCGTCATAAGCTAGCTCATCCAGACGGATTAATGCTGTTTTTAATGTTTCCTCGTTAGATATAATATGCTTGCTAAATGCCATTTATTTTATTTTTTATCCTTCGAATGATTTGCTGTGTGCCATTTTTACATTCATAGATGTTTTCTCCGCTGTAGGTTCTTCCAATGTGTTTTTTTGTTTCCTCGAGAATTATTTGATGCTTAAATGGAATATGTACCACATTTTTTCCTGATATTCTTCCTTTTTGCCGATCTCCGAGGTTCAGTGCATATTTTTTGAATGACGCAGCCTCTATAATTCCACTAGAAGTGTTACCCACCAAAAGTGCACAATATTCCATGGAACTAAAGTAAGACTGTGTTCCAAGATTTTCAACAATTTTTAAATTGTCAATTCCTTTCATATCGTCAAACATTTTTCGATACAATGAACCAAGTGTATCTGCATTTGGCATGGTTGCTAAAACCTGAGTTTCGTCTAATAATTCTCTTAATACTTTTTCAAGCTCTTTTATGTTGTTTTCATTACGCTCCGGATGTATTGTTTCAGGATGTACAGTCATCAAAATAGTAGGTATTGAAAGATCAATATTCCATTTTGCTTTGAATTCTTCAATTGAGAGTAATGGCATTGATTTAATATTCTCTAAACCAATTGCTCCGCAATAAAATGCGGACTTTATTTTTCCCGTTAGCTTTTCGATACGGCCTTGTAAAGCATTGATCGAGACAAAGTGTAGCTCGGAAGCCAATGAAATTTGATCACGATATATATTGTCAATAGCTCCTTGGCTCGATTCTCCTGAATGAATGTGCGCAAATGAAATTCCATGGGGAATACCAGCATTTACAGCAGCAGCCATTTCAAATCGGTCTCCAAGACATAAAACCATGTCAAAAGAAGTTTTTCCCCAATATTTTGAAAACATACTTCCTGTATATGCATAATTTTGTGCAATATCTTCTGGGGTATCCCCATATTTTAGGCAATCTAGACGTTTATCA
Organism: uncultured Cryomorphaceae bacterium; assembly: GCA_913052055.1. Classification (GTDB taxonomy): domain Bacteria; phylum Bacteroidota; class Bacteroidia; order Flavobacteriales_D; family Crocinitomicaceae; genus UBA952. The sequence goes on from CAJXDT010000004.1 coordinate 37,553, forward strand.
ACGCTAAAACCGTTCATTTCAATTTGTTCAACAGTATATCCAAAATCTTTTTTTAGATGTGTGCCAAAAACAATTAAAGAAAATTCAATCGCTTTATCGTCTCTCATCTTTTTAAGTAATGGAAGGTAAATACCGTAGTCCGCTCTAGAGCTAGTTAATACGCCAATATTTATTCTAGGTCTTCCCATCTTAATTTTGAACCTGATATTATGTCTTTTTTGGCCTCCTTGCCAATAATATTGTCTATTTCCATTGGATTTATTCCATCTCCCGGGCGTTTAATATCGAGGTCTTCCTCAGTAATTTTAGCTCCTTTGCTTATCATCTTATTTACATGAATGCTTTTTCGTGCGGCAGTTTTGTTTTTAAGCTCCGATTCACTTGGTTTTTTATTTCCGTCTCCGGAAATTGCTTTTTCAATATTTCGAATTCCATGAACCATTTGTTTTAATTCCTCAGGTTCAAGTGATGCGGCATGATCAGGCCCTTTCATATCCCGAGAGAGAGTGAAATGCTTTTCGATTACAGTAGCACCTAATGCAACGGCAGCAATGGACACCTCAATGCCTAGTGTGTGGTCTGAGTAACCAATGTCAATATTGATTTTTTCTTTTATATCAAGCATTGCTTTGAGGTTTACATCCTCTAATGGGGTAGGGTAAGCCGTATTACAATGCAAAACTTGAATATTCTTATTGCTTATTCCGTTTTCATTTAAAATTGCGATGGCATCTTTTATTTCTTCAATGGTTGACATGCCGGTTGAAAGAATAATTGGTTTCTGAAATTTTGCAATGTGGATTAGGTAGGGCTTGTTCGTTATTTCGCCAGATGGTATTTTGAAGAATGGTGGCGAAAGTGTTGCGAGGAAATCCAAACTTTCAAGATCAAAACCTGTTGATAAAAAAATAAGACCTTTATCTGAAGCGTACTTGTGAAGCTCAGTGTGCCAAAAAATTGGGAGCTCCAGTTTTTTCAGCATTTCATATTGTGTGTCAGACTTAGTGTCAATATTTTTATTTTGATAAGCTGCCTGTTTTGCTTCTTTGCTTACAATATTTTCTGTTTTGTAGGTTTGAAACTTTACCACGTCTGCGCAGGCCTCTGCAGCAGCATCTATAAGCTGTTTCGCAATTTTCAGGTCTCCATTGTGGTTTACACCTGCTTCAGCTATGATTAGAACTGGTTTCATTTTTTCAATTGTCTTGCTGGGTTTCCGACATAGCTCATATTATCCTTGATATCTTGGATTACGACTGAACCTGCACCGACTGTAACGTTATTGCCTATTTTAATGCCTGGGATAACCGTTGCATTTGCTCCTATAAATGTGTTTTGTCCAATCTGAACATTTCCAGCCAAAACAGCACCTGGACCTACATGTGCATATTCGCCAATATGGCATTCATGTTCTATGATTGCTCCTGTATTTATGATTGCAGCTTTTTTAATTTTCGCTAATGCATTGATGATTGCCCCATTTGAAATGAATATGGATGATTCCAAAACAACATCTTGAGAAACATTGGCTGTTTTGTGTATAATATTTGTTTGTGAGAGTCCTTTATTTTCTATGAAGGATATCAGCTGCGCTCTTAATTTTGCGTCTCCAATGCTTGGGAAGAAATTATTTTCTATCAAGGAGGCTGAAAGTTCAATAGAATGCTCGCTGCCCAGATAGTCTAGATGATGAGGGTTCATTGAATTGGGCTTTGGGTCAAGATAACCTGATATTTCAATATCCATTGAACGTATCGCATCAATAACAGAGTATGCATGTCCCGAATATCCTAAAAGAATGATTTTTTTATCCATTTTCTCGATAGCTACTTGGTATGTTTACAATTCTTTCTTCAAGATATAGCGCATTCTCCTGCTTGTCTTTAAGGCAATCCTTAAACATCGGTAATTTGTGCATGAGCTGCCAAATTGGTCTTGTCATAATTTCATTTTCATTTGTTTCTTTCAGAAAATGATCTCTGGCCTTTTTATTTTTCATTTCAAGGCTAATCAACCAAAAGTTTGCTTTTGTACCCTCTTTTTCCCACCTAAGCTTTAATTCATCTTTATTATCCAATTGATTAAAAAACACTTTATATTGCTCAGCTAATTTTCTTTTGTTCGAAAGAAAATGCTCTAATTGTTCAAGCTGGGCACAAAGAAGTGCGGCATTAATATTTGGCATTCTATAATTAAAGGCGACTTGATCGTGGTGAAATTCAAAGGGGTGGTTCACTTTACCTGTGGTGGTTAAATGTTTTGATTCCTTCGCAATCTGTTCATTGTTTGTAACGATGGCTCCGCCGCCACCCGCCGTGATTACTTTATTCCCATTGAATGAGAATACTCCTACATCTCCGAATGTTCCAATTTTTTGTCCATTTAATTCGCTACCAAGTGCTTCAGCTGCATCTTCAATGACCTTGATGCCAAACTTTGCACAAATCTCACATATTTCTACAATTCTACATGGAAACCCAAATGTATGCATGGGCAAGCATGCTCTGATTATTTTATCTGTAGTCTTATTGTAGCAAGTACCATTCCGCATGATTGCATACTCTTTAAGGAATGCCTCCAATGCCTTAGGGGATAGCCCCATTGTATCCTTATCCACATCTATGAATACAGGTTGAGCATTGCAATAGGTAATGGCATTGGCAGTGGCAACAAACGTTAAGCTCTGTGTCAGTACCTCATCTCCAGCTTCAACACCGCACGCGAGCAATGCTGTATGCAATGCTGAGGTTCCATTGACGATAGCCACTCCGTGTCTTGCACCTGTGTAATTCGAAATTTCACTTTCGAATTGGTTAACGAAAGGCCCAACACTTGAAACATATGTGCTATCAATGCACTCTAATAAATATTTTTTCTCGTTCCCACCGAAAAAGGGGACATGCAAAGGAATGAATGAATCATTTCCAAAAAGTGATTTTATAAATGAAATTATTTTACTGTTTTCCACCAATTCTACATTTTAGAATCCAAATATTTTCCTTTGTCTTCGTATTCTAGTTCAGGAAGCATTTCTCTAAATAGTTCAACTATTTGTCCTTTATTCCATGACTTATCTTTTTTAAATGCATCTATGCTCGATATGAAATGATTTAGCTTTTCATTGTTAAAAAGTGGTTCGTTTTTGACAATACCTAGCTTTTCAAAGCGGTCTAAATTAATTGTTTCATTAGGCATGTAAAATTCTTCGTAGCTTTTTTCTCCAGTTGTGTCAGAAACAGTGAAATAGCAAGGCCATTGATTCTTTTCCTTACATACCATAACGGATTCTCTCGCCTCATTTTCATCCTTACAAGGATAAGCATCAAATCCTTTTAGTTTAAGAAAACGTTCGGCAATTGATGAAAACGTAATAAGGTCCAATTTTTCAGAAAGTTTCGGAAAAAAAATATCACGCGTTTCCCCAAATATACATGACATGAGGCAAATCTGGCCGGATTCTTCGGGTGTAACAAAGTACCTTTTGATATCTGTAGGTGCAACAATGGGTTGGTTTTTTTCTATTCGTCGCTTATAGCTATCCAGTAATGAACCATCAGAGAAAGCAACATTAGCAAATCTCGCAGTTGAAATATTTATTTCTTGACTTCTACGCATCAAGAATTTTTCCATGATTCGTTTTGAAGCACCCATCATATTTACAGGGTTCGCGGCCTTATCCGTCGATACACAGAAGTATTTTTTACTTCCTTTTTGAATGGATTGAAGGATTGTCTTTTCAGTATTCAGGATATTGACCTCAATCATTCTCATTAGGGTAAAGGGGTCTTTTTCGCTTCTGACATGTTTTAATGCAGATAAATTGAGTACATAGTCATAGTCGCCATCTTTTTCAATAAACGCATCGTACACTGATGAGCCAATGTCTAATGCAAATGTTTGAAAATCTCCGTTTATATATCCCAAAGAGCTACGTATATCCCGGACGAGCTCTGCTAGGTTATTTTCACTGATGTCAACAACATGTAGTTTTTTAGGATTACGTTTGAAAATCTCTTTAACAACGGCTTGTCCGATCGAACCAGCGCCTCCAAGCACAAGAAATGAACTGAGCGCCACATGCTTTTGCAATTCACTACTATTCGTTTCAATGTCTTTTTCTAAAAGACCCGAATCTCGGCCAATTAAATTTAGAATATTCATTTATACCTCTAATGTGGATTTGTGCTCCCAATACCATTGCATAGCCTCTTTGAGTCCATCTTTTAAGGAATATTCCGGAGCATAATTCAATAATCGTTTTGCCTTATCAATAGAGGCCAAAGAGTGGGGGATATCTCCTGTTCGATTTGGTCCATGTATTGAATTTATAGCACTGATTTTGTCATCATAATGACTTAAATTGGCTTTGATTTCATCAAAAAGTTCGTTGAGTGTTGAACTTTCACCATAAGCGACGTTATAGACTTGATTCAGCGCATCCTTATTTGTCGTAAATAGTGCTAATTTATTAATCTGAATAACGTTATCAATGTAGGTGAAGTCTCTTGAGAACGATCCGTCGCCATTTATAATAGGACCCTCTTGATTCAAAAGTAGTGCTGTGAATTTGGGAATTACTGCGGCATATGCCCCTTTTGGGTCTTGTCTTCTTCCGAAAACATTAAAATACCTAAGGCCGATACATTCCATGTCGTAGGTTTTGGCAAAGACGTCAGCATAAAGTTCACTTACATATTTGGTTATTGCATATGGCGATAAGGGCCTGCCTATAATATGTTCAACCTTCGGAAGGCTTTCTGAATCTCCATAGGTAGAAGAACTTGCCGCATAAACGAATCTTTTGATGCCTTCATCTCTTGTTGCAACAAGCATATTTAATGACCCGTTGATATTAATATCATTTGTGGTTAAAGGATCTGCGATTGATCTTGGTACTGATCCGAGTGCAGCTAGGTGAAGCACTAGGTCAGCTCCCTTAACTGCCCTGCGGCAAGTTTCTATATCCCTAATATCCCCCTCTACAAGCTTGAATAGTTCGGAATCTAGAAAAGGCTCGATGTTTTCACGTTTGCCTGTAAGAAAATTGTCAAAGCAAGTTACATGATGTCCATTGCTCATTAAATTTTCGCAAGTATTTGTCCCTATAAATCCTGCACCTCCGGTAACTACTATTTTCATTTTTTATATGGCTTCGCCAATTGTGAGTCCCATATTAAATCGTAGAGACCACATTTAAATAATCAAAGATTAGGCGATTTTATCTTTGATTTTTCTCACCTGAGACCTCGGAACATGCACTACAAACTGGCGTCCGATACTCTCAAACTGTATTATAATTCTATAATTACGTTGATGTTCAATAGATGTTGCAATTATTCCTTGCAAAGGCCCTTGAATCACCTCAACTAACTCTCCTTCTAAAATTGTTTCAAAATCTTCTTCTGCAATATCAACGCGATCTTTTAATAGAAGCTGAAGATTATGGATTTCTTCTTCACGCACCACGGCGAATTTACCTGAAAGCCTCAAAATTGAATGCACTCCTTGTATATCGTAAATACCAATGAGTTGAGACTCATGACAGTGTATAAAAAGTACTCCTGGGATTAAAGGAACCTCTATTTTCTTTTTTCGATCACTCCACTGTTTGATCGTAGTTTGAAGAGGCAGATAGTTTGTAAAACCCAACGAATCAAGTCTTTCTGCAGTTTTTTTTTCTGCGCGACTCATTGTTTTAATTACATACCATTTTTCGGTAGGTGTTCCGATCATTTTTAGCCCTTTATAAATCTTCAGTAAAGTTAAGAATTTAAAGAGGTATCCTCCCTAAAACTATTAAATTCGAATTAAATTTGTTTTTCACTGAAATGCGAATAAAATATTTTGCTAAAATTAAACGACTATAATTAATGAATCATCTCCAAGATTCCTTCAAGCACAAGGGTAAAAGAAAGATTTTAATCGGGGCTTTAAAAGAAATGGGTATTGTAGATGATCGTATTCTTCATGCTTTTGATCAGATTCCAAGGCACTACTTTCTTGATTTGGCGTTTGATGAACAAGCCTACACGAATATGGCTTTTCAGATAGGTTCAGGGCAAACAATCTCCCATCCTTTCACCGTCGCTTTTCAGACCCAGCTTTTAGAGTTGTCTAAAGGAGACAAAGTTTTGGAAATAGGTTCAGGTTCAGGTTTTCAAACTTGTATATTGGCAGCTTTGGGAGCTAAAGTATACAGTATTGAACGGCATAAGGAGTTGCATCGTAAAGCCAAATCAATGGTTGATTATTTTCGTTTTACAGCGAGGTTGTTTTTTGGGGATGGTTATCAAGGCAAAAAGGCTTATGCACCTTACGATAGAATTTTGGTAACTTGCGGTGCTCCCGAACTACCAAATGAACTTCTGAATCAGCTTAAAAATGGTGGGATATTGATCATTCCGGTGGGTGATGGAAAGGAACAAAAAATGTTCAAAATTAGAAAAGACTTAAACGGCAATATTTCACAGGAGGAATTTGGGACCTTTAAGTTTGTCCCGATGTTAGAGCGAAAAGTTAGATAGATATGAACGTATTGATTATTGATGATGAAAGAGCGATAAGACGCGCATTGAGAGAAATTCTCGAATTTGAGGACTGTTCCGTGGAGGAAGCCGAGGACGGAAAGCAAGGCTTAACCTTGAGTCAAAATAAAGAATTTGACCTTATTTTTTGTGACATCAAAATGCCTGCCATGGACGGTCTAGAGTTTTTGTCGAGTGCAATGAATCTGAATATAGATACTCCGATTATAATGATAAGCGGTCATGGAACCATTGATACCGCTGTTCAAGCTATAAAAGATGGTGCCTTTGATTTTATTGAAAAGCCTTTAGATCTCAATCGAATATTGGTCACGTTGCGAAATGCAAAGGATCGTAATTCATTGGTTGCAGAAACAAAAACTTTAAAAAAGACAGTCAAAAAGTTCAAAGGAAGTTCTATTATCGGCGAAACACCTGCCATTCATGAAATCAAAGAGATGATTGAAAAAGTTGCTCCCTCTGATGCGCGGGTGCTGATTACAGGAGGTAATGGTTCTGGAAAAGAGCTGGTTGCGCGTTCCTTGCATGATTTTTCGAGTAGAAAGAAAATGCCATTTATAGAGGTCAATTGTGCGGCCATTCCTGCTGAGTTAATAGAAAGTGAGCTTTTTGGTCATGAGAAAGGTGCCTTTACATCTGCCGTTAAGGATAAAAAAGGAAAGTTTCAGCTTGCCTCAGGAGGAACCTTATTCTTGGATGAAATAGGGGACATGTCTCTAAGTGCTCAGGCCAAAGTATTACGGGCTCTTCAAGAAAATGTCATACAGCGTGTAGGAAGTGAAAAGGAGATCAAGGTAGATTGCCGCGTGCTTGCCGCCACAAATAAGGACTTGAGAAAGGAAATTGCTGAGGGAAGGTTCCGAGAGGATCTTTTCCACAGATTGGCAGTGATTATCATCCACGTTCCATCTTTGAATGACCGTAAAGAAGATATTCCTTTGCTAGCGAATCATTTTATTAAAATGGTTTGTTCGGATCAAGGAATTCCTTTGAAAAAGTTTGATGATTCGGCGCTTGAAGAACTAAAGAAGGTAGATTGGACCGGTAACATTAGAGAGCTGAGAAATATTATAGAACGGTTGGTGATTTTGTGCGGACCGATTATTTCGAATAATGATGTCCGCATGTATTCAAATTCTAAAAAATAACAGATGAAGTCATATTTTAAATTGGCATTACCGCATTTGGTCGCGCTAAGCGTTTTTTTTCTTTTTTCGTTTATGTTTTTTTCTCCGCTATTTCAGGGTTACAGTCTAAAGCAGCAGGATGTTAAGCAGTATAGAGGAATGTCAAAAGAAATCCTTGATCATCATGTAAGCAACGATTCAGATCCTCTATGGACCAACGCTATGTTTGGCGGAATGCCGGCATATCAGATTCTGGTACACCACAAGAATAATTTTCTTGTTTATGTAGATTCAGTATTAAAAATGGGTTTACCGAAAATGGTCAATTTGATGTTTTTAATGATGCTGGGGTTCTATATTTTTGCGCTTTGTTTGCGCATAAATCCATGGCTGGCGATGTTAGCTGCTGTTGCGTATGGTTTTTCAACAATTAATATATTGTATTTGGGGGCTGGGCATCTTACGAAGGTTAAAACAATAGCCTATATAGCTCCTGTTTTAGGGGGGGTAATATTATCATTTCGAGGTAAAATTTTATTGGGAGCGACCATTTTCGCTTTATTTCTAGGATTAAACTTAATGGCAAATCACCCTCAAATGACTTATTACCTCGGCTTTTTATGTCTATTTGTTGGCCTAGGAGAGCTTATTCGATTATTGGTCATTGAAAAAGAATCATTTAGAACCGTAATTTATCCTGTACTAGCGCTTATCTCCGGTGTTGTTTTGGCATTACTTTCTAATGCAACGAACCTTATGACTACATTAGAATATGGTGAATTTACAACAAGAGGACCGACAGAATTAACTGTTGATTCCGATGGTTCCGAAAAAGAAACAGCTCAAAAAAGTGGCTTAAATTCTGATTATATCTTAGATTATAACTACGGAGATGGAGAGCTGCTATCAATGCTAATACCCAATGCTAGAGGGGAAAAAGGAGGGGCATTTGGGAATGATGATAAACTAATGGATTACATTTCTGATAGAGATATCGATCAGGGAACTGATTTTGCAGGGAATCAGAATTTTCAGCGTCAAAATAGATATTGGGGTGGACAAAGGTTTAGCGGTGGTGCATTCTATTTCGGTGTTGTTCTTTTTGTTTTATTCATTTTTGGCGTTGTTTTCTTGAAAGACAGTATAAAATGGCCAGTACTTTTATTAGCTATTTTGGCTATGCTATTGTCATCAAATGACCCGGACGGAATCAATCATTATTTTATTAACCATTTTCCGCTTTACAATAAGTTTCGTGACTCGAAGATGATTTTGGTGCTACTTCAGGTCATTATTCCAATGCTTGCTTTGCTATTTGTTGATGGTTTATTCAAAAAGAAATTCTCATTTAACGATTCTAAAAAGGTATACCTGACTGGTGGTATTTTACTTTTGTTTTTTATTCTAATGTTTTTGATACCTGGTTTAAGTGGTGATTTTATTTCAGACAATGAGTCTAAAATGTTTGCTGATACCCTGAAAAATCAACCTGAAGCCAAAGATTATTTATTCGGCCTCAAGTCAGCCATGAAGGATGCACGTATTTTTCTTTTTAAACAAGATGCCATGCGCGCCTTAGGTCTTTGCATTTTGACATTACTTTGTTTGTTTTATTTTTTTAAAAGAAGGTCTGCGATTATTTTCGTCGGTATATCACTCGGAGTATTAACGATTGGTGATAATTTGACTGTTTCAAAGCGGTATTTGGACTTATCTATTGATGAGTCGGACATGGAAGCTGATAATATTTCAAACCTGGTTTCTGCAGGTTTCATGGATGAAAATGAGGACAGAATTGCTTATCTCCAATTCGAGCCCAGTGATTTTGCAGTGCTTCCTCCTCAAATGCCGAGTGCGGCGGACCAGTTTATTTTGGCTTCAGAAAGTGCTAAGATTGTCGATTTTGATCAAAAGAAAGCTACTTTTCTTCAGGGTATGAAAAAACACTTCTATTATTCTTCTTTAGAAAATACGAAGCTAAAAAACCTTATCGCAGATTATGGTGTTCTGAATCAAAATTCGAATTATCGAGTATTTACGTTAAGCAATCCTTTTGCGGAATCTGTAACGAGTTATTATCATAAAAGCATTGGCGGCTATCATGGTGCAAAGCTGAAGCGTTATCAAGAGCTCATTGATTTTAGAATTGCAAATGAGACCGCTTTCATTCAACAAAATATTAATCAATTTGGATTAAGTGTATTTGAAAGTACCCCTACCTTAAATATGTTAAATACAAGGTATGTGATTTTAAATCCTGGAGGTCGTCCTGTGCAAAATCCCCTTGCAATGGAAAATGCTTGGTTTGTTAATGACTTAAAAAGGGTTAAAGATGCGAATAATGAAATCATTTCTCTTTCAGATAGTTCGTTAAATCTGAAAACAACGGCTGTAGTTCATGATGAATTTAAAAACCTTGTAAAGGTTGACAACCCTGATTTAGCTGCTTCAATCCGCATGACAAGCTATCGTCCAAATCTAATTAAATACGTATCGAGCTCTGCATCGACTCAGCATGCCATTTTTAGTGAGGTGTACTATCCAAAAGGATGGAATTGTTATATCAATGGGAAATTAACCCCATATTTCCGGGCCAATTATATTTTGAGGGCAGTAACGGTTCCGAAGGGAGAAAATAATATAGAATGGCGTTTTGAACCAGAAACATATTTTAATTATAAAACCATTTCTTCCTTCTCCTCAATTTTTCTCTTAATCATCTGTGCATTTATTTTTACTAAGGAGCTATTGATTAAAATAAAACCAAGCTTGTCAAAACCACAAGGAGTACAAAAGCCATAATAATAAGCTCGAATGAATAATCTATACAGTTATGCACCACCAGTGCCGTAAAAGCAATAACTTTACCATCAAAATTTTAAGCCAAACATGAATACTTATTTAAATTACTGGGAAGACTATTATAAAGACCATCAAGATCCAGGTGAAGAATCTCCTTTTGCGAGATTTGTATTGCCGTTTTTAAATAAGTCTGATAGTTTATATGAATTGGGTTGTGGAAACGGCAGAGATAGTATATTCTTTGAGAAATTTGGCTTAAACATTGTTGCCTTTGATCAATGTAAGAATGAGGTTGATTATCTAAACGGCCATTATAAAACGGAAAACTTATCTTTTGAAGAAGCAGATTTTACCAACATAGGAGAAAGGCAATTGGTAGAGCATATTTATTCACGTTTTACGCTACATTCTGTTAATCTCGAGCAAGAGGTAAGAACTTTGAAGTGGGCATATGATTCCTTGAAAGAAGGAGGTTTGTTTTTTATCGAAATTCGTAGTGTTCATGATGAGCTTTTCGGTCAAGGAGAGGCTTTGACTGATAATTCTTTTGTCACCGACCATTACCGGAGATTTGTAGAATTTGATTCCTTCATTTCGAGATTAGAGGGAGCAGGGTTTAAGGTGCTATATAAACTTCAATCGAAAGGTTTGGCGGTATACAAAACCGAGGACCCCATCGTGATACGTGTTATTGGTCAGCGGTGATGTCACGAAAAATCAAAAGAATATTTAGCGCTTGGACGCTATAAATAAGGATAGCTCATCTGCGAACGTTTCAGTGCTCGTTTTTTCTTTAGGTATTGTAAAAACATCTTCTACAATGCATTTTTGCTTTGCTTTGTAATCAGTATCATATGAAGCATCCATTTGGTTTAATGCGTTTGCTATATTAAAACCATTAGAATACACATCGCCAAGTCCCCACGAAATGTAACGCGAGCCTTTGTTTTGATTCACATCTATGAAGATACATTTTCTTGGTTCAAGAAGGCAGAACTCTAGTGCTTGACTGCTCACATCCCCGAGATAAATATTTGCGGCCTTTACATAAGAAAAATCATGGCTCCTATTTGACCCAAAATCCATGTGAATATTGGTACATTTCTCATAACGCTTTAGTCTAAGGCGCAGTAAAAGGTTTCGTTTTGTGAGCAAAGCGTGCGGTGCAAATATTAAATTCATTGTTGGATGGTCCTTGAAGAAGTCTAAAATATCAAAACCATATTTAAAAAAAGAGCTCAGCTTTTTATCCCAGTGCGGATTATATAAAACCACCTCACGATCATCATGGAACACATTTAATTTTTTCGGTTGAGCAGCGTCAAGCTTTAAATAACCCCCAACACAATAGTTATTTGCTTTTACTTGTCCCATTTCCCGTCGAATTTCTGCTTCTTTTTTGCTGGCACAGAAAAAGAAGTCAAACTGTTTTACAAGATCATTGAAGCAATATGGGCCATTTGCGGGTCCATGAGCTGTATAGACCATTGCTATTTTTTTTGGTGCAATAACTTCACGGATAATCAAGTCATTATAGAGACTTGATATGAATACATCTTGCTGCTCCAGGACTTCTTTATATTTTTTGAAAATCGATTTTCGATAATTTAATTTCATTTCAATATACAAAGGAAGCGTAACGACCCAAGGGGGAGTTACACGTGTTAATTTGATAGAATGATTGCTAGGTAAAAATTCTTTCAAATCCTTCTCGTTTCTGGAATTAAACAGGATACTTACCTCGTTTTCTTTTCTTTTGGCAAGCTCAATGGCCAAGCCGATTGAATGAAAAATAAAGTAGGGCTCTTCGAGATATACAAATACTATTTTTGCCATTGCTCAAACTTACAAAAAATCCTTTGAGCGCTATTTCCATCAAAGAATTCATAGGAGGTCTCTTTCAATTTCGTGCGATCTCCTTTATGTGCATCGTTGCAAGAAATTAAGTGGTCCAGTATTGCTTGTTCTAAACCTTCTTGTTCTCTTGCAATAACCCCTGGAATTGTGTCTAAGAATTTCGTTTGTAATTTTCTATTTTTCTCTAAGTATTTTTCGTAATCGTAGTTGAAAAATACAATTGGGCGATCAATTATTAAATAATCTATATAAATGGAAGAGTAATCTGTAATCATCATATCGGACAATGACATCACAGGATAGATGTCGAAATCTTTACCATAATTCAAGATATTAGATAGGTCCTCGTATGTATGGGCATTGAGTGGGTGCATCTTCAAGACCAATATGATGTTGTGCTTGCTGAGAAAGATATTTAGTTGTTCAAGATTTAAATTTCCACTCGAAAATGCGTCGCTTCCGTCATCCCTAAACGTAGGAGAATAGATCGCTATTTTATAGCCCTTTTCTTTGGCCTTTTTTAGCATGTTAAACTTGTTTACGTCGACTCCGATAAGGTCCAGTTGGTCAGGTTTTCTGAAAAGAACATCATTTCTTGGGTATCCATAATTCTCAACATCCTTAGCTAAAAAATATTTTTTATAAAGGTGCTCAGTCCAGAAATCGGAGGTTGATACCATCAAATCATAGTTGACAATATGTCTAAAGAGGCGCGATTTGAGATAAGGAATTCCCTTTGCAATTAAACCTAGCTCGACAGGTTTAAAGGTAAGTCCGTGCCATAAATGCACTTTTTTTGCTTTCAGGGAAAGAAAGAAGTAAAGCGGGTTTCGATATGACCAATGGGAGTAATCAACTACAATTTGCGATGCTCTTAGCAGTGTTAGAACTCCTTTTAGACTCCCAAATAAGACAATGTGTTTTTTGATGTCGCTGTTTGCATTAAGTACGGCTGCACTCTGCGTTAGGAAACGGATATTTTTATTTTCCCGAATCCCATGAATCAATAAGTATTTCGTGTTATCAGCTATTTCTCCTGATAATTTCCCGATGACAACCGTTAATTCTCTTTCTCGTGTTATAAAGATATTAAGCGGAGCAATAATTATCCAGCAGAACGCAATATGAATATATGACAATACTTTTTTAAGCATTTTTTGTATCGTAAATCATTTCATCGAGATATTTGGCAATCTTTCCTGTGATCAATCTATTCGAATATGCATCAATGTTGCCTGATAAATTAATGTTTTCAGCTTTCTGTAAAAGTAAATCGCTCATATACGCCTGCAGTAAATCCTTATTGTCATACTCGAATGAACGTCCTCTTTTTTCCATTTCAACAATTGATTTTACATCTCCATCATCGGGGCCTAAGACTAAAATATTTTTACCTGTTCTCAATATCTCAAATAATTTTCCAGGAATTCTTCCCGCAGCATTATCTGCTTTGTTGATGGGTAAAAGTAGGAGGGAGGCCTTTTCATATTCTTTAATTACTTGTTTGCGAGGGATCATGCCCATTAGCTCCGTGTACTCGAGAAGTTTATGTTTTTTTAAACTATTAACTACGGTCAAATCAACTTCACCCGCGAATTTCAATTTAATCTTATTTCCTATGACTGGATGAAGATTTATCAAATCACTTAGTACTGAGAAAAAAGTTTCAGGATTTCTGTCCTGTCCAAGTAATCCTCCATGGAATATTATAAATGAATCCTCCTCTTTTGCCGAAAATTCAGCGAAGTCTGTTTCGTCGAACCCATAATAAATGACATCTACATTTTTACCACCAATTGACTCAAGATCTTTTTTCCATGAGGGACTTGCCACGGTTATTTTCTTTGCGGTTTGAAATACTTCTTGCTCTAGTGCTCTGTGAATTCTATCTGCCCTTTTTCCAATGTATAATTCACTGTAGTAGTCCACCTGTGTCCAAGGGTCTTGGAAATCGGCCAGCCAAGGAATGTTGTGCTTTTGAGATATCCTCATTCCAATCACAGTATTCGTGTGGGGTGGACCATCAGTCAAAATAGCATCAATTTGATTCTTTTCAAGGTAATGATCTAAGTATTTCACACATGGTTTGATCCAAGCGCTTCTGGCATCTGGAATAAAGAAGTTTCCCCGGACCCACATTCCAAACTTATCGATAATAGATCTTTTTTGGGCTGAATTGTTCGTGATGTTTTGAAGCGGTATATCCTTTTTTCTTCCTGTGATTTTTTTAAAGGCATTAATGGGTTCGAAAATAGGGACCTTGTGTATTTCAATTCCGTCAGGAACCTCATTTAAATTATCATAATCAAGAAATTGATAGGAGGGGTTCTCTGCTGTTAAGACAACAGGTTCCCATCCAAAATCACGCAAGTATTTTACAAACTTTAAGCAACGTAGCACACCTATACCACCAGCAGGTGGCCAACTATATGTTATGATTAAAACTTTTTTCACTTTAAAATTGGACTAAATTTAGTGATAATAAGCGAAGCCAAAGGAAATTGATGCGTCAATGCTCAAGCTATTTTATTCCTATTCTTGACGTTGCATATGCTTATCAAAGTGATTTATTCGATAGTTCTCATTTGAACGTTTATATTTGTTAATAGCTATGGGTCTAGTACAAAAAGATGCTTTAAGAACTACAATAATCTCTTCTTTTGGATTGATTTTAGGATATCTTAATAAAGGATTATTCTTCTTGTTGATTTTTTCTACTGAGCAGATTGGAGTTGTAAACCTAGTTTTTTCATTGGGTGTTTTATTTGCTCAGTTTTCAAATTTTGGTGCTGTTTACAGTATTTGGAAATTCTTTCCATTTTTCAAAAACAAGGAAAATAAGCATCATGGGTTCCTTAGCTTTTCTTTACTGATTGTTCTTTTAGGTGCGGGAGTTGTTTCCCTTTTTTTTCTCCTATTTCGGTCAAATATTGAGCATATTTACGAGTCAAAATCTCCGATGTTTCTTGACTATTACCTTTGGGTAATTCCTCTAGGGATTGGTTATCTTCTGTATTTAGTATTCGAAGTCTACTTGCGCTCCTTGTTTAAAAATGTGATTTCAGTTCTCGCAATGGATGTCGTTCTTCGCTTGGTGGTTAGCCTATTGCTTTTGTTATTTTGGCTGAAGCTGATTGATTTTAACGATTTTGTCCTTGCGCACAGTCTTGTATTCTTTATACCGCCGTTGATTTTAATTTTTTATTTGAAGTATTTGGGGGAACTGTTTATAAACCCTCGAAAAATCAATATTTCCAAAAGGTTTAAAAGAATAATATTCAACTACTCTGCATTTAACTATATGAATACTTTGGGAAGAGTATTGGTGAATGCCTTAGATGTGATCATGATTGCTCAATTTATCGGCTTGAAAGCTACGGGGGTATACACAACTGTTGTCTTTTTAACCAGTGCGATACAGGTGCCTTACAAATCTTTAATTCGTGTTAGCTCGCCTTTAATTTCAGAGCATTGGAAAAATCGGAATTTTTCCGGTATGAAATTGCTATACCGTCAGGTGAGCTCTGTTTCATTAGTGATTGGATTAGGTTTGTTTATATGTGTTTGGGTTAATATTGATTTTTTATTTTCATTTTTAAAGCCTGAATTCTCTGACGGTATTTGGGTGTTTTTCTTTTTAATGATGGGCCGCTTACTTGATATGTATTTCGGTCTAAACGGACATATATTTACATCTTCCAAAAAGTATAAGTATGATTTGATTTTCACCTTGAGTCTAATTGGTGTCGTATATTTCTTGAATCTTTATTTAATTCCAATTTATGGAATTATAGGTGCGGCAATATCAACCGCTGTGGCTTTAATATTATATAATTTGGGAAGGTTACTTTTTGTTTATTTTGCCTATTCTATTCATCCCTTTACCTGGAAGCAATTTCTGATTATAATTTTAGGTGTTCTCAGTATAATCCTTGTTATAAATATTCCAACGTTTGACTTGAATATTTGGATTCAATTTATACTTAAGACATCTGTGACCGGTTTTATCTTCTTTGGTACGATTCTATTGTTTGATTTAGAACCAGAGACGAAGAGCTATCTGAGAAAAGCCTTACGATTTATAAAATCTTAAAAGGAAGGTAGCTAGATCAGCTCTTCTACATGCTGAATCGCTTCTTTTAAGCCAGATGCATTTCTTCCTCCTGCTGCTGCATAAAAAGCCTGTCCACCACCACCGCCTTGAATATAATGACTGGTTTCTTTGATCCACTTTGATGCATTGAACGCTTTCTCTTTGACTAAATTGTCAGAAAGGATAATGTGTAAACCACATTTATCTCCGTCTATATTTCCAATAACACCTATAAAGTTGTCTAACTCTCCTTTTAATTGAAACAAAATATCTTTAACACTGGAGGAAGGAAGCTCAACAATTTCGCTCAAGAAATTAATTTCTTTAATGGGTCTAATTTTGTCTTTAAGCGCAGCTTTTATTCTTTTGGCATTTCCCTTCTGCAGGTTTTCAATTTGCTTCGACAACTCCTGATTTTTAGTCATCAAGTCTTGAATGGATTGTTCAAGGTTTTTGGGTTTATTGAGTAAGGACGATGCTGCTTCATATTTGAGCGTTCTTTCTCTGAAGTATGTGTTTGCTGCATCTCCACAGATGGCCTCGATTCTTCTAATACCTGATGCAACAGCAGTTTCAGCTGTGATTTTAAACATGCCTATCGCATTTGTAGATGCGACATGTGTACCTCCGCAAAGCTCTATGGAGTCATCGAATTTAATCACCCGAACTTCTTTTCCATATTTCTCCCCGAATAACGCAGTAGCGCCCATCTCTTTTGCCTCGTCGATGGGCATATTTCTAAATTCTTCCAATGGGATGTTAGCTTCAATATTCTGCAGAACTAAAGCCTCAATATTCTCAAGTTCCTTCGCATTTACTTTCGAAAAGTGAGAGAAATCAAATCGGAGAGAATTGGCTTGTACCAATGAACCTTTCTGCTCTACATGATTTCCTAAAACAGTCTTAAGCGCATGGTGAAGGAGGTGTGTTGCCGAATGGTTTTTTGCCGAGTTATTTCTTTTTGAAACATTCACACGAGCCTTGAATTCTTGGGTTAGGTCTTTCGGCAATTCTTTAGTGAAATGAACAATCAGATTATTTTCTTTTTTCGTATCAAAAATAGGTGTGCTATTGTCCTCAAAAGTTAGCGACCCTTGGTCCCCGACCTGGCCACCACCTTCAGGGTAGAAGGGTGTTTTATCGAGAACAAGTTGGTAAAATATCTTTCCCTTCTGATTTATTTCTCTGTATTTTGTAATCTTGACATCAGCCTTAAGTTCGTCATACCCTGTGAACAATGTAGTGGCTTTTGAATCATGTACATTCACCCAGTCTTGTACCTCCATACTTGAAGCTGCACGCGATCTGTCTTTCTGAACCTTGAGTGCGCTATCAAACCCCTTTTCGTCTATGGTGAGTTTATTTTCTCTTGCTATAAGTGATGTAAGGTCTAATGGAAAACCATAAGTATCGTAAAGCTCAAAGACATCTTCACCTTGAATTAATGATTCGTTTTGAGCAGAACATTTTTTGATGAGCTGGTCCATTCTTTTAATGCCTTGGGCCAGGGTCCTGTGAAAACTTTGCTCTTCTTCTGTAACTACCTTTTTTATGATAGAAGCTTGGGTTTTAAGCTCTGGGTAAGCCACGGACATTTGCTGCATTAAAACAGGGACAAGTTCACCCATGAATGGTTCCTTTAAATCTAAGGTCTGGTAGGCATACCTTACGGCTCTTCTCAAGATTCTTCTAATTACGTAACCGGCGCCAGTATTTGACGGGAGTTGTCCATCTGCGATAGAAAATGAAATCGCTCGAATATGATCTGCGATGACCCGTAATGCGATGTCTGTTTCTTCAGATGTACCATATTTCACATCGGAAAGTGATTCTATCTTTTCAATAATTGATTGAAATAAATCGATATCATAATTGGATTGTTTTCCCTGTAGGGCCATTGCAAGTCTTTCGAGCCCCATTCCTGTATCTACGTGTGTTTCAGGAAGGTTTACAAGTGATTTATCTGCGTTTCGGTTGTACTGAATAAAAACAAGGTTCCATATTTCAATAACCTGCGGGTGATCTTGATTAACAAGTGCTTTTCCATCTTTTTCACTACGTTCATTATCGCTCCTGAGATCGATATGAATTTCAGTACATGGTCCACATGGTCCAATATCTCCCATTTCCCAGAAGTTATCTTTTTTTGACGCTTTGATGATTCTATCCGAAGCAATGTGCTTTTTCCATAAATCAATGGATTCTTGATCAACGGAAACGTTATCCTTTGTATCTCCTTCGAAAACAGTAACGTATAGGCGGTCTTTTGGAAGCTCATAAACCTCCGTAAGAAGCTCCCAAGCCATCTCAATAGCTTCTGCTTTAAAGTAATCACCGAATGACCAGTTTCCTAGCATTTCAAACATTGTATGGTGATAGGTATCTACACCTACTTCATCCAAGTCGTTATGCTTACCTGATACCCTCAAGCACTTTTGGCTATTGGCAACTTTTCTATTCTCAGGAATTTCATTACCAAGAAAAAAGTCTTTGAATTGATTCATTCCGGCGTTGATAAACATTAGGGTTGGGTCGTCTTTAACAACCATGGGGGCAGAAGGAACAATTTGATGACCTTTTTTTTCGAAGAAATCAAAAAAGGATTTTCTTATTTCGGTAACTGTCATAATTTATTTTAACGGGTATAAAGTTAGAATTTATCTTTCAATCCAATGTATTCCCAAGAGAAGGACTTTCTTTATCTTTGAATCAAATTTAAGTACATGAATTTTTTAGATCCTGAAATTGAGCAATACGCCGAGGCCCATACGACACCCGAGAGTTCTCTATTAGCCCAAATTACTAGAGATACCTATTTAGAGGTATTACAGCCGAGAATGCTCAGTGGTCACCTGCAGGGTAGAGTTTTAAGTATGCTCTCTAAGATGATACGTCCCAATGCTATATTGGAGATAGGAACGTATACAGGTTATTCTGCTTTGTGCCTTGCAGAAGGGCTATCAGCGCATGGAACACTTTTAACCATTGATAAAAATATAGAGCTTTATGATCGGGCTAATGCTTATTTTTCTGAATCAGCATTCGCACCAAAAATTCAGATGTTAAAGGGAAATGCACTCACCATTGTGCCAGATCTTAAACAGAAATGGGATCTTATTTTTATTGATGCGGACAAAGAAAATTATCAGAAATACTATGATTTGACGCTTCCAAACCTGAATAAGGGTGGTTTTATTATTGCCGATAATGTTTTGTGGTCAGGAAAAGTTATTGATGCTAACGAGAATGATGTTGACACAACTGCCCTCAGGTCATTTAACACCTCATTAATTGAAGACAATAGGGTTGAGGTGCTGATGCTTCCTGTCCGTGACGGATTGACCGTCGTAAGAAAGAAATAACATGAAATTAGAATTGCGCAAAACAGCGGATGGCTCGAATACATTATATGTACCAGAATTAGACGAGCATTACCATTCTTTTCATGGGGCACTTCAGGAAGCACAACATGTCTTTATAAAAAATGGCTTACTCAATCAAGAGAAAAAATCTATTCGTATTCTTGAGGTTGGTTTTGGAACAGGTTTAAATGCCTTGCTAACTGCTTGTGAGGCGGTTCGTTCTAATTATACAATTGACTACGTAGGTATTGAGGCTTATCCCGTAACGACGGAACTTATGCGGAAGATGGATTATGGGTCTTTGATTACGGATAACAACGCAGCTTTATTTTTAGAACAAATTATATATGCTGAATGGGAACAAAGAAATACAATTCATTCAAAATTTAAGCTTACAAAATTGGATCAGCGAATTGAAGACACGGAATGCGATAAAAAATTCGATCTCATATATTTCGATGCTTTTGGTCCTCGCGTCCAAGCTGAAATGTGGGATATTTCAATCCTGAAAAAAATGCATTCATTTCTAAATGTAAATGGTGAATTGGTTACCTATTGCGCAAAAGGACAATTTAAGCGAGATTTAAAATCAGCTGATTTTGAGGTGTTTAACCTTCCCGGACCTCCGGGGAAACGTGAAATGGTAAGGGCTCGCAAAAATAAATGAGTTTTTTGAAGAAAAATGTAACCGAATTAAAAACATGTGTTATCTTTGCGCCAAAGTTACAGTTCTTGTAGCTTTGAGTTTTATAGTTTAGCATGGTTTAGCAGAAAGAGGAACAAGTTAAGGTTTGTTCCTCTTTTTGATTTATAAAGTTTTCATAATACAATTTAGTTCGTGAAGCATGAGGGCCGTAGCTCCCCATATGAAATGCCCCTGATAACTAATTCCAGGTACATTTTTAAGTATAAAACCAGCTTTCGCTTCAACATCTTTAAACTTTTTTTTTGTATGCGTATCTAGGGCTGAAAGGTGACATTTTATAATTTCATCGACTTCCCTTTGATTTCCAATCAATTTAGGGAATACTTTGTGAACAAATATATACGGAGTTACTCTGAATTCAGATACCGGAATCAAAACTGGACTCAATTTACCAATGCATTTGCCATTTTCGATGGGCAATCCGATTTCCTCATAACTTTCTCTTCTTGCTGTAAATTCGAGGTTCAGATCTGAAATCTCTGCTTTACCACCAGGAAATGCTATTTGCTGACTATGTGCACCATTGTAAGAACTCCTCTTGATTAGAATTAATTCAACATCATGCGGATTGAATAATAAATGAATAGCAACGGCACTTTCACGGTATTTTGAGGTATCCCGATCATACCCCCTCAAAGGAGAAAATTCTTTGTGAACGGATATTCCGGGAAGTTCTTTTGTTAGCCTTTCCTTAAGCTTTTTATCACGCAATTCAATAGTTGTTTTTTGTTTTTAGCACCCTGTCACAAATGTAAAAGGTTTTTGAATGTGAAAAAGTAACTACTTTTGTTGAAAAAATCGTTGTTTTTGAGGAATTGTCTGCCTCTATAACTTTTATATTTGTAGATGTTCCGCGCTAAACCAAACGATAAATTAAATTATAGGTTTTTGGAGAGGAGCTATTGTACGGTTAACTAAATAAAACGAAAATGAGTAAGAGTAAATTAGAGTATATCTGGCTGGATGGATATGTTCCTACCCAAAACATGCGGAGTAAAACTAAAGTTGTAGAAGATTTTAGTGGTAAACTAGAGGATTGTCCTATGTGGTCATTTGATGGAAGTTCTACTAAGCAGGCAGTGGGTGGATCTTCAGACTGTTTATTAAAGCCAGTTGCCATTTATCCTGACCCTGATAGAAAGAATGGTTTCTTGGTCATGACTGAGGTTTTAAATTCAGATGGAACAAGCCATGTATCAAATGGTCGCGCCACGATTGATGATGATGACAATGATTTCTGGTTTGGGTTTGAACAAGAATACTTTATTATGGATAGAAATACACAGCTACCCTTAGGATTTCCTTTGGGAGGATATCCAGGGCCTCAAGGGCTTTATTACTGTTCTGTCGGAGGAAGAAACACGCATGGTAGAGATTTTGTTGAAGAACATGCTGATCTTTGTTTAGATGCAGGTTTGACCTTTGAGGGAATTAACCAGGAGGTGGCTAGTGGACAATGGGAGTTTCAGCTTTTTGCCAAGGGTGCAAAGAAAGCTGGTGACGAAATTTGGATTGCTCGATATTTGTTAGATCGTTTGACCGAAAAATATGGATATTATATAGAATATCATCCGAAACCGGTTAAAGGAGACTGGAATGGTTCTGGGATGCATGCTAACTTCTCAAATACCACGCTGAGAACTTGTGGATCAAAGGAAATTTATGAGCAAATATGTGAAGCATTTAGACCTGTTACCAAAGAGCATATTCGTGTATATGGCGCATATAACGATCAAAGGCTGACAGGATTACATGAAACTGCATCGATTCATGACTTTAGTTATGGTGTTTCAGACAGAGGGGCGTCAATTCGAATTCCAATTATGGTAGTAGAAAATGGATGGAAAGGATGGCTTGAAGATCGCCGACCAGCATCTAATGGTGATCCATATAAAATTGCAGCACGAATTGTTGAAACGGTTAAAGGAGCTCAATAGGCAATTATAATAGTAATGGAAAGGCTGAATATTCAGCCTTTTTTCATTTTATACCTTGTTATATCCAAAAAATACTTTTCAACTATGAAAACAATTGCGAAACTGGTATTTAAAATTATTGGCTGGGATATTGATAAAACATCACCGGAGGGTTTGAAGAAATGTGTTGTTGTAATGGGTCCTCACACCTCTAATTGGGATTTTGTCTTAGGTAAAATGGCATTTCTTTCATACGGTGTAAATGCAAACTATTTGGTCAAGAGCGCAGCTTTTTTCTTTCCTTTTGGTTACTTTCTTAAAAGAATGGGGGGTATTCCTGTTGACCGTTCTAAAAAGAACAACCTCACTGCAATCGCAGCAGATTTATTTAAATCGTCAGAGGAGTTATTTCTGGTTTTCACTCCTGAAGGAACTCGATCATACAATCCAAATTGGAAAAAAGGATTTTATTATATCGCTGTTGAGGCAAAAGTGCCTATCTGTATTGCATACGTAGATTACAAAAACAAAAAAGGTGGTTTTCACAGCATATTTCATCCTTCAGGAAACGTAGAGGACGACATAGTGAAAATAAAGACCGTATTGAGTCAATTTGAAGGACGTTTCCCAGAGAAGGGCGTTCATATTTAACCTTTATTCCGAATTTTCTCTTTTTTTTTGAATTCATAAGGACAATGCTTACATGCGCTCCTGCAGCAGAACCCTCTTTTTAGATGATAAATTTCTGTAAATACAATATATCCCTCCGGGCTGAGGTAGTAATCTTTTTCGTCCATATCTTTGCGACTAGAAAACATTGAAAAGTCTTCTTTCATATTGCTATAATGTCTTTATACTCAACATACATTCAACGCTCGGTAACCCAAGCGTTCACCCTTGCATTAGAAAACAAAGATAATGTGATGTTGTTCGTTAAGCGTGATGATTTAATTCACCAAGAGGTATCTGGAAATAAATTCCGAAAGCTAAAATATAATATCGAAAAGGCCAAGACTCAAAATTGTCAATCCATCATTACTTATGGTGGAGCATATTCAAATCATTTGTTAGCGGTGGCGGCCACTGGCCTCCTCGAAAACATTAAAACTATCGGTGTAGTTAGAGGAGATGAATTGAATCATAATTCAAATAAACTACTAAAGCGCTGCGCAGAACTTGGAATGGAGCTACGGTTCATTGACCGTGCTCAATACAAACTTAAAAAGTATAGTGATCGGGTCGATTATGCAGAGGGAGGGTGTCTGTTGCATATTCCGGAAGGGGGAGCAAATCGTGAAGGTATCTTAGGATGTCAAGATATTATTACTGAAACGGATAATGATTACGATTATATTTTTGTGGCACAAGGGACATGCACAACAAGCCTCGGTATTTATATGGCTATGTCGCCTCGATCAACCTTGGTTGTTGTTCCTGTGCTTAAAGGATTCGACAGTCTGATGGAAATGAAAAAGCTTGCAGAAAGAGTAAACGTGAGGTTGGATATAGACCGGGTAGAGGTATTGGCTGATTATCATTTTGGGGGTTACGCCAAATCAAGTATCGATTTAGATCAGTTTGTGCACTCATTTAATGGTCAATATCAATTCAATATAGAGCCTGTTTATACGGGTAAGGTGATGTTTGCAATGCAAAGCTATCTTTCAAAAGTAAAGGGCAATAAAAAAGCCCTCTTTGTACACACTGGAGGGCTTTATAATCTTTAGAAGGTGTGTATTATTTAATCTTACCTCTTTTGTTCGATTTTTTGTACAAATGAAGCGTTTTAAGATATATTTCAATTGCACCGATGCTATTTGTAGCTTGATTCAGTGATGAGAGGTTTGCATCAAAAGCAATTCCCATTTTGAATCCTTTAAATTTGAATCCGAATGTCGTAATTAAAGCATCCAGATGTCTGTAATAAAAGCCATAATCAACTGTCACTGTTTTGTTGATATTTGTTATTGAAGAACCTTCTTTCAATATATGCTCTAGAGAAACACCGGCAACAATGTTAGCACCAGGGCCTGTTTTAAAGTACATCAATTGCGGGTTGACGCGAAGGTCTCTTTTTCTTGTAACAATGTTTGCTCCTGCATGAACAACGGTTTGCATATATAGACGGTCACTGCCAAATGAAAAGTTCAATTTTGGTCTGTTAATGTGATTCAATGCAACACCTCCATACAAAAGTGTTCTGTTTCTCATAGAATGCTGATAGAAAACACCAGTGCTAATGTCAATTGTAGAAAAACTTGAGTTTAAACCTGTTTCTGAACTCGTTCCTGAAAATCCAGTTCCTTGCCACTGATCTTCCCAGGTATGGTTGGGTGTAAAGCTTTGTTGTATAAAGCCAGGAGAAACACCTACTGACAATTTATTTCGATTATCCAGAGCCATGGTGTAATTGATTGGAATGGAAATCGTATTTGTCGTGTATGAAAGGTTATCTGCACCACCTGCTGTCATATCTTGCATTACATTTAGACCAAGTCCGAAGTTATTACTACCCATAAATCCGTCTGGAATTTTGAAATTTGCATTGAGCACATTTGTTCTCATTTTGGTTAAAGGCAGCCATTGCATTCTAAAATTGGTGAAAAAACCAAAATCTTCCGCTCCTGTAGCTACCGATCCCGGGTTGTACATCATTGGCGACTGATACCACATGCTGATTGATTTGTCTTGTTGTGCGAAATTACTCACAGACACAAGGGCAAAGAGGGCAAATAATATATTTTTCATTTTTTTATCTAAATAAGGTTACGTCTCCTTCTAACGAGTCTGAAACTCCGTCAATGAGGCGGTATTCGAGCATATAATAGTAGGTTCCTGTATTTACGGGTTTTCCTTTGTAATTTCCATCCCAACCCTCATGAGGGTCTGTTGTTCTAAAAATCATTTGGCCATATCGGTCATAAACGCGAAAGTCAACCTCAATAATTGCCCCTCCCTCATAAAATCCGTTGTCAAAATTTTGATCAGCATCCACATTCGTTAGGACTCGAAATTGATCGTTTCTGTTGTCTCCATTTGGTGAGAATGAGTTGGGAAGTGCAATATTGATACCTACTGCAATAGTATCCGTATTCAAGGTGTCTTGAAACCAAACTGATACCAATATAGTATCGTACGATGTACATCCTTCAGGAGTAGAGTAGGAGGCTACATAATACGTATCATAAAATGGTGTTACAGTCAATGAGTCATTTGCGTCAGGCATCAAGCTATCCGATTGTACTCCACTTGGATACCACACCATTGAACCACCTGGAGGTGTGCCGCTGGCGAAAAGATATGCCTCTTGATACATTGCTATGGTGGTATCATCAATTTCAACATATACGCCGTTTAAGGTATCTGATAATGTTGCGTTTACACTTGGTGTTTCACCCACATTGATTGTTTGGGCTGTCTGGTTGCTTCCAAATGTATTGGAAACTTCCAGTGTGATGGCGAATGTTCCAGGTGTATTAAAACATACAGGCCCAGGACTTGCACCATTGTAGGTCGCAGGAGTACCATCTTGAAATGTCCATTCGAAATTGATTGGATTTCCGGTAGAATTATTCGTTAACGTAATGCATTCTCCTTGACACACTTGGTTGTCAGACATGCTGAAATTCGCTGTAGGAATTTGAGCAAACGAGTAGCTACTTAGAGAGAATAATATTAGAAAGGCTAAAAACCTCATAAGAGTTGAATTTTTCGTAATAATTATACGAAAGTAACTAAAAAAGTTGCAATTATCCTTTACTAACTTCAACAAAATGACAACTCCCAAAGCTTTTTTACCTCGTTCATTTCCCGTACATCATGCACTCTGAAAAGCGAAGCATTTTTTGAGAGGATGAATGCATGCATTGCTGTTGTTCCATTTAATGCATCTTTAGTTTCAATTTGAAGCGTCTTATAAATCATTGACTTCCTTGATATACCTGCAAGAACAGGGGTGTTCAAAATGTGTAAAAGGTCGAAGTATTTAATGACTTCAAAGTTTTGCTTTAAGTTCTTAGAAAAACCAAATCCTGGATCTATTATAATATCGTGAATACCCTTTTTGTTCAATTCAGAAATATTCTTGGAAAAAAATTTAATGAGCTCTTTTATTGTATTTTTTGAGTCATCCATAACGTTTTTGTTGATGCCACCCTCAATGTTATGCGTTAGAATGTAAGGACATTTGAATTTTCCGATAACATCCAGCATTTTTCCGTTGGCATATCCCCCGCTTACATCATTAATGATATCAGCACCTATTTCCAACGCCTGTTTAGCGACTTGTTCGCGAACTGTATCAACTGATATAATCAGATTGGGAAATTCTTTCCTTATACTTTTTAAGGGTTTTATAACTCTAGCAAGTTCCTCTTTAGCAGACGGTAGAGAGGAATTTGGCTTCGTAGAACTTCCACCAATATCTATAATATCAGCCCCATTCGCGATAAAGGATTCAATTTTCTTCAAGAGGGCCGTTTCTTTTTTTTTGGCATCATTTTCATAGAATGAATCGGGACTTAGATTAATAATTCCCATTATCTTTGGGGTATCAAATTGGAACAAAGAGCCTTTGATATTAATTGTTTTAGGAAGCGGATGCAATAAGTCTGTATACATAATTTTAAATGGAAAAAACAACCCAGCAATACACAAAAGTAATCAATGTTTGTAGAGAAATTTTTACAAAGAAGACATTTGATTATGGAACTTCATGGAGAATTCTTCGGCCAAGCTCACTTACAGACCAGATTTTTATAAAAGCAAATAGGATTAGGACAATTCAGGATACCGGAGTTAACAAGGTAGGTGAGAGTTATGAGGATGCTTTTTCTTCAATGGTAAATTATTGCGTGATGGCCATTATTCAGGGTCGACATAAATTTGATTTGCATGAGGAAGAACTATCTGCAGCTCAAGCAACAGATTGGTATGATGAAGTGCGTAATGAGGCGTTTGATTTAATGAAAAGCAAAAATCATGATTATGGCGAAGCCTGGAGAGACATGCGTATCAGCTCTCTTACGGATTTAATCTTGGCTAAAGTTTTGCGCATTAAGAAAATAGAGGATAACGACGGCTTGACTCAAATTAGTGAGGGAGCTGAAGGGAATTACTTCGATATGCTGAATTACTCTGTTTTTGCCTTGATTCATCTTTCTGAGGAAGGTTAAAGTTCTGTTAACGTGATATTTTTGATTGAGAATTCAATTATTTTTAAACTAAAAAAATGAAAAATTTAAATAGAAAATACATTGTGTGGGGAATAAGAATTATTATTTCCATACTTTTTATTGTCTCGGCAGTTGCCAAATTATATCCTTCCCCTCTAATGGGGATTTCATCATTTGAAACGAAGTATTTATCGGCAATTGGTATAGATGGTTCCTTTGCGGTGATTTTATCAAGACTGTTGATTGGATTTGAATTCACATTAGGTTTGTTAATTCTACTGCCATATTATTTAAAAAGAATCGTTATTCCTTCAACCGTTGCTCTTTTAGGTGCGTTTTCTATTCACTTATTCATTCAGGTAGTAGGTGGTGATTCAAGTAATTGTGGTTGTTTTGGGGAGCTTATTCCAATGACCCCGCTTCAAGCATTGGTGAAAAACATTCTTTCAATTGGTTTACTCTTATTATTGTTAACGAGTTTTAAAAGTGAAATAAAAGATCAAAAAAACATACATCCTTTATTGTATAGTGGGCTGATCATTAGTCTACTCATGTTTATCTTGCTTCCTCAAGGCTCTAACAATATTTCTAGCGCTCAGGTTGAATCAGGAGATTCAATTTATACTCAGTATTTTCCTAATGTAGCAGAGGGCAACAAGTTAGTGTGCTTTTTTGCTCCTACATGTCCCCATTGTATGGAGACAGCAAAGCAACTTGTGGAGCTAAAACAAAAATTCCCAGGATTAATTCCAGAGTTGAAAATTATTTTCATGGATGAATCATGGCCCATAGATGGTTCGCCTCTCGAAATTGAAGCTTTCTTTAAAGAAATTGGTTCGAAATTCGATTATGTTTCAATTGAACCTAATGCGTTTTGGACGATTTTTGAAGCTCACCAGAAGGGCATGGAAGTACCTGGCGTATTCTATTTGCAAGGAGGCGTGCACAAGGCATTATATTCGGGTTCTGCGGAGTATGGTGCGGACAATCCATTTACTGCATTGGGCTTAATTGATCAAATCAAAAAAGAAAATTGATGAGAAATAAAATTGTCGCTGGTAATTGGAAAATGAATCTTGATGCTGATGCCGCTGAAAGTTTATACCTGGACCTACTAAGTAAATCATTTGGCCAAAGTGACGGTAAAATAACGCTCATTTTCCCTCCTAACATTTATTTGCAAGATTTTATTAATAGAAATAATGGCTCCTTTCAAATAGGAGCACAAAATCTTAATGCAAAAGATAATGGAGCATATACTGGCGAGGTAAGCGCTAGTCAACTAAAATCGATTGGATGTTCATGGGTACTCGTAGGGCATAGTGAGCGACGTATGCTTTTTAATGAAGCTGATGAAGTTCTTTTAGATAAGATAAAAACCGCTTTAAAGCACGGTCTAAATGTGATTTATTGTTGCGGTGAATCCTTAAATGAAAGAGAAAGTCTTCAGCATACATCTAAAATTCAAAATCAACTTGCTTTACTAAAAGCATTTTCAGTAGACGAGATTGAATTCATCTCTATTGCTTATGAGCCAATATGGGCTATTGGCACTGGCAAAACGGCGTCCCCTGAACAAGCCTCCGAGATGCATGACTTTATTCGGGACGAGCTTACATCCCTCTTCGGTCCAGAAACTTCAGATAATATAAGTGTTTTATATGGAGGGAGTTGTTCTCCAGCCAATGCTCAGGCGTTATTTAAATGCGAGAATATTGATGGTGGTCTAATCGGAGGAGCTGCACTAGATGCAGATTCATTTCGTTCTATTATTGAGGCCCTTTGATGACGTATTATCAATTCGAAATATCTCTTGATCCATTTGATCCGTGGTCAGAAATTCTTTCTGCTTATCTAGGTGAAATTGATTTTGAAGGTTTTTATGAGAAAGATAATGTGCTTCATGCTTTTGTATCTAAATCAAAATATTCAAAACAGAAATTTGATAAAGTTTTAGCACTTGTAAAATCAGAAACAAAAGTTGATTATTCATTTAACGAGCTTCCTCATCAAAACTGGAATGCTTTATGGGAGTCAAATTTCGAACCTGTTTACATTGAAAATAGATTAGCAATTATAGCTCCTTTTCATGTGCTGGAATCTAATTTTGAACGCACGATATTAATTGAGCCTAAGATGTCATTTGGCACAGGACACCATCAAACCACCTATATGATGTGTGCGTCCATATTAGATGCATCTCTTGAAGAAAAGAAGATTTTGGATATGGGCTCAGGAACAGGTGTTTTGGCGATTCTCTGTGAAATGAAGGGTGCGGATAAAGTTCTTGCTGTTGATATAGAGCCATGGTCCGTAGAAAATTGTAGAAAAAATGCTGTGGTTAATAATTGCAATCGAATAGAATCTGTGTTAGGTGACATTGAGGTAATAATTGGCAAGCGTTTTGATGTTATTTTCGCCAATATCAATAAGAACATTTTATTGAGTCATATGCCCAATTATATTCAAGCATTAAGTCCAAATGGTTTCTTATATTTAAGTGGTTTTTTTAGCTCGGATGCGCAGGAAATTATAGATGCTGCTGAAGGATTAGGACTGAGTTTCTCCTCAAAAAGGGAACGCGAGGGTTGGTGTATGCTCGTTTTAAAAAAATAAGCTCAATGAAAATAGTTCTGCTTTGGTGTACAATTCTTTTTACAACTTCGCTTCATGCGCAGCGGTTTTCAAATAACAAAGAAAAGTTTATTAAAGAACTCGGAAAGACTTTCCCAAGTGAATCTTTTCAGCGCTTTCTAAAAAAGGATTATGCTCCTTTTTTATTGAAGTCTGGTTTGAATTCGAGTGAGTTCGAACAACTTACTCGTCGCTGTAATTATTTATATGATCAAGACTTTTCAGCAATAGATATCATGGCATTGGTTCAGGTTTCATTAGACCAAAAAAAGTCAGTCTTCCCCGCGTCATTTGTTTCTGGATGGCATAGTTTATTCGATAGTAAGACGAATAAAAAAGACAAGGATATACTTCATGAGTTTATAACCTTTTCTCATGATTTTTTTAATGAATTCTCTTTTCACACCGAAGGAAATCATAAATGGGTGTACAATGGTGGTGCTCCACGCTGGGTGATACATAAGTCTGGACCTCAAATTCATATTTCTAATACCAACCTGAAATGTTTTGTTTATCAATCTGGGCCAGTCGATAGTATTGTTGTCCTAAAAACCTCAGGTTATTTTGATTTAAGAAAAAAGAGATGGCAAGGTCGAGGTGGAACAATCACTTGGGAAAAGGTAAATTTTCCGAAAGAGGAAACTTATGCCGAGATTCGTGGTTACACTTTGGATGCACGAGAGTCAATTTTGAAGGTAGATACTGTGGCCTTAACGACTCCATATTTTGAAGAGCCGATCCTAGGTCGACTAAAAGACAAAACGCTTTTCAATTTAAAGCTTGGTGAATCTAGTCCAATTTTTAATTCTTTTGAAAAAAGATTAAAAATTGAAGGATTAAGAGATCAATTGGACTATGATGGTGGTTTCTCATTACAGGGTGCAGATTTTATTGGTACAGGAGAACCAAGTAATCTAGCGAAAGTTGTTCTCCACTATAAGGATCGCGAATTGTTTGAGGTGCGTGCATTGAAATTCCTAATGAATCCTGAACAAATTATCGCCCGAGACGCAGACGTTAGTATGCATTATGTTGGTGGGGATTCGCTTTATGCCAAAAACACTTTGTTTTATTGGGATGAAGCTAAGAATGAGCTACGCGTCACGGCAAATAAAAAAGGAAGTAATCTATTGCCGTTCAATGATAGTTATTTTAAATTGTTTATCAAGGCCCCTTTGCTTTCTTGGACCTTGAATAGTCCTTTTCCAATGTTTACCTATGAGGTGGGCACAGCGCAAGAGCAAAAATATGCATTTGTTGACTCGTGGGATTATTTCGATAAACGCGCCTTTCAAAGATTTGCAGGAATAGGAAATACAAATCCATTAATGGAGATCGCAAATCTGAGTTTAGAGAAGGAGAGCAATATATTACCGGTTGGTCAAGTCGCGAGTGCTTTGAGAAAATCAGTGAGCCAATGTAAATCTCAGCTAATTGATATTGCAAGCTCAGGTTTTATTCGTTACACCTCTTCATCCGATGAGGTATTTGTAGAACAAAAGCTTCTAAATTATGCCCGCTCGTCAAAGGGGGATAAGGATTATGATGAGCTAAGTTTTGTCTGTGATTTGAGGCCAAAAGTGCTAAAAGCAACTCCTTCTCAAATTGCCAATGACCCATACTTGCAAAATCTGGAAAGTGAATTCTTGAGAATTTCCGCAAGACGAAAGAGCCAACCATGTTATGCATATGTCGACGTGGATTTTCAAGAAATTTACCTGAACGAGGTAGAAAGAGTAAATCTGTCCTCTAAGCAACGCACATCCTTCTATCCAGATTCGTCTTATGTGAAAATGTACAGCAATCGAGATATGAAGATTTCTGGATGGATTCAATCGGGAAAATTTATGGCCCATTCGATTCATTCTTCTTTCGACTATGATTCTTTCAGTATATCTATTGATAGTGCTGATGAGGCATATTTACGCGTAAACCCTTTAAGTCGAAGAGATGGAGATGAACCGATTGATATGGCGAGTTCATTTTCTGGGTTCCAAGGTACGCTTTATATAGATGATTCAACATTACGGTCCGGTCGCAATAGATACAACTCAAACTTCCCTTATTTGGATGTTAAAAAAGAGCTTCGCGTCTTATACAGTGCAGATAATATAGTTGGTGGTGCTTATGATAGCACACGTTTTTATTATGTGCTTGATCCCTTTATACTGGATAGCTTAGATGATTTTAATGAACAAGAATTGAGGCTAAAGGGCCGTCTTGTATCTGATGGGATTTTTCCGGTTTTACCTGAGCCTTTGCGCATTATGAATGATTACTCATTTGGCTTTATTACAGAGGCTCCAGAGGAGGGATATTCATTTTATGAAACAGCTTCCATGTATCAAAATAGAATTGTTCTTTCTAACAATGGTCTTCAAGGAGCAGGAACGATTAATTTCCTTCAGGCATCGGCGACATCAAAAAAACTAACCTTTTTACCTGATTCAACGATTGGTTTGGCAAATTTCTTTAGTAAAGAAATCGCAAACGGTGTGGAGTATCCTGAGGCTTCATGTGAATTGGCGAAAATGTCTTTTAAACCTAGGCTAAAGATATTAAGTGTTGAATCGTACCGAGATGCCTTTATTGATATGTTTAAAGGAGAATGTTTATTGGATGGTGCAATTTCAATTTCTGAGACAGGAATGGTAGGTTCGGGAAGAATTGATTTGATGGACGCATTGCTAGTGTCTGATGAATATAGCTTTAAGTCAAGTGATATTTTTTCTGACTCAGCTTCTTTTACATTACGAAATCGATTTGCAAAATATGGAGAGAATCCAATGGCTATTCAATCCGAAGGACTTAAATCGCATATCTCTTTCAAGGATCGACTTGGGACCTTTAATTCTAGCGGTTCAAAACGCATAAAATTCCCAAGCAATAAGTTTTATTGTCAGATGGATAAATTTATTTGGCAGATGGACGGCGAGAGTATTGATTTCGAGCGGAACAAGGGTCAAGAAACGAATTTTGAAAGCAGTGCAGGAATTGTAGCCAATAATTTCTTTTCCTTAGACCAGGACCAGGATTCTTTGCAGTTTAAGTCAATTAGTGCTCAGTATGATTTAAAAAATGAAACAATTAACTGTTATAAAGTAGATTTCCTTGAGTTAGGAGACGCTTATATTTATCCCAAAGGTAGACAAGTAAATGTTTTAAAAAATGCTGTTATTGATACTTTTGAGAGTGCAAGAATCGTAGCCAATAGAGTAACAAAGCTTCACGAGTTCACCGATGTTACGCTCAATGTTTTAGGAAGGAATGAGTTTAATGGGCGAGGTAACTATTTATACTATGATCGCGATAGTGTTTCTACTAAATTAGCCGTGAAATCAATTTATTTTGATCGAATACAGACTGTTGCAAAGGCAATTATCCCCGAGGATATTGATTTTCAGTTTAGTAATAAATTTCAGTATTATGGAGCTATGGATATAGCTTCTAAGAATAAAGGAGTTATTTGCGAGGGGTACACCAGGATTGTTCATGATTGTTCATTTGATAAATCCTGGATGTATTTTGAAGATACAATTATTGCAGAAAATGTTCGTGTTCCAGTGACAAATGAATTAAAGAATAAAGATGGGGATAACCTTGCCGTTGGTTTTCTTTGGCGCGATGCTCCGAACTTAGATAGTATCCAAATATATCCAACCTTCTTATCTTCTAAGGATTTCCCTTCAGACCCCTATCTATTTAATGCTAGTGGGAAAGTTTTTTATGATTATGAAAATGGGCGATTTGAAATCTCTGATGAATTTAATAGTGGACTAAATCCATATCAATCAAATGCCATAACTCTGAAAGATGGTTCATGTCTTATATCTGGAACGGGTAAAATAGATTTGGGGATTGATTTGGACCCTGTATCTGTCACCTCATATGGTTCGATAGCCTATAATGTAAAGAAAGAAAAGACAATCATTCGTGTCACCTCAAAAATAGATATCCCACTTCAAAAGTCAATTGTTTCGAAACTTGCTGACCAAATTGGTCTTTCTGATTCTTTGAGCGAATATACTTTTGATCGACAAACTCAAGATGAATTGACAGATGTTTTTTCTGTTTTCGGAGATGGTCGCGAAAAGGGAGAAAAAATATTTAAAGAATATGATGAGGACAAGTTAAGAAAGATGCCTTCTTTTTTGAATGCTACGTTTTTGATTCCCGATCTCAGACTCGAATCCTACTCGCTTCCTAAGAATGCGGATGGTGATGCCATTTCTGGTTTGCGCTCTCGGAATTCAAAGCTTGTGCTTTTTTCTGTTGGAGATATCGCTGTTTTAAAGAAAGTGCCTGGGCAGCTATTGTTTATGAAAAAAACATCAGCTAGCGTACCCTCAGGATTCGAATTGATTCTAGAGGACAAATTAATGAAACGTGAGAACTGGTGGAAATATGAGCGCGTTAAAAGAGATGGGGAATTGAAGATTTTCACGAGTGATATGGGATTTTTCAAAGAATTAGAGTCTATTAAGCCGGACAAGAGAAAGTCGAAGAATTTTGGATTTGCTATTTTTGATGAGGGAGAGATGTTTCAAATAATGTCACTCAAAAGATAATATGGTATTTCTAATCGTAATCTTCATTGGCTATATCTTAGGTTCAATTCCTTCAGCAGTTTGGGTTGGTAAATTGCTTCATGGTATAGATATTCGAGAGCACGGCAGTAAAAATGCTGGCGCAACGAATACTTTCAGGGTGTTTGGTAATAAATCGGGTACAATTGTCTTGGCTATGGATATACTTAAAGGTTATGCCGCGGCTTCTATTCCATTGCTTCTGTCTCACTTGTACATTGGTATTAAAGATGAGGTTTTGATATTACAGCTTACGGCATCTTTTTGTGCAATAATAGGGCATGTATTCCCAGTTTTAGCTAAATTCAAGGGAGGTAAGGGAGTGGCAAGTACACTTGGTATTATTATTGCAATTAATCCAGAAACTGCTTTTATATGTTTGGGCTGTTTTATCGTGGTTTTTGCAGTTTGGAAATATGTTTCTTTAGGCGCAATTGTAGCATCAGTTTTGTTCCCTTTTGTGAGCTATTTTTTCATGTTAGAGGATGCCAGAATAATGATCATATTTTCTATTGTGATATCCCTCATCGTTTTGTTTTCTCATCGTAAAAATATGCAAAGACTATTGCGAGGTGAAGAAAATAAAATGAACTTTTTAAGGCGTAAAGCGTAAACTCTACGAGTTTAAAATTGATTAAAAGGTGGTCCGTATTCGAATGACATATCGATTCATTCTTGTTTTCTGTTTCATATGGGCAGGAACAAGTTTCTTTGTGGCCCAATCCGAGAATCAGCTTGTCAAATCCTCAAGCTCTTTTTTCGAGAAGAAACAGTATGCACTTGCGATTGATGGATACCAACAATTATTATCAAATGATTTAAAGAATGTTGAATATAATTATTGCTATGGAGTATGTTTATTCTACACTGAAAACCCAAAAAAATCAGAAACACACTTTAATTACCTTCTAGAACAATCCCAATGTCCTATTGAGGTTTATTACTTTAAAGGTAGGCTTTATCATCTGAACTATGAGTTTGATAAGGCGATTGAAATGTATGCAAATTATATTCGCCTCAAAACTAAGAAAAGCGAGGATTTTGGTGCCTCTGAGGAGATTAAGCGGTGCCAAAATGCAAAAGAACTTTTGAAGAGTCCTCGTGCTATACAAGTTGTAAGACAGGACCAAAGAACTACAGAGGACTATTTTTCGGCATATTTATTCGACTCTATAAACTATAAGCTGTATTCCCAGGATGATTTTGGAAAAAAGTACAATACGAAAAAGGGTTTCATACCAAAATATGTCTTTAAAAGAGGCATGAAGTATCGCTTTTTTTCTAGCTATTCTAATGAAATTCAATCCGGTAAGGATATTTTTTACCAAAAAAAGAACCAGAATAATAACTGGGATCCACCTCAGAGACTCTCCACGGATATCAATACATTGATGGATGAAGATTTTCCATTTTACGATGAGCACTCAGGATATCTTTATTTTAGCTCATCTGGTCACAATTCAATGGGTGGTTATGACTTATTTCGATCAAAATTTTCTCGCGAAACATTAAAATCTGAAAAAGTAGAAAATCTCAATTTCCCATATTCGTCAACGGCTAATGACTTTTTATTCGTACCAAACCTACCAAGTGAAAACGTTATTTTTTCTACTGATCGAAATCAAGATATTGGCGGTCTTGCAGTTGTGGAGGCTAGGTTCAATGCACCTGTCTTATCATCTCTTGTTGCAAGTCTTTATTTTAAGGACAATATAGATCCTCAAAATGTCGCAGCAGAATTCTATATCACAAATGAACTGTCAAAGGAAAAATTTGGCCCTTTCAATACGAATACTGTTGGTGCACTTTATTTTATCGTTCCTGCCCCGGGGGCATATCTTATCGAGGCATTAGTCGATGGATCTGAA
Source organism: uncultured Cryomorphaceae bacterium (assembly GCA_913052055.1). Taxonomy (GTDB): domain Bacteria; phylum Bacteroidota; class Bacteroidia; order Flavobacteriales_D; family Crocinitomicaceae; genus UBA952. The sequence continues at coordinate 74,223 of CAJXDT010000004.1, forward strand.
CGGCTTTTTGTAGATACAATTGATATTCCGCCCCATGTCGAAGGTTTTGAATTTGAGGTGAGTGCAAATTATGAAATGCGAGATTCTCGTGAATCTATGTCATATAGTCAAAACCTTATTCAGATTTCCGATATGGTTGTGGATATTGAAAGTATTGAGCTTCACGAATTTGAAAAGTTAACGGTAAATACGAAAACCATTGACGCCACTATGGATATGGCAATTGCCATGGAGTCAAAGCCTATGGGAGAGGACGAAATTGAAGCTAAAATGGATGATTTTATCGACCTCGAAGTAGAGCTAGAAGATCAAATACGTCAAAAAATAAAGCTAATAGAAAACATAAATGAGCTTTATTCTAAAAATGACGAGGTGGACGAAAGAATTGATTACATCATTAATCAAAATATCACGAATACAGTAAAAGAGGTTGATTCATTGAATCCAATCCTATATGATTTACTCATTGATCGAAAAATCGTCGTTTCAACGCTTTTAGACCAAAAAGAATATAATGAAAGCATGCGTGATTTGAATACACTTCAGGAATTGTATTCAGAGGTCACAGCGTTTAATTTACAGGCCGAGGAAATGCTCGAATCCGGTAATAAAGATTCATTGAGTCGAATGCTACGTTCTACTTCCATACGACCTGAAAGTTTCAGAAATGAGCGTTCTCTTTCCGCAAAGGTGCGCAAAGAGCTCCTACAAATGGAATCAGAGCAAATAGAAATTCAGTCACGAATCGATAAAAAGGAATCAGAAGGAAAGGTTTTTAGTCGTCAAAAGGTTGAATTGGCATCAAAGCTTCAGCTAGCTTCAAATGTTGAGGCATGGGAGATGTTATCAGATTCTATACATCTTATGGAAGAGGAGATGTCGATTGTTTCTAAAGATATACGTGTTTTAAAAGAAGCAAATGAAATCCTTGAAGGACAATTGATATATGCTAGAGAGGGTTTGCTCAATATTACATTGATCGATGCTGACGGGAATGATCTAGAAAATGACCTAGAGGAGCTAGACAATAAAATTGACGTTGATAAATATGCTTCAACTGAGCTTTATGCAAGAGATAAATCGGAGGCAAGTCAATCGCTAAAAATCCTCAAAATAAATCAGAATGAAGAAAGAAGTAGGGTTAGAAGTTCGTCTCTGACTAAGGAAATGCAAGACACCGTTATGCTTGCTAGTGAGTATGCGCACATCAAAGCATTGAATCAATTTGGAGACCAAGAAGATTTGGTTGCGGAAAATCGAGTAAATATGCTCATACAGGATTCAGAATTGATCATTAATTCCCTTTCAAATAAAGCTCAAGAAAAGGAGATACAAGTCGTCTCAAATACAGCAGCCTTATTTGAAGAACCCCCTACTATAAGTAATGAAGCTTCACCTGAGCAAACGGAGCTTGCTGTTAATTCGCCTGATAAAGATCAAAAAGCATTAAATAAAGCATTAAATAAAATGAATGGCGGTGAATCCAAAGATGATGATTCGAATACCAAGGCACCCCTTGAAAATGTAACAACTGATTCAATCAAAGCTCAGGATAATCTTTCTAATTCTGTCAGCTCTGAAACAAAAGATGCGTCAACCAATGCTTTGAATAATACCATAGCTGGCAAATCTGAAAAGGCAGCTAAAGAAACGACGGATGTTGAAATAGTCCAGAATATAAATACAGATGAGACCAAAACGATTTCGAAACCATCCAATAATCTAATACAACCCTCTCAGAATGATTCAAATATAAAAATTACTGAGGAGGCGCTTGCTGATAATAATAATTCGACTCAAGCAGAATCTGTCAACAAAAACGATGAGGCAACAAGCACTAAAGCATCAGAACCGTCATCGTCAAAGAAACCCGGTGACGATCCAGAAATCGAAAGCGCCAAAGATTCCGAGGGTATCGCAAAAGAGGAGATAGCTGAAAATATAACGAATAGTAATGATGATCCGCTTATTTCTTCCGTAAATGCCAAGGAGGAGACACCTAATACAAATGAATCACCTTCAAAAGTTCCTTCAAGTCCTGACAATGGAGAAGTATTGGCAAAAGTTTCCCCTGACGTTGATGAGGTAGATGCTAGATCCAATACTAGTCCTGACGAAACTGTTCGTGTTTCTAATGTTAAACCAGGTGAATTAGCAGAACGAATTGAAGAATCAGTCATACCAAATGAACGCGGTCAAGATGCCGCGATTAATTCATCCGATACAGCATTAATAGCTGTTTCAAAGAAAGTTTTTTCGGAAGAAGTTTTTGTAAGCGAAAGTCCGCCTAACTCCTTAAATAATTCGACAGTTCAATCAGATGCGGTAGTACCATCAAATGATAGGGAAACTATACAAATTCAGGAAGAAGTCGAATCGATAAATAAAATTAAAGATGAGACGATTACCGATGTAGCCCAGAATAATAATGCTTCTGATGAAGCAGGTACAAAGAAGCAGTCTAATCAAAATGCTTCCGTTCAGGTTGAAAAAGACGGTAATTCCACAATAGTCAATACTGAATATGCTGAACGCAATGAAAATGATAAACTGAAGAACGAGGAATATACTTCGCAAGAAGAAGATATTGTGAATAACGAAATCGATCTAAGGCGAGAAACACCCGTAGCTAGTCAGCAAGAAATTATTCCCGCACAGCAAGAGGAGGGAACTGAGCAGGAGGTGGATTCAAATCGCGAAACACCAAAAACGAATCAGCAAGAAAGATCATCTACAAAAGCAGTATCGACCGAACAAGTATCACCCGAAGAAGTAACATCTGCTCAAATTGCCAATACAGAGATTTTGGAAGACCAGAACAATGAATCTCAGTCCACTACTACTGAAATTAATCGGACGACAAAAGAGCAGATTAGTGCAAAAACAGAGGTGATATCTCAAAGCAATGACATAATGGCCACGAACGTTATTTCTGCCGATGACGAAAAGAAGGAAAATAGCTTTAGTGAAAATTTAGATCCCTCGCGTTTACCAAACGAGAATGAAAATGCTAATGAATCAAAACCGGGAAGTGAATCTTTTAATGCGCGTGTTGAAAACGTTCGATTTGATAATAATGAAGGACAAGCTCCTGAATTTGGTGAATCCGTAAAATTATTAACCGCATTAGTGTTTGACGCTGAGCTTGAAATAAATGAGGCTAATTCAGTTCCAGAACCAAAACGTAAAAAGGAAAAGATTTTAGCGCAAAAAAGAAGGGAAGAGCAGCAAAGCCGATTGGCTTATTTCCAAAACGAACTGAGTTTAGAGCTTACAAACCAAAATATTGAAAGTAAATATTTGAGATTGAAATCAATGCTTCCGGGTGTGCAGTTCGAAACTATTGATAATTTAAATGCACAGCTTTTAGAAATTGAAATTAAAGAACAAGATTTACTGAAGAGGTTGGCGCTCACCACCGCTCAAAATGAAATCAATATGCTTAACAAGTTGATTGAAGCCAATAGGTCTAGGAAATTGATGATTAAGGAAGAGCTGCTAGAAATGCAATCTTTTGAAAGAAACGAATTGATTGTTGCAACAAGAGCTGTAAATGACCAAGAGATTGAATCTATTCTAGTCTCAGAACGCTATTTGAGCTACGTGGAGAAGCGTCAAAAGCTTCAGGAGGCAAATGACTTGCTGAATCAACTGAAGGCAAATAACCGAGCCGCAATGATGGCCCTTGATGCATCTTTAAGGCTAAGTGCCAATGCAAAGTCCTTAACTGATGAGCAAAAACAGATGGTGAAGGATATCCGTGAGCTTCAACAAGCTATTCTTTATCTAGAGGAGGAGGTTAAGCTCAGAAGCTCAATCCTTAAACTTGAAATTGCTTCGGCTGAGTATGAATACTTGTATCAGAATGAGGTGAATCCATCAATAAGTTCTGCTGAATCAATCAAACTCCCCAAACTAAGTGAGCTTTCAGAAATTCGAACCTTTAGTATATCGAATAGCGATAATAAAAACGTTGTTACCGATGATAAGTTTAATTCAACGAATCCTATAGGATCTGATTTGGGATCAGTCAATTCTTTTGAGCGCGCTAACGAAACTTTTGAAAATCAAGCGAATGTGTCTATTGATCTTCCCGATACTGATTCTAAGGCTATTTCTTTAGAAAATATACCAAGTGAATCTGAATTGAATAAAGCATTGATTGAAATCAAAGATCCACTAGCTGTTATTGAGTCACAAAATTATAAATCTTATGTGCAGGACCGTATCTTGGCGAATAGACTCGCGCAAGATTATAAGAATGTCGTGAATATAGCTTCAAACTCGATCGCAACAAATAATATTGTACCGGAAATAGGAGCTGAGGTAGCATTAAAGAATGCCATTGATTCTGAAATTACTAAGAGTTCTGAGAATAATGAAAACCGAAGCTTAACAAAGAGCGACCTTGAAAAGACATTCGATTATGTTAGTGCGCGTAAGCTATCTTTAATTCGCTCTAAGTTAAATAGGGCATTGACAAGCATAGCGTCTTATGATTCATCTATTGTTTATGAGGCACTAATGCGAAATGAATTCACTGTAATTGGTCCAGAGCGCACAGCAAGTTTTCAACAAAGCCTTAAAAGCTTAGATTTGGTGGATTATAGCGATAATACACTAATTCAATCTGATTTCACTGTACTTAATCAGGAAGTTGTTTCGAAAAACAGCGATGTATTTGAAATAGGTAATGCAAATCCATCAGGATTAAACTTTAGGGTTCAGGTTGGTGCTTTTAGAAGGCCAGTGAGACAGGATGTATATAGGGAGTTTACACCAGTTTCTGGTCAAACGCTTGATAATGGCCTTATTGTATATATGGCTGGTTATTTTAACAATAGTGTATCTGCTGTATCAGCGCAAAAGCAAATCCGTTCCTTCGGTTATAGTGATGCCTTTATTGTTGCCTATTGTAATGACGAGCGCTTAGCATTTTGGAAGGGCAAAGAATATGAGAGAAATGGGACCTGCATTGCAAATGGGAACAATAGCTTTATTGCGCTTAATAATTCTACAAATTCTTCAGAAGAAAGTAAGAAAAGAGAAAGCAATACGTCATTTCCTGAAGTATCAAGTAGTGCATCGTCTCCTGCACTATCTAATGCATCAACAAGCCTAGATAGCAAATTTTCTGAAACCTCACCTGAATCTACAGTTTCCGATAAAAAATTATTGGCACAAGGAAATAATCGCAATGGAATTAATAATAAAATTAACAGTAATATTCAAGAGCTTCAGGCGGGCAGAAGTGTAGGAGGAATCAATGTTGAGGGATTATTTTATTCCGTTCAAGTTGGTGCATTCAATCGAAAAATTCGGGGAAGCGAATTATCAAAAATACGAGAATTAGACTTTTATGAATCAAATGGTCTATACCGTTATTCATCAGGTAAGTTTTTGAGTATTGATGAGGCGAGATTGAGAAGGACTGAAGTAGTCAATAATGGTATTTCTGATGCGTTTTTAGTTGTTTTCTATAATGGGAAAAGGATTACGATGCAGGAGGCAAGAGATTTATTCAATAGGCAAGGTTCCTCAGTATTATATCGCAAAGAGCAGGAAGTCAATCGGAATTCAACACCGAATATGAGTAGCTCAAGCAATGAGCCCATCATTAAAAATAATATATCTACTCAACGTGCTCCAGCAGAAGAGTTGTCCAAATTAATTGAATCAAAACAAGCGTCAATAAAACCAGCTCAAAAGCACACTGTTAAAATTATTGATAAACAAAAAGCGCCCCGTGAGAAAATGATTGTTTATAGCTTAGAAACTGATTCACTGGATAAAAATTCAATTGAACGTCTGAATAGAGTAGGTGTATTCCATTTCAACAAGGATAGCTCGAAGATAAAATCTCAAGCGTTTAAAACAAGTTTGGTGAATTCTATGTTGTCGTTCTATACCAATGGTATGAAGGAAGAAGAATTTAATTCAGCTCAATTTATTATTCATACTATAAAAATAAACCCGATTATGGATGGTGCATTTGGGAATTGGTTATTGAGAAGTAAAAGAACAATAGGCTTTACGCGATTAAATAAAGATATTTATTTGAACTTCTACCTGACCTCGGAAAGGGAGAAAGACCTCCTAAAGAAAGAATTGAAGGAATTACGAAATGATTAGTATGAGTGAAAGAACTGAAATACAGGAAAAGCGCAAGACACTAGAAAAGACAGTATCACAACATTGTTTAGTTTTATACAACGATGATGTAAATACTTTTGATCATGTGATCAATTGTTTAATTCGGATATGCAGCCATGAGCTGATTCAAGCTGAACAATGTGCCTGGCTTGTTCATCAGAAGGGCAGGTGCAAGGTGAAAAATGGTTCTGTTAAAGCGCTTAGGGCAATGTGTGAGGCATTGTTAGAAAACGGCCTTACTGCTCAAATTGAATAATGTTGAACCTTGTTATTTATTGAGTAGCTCGTGAAAGGTTTTGTCAATTGTTTCGTAAACACCATTTGGTATAGGTCCTAGGGCAGGTATGCTCTCAATATTTAGCTCTTTATCGATCAGAATATAATAAGGAAAGGTACCTACATTCAATGTTTTCCAAATTGGATGATAATAGCTGAGGCCATAAATGGGCCATACTATTTCTTTGAGTATTCTTTGCTTGAATCCTTCATTAGTCGATTTAGCTTCCAAATAAATTGTTACAAAGTCTACATGGTTTTTATACTTCGCATATAGCGCTTTCAAAGCGAATGTTTCAGGAAGGCTTTTGGGGTTAGACGGGTCAAAAAAATGGACATACTGATATTTATTTGCATTCCCGAGTGCTCTTTGATTGTCTAAATAAATAGTGGGTAAGGGATCTCCTTTAGCGAGAGAATAAAACTGCTTTTGAATATTCTTAGCGATTGTTTTATTTTGATCATAGCTAGAATTTAATTCAATGAATCTGGCTACTTTAATTAGATTATTTTGAGGTATGTTGCCTTTTGGATATTCTGATTTGACCATTTCTAAAGCAATCATTTCAGCAATTTGTAAATTAGAAACAATGCTATCTGTTAATAAACCTCGAACTAAAATCTCTCCATTACCTTCATTTAAACCCATTAGAACTCCTTGCTTTGATCTTTCATTTAGCTTTAAGAAGACTCCAGAGTAAAAGTCCTGAAAATAATCAATGTAGGATGGGAGATTGTAAAGCACCTCTTGGTCCCGTATGTAAAAGTCGAATTTTTCAAGTTCGTTTGGTCCACCGAAATAATTAATGTTATCAATGGTTTTTCCTAAAACATATTTAATATGATTTTTGAAATATTCTGATTTCTCGTCTTTATATGCCGATACGACCTCCATTTTGAACTTTAACACACCGTCTATGAACTTTGACGGCTCAACATCCTTGAGCAGATACAAATCAGCGAATTCGTCATCTAGCCAAGCTTCGAAACCAAGAATTTTATAATTGATGTCCATGGAATCTAATTCTAAGAACAGAAGTTCCATTTCTCTTCCTGAAAAGTAAGGAATGACTTCAACAGATTCTTCGGGAAAAACAATCTTATAGGTGCCATTAGGTTCAAGGTAAAGTTCTGAATAAGAATTATTTAATCGTATTACATAACGTTTTACTTCTTGATTTTCCACCTCAAAGTAAAATCGATTTTTTTCAGTGATTTTGAATTTCTGAACATAACGCTCCGATTTAGTAAAGAATTCTTCAATTTCGTATAGATAAATCCACTCCCCAGTACTATTTTGAGCTGTCCCAAATATTTGGGTTGCGGATAGACTCCAGAGAGGAATTAAAAGAAGAACAGAAATAAGAATTTTCATTCTATATATTTAGCTATGGTTTACAAGAATCAAACCAGTTTGTCGGCAGCAGAAACAAATGCATCAATCGAGCCATTTGACTTATATATTTCTCTAACAATAGATGCATTTATAGCGCCTACCTCATCTCGTGACATGAAAAACACAGTTTCAATCTTTTCCATCATGAAATTCATTTCTGCAATTGCTTTTTCGTATTCAAAATCAATGGAATTTCTAAGTCCTCGTACGATATGGCTTCCACCGACTTTTGAGCAGAAATCAGTTGTTAAACCTTCATAGGTCATTACTGTTACTCGGTCATTATTCTTATAGATTTCTTGAATATGTGCAATTCTCTTTTCCAAGTCAAATAAATATTGCTTGCTAGTATTTACGCCAATCCCAATGATTACCTCATCAAACACATCGAGTGATTTCTGAATTACATATTCATGTCCTTTCGTAAAAGGGTCAAAAGAACCAGGAAAAATCGCTTTTTTAATCTTCATCTATATCAAAGTTAAAAAAACTAAAATAGACATGGCCAAATGCCTTTACCTTTTGAAAACCTTTCGTTTGCTCGAAGGAAGTTTGTTTTCCATGTTCGATAATTAGGTTTCCTTCATTATTCAGAAGATTTTTCTCTTCAATAAGCTCGATAAGATCAGCGTAATGTTGAAAGTCATAAGGTGGGTCTGCGAAAATACAATCAAACGTTCCAATATCCTTTTGTATAAATTTTAAAGCATCTATTTGGACTACTCTGTGTATTTCCTCTAGCTGATATGCTTTGCTATTTGCTCTGATGTACTTACAAGATTGGTGACTTAAATCTACACTTGTCAGCTTTTGAACTCCTCTTGATATAAACTCAAAGGAAATACTTCCTAAACCTGCAAATAGATCTAAAACAGCTAATTCTTCAATATTGGTCGTATTTTCTAGAATATTAAATAGACCTTCTTTAGCAAAGTCCGTTGTGGGTCGGGAGGTAAAGGCTTTCATTTTCTTGAAACGCATGCCTTTCAATGAGCCTCTTATTATTCTCACGATAAAAATTGAATTAATGCCTTATCGGTATGTGTGGTGAGGAGTATTTCACTTAAGCTCTTGATCTTCTTAAAAAGTGTTTTGGCCTCCTTTGTCTGCGTTTCTGTTCCGTAAAGAATAATATTTTTCGCTTTCTTAGGTAGCTTGTCTAGATGTGCGATTAAAAAATATATAACGTCTGTGACCGTTGTATATTCAATGCAATTAAATGAAAAAAGTTTTTGGTTTTGAAGCTTGATTAAATCAAAAGTATTGTCTTTCAAAACAATGTGGACATCATTTTTTTCTTTTTGATTGCTCAGTATTTTGTCTAGATATTTTTTTGAGCTGTTCACCATTGGTGTTTGCGGCATATGTTCTGAGCAGAAATCAATGAACCAATTGAATCGTGTGCTAATGAAATGTGCATTGATCGCATCTATTTTCTCATCATAAATGGATTTATTTTCACTTATTTCAGGATAATTTAAGGTAAAGTAGGCCTCTTTTTTTTCTGGGTTATAAATTTCATTAGGAATTAAGATACCTTCATTAGCGTTGAATAGAATTTCCTCTATATCAATCCCTTTTTGAATGACATGCTCTTGAATTAAATGTTTGATTCTGTCTTCAGTGAATTTACTGTAAACACCAATTTTAAATGGCTTAAAGAGGTCTAGACCAGAACTTTTGTCTTTAACGAGGATTTCTTTCTCATTGAAAAAAAGTATAGCGGTAGCCATTCTTTATTGAACTTCCCAAGAACCTGAAAGGTCACTATTGTCCAATTTTCCGAAGAACATGGCCTCTTTTCTCGAAGCGCCTTTGATTTCTGTAAGCGGCAATATACCCTCAATTCTCATCGTCGGCAGTGTATCTCCTCCAATAACAACTGAAGCTGTATCAATTTTCCACATTTCTTTATTGTCGGTAAAAGGAATGTACTTTAGGTTTTCGGCTGAAAATTCACCATAACCATTGTCTTTACGTTCCTTAACATAGCTTCGGTTTTTTGAGAATGTAGTTTCAATGAAAGAAACGTTTATTGTATCTCTTCTAAAACCAACAAGCTCAACAGGAACTTCTGGCGACTTAGATAAATAATATGCCTCAAGCTCAGTCATTTTGTTATCAATTGCTTGACCTCTTTTGTACAGATTAAATTGAATCAAGTAATCTCTTTCTTTTTCGGTGATTTTTCTACTTGGTACAGATCCTTCAGCATCTAAAATGGCAATACTATCTTCTTTAATAAAGCTAACAAGCGTCTTCCAATCATGTGCATAAACTTTATTTTTAGATAAATACGCCTTTTGAGCCGTTTGGCAGTCTCGCAAGTTTCGTATTGATAGACCTTTACATGCCTTGTAGTTGTTGTTATGTTCTACGGTATCGGATATCGATGTATATGTGAAGCCAAGAACAACGAGCGCCATTCCTAAAGAAACGAAGCCAATTATTTTTGTCATCTTGGCAGAAAGTTTTCCCGACACATTCATGGCTGAAATGATGGCACTTCCCAATATTACAATTGCAGAGAAGATGAATTCGGCAGATTGATCTTTCATGAGACCAGTAAGTAAAAGAACCAAACCGATCAGTCCGAAAATAAAGGGAACAGAATATTTTTTTATTAGTAAGGCGATATTTAGCATAACAATTCTTGTAATTTAACAGTTACAAATCTACAATATTTAATTTTACTGCGACCAAGACAATTGTAAATTTTGGATTAAACCAATACGAAGAGAAATGAAACAAAATAATTTCGCTGAAAATGTCATTTCCCTGAGTGATTTTGAACTATCTGGAGATCAAATTTCAGCTACTGAATTGTTCGCTAGCTTCCTGGAAAAGGATTTCAGTGAAGGCCTGTCTGTTTTTGTTCTCGCAGGATATGCGGGTACAGGAAAGTCAACCCTGACGTCTCTGCTGAATAAGGCCTTAAGGAAAGCTAAAATGAATACACGATTGGCTGCACCTACTGGAAGAGCAGCAAAAGTTTTATCGGTCTATGCAAATCAAAAGGCTCAGACGATTCATAAAGAGATTTATTTTGGAGGAAATGCCTTAGAAGAGCGGGTTAAGTTGACACCTGCAAAAAACAAACATAGAAATACCATCTTTTTTATCGATGAAGCTTCAATGATTCCCTCTGGTTTACAGGGTGACAATGACATCCTAAGCGATCTGATTTACTATGTAAAAGAGGGTTATAAATGTAAGCTGGTATTTGTTGGGGATATCGGTCAGCTGCCTCCTGTAGGTCAGGAAACTTCCCCTGCACTGGATGCAGATTTCCTTGAAATGTCTTTTAGTAATTTGAATGTCTATTACGCCCAGCTCAAACAAATATTTCGTACAAGCGAATCTTCCTCCATTATTTCAAATGCCACTTATATTAGAAATAAAACCGTTTTTCAACCGCCTTTTATCATTGAGAAAGACGAAAATACCCAATCCTTGAGAGGTCATGAGGTACAAGAAAGATTAGAAGAAAGTATTCATGCAAAAGGGGCGGACAACGTTGTGGTCCTAACATTGTCGAACAAACAAGCCAACAGGTGGAATAACGGCATAAGACAAAGTATTCATTTCCGTGAAGAAATGCTGGAGACAAATGAGTCCTTACTCGTAATTCGAAATAATTATTTTTGGATTGGACCAACCTCTCCGCTAGGTTTTTTAGCCAATGGAGAGAATATACGTGTTGAAAGAATCATTAGAGAGGAAGAGATGTATGGATTTCAGTTTGCGAAGGTTTTGATTTCTTTTCCTAACTATCCTGAGGAGGCTTTCAAAGAAGTTTTAGTGTTAAAGGACACTTTGCTCATTGAAACTGCAAACCTAAGCCGAGATAGAATGAAAGAACTATTTTTTGAGATTGAGAAGGATTATTGGCACATCAGCGTGAAGTCGAAAAGATACCAAGAGATCCTCATGAATCCCTATTTCAATGCATTACATGTAAAATATGCAAATGCCTTAACAGTTCATAAAGCGCAAGGTGGACAATGGCTTGACGTCTACCTCGATGGCTCATACATCCCTGAGCAGATGAAAGATAGTTCATATCTGCGTTGGCTGTATACAGCAGCGACACGAGCAAAGGAGAATTTGTATTTGGTCAATTTCCCAAGTGAGTTTTTCCAAAACCATCTGTAAAAAAAGCATCGTCTTGATACGTTTGTAAGCTTTAATAGAATATTTTTGTCGGGAAATGATGAAATTCTTTAGTGAAAAAAACTTTGCAAAATGGTCGCTAGTCGTTGGAACAGTACTTGTGCTATTTACCGCCTTTTTAGGTTACAAAGTTACTGACCTCAAATTTGATTATGATTTTGAAAAGTTCTTCCCCGCCGAAGATAAAGATGCCGACTACTTTTATGCGCATCGAGAAAAATTTGAGTACGATAATAATTTTATACTCATTGCGCTTGAAAATAAAAAAGGAATCTTTCAGGTTCCTTTTATGCAAGAGGTCGCAAGTCTTATTGATAGGCTTCAAGCTGAAACTCCATACGTAACCGGTGTTCGTGCCATTACCAATCAAAATGAAGTTTCACTTTTTGGTATCAATAACGCGGTTGAAAGGCCTTATGTTGATCTCAAGAAGTGGTCGGAAGATCCTGCCTTTATCAAAAAGGACTCATCCAGAATCTACAGTAGTAAAGAGCTGTTAAATACTTTGGTTGCTCGTGATGGGAAATCTGTCTGCGTATTTCTAAAGCATGAAAATGGTCTTTCGGTAAACAAGAGTGATACTTTAGTAAAGGTTTTACATCAGGTCATCTCTGATTATGACTTTGATGGTGTTCATTTGGCAGGAACCACCGTTGGTCAGCGTTATTATATCGATAAAATGAATTCCGAGCTGCTCTTTTTTGTCGCACTCAGCGCTATTTTAGTGATACTTTTCTTATTTATCGCATTCCGCTCGGGTTGGGGGATTTTGGTTCCTCAAGTCGTTATTTTCGCCTCCATGTTGTGGGTAATTGGCGGTATGGGATTATTCAATAGCCCAATGAACATATTGTTGACAACACTTCCTTCTATCATGTTTGTTGTGGCGATGTCAGATGTCATTCACTTGGTTTCAAGATATATGGATGCTTTGAGAGAGGGTTTATCAAAGTTTGAATCGATTAAAACAACAATTAGGGAGGTTGGGTTCCCTACTTTTTTAACGTCTTTAACCACCTCGGTAGGTTTCTTTTCGCTTTATTTTATTAATGTGCAGCCTGTAAAAATGTTTGGTTTAATAATAGGAATAGGCGTTCTTTTGGCCTTTTTCTTGTCAATTTTATTCCTACCAATACTTTTTTACTATTTCCCATCTCCGAACATTATTAAAAAAAGAAAGGAAACGCTATGGGGTAAGTTTTTACCTAAAGCCTATGAATGGATTATCACCCATCAAAAAAGAGTTTGGATCTGCTCCGCCTTATTTATTGGTTTTTCCATTATTGGAATGACCTTGCTCAAGTCAGATAATTTATTGATGGATGACCTGAAGGCATCAGATCCGATTAAGGCTGATTTCTATTATTTTGATCAGCATTATGGGGGTTATCGTCCTTTTGAGTTGGCTATAAATGTTGTCGACACCAATAATACAGTATGGTCATTGGATGTTCTCAAAGAACTGGAAGAGGTGGAAGCTTACCTCGAAGACACGATGGGTATAGAGCTCAAAACTTCACTTGTGCAATCTCTTAAGGTCTTGAGTCGGTCCTCTCATTTTGGGGATGAAGCTTTTTTTAGGCTTCCTAAAAAGAAGAGAGATGTGAAACGTTTTCGAAGATATTTAAAGATAGCGGAGCGAGGATCATTACTGCCTCTTTTTGTAGATACTACCGAGCGTTTGACTAGAATTCAAGGGACGATTCCGGATTTAGGTAATAATATTATCACCGCACGTACAGATCGCTTTAA
>CAJXDT010000005.1:0-78489 GCA_913052055.1 uncultured Cryomorphaceae bacterium
TGAATTTCACATTCTTTTTTACGTGATCAACAACGAGTTTGATGACATTTTGATCGGGATGCGTGGTTCCATTTGTAGACTTAGCTGAAATAACTGTTCCCTTATCATTTACGGTTAGTAGAACAGCTACTTGACCGCTATAATCCGTATTGGGTTGATCTGGTACAGGTGCGTTTAAGCGTACAAGCTCGCCATAGCCTCCGCCTCCTGCTCCGCCATTATCACCTCCTCCAGAATCTTCTCCGTTACTGCCACCACCAAACTCTTGTCCACCACCGCTACCTCCAAAAGGGTTTGAGACAGCTTCATCTGGTTTGTTATCCGTCAATTCATCATTAGAATTGTTCGTTGGATTTTTACTTTGGGCTGGTTTTTTAGCCTTTGAAGGTTTTTTACTTTGGGCTTTGTGAGACTCGGCTACAAAGTTTTTTATTTCTTGAGGTAAAGGAGGGGCAACCGTTACCAATGATTTGACCTCAATGGGAACGCTAAATTTGATGAAAGACAAGCAAATCAATACGATAAGCATAAAGCTCAGCGTGAAGACCATAGACTTCTTCTTGTGTTTGTCTTTTTGTTTATTTTTCAATGCTTTTTATTTGTCATAGGCCAATACAGGATCCCATCCATTGAATTGAGACAAACCAAGGACCTTAAAAACGGATTCATAGTCGGCTTGCTTGTGGCCTGCAATTCGAACTTTGGTTTTACCTGATTCTTCTACCGCAGCAGTAATCAAACCTTCCATATCTTCGTAATTGACCTCTTCACTTTCTTTGTCACCGAGTTTTACTACATAGTTGTTGTTTTCTAAAACGAGAACAGTAGGTTCAACAGGTGTCTGGTCTGTCGGTAAATTTTGTTCCGCTTTTGGCAGATCAAGAGGTGTTTGATTGTTCGCCATCAAGCTCATTATGATGAAGAAAATCAATAGCAAGAAGACAAGGTCAGTCATACTGGCCATTCCTCCTTCAATTTTAATTTTATTTCTTTGGTTTAAGCTCATGATATGATGGATTATTGGTCCCCTTTCTTATCGTAGTTTTTCATTAAGTTGAATGAAATATTCTCCATTTCAATCGCAATCTTTTCTAGCTTCATCACAAGGTGATTGTAACCAACATAGGCGACAATACCAACAACCAATCCAGAAACAGTAGTGGTCATCGCTGTAAGAATACCTCCAGAGATTGTCTTGATCTCCAGCGTACCCGCACCTTCTAAACCGATAAAAACAGAAACCATACCAAGTGTAGTTCCTAAGAAGCCAATCATGGGTGCAACACCAGAACATGTTGCCAAAACACCTAGCTTTTCTCCGAGTCTTGCCATTTCGAAATCCCCTTGGTTTTTCAATTGAGATTCAGCAATAGACTTCTTATTCCCGTCTTTATGTGAGGAGATGTATTTGGAAATTAGCTTTTTGAAAGGATTCGTTGAGTTTTCGTATTTACTCAGCATCATCGAATCATATTCTTCCTCAATTTTTCTGTTGATTGCACTATAGCTTTTAAGTATGCTATTGAAATCAAAATACTTTTTTACAAAGATGAAAACAACATAGCCTAAAATCAGCAATAGGGTAACATTAATGGTTAGACCAACAAGCTCATCAGTATTGACGAAAACCTCCCAAAAAGTTTTGGTTGTTTCAGTTGGGGCAGCAGTTAAAAAAAATGGACTCATAATGACAAAACGTTTAGTTGAAAGATAGTTACTATAAAATTAAAAATACACCAATACCAGCAAAATAACCTACAAGTGCCAATAAGGAAATTCTTTTTAGGTACCAGAAGAAAGAAATGTTTTCCATTCCCATTGCGACAACTCCTGCAGCAGAACCAATAATAAGCATTGATCCACCCGTACCCGCAGCATAAGCAATAAAATGCCATACCTCTGCATCCATAGCATCTTGGAACATTCCCATAGATGCTGCCACAAGTGGTACATTATCAATGATTGCTGAACCAATACCCAGCAATGCTACAAATACATTTTCAGGCATAATCCCGTTCACAGTATTTCCAAAGGTGAAAACCATTCCTAGAGATTCTAGTGCAGCCACGGTCATTAGAATACCCAGAAAGAACAAAATACTCGGCATTTCTATTTTTGTGAGCGCCTTGAACGTGGGTCCATGTCCATGGTCTTGGTGTTCGGTCTTTTTTAAGGAAAATTCTCGATTTGTCATGATCTCTGCAACCATAGACATGATTCCTAAAGAGAGCATCATTCCAATATATGGAGGTAAATGGGTTAACGTCTTGAATATTGGCACAAACACAATGAGTAACAGCCCTAAAACAAGCATGAATGCACTGTTCTTATTATGCTCCTCTGTCGTTTCATCGGCCTCAATTTCACCTTTGAATGCAGGTAAATAGGTCGCGATAATCGTTGGTATCAGCATACAAACGATTGATGGAATCAAAAGCGTTTCAACAAGTACTAAAGCAGTGACCTTATCTTGCATCCAAAGCATGGTAGTTGTGACATCTCCAATTGGCGACCAAGCACCTCCTGCATTTGCGGCTACAATGATCATTCCCGCAAACCACATTCTAAGCTCTTTTTCTTTAATGATTTTTCTGAGTATTGTAATCAATACAATTGTTGCTGTAAGGTTGTCGATAATAGCAGATAAAATGAAGGCAAGGATACAGACAATCCATAAAAGCTTCGACTTCTTTCGCGTGCTAATCATCGCTTTAAAAGTTTGGAAACCATTGAAATGGTCAATGATTTCGACAATGGTCATCGCTCCGACCAGAAAAATCAAAATTTCGCAGGTTTTTCCAAAGTGATGTAGCAATGTTTCCTCCATCCAATCCATCTTAGACATTTCACCATGCGCTCCGTTTAATGGAAGATTTGAAAATCCCTCAACCAAATGATGGCTCCCAGGGTCAAACCAGCTTGTAAAAGAATCTAATCCAAATGCGATTGCCGCCCAAGCCACGGCCATCATGACAAGTGCTGGTATTAGCTTGTCTATTTTTAAGGAGTGCTCTAAGGTAATTGCTAGATACCCAAGAATAAAAACAACTAGAATAAATACTTCCATAGCTTAAATAAGTTGGTTAAGTGCGATTTCAAAGGCTGATTTTGCCAAGCCCGAGTTTTGGTTGTTTACGTTGTATGTGGCTTCTAAAGCGTCCTTAATCGTAGTACTTGTATCCTCGAAGATCTCATGATCCTCAAGTTTTTTCAAGTCGTTTGACATCAGATAGGCAAAAACTCTAGCCATACCACAATTTGCGATAAAGTCAGGAATAAGTGCAATTGATTCATCTGCCTGTTCAGCGATAGAACCAAAAAATATTTCGGGATCTGCAAAAGGAACATTAGCGCCTGCCGAAATAACCTTTACACCAGCTGTAATCATGCGGTCTAATTGTTCTTTCGAAATCATTCTAGATCCTGCACATGGAATAAATACGTCAGCTGGAGTATCCCAAATACGTGCATTGACATCATCATAGCTTTCCATATCTTCTGCTACGAGTTCGTTACCGTTTTTATTTAGGAATAATTCTGTTATTTCTTCGAAATTATATCCATCCGTATTGATTAATCCACCAACTCTGTCTATAATTCCGACAACTTTAGCTCCACTTTGCGCCAAATAGAATGCCGCTGCCGAACCAACATTTCCCCATCCTTGAACAATGACTCTTTTGTTGTTTAATGAACCGCCCCAAATAGCGTAATAATGCTTGATAGATTCTGCGACACCGTAACCAGTGATCATATCGGCAATGACATATTTTCTTGCAACGGATGGTGTGTAGCTTTGGTCTTCAATCACCTTTAGAACACCTTGCCTCAATTGACCTATTCTGTTGATCTTCTGTGCTTCTTTTGGTTGGAAATGACCATTAAAGACACCTTCTTGTGGATGCCATACACCACAATCTTCCGTAATTGGAATAACCTCGTGTATTTCGTCAACATTCAAATCTCCTCCTGTTCCGTAGTAATGTTTAAGTAAGGGAGATACGGCTGCGTACCATCTCCTTAAAACATCCTCTTTTCTTGGGTCTTTGGGATCAAAATTTATTCCTGATTTAGCACCGCCTATTGGAGGTCCTGCAACTGTAAATTTTATTTCCATTGTTTTTGCAAGAGATTCTACTTCACGTTTATCCAATCCTTTTCTCATTCTTGTACCACCACCAGCAGCACCGCCTCGAAGCGAATTGATGACGACCCAACCTTTGGCATCGGTTTCAGAATCGCTCCATTCAAACACGATTTCGGGTTGCTTATTTTCAAATCTCTCTAATAATTCTTTCATGAGTAAGTTTCATTCAAATTGTGAACAAAAATAACAAATCCCCAATGCAAACGATTGATTTTTTTTCAATTAGCTACATTAGGGTTGCGGATAAGTGGGATATCCGGGTTTATGATAGACGCCAGTACTTAGTGAAAGCGCTGAGCCTGTAACTGTTTGGATTGTCGTTGCGCGATTCAATAGGTAACAATAACCGAGAAATGCGAAAATCAAGGCCTCTTTAAAGTCGATAACTTGCTCATCCGGGACAATAATGTTTCCGAAATAACTTTTTTTAAGCTCATTGATGAGGAATTTATTTTTCACACCACCACCACTTAAGTATACAGATGATATATTATTGGTTTTCAGTGTATGCGTAATTTGTGTTGCGATGTGCGTAGAAACTGTCCTTAAAATAGTTTTAGGATCTAAATCCTCAGAAATTAAAGGATAGAAGTTTTCATCAAGCCATTCAGTGCCCAAGGATTTGGGTGCATTTTTGGTATAATATCCGAGCTTATTTAGCTTTTGTAAAAGCATTTTGTTTAATTCGCCGGCTTTCGCAAAATCTCCATTTTTGTCATAATCTGCATTTAATAAGGCGGCATACTTGTTTAAAGGCAAATTACTTGGACATATATCAAAAGCTTGAATTTCGTTTTTGACCTTAAAGCTGATATTGCAGAATCCTCCTAGATTTATAAATGCTTCTGCTTTCCCCTTGAATAATTGGAAATCACCAATCGGTACAAGAGGTGCACCCTGACCTCCAGCCACAACGTCAAGTGTTCTAAAGTCATTGATGACAGGTATTCCGGTATGATAGGCAATCGTACTTCCACAACCAAGCTGCAAGGTAAAGCCATTTTCAGGCTGATGCAAAATTGTTTGACCGTGAGAAGCAATCGCGTCAATATTATTTTGGTCAAGTTTATTTTGTTCAATAAACGTGTTGATTTGCGCTGCGAAAAATAGACCAATTGCCTTATCTAAAATTTGTGCTTCATCAATTTTTAGTTCATGTGCTTTTTTGATAGCTTCTTCTAAATCAGAAGGATAGCTCACAGTGTTGCTGCAAATGATTGTATAGTCAACCTCGCCTTCATTTTCCTCAAATTTTACAAGGACTATATCTAGCCCATCTAGAGAAGTGCCACTCATTAGTCCTATCAAATTTTTTATCATCATGAGCTTTTTCTTTTCCCCTTAGAATTAAGTATTTTTGTCAAAAATAAATTAAATTTTACCAATATGAATTTTGAGTTATCCGAAGAGCATTTAGCCGTTAAAGAAGCAGCAAGAGATTTTGCTCAAAACGTTTTGAAGTCTGGAGTAATCGAAAGAGACAATAAGCAGGAGTTTCCTACGGCACAGATCAAGGAGCTTGGTGAGCTCGGTTTTATGGGTATGATGGTTTCACCAGAGTATGGAGGAAGCGGTATGGATACGCTTTCATATGTTTTGGCAATGGAGGAGATTTCAAAAATCGATGCCTCAACCTCTGTTTGTATGTCGGTGAATAATTCATTGGTTTGTTGGGGAATTGAAAAATTTGGAACCGAAGCACAAAAACAAAAATATTTAATACCATTGGCTTCGGGTAAAAAGATTGGTGCTTTCTGTTTGTCAGAACCAGAAGCAGGTTCAGATGCTACCTCTCAGAAGACTAGTGCAATAGATATGGGAGACCACTATTTATTGAATGGTACAAAAAATTGGATTACAAATGGTTCCTCCGCAAGCACCTATATTGTGATTGCGCAGACAAATGCAGAAGCAGGTCACAAAGGGATCAATGCCTTTATCATTGAAAGAGGCATGGAAGGATTTATCGTGGGTGCAAAAGAAGACAAATTGGGTATTAGAGGAAGTGATACACATACGTTACTTTTCAATGATGTTAAAGTCCCAAAAGAAAATAGGATAGGTGAGGATGGATTTGGATTTACCTTTGCGATGAAAGTGCTTTCTGGCGGACGAATAGGTATTGCAGCGCAGGCACTTGGCATTGCAGCGGGAGGACTCGAGCTTTCGACAGCATATTCAAAAGAGAGAAAAGCATTTGGTAAAGAAATATACAAGCATCAAGCAATTGCATTTAAGCTTGCTGATATGGCAACTGAAATTGAAGCGGCTAGGTTATTGGTATATAAGTCGGCAATAGATAAGGATCAAGGCAAAAATTTCGACCAGTCAAGTGCGATGGCGAAGCTCTATGCATCAAAAGTAGCCATGGAGCAAACAGTTGAAGCTGTTCAAATACATGGTGGATACGGATTTGTGAAAGAATACCATGTGGAGAGATTAATGCGAGACGCAAAAATCACCCAAATTTATGAAGGAACTTCTGAGGTCCAAAAGATTGTAATATCTAGAGGCGTTCTGAAGGGATAATCAATTTTTATTCTATTGATTAGTCGTCTTTTTCAGACACTTTATTGCATAGCGTATATGGCCCTGGGAATTGATCATTGAGTTGAACAATCCGATGCATATTCCTTTTTTATCGAATATGAATGTCACCCTTCCAGGAATAAGACCAAATAAATTTTTCGGTACATTGAATAATGCTCGAAGCGATTCATTTCGATCTGAAATTAAATGATAATTCAGATTGAATACATTTGAGAAAGACAAATGAGATTTTTCCGAATCTGAAGAAACGCCGATAACCTCACAATCGTATTGCTGAAATTCGGCATAGCTGTCTCGAAATACGCAGGCCTCTTTTGTGCATCCCGGCGTAAAATTTTTTGGATAAAAAAAGAAGACGATATTTTTGCTGCCAATGATATCACTGAATGGAATAGGATTACCGTGCTGATTATTAAAAGCTATTTTTGGACATGGTTCTCCTATCTTCATAATTTACCAAGACCTTTTTTATATCTGTGTAATGCTCTTTCTCTTGCGAATTTATGCTCAACGATTGGTTTAGGGTATTTTTCTGTCCCAAATTCTGGAATCCATTTTCTAATGTAAACAAAATCTTTGTCAAATTTTTGCTGCTGCGTCGTTGGGTTGAAAATCCTAAAATAGGGCGCGGCATCACAACCACAACCAGCAGCCCATTGCCAACCACCAGTGTTACTCGCCAATTCAAAATCAAGAAGCTTTTCAGCAAAATATGCAGCCCCAAGCCTCCAGTCTAATAGTAGATGCTTTGTAAAAAAGGAAGCTACAATCATACGCACTCTGTTGTGCATAAATCCTGTCTCATTTAATTCTCTCATCCCTGCATCGACCATGGGGTATCCTGTTTTACCTTGACACCACAGCTCAAAATCGTCCATGTTTTTTTCCCATTCAATGAGGTCGTATTGCTTTCTAAAGGAATTTTCAGCAGAATGCGGAAAGTGAAAAAGGATCATTTGGTAAAAGTCCCGCCAGATCAGCTCATTGAGATAAGTTTCGCTACGCTTTAAACTTTTATTGACTAGTGAACGAATGCTAATTGTACCAAACCTCAGGTGAATACTAAGCAGAGATGTTCCACTAGCTGCAGGGAAATTTCTTTTTTCTTGATACTGGTTGATTGTTTGTGACTCAAGCGACTTCTTTGGGAAGCTCATTTGACTTTCAACAAAGCCCATATCCTGCAACGATATTAGGTTCTGAATCGTTTTGCATTTAAAAAGGGAAGCAGTATTTTTTTCACTAGGGTAGGAGGCGGTGTAATTTTCATTAAAATAAGCTTTCCATTTCCGAGAATATGGTGTGAAGACTGTATATGGTAGACCGTCTGCTTTCAATACTTCTTCTTTTTCAAATACGACGTGGTCTTTTGCACCGAGGAATGAAATATTATTTTCCTTTAGCTTGGTATATAAATACGAGTCTCTTGACCTTGCATAGGGCTCATAATCTCTATTGGTATATACGAAGGCGGCTTCGTATTCTTTTGCCAATTTGGGAATAAGCAATTTTGGATCACCATATGCAACAATTAGGTCAGAGCCTAGTTTTTGATATGCTTTTTTGAGTTCAGAAATTTCGTGGTGCAGGAAAGATACCCTAGCGTCTTGTTTCGGTAATCTATCAAGAATATAGGTGTCAAAAATAAAAACTGGAATTACCGCATCGGATTCAATTAAGGCTTTGTGTAATCCTGAATTATCAGCTATTCTGATATCTCGTCTATGCCAAAATAGTGCATTTTTAGGTTCCATACTTTACTTTGGTTTTGCGTAATTTAAGGACTTAACCTTGGTTAAGGTATAGTAATCAGTAAGGCCCGCGATATTTACGCCTTTGAGCGCTTGAAAGTTGAGTCTATATTTATTTTCATTCAATAATTCGGGCTGTGAAACTGAGATAACTTTTCCAATAATTAATCGCGTTTTGTTTGATTTTATCTCCACGTCATCATGCAGTTCAAGTGTAATGTGAAGGGGTGATTCTGCAACAAAGGGACACCTTATTTTTTCTTTATACACAGCCGTTAGTCCGACCTCTTTAAATTCGTTTATCCCTTTTGTGTATCGCGCGGAGGTTTGGTGTGCTTCTTCAAAAAAATCTTCAGTGATTAGATTGAAGCTATAATGCTTGTATTTTAGAATATTCTGATAAGTATGTCTGTCCACTGTTGTAGGCCTCTGAATAAATCCAAGTAAAGGCGGGTTTGCCCCAATGTGTATAATCGAATTGAAAATGGCTAAGTTTTCATCCTTACCCTCACCAGAACCAATTAGATATCCTGGTTTTGCACCTGAAAGTGCATTAAAAAATGTGGTGAATTCGTGCCTGCCTAATTCTTTAAATTCTTCTACCTTGATTGTCTCTAACTTATGAGTCATTGCTCAGTAATTTAGATGCCCTCGTAGACGACTACGTTATTTTCAGTTTCCCATAGCTTAACCGATAGATCAAATTTTTGCTCGAGCTTTGCTCTAAGTAAATCATAACAAACCATGCTAATATGTTCCGCGGTAGGAATTAGGTTTTTAAACTCGGGACAGTCCTCATTAAGGTTACGATGATCGAATCGTTCAATAACCTCATCATTGATGATTCCTTTTAAAATCTTAAGGTCTATGACATATCCTGTTTCTGGATCAATTGGTCCATCAATCCAAACCTCGAGTTTGTAATTGTGTCCATGGAAATTATAATTATTACATTTTCCAAAAACTTCATCATTTTTTTCATCAGACCAATCTGGACGGTAAAGTCTATGCGCAGCGTTAAAGCTGGCCTTTCTACATACTTTCATTAGAAATAAGCTTTAAGTGATTTCCTGTATTGCTGAATGATGAGCTTAAACCAAAAGGTATAGTCATCTGGGGATTTTTCCATGTTTGCTTCAAGATCATCAATGGACATCCATGAAAAAGCCATCGCTTCATCTGTGTTAATGTGTGGAGTATCGTCTGTTTTGCCAACAAATACATGGTCTAACTCATGCTCAATCAAACCGTTTTCAAAGTCACATTTGTATTGGAATTTGAAAGCAAATTCTAAATCTGCTGACATTCCCATTTCTTCTTTGAGTCTTCTGTTAGCCGCTTCTAGAGCATCCTCTCCGGGATAAGGGTGACTACAGCAAGTGTTTGTCCAAAGGCCCGGTGAATGATATTTCCCAAGCGCTCTTCTTTGCAACAGTATTTCATTTTTTGAATTCACAATAAGAACCGATAGTGCTCTGTGAAGCTCGCCTTTCTCATGGGCAAGCAATTTTTCCATAGCTCCTATTGGGTTGTCTTGATTGTCAACCAATTGCACTTCAATCATGCTATAATATGTTAAGATTGTGCCGTACGTATGATGTAACAAGAATTCTAGCTTTCTTGCGGTTTGGTATGCGCACTCTTTCTTCTAGTATTCTTTCGGCTTTTGTTCTTTTAATTTTCTTAAATAGCTTGAAATAGTATTTATAAGCCATATAAACACCAAATCTCGCTCTTTTAGGAAGCATAAGAATACCTTCATATCCCAGTCTGAAGTCCTTTTCTATATCTGCTTCAATTTCTTTTTTGACGATATTATTGAAATCATTCATATTGATTCCAGGAAAATAGGTTCTACCCAGCTCGTTAAAGTCATCATTTAAATCCCGCAGGAAATTAATTTTTTGGAATGCAGACCCAAGCTTCATAGCATTCATTTTCAATCTTTGGTATTCGCTATCCTCTCCACTAACAAATATTTTTAAACACATTAGACCCACTACCTCTGCAGAACCTAAAATATATTTCTCATAAGTATCCTTGTCATAAACCTTTTTATCTAAATCCATTTCCATGGAATTCATGAAAGTTTCAATAAGGTCTAATGGAACCCGATATTTATTCACTGCCCATTGAAAGGAATTTAAAATAGGATTCAATGAGATTCCCTTTTCTATAGCGTCATAAGTATCTTTTTTAAATTCGGCTAGTAGAATTTCTTTATCATAACCATCAAATGAATCAACAATTTCATCCGCAAAACGAACGAAACCATAGATTGAATATATGGGTCTGTGTAGCTCTTTGTTTAAAAAACGAATTCCCAACGAAAATGAAGTGCTATAACGACGTGTCGTCATTTTACTCATGTCTTGGCTTAAGTTATCAAATATGGCTTTCATCCTATGAATGGTTTTTAAGTACGTATTTTGCGACAACTTCTCCCGAAACAATGGAGGGCGGAACTCCAGGTCCAGGTACGGTCAATTGACCAGTGTAATAGAAGTTATCTAAATTTTTATTTCTCAATGACGGCTTTAAGATAGCAGTTTGCCGCAAAGTATTGGCCAATCCGTATGCATTTCCTTTAAATGCATTGTAGTCATTTTTAAAATCTTCAATGCAAAAACTCTTTTTGTATACGATATTACTAGCGATATCGTTACCAGTTTTTTCCTTGAATCGTTTGAGCAAAATATTAAAATATTTTTCTCTAGTTTCCTCGTTGTCGTCTAAATCTGGGGCTATGGGAATAAGGAAAAATAAGTTTTCACTTCCCTCTGGAGCTACACTTGCATCCGTTAAGGATGGAGCACAAACGTAAAACAGAGGAGCGCTTGGCCATTTTGGGTCTTTGTAAATTTCTATACCGTGCTGCTCTAGGGATTCATCAAAGAAAAGGTTGTGGTGTTGTACGTCCTTCAACTTTTTATCTATGCCTACATAAAATAAAAGACAGGAAGGCGCCATAACTCGTTTGTCCCAATATTTTTGGGAATAATTGGCATGACCATTCAATAATTTTTTATCAGTATGCTGATAGTCTGCCCCTGATATAATGATGTCTGCTGAGTATTTTCCTTTCGTTGTAACTACGCTTTTTATTTTTCGATTCTCTTTATCAAATGAAATTACTTCTTCACCAGTTATGAATTTTACTTTATTTTCTAGCGCAATTTTTTCAAAGGCCTCTATAAATTTATGCATTCCTCCTTCAGGATACCATGTTCCTAGTTTAATGTCCGCATAGTTCATGAGAGAGTATAGGGCAGGTGTTTCGTTCGGCATAGCACCCAAAAATAAAACGGGAAATTCAAGCAAACCAATAATTTTTTCATTCGAGAAATAACTTCTAATGAATTTTCCGAAAGATGAAAAAAGATTCATACTCAGTAATCCTTTGAGCACTTTTTTGTTTGCAAATTCAAAGACGCTCATACTTGGTTTATAAACCAAATCCTGCATGCCAACCTGATATTTGACTTCCGCATCTTTTAGAAAGGCTCTCAATTTTAATGCGCTTCCTTTTTCATTTTCCTCGAACCATTCCTCCAACGCTTTCATGTCAGCAGGAACGTCTGTGTGGGTTGCGTCTTTCCAATAAACTCTATACGACGGATCTAAACGTTTAAGGTTGTAAAAATCACTAGTAGTATGATTGAATTTATTGTAGAAATCTTCAAATACATCTGGCATCCAATACCAGCTCGGTCCCATATCGAATGTAAAACCTTCTTTGCTAAACTTTCTAGCCCGACCACCAATTTGATCATTTTTTTCAATTATCGTTACATCATGTCCTTCTTTGGCCAGAAAAGAAGCCGAAGATAGGCTAGATATACCTGAACCAATAACAATAATTTTCAGCGCCATTTTCTAATTTAAATTGTAAGAGTAATCTGGCAGTAAATCTATTAATTTTTTTCGTGCTATGAATATTCTACTTTTGACGGTTCCTATGGGAATATTTAGCTGGTCAGCTATCTCCTTGTATTTGAAACCTTTGAAATGTAATACGAAAGGATCTTTATATTCAGGACTTAAACTCTCGATTTTTTCTTCAATGTCTTTCGTTGCAATTTGAGAAACTGGTGTTTGCTCATGACCCTTACTATTTGTAATCAAATACAATTCTTTCGAATTATCGAAAATTGTTCCGGATTTCACTTTACGACGGTATTGATTGATGAAAATATTTCTCATTATCGTAAATACCCAAGCTTTGAAGTTC
The DNA here is from genome assembly GCA_913052055.1 of uncultured Cryomorphaceae bacterium. Classification (GTDB taxonomy): domain Bacteria; phylum Bacteroidota; class Bacteroidia; order Flavobacteriales_D; family Crocinitomicaceae; genus UBA952. The sequence goes on from CAJXDT010000005.1 coordinate 12,680, forward strand.
GTTTGAGGCGTGTAATAGGTTTTGTAGTTAATGGCCTTCAGCATGGTATCCTGCGTAAGGTCTTTGGCATCCTCCATATTTCTTGTAAAACTGAGGGCAAAAGATTTAAGATTGTTCTCAATATCCATTAGTGCTTCATTGAATTCGATGGTCGACATAGTATTTTGTTTAATGTTTACACCGTAAATGTAAACAAAAAATGTTTAACAAAACAAGTAAAAGGTTAAACAAAATTAGTCTTAGGAGGCTGTATTCGCTTTGTAACCCCTTTAAATACTAGGAAAAACCGGAAATCATTTTTTTTACAATTTCTTCTATCCCAATACTATTTTTCCATTTCCAATCCTCTTTTGCTGCAGAGTCATCAATTGAATTTGGCCAAGTATCAGCTATTTCTTGTCTGAAGTCTGGTTTGTAATCGATTCTAAAATCAGGCATTTTCTTTTGAATTTCAATCGCGAGATCTTTTGGATTGAAACTGATACCTGCTAAATTATAGGAGCTGCGAATCATTATTTGCTCTCTTGGCGCTTCCATAATTTCAATGGTTGCGCGTATTGCATCAGTCATATACATCATGGGTAAATTTGTTTCCTCATTCAGGTAGCATGTATATTTGCCATCTCTCAATGCGTTAATGAAGATGTCAATTGCATAATCCGTTGTACCACCTCCAGGCGCACTTTTATATGATATTAAACCTGGATATCTAATACTTCTTACGTCTACATCATATTTTTTAAAGTAATATTCGCACCAGCGCTCTCCTGCAAGTTTTGAAATACCATAGACAGTACTAGGTTCCATTATCGTGTGCTGGGGGGTCATGTTCATAGGTGAATTTGATCCAAAAACGGCAATTGAGCTAGGCCAAAATATTTTTGCTATTTTTTTATTTTTCGCAAGCTCAAGTACATTAAATAATCCTTGCATGTTAAGCTCCCACGCAAAACTCGGTTTTTTTTCAGCTGTGGCTGACAGCAGCGCAGCGAGCAGATACACCTGTTGGATATCATTTTGAACAACGATTTCTTCTAGCTGAATGTGATCCATTATATCCAATTGGAAGTATAGGCCTTCATCAATAGAAGGTGGACATTTCTCCTTTAGATCTGAAGCAACTACATTTTTGATACCGTATAGTTTTCGCAATTCAATAACAAGCTCTATACCTATTTGCCCACAAGCACCAACAACAAGAATTTTCGACATAGCTAAGATTTGCTACAAAAATAACCTTTGAAATTAAATAATCATCAAAACTGATATTCGTCATTTTTTATTCATTGAATAGACCCGTAATTTGTGTAAGGTGATTTTTTATTAATTTCATTGATATTATGCCATTTTATAGAAAACTGGGTTCAATACCCCACAAAAGACATACTGTATTTCGACAACCTAATGGGGAGCTCTACCATGAACAACTTTTTGGAACCATCGGTTTTGACGGAATGTCGTCGTTATTATACCATGTTCAGCCTCCTACAAGGGTTAAAGAAATAAAAGGCTCTAAAGATATTAGCCCTAAAATAGCCGTTGCCAAAAATATGCAAATGCGCGCCTTTAAGGGATTTGATGTACCAGTTATTGACGATTTAATAGATGCGCGAATACCAGTGCTGACGAATAGCGATGTTACTATACATCTTTCTAGGCCGAAAAATCTCAGCGAAGATTATTTTTATAAGAATGTGGATGCAGATGAAGTAATATTTATTCACGAAGGGAAAGGTACATTGAAGACTCAGGTGGGTAACATTGAATTTTCATATGGAGATTATTTAGTAGTTCCGCGCGGTATGATTTATCAAATGAATTTTGAGGATCACCAGAATAGACATTTTATTGTGGAATCCGCACATCCTATTTATACACCGAAAAGATACCGAAATTGGTTTGGTCAATTGTTAGAGCACTCACCGTTTTGTGAACGTGATTTAAGAACTCCAGAAAACTTGGAAACCCATAATGAAACTGGAGAATTCATGGTGAAGATTAAAAAAGAAGGTGTTTTATATGAATATGTTTATGACACTCATCCTTTTGATGTTGTTGGATGGGATGGATATAATTTCCCTTATGCTTTTTCTATTCATGATTTTGAACCGATTACAGGGCGAGTTCATCAGCCTCCACCAGTGCATCAAACATTTGAAACTTCTGCATTTGTAATATGCTCATTCTGCCCGCGTATGTATGACTACCATCCAGATGCGATTCCTGCACCATATAACCATAGCAACATTGATTCTGATGAGGTTTTGTATTATGTGGATGGTGATTTTATGAGTAGAAATGACATTTCTAAAGGACAGATAACACTTCATCCCTCTGGTATTCCTCATGGTCCGCATCCCGGCGCTTATGAGCGTAGCATAGGGAAAGAAAAAACAGAAGAGCTTGCTGTTATGGTGGATACTTTTAAGCCTTTAAAAATCACAGCGCAAGCTATTTCAATAGAAGCCAAAGATTACTACAAATCTTGGATACATTAATTATACTTTAAAAAAAGACCATGAAAGAAGTAAAGAACGTAGATTACGGATTAGAAAAAATCTTCCAAGGTGCGCAGGATTTCTTGCCCTTATTGGGGACAGATTATGTGGAGTTTTATGTGGGTAATGCAAAGCAATCTGCTCATTTTTATAAAACTGCATTTGGCTTTCAATCCTATGCTTACAAAGGACTAGAAACAGGAAGTAAAGATTCTGTTTCATATGTTTTGAAGCAAGATAAAATACGTCTTGTTTTGACAACACCCTTGAATTCAAAATCACCGATCAATGACCACATTGTCAAGCATGGTGACGGTGTTAAGGTAGTTGCATTGTGGGTTGATGATGCACGCAAGGCATATGAGGAAACAACCAAAAGAGGTGCAAAGTCTTACATGGAGCCGACTCTTGAAAAAGACGAACATGGAGAGGTAGTACGTGCAGGTATTTATACCTACGGAGAGACAGTTCACATGTTTGTTGAGCGTAAGAATTATGAAGGAACTTTTTTACCCGGTTTTAGAAAATGGGAATGCGATTACAATCCGAAATCTGTTGGTCTAAAATATATTGATCATATGGTTGGAAATGTGGGCTGGGGTGAAATGGATACTTGGGTTAAATGGTACGAAGATGTTATGGGCTTTGAAAATTTCCTCTCTTTTGATGATAAGCAAATTCATACTGAATATTCTGCGCTGATGAGTAAGGTGATGTCAAACGGTAATGGTCGGATTAAATTTCCAATTAATGAACCCGCAGAAGGTAAAAAGAGATCTCAGATTGAGGAGTATTTGGACTTTTATGAAGGTTCTGGTGTGCAACATGTCGCTGTCGCAACCAATGATATAATCAGCACTGTTAAGGAAATGAGACAGCGGGGTGTGGAGTTTTTAAGCACGCCTCCTGATGAGTATTATAAGGCAGTTCCTGTGCGCCTGGAGGAACATAATCATGAGCTCCGAGAGGATATTGAAACGCTTAAAGGTCTCGGAATTATGATTGATGCTGATGAGGAAGGTTATTTACTGCAAATATTTACAAAGCCAGTTGAAGACCGACCAACTTTATTTTTTGAAATTATTCAAAGAATGGGTGCGAGAGGTTTTGGCGCGGGTAATTTTAAAGCGCTTTTTGAATCCATTGAGAGGGAACAGGCGAGTCGCGGTACCTTGTAGGCAACTTTATTACGATAGTTTCAGAGAGAAGGGTTTAAAACCTTAAACGGTCATTATATCTTTCTCTTTAATTTCGAACAAGCCGTCAACATCTTTTGATGATACATTTGTTATGTCTTGAATCTCAATTTCGGCATTTTTGAAATGGTCTTCTGAGAGTCCGTCACTTTTTAGGTCTTTGACCATATCTAAGGCATCTTTTCTATTGTTTCTGATACCTATTTTTGCATTTTCAGCTTCTGCTTTTGCCTTTTTTACTAGATCTCTTCGTCTCTCCTCTGTGAGTGGTGGAACAGTAATAAGCAGTTGTTCGCCATTATTTTGAGGATTTAGTCCGAGATTGGAATCAATAATACCCTTTGAAATATCGTTTAAAGTAGACTTTTCCCAAGGCTGAACAATCAATGTTCGGGCATCCATAACACTTACGTTTGCAACCTGCTGCAATGGTGTCATTGCTTCATAATATTCTACCATCACGCCTGAAAGCATAGAAGGTGAAGCTTTACCAGCTCTGATTTTGGCAAGCTCACTGTCGAAATGCTCTATACTCTTTGCATTAGAGGATTTAAGCTCGTCGTAGATCATTGTTAATTCTTCTGTCATGATAAAAAATTTAATTGTGAACGACTGTTCCTATATTGGCTCCAGAGAGCACTTTTTCTAAATTCCCCTCGGTATCCATATCAAAAACAATAATAGGAAGGTTATTTTCTTTACACAAGGTAAATGCAGTAAGGTCCATTACATTTAACCCTTTTTTGTATACTTCATCAAATGTAATAGCATCGTACTTAGTCGCATTTTCATCTTTTTCTGGATCAGCAGAATAAATTCCATCTACTCGTGTTCCTTTTAAAATCACATCGGCATTTATTTCAATTGCTCGAAGGGATGCCGCAGAGTCTGTGGTGAAAAAAGGGTTTCCTGTACCGGCCCCAAATATAACGACTCTTCCTTTTTCAAGATGTCTGACTGCTTTTCTTCGAATGAATGGTTCTGCAATTTCCTTCATTTCAATCGCAGATTGAAGCCGAGTATGAACACCATTGGATTCTAATGCTGATTGCAGGGCCATTGAATTGATCATTGTCGCAAGCATTCCCATATAATCTCCATGGGTTCGGTCCATTCCTCCTTGTTCTGCCTGAACTCCTCTGAATATATTTCCTCCTCCAATAACGATGGCTATCTCATGACCACTATCTCCAATTTGTTTAATTTGTTTGGCATAAGCATTGATTCTTTCATTGTCAATACCAAACTGTTTCGTTCCCATCAGGGATTCTCCACTTAGCTTCAGTAAAATTCTTTTGTATTTCATAGATATTTGGTTGAACAAATATATATAAATCAAGGAGGGTAAAAAGTAATAATCAAAAAAAAAGCTACCCGAAGATAGCTTTTCAAATTAGTTTTGAAGCTGACTAGCTAAGTGAGAACCTTTTGAAGTCAGAAACCGTTAAACCTTTTTCTGTATTATTCAGAAATTGTTCAACAGTAACTTTATTGTCTCTAACAAATTGTTGGCTAAGAAGTGTATTCTCCTTGAAGAATTTATTCAACCTACCCATCGCGATTTTTTCTGCCATTTCAGCTGGTTTACCTTCTTGAATGGCTTGATCTTTACCAACTTCAATTTCTCTTTCGATTGTTTTCGAGTCAATACCGTCTTTACTAACAGCTAGAGGGTTCATTGCAGCAACTTGCATTGCAACTTGTTTACCTGCATCTTCCGCAACCTCAGAGCCACTATTCAGTGCTACTAGAGTTGCTAGCTGGTTTCCAGGGTGATTGTACGCAACAACTCGGTCAGATTCCACTAACGTATATGCTGAAAGATCTAATTTTTCACCTAATACACCAATTTGCTCAGTTATTTTTTCATTAACAGAAAGTTTCTCATTGTAAGCCAATGTTTTGAGCTCATCTAAGGATTTTGGAAGCTTGTCTAATGCTAAGTCAACTAGCGATTGAACCAACTCTACGTAACCATCATTTTTTGCTACGAAATCTGTTTCGCAGTTTAATGTTACAATTACACCTGCCGTCGAATCGTTGCTAGATTGAGCTATAATAACACCTTCTTTTGCATCATTACCACCTCTTTTTGCAGCGATTTTTTGTCCTTTTTTTCGAAGAACATCTACTGCTGCTTCAAAATCGCCGTTGGTTTCTACAAGCGCATTCTTGCAGTCCATCATTCCGGCTCCTGTTTGTTGTCGAAGTTTGTTAACTTCTGAAGCTTTTATTGCCATTTTATTCAGTTTTGGATTATTTTTCTTCTTTTACAGCTTTAGCCGCTGGTGCTTTCTTTGCTGCTGGTTTTTTAGTAGCCGTTTTTTTCGCCGGAGCTTTCTTGGCTGGAGCTTTTTCAGCTTTAGCTTCTTCCTTTGCAGGGGCAGCTTTTTTCGCTGGAGCTTTTTCAGCTTTAGTTTCCTTTGCAGGGGCAGCTTTTTTCGCTGGAGCTTTTTCAGCTTTGGCTTCTTCCTTTGCAGGAGCAGCTTTCTTAGCTGGAGCTTTTTCAGCTTTGGCTTCTTCCTTTGCAGGAGCAGCTTCCGCTTTTACTTCAGTCGTTTCTCCCTCTGCTTTCGTCGGCTCAGCCTTTGCTTCTTCTTTCTTAGCAGCTTCTGGGTTATCTTTAAGGTGTTTTCTTTCCTCTAGACCTTCTTGTATAGATTTACAAATTTCGTCAATAATGATTGTAATTGATTTACTTGCGTCGTCATTTGCAGGGATAGGAAAGTCAACAAGTTTCGGGTTGGAATTTGTATCCACCAAAGCAAATGTTGGAATATTTAATCTTCTTGCTTCAGCAAGGGCAATGTGCTCTTTTAATATGTCAACGATGAAGATTGCCGCTGGCTGACGAGTCATATCAGAGATAGAACCAAATGTTTTCTCTAGTTTCTCTCTCTGTCGCGTTTTGAACAATTTCTCTCTTTTGTTTAATGTATCCCAAGTACCGTCTGACTTCATTTTGTCAATGGATGTCATTTTACGGATGGACTTTCGTGTAGTTTGAAAGTTTGTTAACATACCACCGGACCATCTTTCGGTAACGAAAGGCATATTGACATTTTTGATACGCTCAGCAACGATGTCTTTTGCTTGCTTCTTCGTAGCAACGAAAAGAATCTTCTTTCCTGATTTAGCAATTTGTTTCATTGCGGCATTTGCCTGATCTAGATGAACAATAGTTTTGTTCAAGTCGATGATGTGGATTCCCTTTTTCTCTTCGAAAATATAAGGGGCCATTGCTGGATTCCACTTTCTTTTGAGGTGTCCAAAGTGCACACCTGCATCTAACAATTCTTTAAAAGATAATTTTGACATATATATATTTGTTTACGTTCCTAAATTCGTCAGCAAAATTGGGGGCAATTGCCATTCCAATAGCGCTTGGATACTAAACCATTCCAGCGAGCGATTAACGCTTTGAGAACTGGAATTTCTTTCTCGCTTTTGGTTGACCTGGTTTCTTACGTTCAACCATTCTAGGATCTCTGGTCATCAGACCTTCTTCCTTCAAAGCGACTTTGTTGTCCTCAAGAACTTCCACTAAAGCTCTCGATATACCTAAGCGAATGGCTTCAACTTGACCGTTGATTCCTCCTCCACTTACGTTAACGTTCACATTGTATTTACCTACAGTATCAGTAAGCGCAAATGGCTGTACTAGTTTTGACTGCAAAACATCTGTAGGAAATACCTCTTGTGCTTTCTTATTATTTACAGTAATTACACCTTTACCTTTTGTAAGGTAAACTCTTGCAACTGCTGTTTTTCTTCTTCCTAATGCGTTGATTACTTCCATAATACTTATTTAACCGTATCTAGATTTAATACTGTTGGTTTCTGAGCTTCATGATTGTGCTCAGCTCCAGTATAAACTTTTAAATTTCTATATAATTGTCGACCAAGTGTATTCTTTGGTAACATTCCTTTTACTGCTTTTTCAATAAGTCTTTCAGGGTGCTTTCTTAGTAAGTCTTCTGCAGCGGTAAATCTTTGTCCACCGGGATAACCTGAATAACGCACATACTCTTTGTCTTTTAGCTTCGCTCCTGAGAAAGAAACTTTTTCTGCATTGATTACAATTACATTATCACCACAATCTGCATGCGGCGTGTAGTTGGTCTTATATTTACCTCGAATAATCTTTGCAACTTTACTAGCAAGTCTACCTACTGTTTGATTCTCAGCATCTACAACAAACCACTTTTTATCGGCAGTTGCAGCGTTTCCTGAAATCGTTTTATAACTTAATGTATCCACGTTTGTCAATTTAATTGCTACTTAATAGCGTAAATTAGGGGTGCAAAGATACAATTAATATGAATATGAACAAACCAAAAGAAAAAAAAATGCGAAATGATTTTAAGATTTTTTAAATGCCTGAATCGCATTTCTTGTAAAGTCACTTAAAACAAGCCTTCCACTGATTTCTGCACGCTCAGATAATAGCTTGTCCCAATGGTCTGTTCCCTTCCAAAATACTGTTTTTAGGTGTTCCATTGCCGATGGGTTAGAAGCCGTAAGTTTTTCAACAAGTTTGGCAATACCTTCGTCCATTTTCTCGATGTCTTCGTAGACATGTGCGTAAAGCCCTTTTTCCTCCGCCCATCTTGCACTTCTCCAAGCCGTTGCGTTTATGGCCAGCTGACTCATGGCAGAAAGCCCAATTTTACGTTCAACCGCCGGGCCGACAACAAAGGGGCCAATGCCCACTGCTAGTTCGGATAATTTAATAGATGCTGCTTCTGTGGCAAAAACGTAATCAACTGCAGAAGCGATTCCAACGCCTCCTCCTACTGCTTTACCTTGAATCCTTCCTATAATGAGTTTTGATGAAGTTCTACAGGCGTTGATGACTTTTGCAAAGCCAGAAAAAAACACCTTTCCGTCCGCTATATTCTGAATTGCGATAAGCTCATCGAAGCTAGCACCCGCACAAAATGCTCTATTACCAGCAGATTTTAATAATATTAATTTACAATCAGGGTCATTACTTATTTCGGTGATAGTATTTGCGAGTTTGCTCAGTATTTCGCCAGGTAAGGCATTACTCGATGGGTGTCCAAATTCAATGGTCGCTAAACCTTTTGGATCAATATTACAACTTACGTGTCCTTCTTCCATATTATTTCAAGGTAAAACTATCAGAACCAATAAGGTTCTCATCACAATATATATTTACTTTATAATTTCCTTTTGCTAGGTTATCTTCACGAATGTCATAGTAGATTGAGATGTCAATGGCTTTATTTTGATAATCAATTTCCTTCTTTTCAGTATAGGCAACTGAACCATCTTCTGTTTCCATGAGGTAACTTGACATTCTTTGGAACGTTTTTCCTGAAGGCCCTTGTATTTGCATATAAACTACTTTTTTTCCTGAGCTAGCTATGGGATTTTCTGATATTGTAAAGGTCGCTTGAAGCTGTGCTGCTTGCCTAGCCCTTGAGGTTGGTTTTGCTTTTAAAGCTGATTTAAGCGCCCCTGAATTAAAATTATAAGCACTTAGCTTGGAACCTTTTTTTACTTGCTCCGTTTTTTCCGCCACCTCTTGTTTAAATTGATCTCTTTCCTCTGCTGTTCGATTTAAGTTATTCGTTGTTTCTGTTAGGTTCAATTCTAGCTCGAGATTTAAGGTATTTAAAGAGTCTATTTGCACAACATAGCTTCTCATAATACCCCTTAGGCTCTCGTTTTCCTCTTTAAGTTTTAGTACCTGAGCTGCAGAGAAATTTTTGCTACGTTGAAGTTTTTCAATTTTTTCTATTTGCGCTTGAATTTTTATTTTTTGTGCATTTAAACTATCCGCTTTGGAAGCATCTTTCTCGAGCAGACGGTCATAGGTGCCTAACATTTTTTTGAAGTCAGATTTTAAATCGGTTGACATATCGCCGATATATCCTTTAAGCATTTTATTCATGCCTTGTAAAGTGTCTTGGTATTTGAGGTTGATGTGCGCGCACTCTTTTGCTTCATTACGCATTTTTGACCAAAAAAAGGTCATAGTGCCTAATCCTAGGACCAATAAAATAATTGCTCCTAGATAGATGTTTTTGTAGTCATTTGAATTCTCATTTTCTTCCATGAAATCAATTTTTTTATAAAAGTAATCTTTTTATCAAATGCGGAAATCTTGAAATGTTACGCTTCTTTGAAATCGTGCAATACTGTCAGTTCCAACTGCAGTATAGCGGCTGTCAGAGCTGGCAGGGTAGGGCCCACCATGTTGCATAGCGGTTGCAACCTCAACTCCTGTTGGTAGATCATTAAATATGATTCTTCCTGCTTTATCTGAACCCACAGAAATTAATTCATCTAAAATCGTTCCATCTTTTTCTTTTGAGCCAAAAATCGCGAAGGTTAATTGACCATTTAGTTCTTCAAGGGTATGTCTTAATTCCTTGTGGTTTGAATAACAGAATATAGAGGTATGCGGTCCAAATATTTCTTCTTGTAAAAAAGGATATTTCGAGAATGACGCACATGATGTATATAGGATTGATTTTTTTGGAAAATGTGATGAGGCCTTGGATGGTATGCTTTGAAAAAAACTTGCTTCTCCAAAAATTTCATTTAAACGGGCTGTCTTTTTTTCAAATTCTCTTTGTATGCTAGGATGTAGCATTGGTTGAGCCTGAAATTCAAATATCGATTCTTTTAATTGTTTTATAAAATCATCGGTCTCCTTATTATTAGGGATAAAAAACAAACCTGGTTTCGTACAAAATTGACCCGAATCATTGCAGACAGAATTAGTTATTTTCTCAATCAATACTTCTTTGTCTTCTTTCAAAGCAGATTTTAGAACAACAACGGGGTTTGAGCTTCCCATCTCTGCAAAAACAGGAATGGGAGATTTGCGACCGCTGGAAATTTTTAAAAATGCTTCGCCTCCTTTTTGGCTACCTGTGAACCCAATTGCCCTAATTTCATTGTGTTTTGCCAAATAAGTAGCCAGTTCGTGTCCATCATCAACGACATGAGAAAACGTATGTTCAGGAAATTCAAGAACATTTATTGCTTTTTGGATTGCACTAGCAACCAAAGTACTCGTGCCAACATGGAAAGGATGGGCTTTGACAATGATTGGATTTTTAGCCGCCAAGGCAGCGACACTATCGCCACCAATAGTAGAGTAGGCTAAGGGGAAATTACTAGCACCTAGAACAAGTACAGGACCAATTCCTATTTTTCTCTTTTCTAAATGTTTGTTATTTAATTTCTGCTCTCGGTTCAAAGTAGAAATGTATTCAGCTGTTATAATATGCTTTGCAAAAAGGTCGAGCTGAAATATGGTACGCTTAAATTCTGTCTCAAAACGTTCTCTTGTTAAGCCACTCTCTTCACAGTATATCGAGACGATGTCCTCTTTTATTGACATCAAATTCGCCTTAATTAAAAGCAGCAAATCATGTATTTCTTGATTCGTTTTATCTTCAAGTAAATGGTATGCTTTAGAGGCTCCAAGAATCATTTGATCCACTTCTTCAATGGAATGGCAGGTATACCTTTCGGTATTAAAAGTATTGTCTTTTGGATTAAATGTATAAAAATCCCTCCGGGACATTTTACGCTTTTGACAAGCTAAAGGTATAGCTCTCCATAATTTGATTGGCAAGCATTTTTTTACATGCCTCATCTACTTTTTCTTTAGCAATTTCTTGAGAATCTGCTTCCACAAAAAGTCTGATATGTCTTCCAATTCGGACGCCATCTATTTCAGGGAGACCTACATTCCCCATAGAACTACTTACTGCTTTTCCCTGAGGGTCAAGCAATGCATCTAGTGGCATGACATCAATTTCGGCTTTAAATTTCATCTTTAGTTATTTTGAATGAATGATAGATTGAAACAACGAAGTACAAAGTTAAAATAAATGGGATAGACAGCACCTTGAAAAATGGAATACTTACCGCTGAAATGAGAATAAAAAATAATTTCAATTGATTTTCTCGAGGATTCGTTTTGTTTATTTTCAATGACATCAGCGAAATTGGGCTCAGCATTAAAGAAGAGAATAGCAAAACAATAAAAGAGAGAGAATAACAATCAAAACTAAGCCGAATTAATTCAATTTCGTTGCTCCAGTTTTTCAAGTGGAGTGAAAAGTAGAGCGGAAAAAAAGAGAAGATAATGGCTGTAAGTGGTGTGGGGAAACCAATGAAATCCTGTTTTTGACGTGTGTCTATATTGAATTTAGCAAGTCTAAACAAACCACAAAATGGAATCAAGAATGCAATAAAGGGCAACCATTTAATACTTGCATCAAACTTATTTGGAACATGATAAAAAACGGCATTTACCCATGTAAAAAACTCCTGCAGAACATAATAATCATAGAAGGTTTGGCCTTTTGAAGAAGCTTCAATTAAAGCGCTTGAGTCAATCCCCAAAATAATCATAAAAAACATTAGAAAACCGGGAGCTACACAGAATGTGATGAGATCCGATAGGGAATCTAACTGTTTACCTAAATCACTGGTCAGATTAAATCTCCTGGCTACAAAACCATCTGCGAAGTCAAACATTGCTCCCAAAAAAATGGCACAAACAGCAAAATTTAATTTTCCACTAAAGCAAAAAAGAATCGACAACATACCGCAAATGAGGTTCATGCTGGTAAGTAAATTTGCAATATTGAACATGGTCTTTCTTAAAATATGATATAAAATCAATACTTGTTCTATATCTTTGAATCTATATTTTTCAATTACAAAGAACACAATTTTTAACGAATTCTGTTGTTATTAGTATTAAATTAGTTCTATGCCTTTAAAAGTAATATGCTTAGCGTTTGTTGTCTTTTTGATTTCAGGTTTGTACGCTCAAAATATTGCACCCAAATATTCAAATGAATTTTTAAACCTCGGAGTGGGTGCAGAGGCTTATGGCATGGGCAATAGTGTTGTAGCTGATGTTGATGATGCAAATGCGCTTTATTGGAACCCAGCAGGACTCGTTGGAGTGAGTAAATGGGCTGAAGTTTCATTTATGCACTCTGAATATTTTGCTGGAATCGCTAAGTATGATTATTTAGCTGTAGCGCATGCAATTGATGATAAAAGTGCTTTGGGTATTGGTTTCATTAGATTTGGTGTAGATGATATTCCAAATACTACTCAGCTTATTGACAATAATGGCGCTATCAATTATGACAACGTTAGTTCGTTTTCAGCCGGGGATTATGCTTTTTTTGGTAGCTATGCGAGAAAGCTTAAGGTACCAGGTCTAAGTATCGGTGGTAGTGCAAAGGTGATTTACCGCAAGGTTGGAGATTTTGCTACCTCATGGGGTTTCGGACTTGACGCAGGCTTGAAATACAAAAGAAATGAACACTTCACCTTTGGTTTAATGGCCAGGGATGTAACATCTACCTTTAATGCTTGGGTTTTTAGCTTGGACGAGCAAACACAAAATATTTTTCTTCAAACAGGAAATGAAATTCCTGAAAATGGATTGGAGTTGACCTTACCCAGACTGATTTTGGCAGCGAGTACCAGATATAACTTGGGTTCAAAGGGTATGTATGCCGGCGGAGAGATAGATATTGATGTGACAACTGACGGAAAGAGAAATACCTTACTCAAGCTCAATCCATTTTCTCTAGATCCACACTTTGGTATTAAGATAGGATTCAAAGAGCTCGTTCAAGTTCGTGGTGGAATATCTAGTATTCAGCAATTTTCAAATTTAGATGAAAGTCAGTATTGGGGTATGCAACCAAACATAGGCCTTGGTGTAGGCTTCAAAGGTTTTTCTCTAGATTATGCCTTTACACGCCTCGGAGCGAGTGATGCGAATTATTACACACATATATTTTCCATTAAATTGCGTTTAGACAAACCTAAAAATGCTGAAAAATGAGAATAGGTCTCTTTCTAGTAGTCTCTTTTTTGAGCACCTTCGCTGGAGCACAGACCTACGGGAATGAGTGGATTTCTTATGACCAAAAGTATTTTTCATTTCCTGTGGTGGAGACAGGAATTCACAAAATTGATTATGCGACATTAATAAGCGCTGGAGTTCCGTTGTCTTCATTAAGCTCTTCAAATATTCAAATCTTTGGTAAAGAGAAGGAAATCCCTTTATTTATTCAAGATGGGGGAGATGAAGCCATTGAGAATGGAGATTTTATTCTTTTTTACGCCGAGAGAAATGATGGTTGGCTAGACTCCACATTATACGATAATGAGGAATGGATTGGTAACCCAAAATACAGCTTGTACAATGATACTTTACAGTATTTCTTAACCTGGAATTCTTCTTCGGATAATTTTCGTTTTATTGAGGAGACTAGTATTGACTTTGAAAACTATATTGCCGATGATTTTGTCGTTGATGAAACCTTTAATTTTTATTCAAATAGCTATAATGAAGGAGAAAAATCGGCAGATGCCTCCAGTTCCTTTTACATGCCGGGAGAAGGCTGGGGAAGTACAGCTAAAAATGGGAACTCAGGCTATTCATGGGATTTTGGCACATTAAATTTCACAGGAATTTATCAAGGTTCAAATTCCCCTTTGGTTGATTACGAATCCGTTGTTGTCGGTCGTTCTAATGCAGCACAAACCAATCCAGGTAGTGGGAACCACCACACCCGTCATACAATAGGGAACAATAATTTTGTCTTGGTTGATTCTGTTTTTACTGGCTATCAAAGTGTTTTTGTCAATGGCTCTTTTCCTGCAGATGTTATTCCGTCGACTGGAAACTCCAACTTTAAGGTGAACATAGTAGGTGATTTAAATGTGGCCACCGATTACCAATCTATTAATTATTGGTCCTTTCGTTATCCAAGGTCTTTGTCCTTCTCTTCCGAATCAATTATTGATTTCGAGGTCATTAACTCAGCTGCTGTAAAGTCTAAAATTGAAATTACTGGAGGTCAATTTAACAACCCAGTAGCTTTCGTTATAGGAGCAGAGCCATATAAATTAACGATCGTTGAAAGTAACGGAATATATCAAAGCTTGGTTCCAAACGCTACATTGACTGACAGACAAAAAGTGTTTATAGCAAGCGACAATAGTATTAAAGAAGTAAACGCTTTAAAAGCTGTTAACCAGACGGGATTTTTTACTGATTACGCATCGAGTTCTAATTTAGAAAGTGTTTTACTTTTTGTCTATAACGATCAGCTTGGTCCTGTTGTGAACGAATATGCAGCGCACCGCTCCTCTTTAAATGGTGGATCTTATAATGTTCTTACTGCTGAAGTAGCGGAGCTTTATCAGCAGTATGGTGGAGGTATCCCGAAACATATCAATGGAATTCGCAGATTTGCGCACCACGTTTATGAGCTTTCAGGCGCTAAACCTGTTGGTTTGTTTCTTTTAGGGAAAGGTATTCGAGAAGCCAATATAACGTCATTAACAAGCATAGGTCCTGGATCAAGAACCAATAATTTGGCCTATCAAAACTCACTCGTTCCATCGTTTGGTCAGCCGTCTTGTGACGCTTGTATTACCTCAAATCTTCCTGGAACCAATAAATGGACTCCGCTCATACCTACAGGTAGGATTTCTGTAAAAACACAAGCACAGCTTCAGACCTATTTATCCAAAATTATTGCATTTGATGCACAACAAAATCAGAATGATATTTACAATTCGAGCACTAAAGACTGGCAGAAGCATATCCTACACTTTTCGGGTGGAGAAGATTTTCAAGAACAGCAAGCTTTTCAAAATTACCTAAATGTAATGGCGACTAAGGCGGAGGATTATTACTTTGGAGGAGATGTTCAACTCGTTGCAAAAGAAAATGACAATCCAATCAGCCCAACCGAATTACAAGGTATTACCGATCGCATTAGCGAAGGTGTTTCTCTGATGAATTTCTTCGGACACTTTTCTACAACAGAAAGTGGTTTTGATATTAACTTGGATGATCCATCTAATTGGGACAATGAGGGTAGGTATCCTCTACTACTAGCGAATTCCTGCTATAACGGGAATATTTTTCATAATTCCACTTCTAATTCTGAAAGTTTTGTCTTGACACCAAGTGCTGGTGTCATTGCTTATTTAGGAACACTTAACTATGGTTTCACGGGTGCATTGCAATCCTATTCAAATCATTTTTATGATCAGTTTTCTCGTCACAATTATGGAGGAACAATCGGAGGACACATAAAAGCAACAATTGATTCTGTTCTAGATGAAAGTTCAAATTTGATATATGAGACGACTTTTATGCAAATGACGCTTCATGGTGATCCTATGATTCGCCTTAATTGGCATGAACTTCCTGAAATAGAGCTTACGGATTCTCGCGTTTCTTTTGGCCCTGAGGATATTTCTTTGGCAACCGATTCAATTGAAATCAATGTTAAAATACGCAATATTGGAAAGGCAATCATAGATACGTTTGACCTAACCATCAATAGGAACTTCCCAAATTCTACTATTGATTCAAATTATGTTTTCAATATTCCTGGACTGAACTATGAAAGAGCTTTGAGCTTCAAGCTGCCACTTCAATCGAGCCAAGGAATTGGGATTAATAAGTTCACTGTTAAGGTTGATCGCCCTGACTTTATTGAAGAGCAGTATGATGAACTAATAAACAATCAGGTAGTTAAGAATTTTCTTATAAATGTAGATGGAATAGAGCCAGTATGGCCTGAGAACTTCGCTGTGGTTCCCATAGATTCAATTAGTATAAAGGCATCGACCATTGACGCTTTGGCTGACTTCAATACCTATCGTTTTGAATTGGATACCACACCGGACTTTAATAGTCAATTTGCTCGAGTATTCAATCTAAGTACTGAGGGAGGCTTACTTAGCGTAAACCCTGCGGATTGGATTTATAAGTCAAGTGGTAGTTCTGCTCCTTTACAGCTAGAGGATAGCCTTGTATATTTTTGGCGTGTTGCGCTCGAAGATACTGAGCTTATATGGAAGCAAAGGTCGTTTCAGTACATTACAAACAAAAGAGGTTGGGGACAAGATGCTTATGGACAATTTGTGTCCAATTCGTTCAACGGTGTTGAACTAAATCCCGCTAACGAATATAGAGAATTCACTCCTATTGAAGCAGACATTTCGTGTCTTTGTAAATCTACCTCTCAATCACCTGGGCATTATGATAATGCTTGGTATTTAAATAGCATTCAACAAGATTATAATATTTGCACAACGACTCCGAAATTTCACGTCGCTGTGGTCGACAAAGCAACTCTTGAAGCATGGGGAACACGCTACGTTAATGCAAATGGTTCAGTCTCGAATCCAGACAATGATTTTGGCAATAATAATGACAATGGAGGTTGTGAGAACCGGGTAATGAAATATTTCACCTTTAATCAAACCAATAGCACTGAGCTCAACGCATTTAAAAATTTTATAGAAAATGAAATTCCAACAGGTAATTATGTGCTGATTTATACGCCGATGACCACGCGATATGACCTTTGGGATGCCTTGATTCCAGACTTGTATTTAACTTTTTCCGAGATGGGTTCTGATAGTATTGTTCCTGGAAGGCCGAATCGACCATTTATCTTTTTGACCCGAAAAGGAGATCCTAATTTTGTCGTAGAAATCTTTTCTCAGAACAACGAAGATATTTATTTGGACACATTAATTTCTGGTGCTGAGGTGCTTGGATTTGAAGCTTCACCTGTAATCGGCCCTGTGAAAGAGTGGGAGTCTATCCATTGGAAACAAAATCCATTGGAGTCTAATACGGCAGATACAACTTACTTAGAAATACAGCTCTTAGATGAGTTGGGAAATTACCAAAGTTCAATAGATACTTTATTTACCCAGCATGACTCTATTATTAATCTGCAGAGTATCATCGATGTGGGATTGAATCCGAAAATAAAGCTGCTCAGCAAATATACAGATCCGCTTAATCAAACGCCTTCCCAGATGGACTTTTGGCATGTTTTATATGATCCAATTCCGGAAGCAGCTATTGTTGGGAATGGTAATTTTCTCTGGGCACCCTCAGATACCTTGCAGGAAGGTCAGAAAGGATTATTTTCCATAGACGTGGCAAACGTTAGTGATGTTTCTATGGATTCTTTATTGGTTTCATATTTTATTTTGGATGAGAATCAAGAAAAACATTATATCCCTTACGATAGGGCTGACTCTCTTCGTATTGGAGCATTCTTGTCTGATACGATTTCTTTTGAGACGACAAACCTAGTAGGTTCAAATTTTTTCTGCATGGAGGTAAATCCATATGTGGATCTAAATTTGACGCTCACCGATCAGCCGGAACAGTCGCATCTGAACAATGTGCTTCAATATCCTTTTACAGTAGTTTCAGAAGATATTAACCCAATTTTAGATGTAACTTTCAATGGCATTCATATTTTGAATAAAGATATCGTCGCCCCAACCTCGGAGATAAATATTTCGTTAAACGATGAGAATCCTTATTTGCTTTTGGACTCAGATGCAGATACCTCTTTGTTTGGTATTTTCATTACAGATCCTGAGGGTATTACTTCACGCATTCCATTCCTAGATGCAGCAGGAAATATTGTAATGAATTGGATACCGGGGGATGGAAATCAAAACAAGTTTAAAATTAGCTATCCGGCTTATTTTGAGAAGTCCGGGATCTACACGCTTCTTGTTCAGGGTTCTGATAAGTCGGGCAATGAGTCTGGTGATTTTGAGTATCAAATTGATTTTGATGTGATCCATGAATCAAGGATTTCGCAGCTCATGAATTATCCAAATCCATTTTCGACGCAAACGAGATTTGTTTTTAAGCTCACCGGTGATCGCGTACCAGATGATCTTTTAATCCAGATAATGACCATTAGCGGTCGCGTTGTAAGAGAAATCTCTGAGGGTGAAATAGGCCCTATACAGATTGGACGGAACATCACTGAATTTGCCTGGGATGGAAGAGATCAGTTTGGAGATTTATTAGCAAATGGCGTATACCTGTATCGTGTCAAAGCCAAAATAGATGGTAAGGATATTGACATCCTAAATAAAGAAGATACGGAACAATATTTCCATAAAGGCTTGGGAAAGATGTATATTATCCGATAGCTTTTCTCTAAAAGAACTTGCAGCTAAATATTGCTGTATCATCAACAAAGCTTAGGTCCCCTCTCCAATCGTCAAGCTTTGAAAAGATGATGTTATTCATATCTTCCATCTTTAGAGGCGCATAAGATTGTGCTGCCTTTACAAGCTGGTTAACACCAAAGAGCTTTCCTTCATTGTTTTCGAGCTCAATTAATCCATCAGTATAAAGAACAAATGTAGAGTTGGGGCTTAGCTCAATCATTCCCACATTTATCTTAGGGATTTCGTCAAGCATACCGAGTCCAATACAGCCTTTGTCGAGCATAAATATTTTACGCCCATGCAGAATAAATGGGTGGTTATGCCCCGCATTGACATATTTCATTTGTCTTGTATGTGCATTATAATGGGCGATGAAAAAAGTAATAAACTTTTCTCCTTTTGCGCTTCTCATTACCTTTTTATTGAGCTCCTCTATCAGAAAAGGCATCTCAAATCTTTGGTATTTAAATAGTGTTCTAATTGTAGCTTGAAAATTCGCCATTAATAATGCTGCGCTGATTCCTTTCCCTGAAACATCGGCAATACATATGATATACTCGTCATCTCCGAGGGGTATAAAGTCATAGTAATCTCCGCCTATGGCATGTCTTGGAATGTATTTTGCAGAAAGGTCCATTTTTCTATTTGAAGGAAGTTCAGAGGGGAACAATAGCTTTTGCATTTCAGAAGCGACCTCTAATTCTTTCGATATTCGCTCTTTGATAATATTTTGTTCGCCGAGCCTTTTATTTTCAACGGCAACCGCAATAATATTTGTCAGCGTCTGCACAAATGAAAAATAGCTTGTTTCGTTCTCACTATCTAGATTACTAGACAGTAATAAAAAGGCCAGTGGCTTTTCAGAGTGGAATACGGGTATTATGACCTGGAATTGATGTAAAATTTTAGATTTTGAAGACTCAATAATGGTAATTTCCTTGAATCGACTAAATTCTTTATCAATTGCTTCCAAATCAATTTTCCCTTTATACCCAATTTTAACAGGGTTTTCCCATTCCTTTTGGTTCATGAGCAAGACGAATTTTGAAAACCCTAGCTGCTCTTTAAGGATAAATGTGAATATTTTCATCAAATGCTTTACTGGAGCATTTTCGTTGATTGCATTTGTGATTTCCAACAAAGACAATAGCTTGATCTCTTTAACCTCATTTTGGTACACTAAATCTTGCTCTCTTGTTGTATACATGATTATTTCTTAAATAGCTTTGGAAGGTTTCTTAAGGCGGCTAATTCTCGGAATTTCTGTTTTGCTTCGACACAAGGTGTCCCAAAGTATGTTTTTCCTTCCTCAAGGTCTTTGGATATTCCTGACTGCGCTAATACAATAACGTTATCGTTAATGGTAACTTTACTTGCGCATCCCACTTGTCCCCATATTGACACATTATTTTTTATCGTAACGCAGCCTGCAATTCCTGTTCCTGATGCGATAATACAATTCATGCCAATTACAGTGTCGTGTCCAATTTGAACCAGGTTGTCAATTTTAGTTCCCTCACCAATTATCGTATTGGATGATACACCCGCATCAATCGTCGATGCTGCTCCAATTTCCACATGACTTTCTATTTTGACTCCTCCTATGGTATTCATTAGGGTGTGTTTACTATTTTTTGTGTTGTAGTAAAACGCGTTATGCCCAATGACTGCATTTGGGCCTATAATAACATGGTCTTTTATATCTACGTTATCCATGATGACCGCCCCAGGAAGGATTCGTGTATGTGCACCAATTTTAATATTGTTACCGAGTGAAACGTTTTCAGCAATGATTGCACTTGAAGCTATTTTTTGGTTTTCATTTAAACCTAGTGTTATTTTTGGGAAGAGGATTTTACACAAGCTGTTGTAGTCCTCAAAGGGCTTTTCCGATAAGATAAGCGCCTTTCCATCAGGACGTTCGATTTGCTCATTTATAATGATCGTATTGGCCTTTGAGGCAAGCGCTTTGTTGTAATATTTTGGATGGTCCACAAAGATCAAATCACCTGTTTCTGCCTGATTTATCTCACTTAACCCGTTAACTGTATGCTTGGCAGGACCTTGAAAATCTCTTTGGAGCAATGCTGCTATGTCTTCAATATATTTTGGAGAGGTAAATCTCATTTCATGCTTTTTTCAAAAATAAGGATTGAAAGAAGACTTTATGCGCAGACCAAAAAGACTTATCCCCTTAGCTATGTTCAAACTAGTTATGAAATATTTAATGAAAAGTTTTGATGTTATTAAAAAAGAAATTCATATTTTTGCAATCCATTTTTGAACATTCTATTATGAAAAAAGAGATACATCCAGATGATTACAGACTTGTTGTCTTCAAAGACATGTCTAATGATTATGCATTTTTATGCCCTTCATGTGCTCCAACAAAGGAGACAATTAAATGGGAGGATGGTAACGATTACCCTCTTGTAAAGCTTGATATTTCTCATAAGTCTCACCCTTTCTTTACTGGTGTTGCGCAATTTGTTGATACGGCAGGTAGAATTGACAAGTTCAAGAACCGTCATGGCAGACATATGAAATAAAGAAATTAATAATATTGTGAAAGCCCTTTGAAAAAAGGGCTTTTTTTATGCTGTATATTTTTGGATTGCTCTTTTTATTCTATCATTGATAGCGCTACCAATTCCACTTTCGGGCATGAATTCAATATAAATTGATTTAAACTTTTTCACATCCATGACATGAAAGGAGCGATACAGCTCTTTCGCTGCGGCATCTATGTTTCCATTTTCACTTAGCAAAAATTGATTTTCACTAGGGAAATCAGGGTCAAGGGTGTCAAAACCAATAAATCCACAATTGGAAAAGTCTTTTTCCTTATGTTTTTCAGCAATGGAAAACATTGCCGTATTTGGAGCATAGTGATGTTTTACCATTCCACTTGCTTGCGGTTTTTGCTTGCCCTCTGTTTTGTTATTAATATGAACTTTTTTTTGAATACAAGCCTCAATAGCTTCGACTGAAGTACTCCCAAGTCGATATATACATACATTATCGTCTTCAAAACCTATTATTGTTGATTCAATACCTTTTTCGCAAGTTCCACCATCCAAAATGTAAGGAATTCTTGAATTGAGTTGTTCATGAACATGTGCTGGTGAAGTCGGGCTGATTCGTCCGTAAAGGTTTGCACTTGGTGCTGCAATAGGATAATCAAGTGTATTTAAGAGTGAAAGGCATAATTCATGGCTAGGCACTCTAATGGCAACACGAGGACTACCAGAGGTAACTGCATCTGGTATGCTCTTTCTTTTAGGAAGGAGCATGGTCAATGGTCCAGGCCAAAATTTTTCGGCCAGAAGTTCGGCCTCCTTTGGGATCTTGGTTACATCTTGAAATGCTGAATATGCATCTTTATAATGAAGAATAAGCGGATTTGATAATGGTCTTTTTTTGGCAACATAAATTTTAGCAATCGCCAGAGGATTCTTGCCATTGGCCGCCAGCCCATAAACTGTTTCGGTTGGAATGGAAATGATTTCTGTCGCATCCAAAAGAAGCTTCGCTTTTTTTAAATCTGTTCCTATTTCAGTCTGAATCATGGCCAAAAGTAATGATATCTATTATGATTTTGCCTAATCCAGTATGAACTTTATTCATTACGTGGAGTGTACCGTACGTATCCAATTAACCCTTCTCATTATCAGAATAAGTGCTATTTCGAACAATATATCGATGGATATGTTTATTTTTGTTTAGACTTATTCTAAATAACATGGGGGTTGTTCTTGCTGATAGTAATGATTTGGTGCGCGCTGGTTTGCGCTCAATCATAACTGCACAAACGGGTTTACCGATTGTCGGCGAGGCTATGAACAACGAAGAGCTTTTTGAGCAAATCAAGTCATTTAATCCTTCAATAGTCATTTTAGACTTTACCTCTGATGGTTTTACCATTGATATTATTTCAAAAATTCAAAACCTTAAATCAGACCTCAGTTTTATTGCTATTACTCCTGAACAAAATGCACAGATACTTGTAGATGCGCTTCGGCTAGGGGTGAAGAGCTATGTTAAAAAGGATTGTGAGTTGTCGGAAATTGTAAATGCCGTTATTGAAACAAGTAAAGGAAATAAATTTTTCTGTGGACAGATTCTTGAAACGATTCAAAAAGCAGAAATTGATGTTAATGATTTAGATTTTGAGTCCTTCTCCTGCGAAGCTGTTGTTTTGAGCGAAAGAGAAAATGAAATTATTAAGCTAGTAGCTGAGGGAAATACCAATGGAAAAATTGCTGAGCTACTATTTCTGAGTAACCATACCGTTAATACACATCGTAAAAATATAATGTCAAAGCTAGGGGTTAAAAATACGGCAGGTATCGTAATGTATGCCGTTAAAATGAATATCGTTTCTCCAAATCGCTTTTTATTTTCCCCTAATAACAGCTAGAATCTTACAATCATTTTCAAATTAAACCTTCTTTGCGTGAGGTAATTGGGTATAGAATAATAACGACCACCGACATCTTGAATCCATTGTTTTGATAAAACGTTGTTGATTCCTAGCAGATTGAATATTTCCAAAGACAACAGTGCTTGGCTAAAGTTTTTCTTCCAAAATGAATTTTTTTTGGCGCTACCCATAAAGTCGTATGACATGCCTAAGTCGACCCTAAAGTATGATTTCATTCTCAAAGTATCTTTGTAACGTGTTGGGTCTGGAGGGCCATATGGCAATCGCGTTCCAAATTGCATCCCCATCTGCACAGTAAAGCTCTCCAGGCCTGGCATTTGATCTTGTACTAAGGCGCCAAAATTAAAAAGCTGGTCTGTTGGCCTAGGTATGAATCCAGGATATATGACAGCACTATCGGTAACGACCTGGTCGTCGCTGAATCCAAAAATAATACGTTCTCCTGACTGATTATAATACTCTGTATACTGGTCATCAAGTATATCTTCTTTTGTTGAGAGTAAGCCAATTTTAAAGAATGATTCAATGCCTTTAACAAATTCTCCATGAATGTTAATATCTAAACCGTAAGCATAGGCTACAGCGTTATTTTCTGCATAATATCTAGTACGTACATTTTCTATTTGATATGGGTTGACATCCCACAAGTATTTATAGTATAATTCACCTGAAAACTTAAATGGCAACTCTCTTTGCCACATATTGAAATAAAAATCAGTACCAGCAACAATATGCACCGATTTTTGTGATTGAACATCTGTTCTAAGCGTTCCGTCGAAGTATCTAAATTCTCTATAAAAAGGAGGTTGGTAATACATTCCTGAGGACAATCGGTAAGAGATATTTCGTTTTTTTAATGTTTCATTTTGAACCACGAAAGCACTAGGGTAATAAACCAATGCAACTCTCGGTGTGAGATATAGCTCATTATTGATGGTCGTATATCCTCCTCGCGTTCCGATACGAAGCGCAAGCTTTGAGCTAACCTCATTTACCGTATCACTCAAAAATAATTTTTGTTTTTCACCATGTTCTCCAACCTTATAGCCTCTAGTGATAAATATATTTTTTCGTGTTTTGGACCAAATAGAATTCAGCTGAAGAAAACCCGTATAACGCTGGTTACTTAATGATAAGTCACCTTTTATAGTTTCGAAAAGTTCAATTTCATTCGGGTTGTTTTGTGGCACACTATATCCTGCTGAATCAATCATTCTCCATTCGCTAAGTACGTCTTGAAATTCGTCAGCTTGAAATGACAAGCCCCATTTTAAAGTTCTATTCCTATATTTTTCTCTTTTTTGATCTATGAAACCATTGTAAAGGACTTGCTCTCCATTATGATAGAGGTTAATAATTGTTGCGTCTAGTCGGTTTCTTGCATGATTTAGAAATGTTCCAATACCCAGTACGGCAATAGAATCTCCAAACTCCTCTTTAGAAGGGTCTGTTTCTAGTTCATTGATGTAATATTGTCCTTGAATATCGAAGTATTCTCGCTCTGTTGTTTGAAATGCCGTTGCATAGAGGTCAAGCTTTGTTTTGTCGCTTGGTTGCCAATTTAGAGAAACACCACCCATCATGGTTTGGAATTTTGTCTGTTCTTGTCCATCAAAATAAATTCGAAAAGAATAAGCCTCATTTGCTGTTCCAAAATCTGTTTCAGATGTTTGGGGGCTAAAACGGTAATTATTCGAAGAATAATGAAGGAGTGTATTTAAGCTGAGGTTTTTTGAAAGTTTTGTCTTTGTCGCAATCTGTCCATCTATGAAAACTGGATTATAGGCTCCTTTAGTAGGCAAAGAATTTAAAAAGTAACCATTAGATCTATATCGTGCTCCAGCAATATAGCTAAATCGGTCATTAACTTTCTGTTCTGCATGGGCCTCAACTCCTAATAAAGAAAGCATGAGAGACGATTTAAAGGCTTTTGGGTCCTTGTAGGATATATCGAGTACCGAGCTCAGCTTATCTCCATATTGGGCATCGAAACCTCCTGCGGAAAAACGGACAGATTGAACAAGTGCAGAATGAATAAAGCTCATTCCCTCTTGCTGACCACTTCGTGTAAGAAAAGGTCGATAGACGAGAAAGCCATTGACGTATACCAGGTTTTCATCATAATTACCTCCTCTAACATTGTAATTGGACGTCAATTCATTATTGGAGGTAGCTGCGGTTGTCAATACCAGCCCTTTTTCTACACTCCCCGTAATCCGCTGGGCATCAATTACAGGCAATGATTCTAATTCAAATGGTGTTTCTCGATCTTCTATGACATCCACACCCTGCTGTTGCTGAATAGAAAAGCTCACCTCTGGAAATAGTTTCATTTCTTTTTCTATAAAAACACTTTCTTTTTTGATGATTTCATTTGCCTGGTAGACCAACTCTATGGTGTCTCCTGTATTAAATGAAAAAATATACATTCCATTTTCATCGCTGTAGGTATTTTGAATTGGAATTGTATTGGCTTTTATAAATACATTTTCTATAGGTTTTCCTTTGTTATCTATACAGAAACCTTTGATATTATTGACTTGGCAGCACAGTTGCATGGCCAACATAACGAATAAAATACTGTTTGTTATTTTCAAGATGCTAAAGTTAAGACCATAACGATTTACACAGGCATTTATTTTGATTAATTTTTATGATAAGAATTTATTATATTTGTCGCCACTAAATGGTGGTTGTAGCTCAGTTGGTTAGAGCATCGGTTTGTGGTACCGAGGGTCGTGGGTTCGAGACCCATCTTCCACCCTGAAAAAGCCCGGTTTACCGGGCTTTTTTACTTTCCATAAAGTATTTTAATATTTCGAGAAGACTTCTTTTACTTCGCTGCTAACCTGTTCGACCCATTGTCGCACGCGGTCAAAGGTCATCTCATCCTCATTGTCTTCGTCAATTGCCAATCCATAAAAATGATCTTTATCTGCGAGTGCCTTTGATTCACTAAAAGTATATCCATCTGTTGGCCAGTGACCTATGATACGACCTCCATTGGCTAAAATGACTTCTGCCAATATGCCAATTCCGTCAACAAAATATTCACCATATCCAATTTGGTCTCCTAGACCGAAAATGGCAAACGTTTTATCCTTAAAATCTAGTTGTTTAAAATCTTCGAAGTAGTCGTCCCAATCACTTTGTAATTCACCGTCATACCAAGTTGGAATCCCAATAACAAAAAGGTCATTAGATCGCCATTCATTCGGATCAATATTATAAATATCTACTTGGGATACCCTTTCGAAATGAACGCTTAGTTCATTTAGAAGATACGTTTCAATAACATAATCTGTATTTCCTGTATCCGACCCATAAACTATTTTTACATCCATATTTTACTTTAGATTGCAAAATTAAAAAAGCATTTAATTCTTGACAAAAGAATATAGTTATATCATGAAATACAATACCATTTTTAAGGTAATATGCTGCTTTCGAAAATCAGGTTGTGGTGTTCGAAATAAACTTTTCTGTTCGTTCACACAACGCTTTAAGTTCATTCGGTAATGTTTCTTCAACCCAAGGGTGCCTGCTCTTAAAGACATGATCAGCATTCTCTATAATATTTAGCTTCGTATTCGACCATCCCGAAAGCCTTTCTCCATTATCTAAACTGACGGAGGTATCATTTTTACCGTGCCCAATAAATAGAGGTTTTTGACATTGTTCACAGATTTTTTTCAAATCATAAATAGATTTATTTTCCTGAAAATCTTCCCACAATTCGATGTTTTGAGGCAATTCCTGAAGCGTTCTTCCATTTTTAATTGTTCTGAACCCATTCGATTTCCATTCCTCAAGTGCACTGCCTATGGGGAACCGTTCTTCAATAGACGCAATAGATGCCCATGTAGAAATTGAACGAATAACTGGGATATGCTGTCCTGAAATAAGTGCAACAGCACCACCTTTGGAATGTCCGATAAAATGACCGCTCCATATATCTACCTTTTGACCTATCCATTTCACAACAGCATTGACATCTGCAATTTCTCTGCTATATGTATTCCGGCTAAAGGACGTGGGATCGGGAAAGTCAATACCGTCTTTAATTGTACCTCCATTGTGCGTGGTATTGAATTTACAAAAGCCATATCCCTTATCAGTGAAAAATTTCTGAACTAAATACCAAGCTCCCCAGTCTTTAAAGCCCATAAAGCCGTGAATAAAAATAATGATGTGTCCATTGAAGTCCTGTGGTATTTCGAGGTCTATTAGACTCTCTTTTCCCTCAGCACCAAAATAAATGTTGTTACTAAGCTTCATGCTTGTCATTTTTCTTTATCAAGAAACATATTCTTGTTTATGCACGAGTAAAAACTCTTGATTTTCAATGGCTCTATATCCCATATCATAACAGAAGAAATATTGGTGGCCATTTTTTGTAGAGTAGCTATTTGTATAATAATGAAAATTGAATCCAAGCTCGGCGAGATGAATGAGATGGACCGTTTTTTTTCCGTTCGGATTTAATTTGGATAATATTCGTCGGTTTTTTCTCAGAATGCTATTAATTTTTCGAACAACGGCATTGGCGTCTTCATTTTGTCGATTGTTAAAAGTATTTCTGCAATAGTCACAGCAGAATTTCTGGTCTCTGCGACCAACTAATTTTTCCTGGCATTCCAGGCAATTTATTTCTCTTCGATTATTCACCTATACAAGATTAACAAGAATTAACATGAAATACAATTCATAAAATTCAAGGTTTCGGATTTTTGTTTGAAAGAGATAAACATCAAATATTTAATCCATGGCTATGAATGACGCTAAACCTAAGGACGAGTCTAAACAAACAAATCCAGCAGAACATTTGAGGAAATTAAATACTGATATCGCTTTGGAGAAGATGCTTTTAGATCAACTCCGAACTGAGGTTGGTAAGGCCGTTATTGGCCAGAGTGATATGATTGATGCTTTGCTCATTGCGCTTTTGACAGAGGGTCATGTGTTGCTTGAAGGGATGCCTGGATTGGCAAAGACGATGGCGGTCAGATCACTTTCTCAGACAATGAATTTAGATTTTGGTAGAATCCAATTCACCCCTGATTTATTGCCTGCAGATGTAACAGGCACAATGATTTATCAACAAAAGTCAGATACTTTTACTGTACGAAAGGGGCCTATTTTTTCATCTTTTTTGTTGGCTGATGAAATCAATAGAGCACCAGCGAAGGTGCAAAGTGCCTTGCTTGAAGCAATGCAAGAGGGGCAGGTGACCATTGGTGATGAGACTTTTCAGCTTCCTGAGCCCTTTCTGGTAATGGCAACTCAGAATCCTATTGAGCAAGAGGGCACATATACACTTCCTGAGGCCCAAAAGGACCGGTTTTTACTCAAGGTAAAGGTAGCTTACCCAAGCGCGCTGGAAGAACAGGAAATTATAAAATCTCAGATACAACCTCAACCGACTACCAAACTTCAAAAAATATTATCCAAAAAAGATGTGCTGCGCCTTAAATCGCTTGTCAAAGAGGTATATCTTGATGAAAAGGTTGAAAAATATATTGTTGATATCATTCATCAGACTCGTGAACCAAACATCAAAGCACTTGAACCACTGAAACCTTATTTGTTATTCGGTGCTTCTCCAAGAGGAAGTATTGGTTTGGCACGTGCAGCCAAAGCACGTGCTTTTATGGAGGGAAGATCTTTTGTGATTCCTGACGATGTAAAAATGATGGCTGTTCCTGTACTTAATCATAGGATTGGGTTGTCTTATGAGGCAGAGATGGACCATGTTTCAGCACAAGATATCATAGAAAAAGTTATTCAATACGTTGAAGTCCCTTGAATCTAAAGGAGCTCATACGTTCAGTGCGTAGGATTCAATTCAAGACGCAAAGCTTAACTCACCAGAACAGGTTGGGAGAGGTTTCAAGTTCTTTTAAAGGCTTTGGAATGAACTTCAGTGAGGTGCGTGAATATCAATTTGGTGACGAAACCCGATTTATTGATTGGAATGTGACCGCAAGATATAATAGACCTCATGTTAAGGTTTTTGAAGAGGAAAGAGAGCAAGTTAATATACTCATGATTGATGTTTCAAAATCCATGGATTTCGGAAGTAGTGAAAGATCAAAAAAGGAATTAATGATTGAGCTTTATGCGACAATTGCATTTTCATGTGCTTTAAATAAAGATAAGGTAGGAGTGCTTTTTTTCTCAGATAAGGTGGAGCGTTATTTTGAGCCGAAGTCGGGCATGAAGAATATTTGGATGATTGCGATGCAGTTAATTGAATGGAAAAATGAATCGGTTCATTCTGATCTACTAGAGCCATTGCACTTTCTACGCGCACTGAAACTGAAGCGTTTTCGACTTTTTTTAATCAGTGATTTTCATTTTGAAAGAAACAAACTACAAAAGGAGGCATTGGTAAGAACAATGAGAAAGAATAGGGTATATGCCTTAAACGTTCGAGATCAAATGGAGTCGAATATTCCGTTAAAAGGATTTTACCAAATCGTTCATGCCGAAACAGGGGAGAGAAGTTGGTTCAATGGTTTTTCTAGGAAGAAAAGAAATGCACTAAAGACGCTTGAGCATGAAGCTCGTCAATATTGGAAAAATGAATGTCGTAAAAATAATATTCATTATATGGAGCTCAGTGGTGAGGTAGATGTATTTAAAAAGCTAAATGGATTAATGTAATGAGAATTTCGCTAGGCATGCTTTTTATGGTTCTATCTTTTTTATCCTTTTGTCAGGATTATGTGGAGGTGGCTGTTTCCGATAAAGCACCCAGGGTAGGAGATTATTTTTCAATTACTTGTACCCTGAAAAATCAGAATGTATTTCCAGGTTCACTAGATTCATCTGTTTATTACCCTGCTCGTTATATATCCTCAGATTCAGCCATACATCAAAAAGCATACAAGGGTATAGAAATAGTGGGTGTAAAAGACAGTAGCTATAGACAAAACAATGAAATCTTAAGTCAAAGAGCGTATACTGTCGTCGCATGGGATTCATGTGAGCTTTCTTTAGATGGATTTGAATACAGCTTGGAAAACAAGACCATAAAATCTCAAAAAGTATATTTAAATGTTTCTTTTTATGAACCTGTTGAGGGTATAAAAATGTATGACATTAAGGAATCTTTCTCAAGTTGGAAAGCTAGCGCCAAAGATTATGATTCTGTTTTTTGGATATTACTGATTGTCGCCTGTACCTTATTTGCAACTGCTATTGTTTTTTGGTCTAAACGATTTTTAAAAGATAAAAAAAGGGTAGAAAATGTATTACCATTAAAAGAACAGATTAAAGCTGAAATCAATCAATTGTATGCAGAAGAATTGTGGCTTAATAACAAGCTACAAGAACATTTTGTAAGGTTCTCATATCTTTTGAGAAAATACTTAACGGATCGTTTTCAGGTCTCTTTTTTGGATAAGACTACTTATCAGTCTAAAATTTTACTTAAAAAAATAGATGTAAATGAATCCACACGAACCAAAATAGGGGAGCTACTCACGGCTTCTGATTTCGTGAAATTTGCTGATTCAAGTGTTTCAAACCAAAGTATCGCATCTTTAAAAATTGCCATCGAAAATGTCTTGGAGGACACGTCACCCAATATAGACCATTCAGTATGATTGAATTTGTGCGCTATACGGGATATGATTTTTTAGTGCCGAATTGGCTTTATTTGTTCTTGCTTTTGCCTCCTTTTTTGATACTTCTTCTGCGCAAAGAAAGGTCTAAAAAATTTGGTGTTACATTCACGCACAATTCCTCTATTCAGAATGCCCTTTCTTCCACAACCATAGATTGGCTAAGGCGGGTCATTTTATTGCTCAAGCTATGCTTTGTAGGTTGTATAGTCATTGCCTTGGCTCATCCATTTAAATGGGAAAAACAAAAGGAAAATGACGATATAAATGGTATTGGTATAGATATGCTCTTTGTTCTTGATGTTTCTGAATCAATGCAGGCCATGGATTTAAAACCAAATAGGTTGAGTTCAGCTAAAAAAGTAATTGAACAATTTGTGAGTAAAAGGAAGGGAGACCGAATTGGTTTGGTAAGTTATGCTGGTGAAGCTTATTCCCTTTGCCCTAGGACGATTGACCACTCCTTGCTTCTATCCCAGCTCAAGAGGGCGAATGGCCAAGATATGCTTCCCGGAACAGCAATAGGAGTTGGTTTAGGCACAGCTGTTGCACAATTAAAAGGAGACACAACAGAGTCAAAAGCAATCATTTTATTGACCGACGGAACAAATAATCGAGGAACATTAAATCCTGAGGAGGCAGCCTTATTGGCCAAAAGTGAAAGCATTAGGGTGTATTCTATTGGGGTAGGAACCAATGGCTATGCTCCAATGCCCGATCCATCTCCTTTCGGTCTAGGATATTTCAATGCTCCTGTTGAAATTGATGAAGAGGTCCTCAAAGAAATATCAGCGGTTACCGGCGGAAAATATTTTCGCGCTACTGATTCTCAATCTTTAAAGAAAATCTTATTTGAAATTGATAAGATTGAGAAAAAAAGGATAAAGAATCGACCTGATATTCAGGCGGGGATTCCCTTACCTTATAATCTTTTAGTTGCAATTCTGATATTGGGTTCTCTTTTACTTTTTGTTGATTTTTATTTATTCAAGAGCCATGAGTAAGCGCACAAGTACATATGTTTTGAATATAAGAAAAGGACTTCTAATTGATGTTTTGTTGTCAATTGTTTTGATTTTGGTACTTCAGTTATACGTGACTAAAGGGCTTCACTTCCAGTTTATGGGCGTATTTTATATATGTGTACTTCTCGTTCCTGCTTATTTCTATTTTCACAAAGAGCACCAATCAATCCTATCGCGTTCTAATCTTCATTATACTCATGGGAGTTTGGGTCATGCTCAACGACATATTATTAAGTTTTTGGCTTTAAAGTTTTGTTTTTTGGGTATCGTTTTTGCCATTGCAGATCCTGTTTTTGGTGAGGAGGAAACTAGTGTTCCATTGAAGTCAGGGGATATTATGGTGTGTCTAGACCTTTCAAGTTCTATGGATGTTCAGGATGTGGAAAATACAAGTCGATTAGCGTCTGGAAAGAACCTTCTTAAATCATTGGTGAATAAGTTATCCGGCCAAAGAATAGGCTTATGTGTTTTCGCTCAAAATGCGATCGTTCAATTGCCTCTTACACGAGATTATGAGCAGTTTAAACTTATGGTTTCTGATGCAAATACGAGTCATTTTAGTAATCAAGGAACAAATGTTGGTGGTGCATTAACGAAGGCTATGCTTTCTTTTGAAAAAAAGAAAGCTGCACATTCCATACTTTTAATTACCGATGGCGAGGACCATGAAGCATCAATCAATTCAATTCTTGATTCATTAAGCGTATCGAACATTAAGCTTTTGTCTATCGCGGTTGGTACTGAATCAGGTGGTCCTATTCTTCGTTCAGACAAAAAGTCAATGCGCCTGGATAATGCAGGGAATATTATACTTTCTAAAGTGGATTTATCATTTGTACAAAGACTCTCCGAACAAACAAATGGCCCTTGGTTTCATATCACCGAAACGTACCCTAACCCTGATCCAATATTAACAGAAATTAACCTTGCTTCAAAGGGATATTCACGAGATTTGAAGTTCAAAGTTGAGCAAAGGGTCTTTTATGTTCCTTTGTTTATGGCCTTGCTCACCTTTTTTGTATATACCTTAATTCCATTTAGAATTAAAAAGAAATAGATGAAATACTTTATATTTTTTGGTTTCTACCTTGTCTTCGGAACTTCATTGTCACAGCAAGTTCATTCGTATACAGATTCTGCTTCCAATGCACAAGAGCTCTATAAATCGAAGGATTATGATAACGCTTTAATGAGCTATGAGCGTGCCAAGAAATTACAAAATGGTCTAAAGATGACAGCGTCTGAAAGAGCCAAATTAGATATAGAACTTGGCCAGACAGCCTATCGGTCTAAAGATTATACAAAGGCATTGACGCATTTTCAGAATGCAGCTAAAGCTGAATCGAATGACATTAAACGTGCAGCGCTCCTTCGAAATTTAGGCAATACCTCCATGCAGCTTAAAAATATAGATCAAGCGATTGATTTTTATAAGCAAGGGATTAAGCTTCACCAAGAGGATGCAGAGCTAAAGTATAATTTGTCCCAGGCTTTGAGAGAGAAATCTCAATCCAATAATCCCAAAAGTCAAAAGAAACAAAAGGATAATGGGGGAGAGGATAAGCGAACGCAATCCAAACCAAACGAAGAGAGTAAGTCTGAAAATCAAGAGAAAGCTTATTCTTTTGAGGAGGAGCAGAAGCGGAAAATATTAAATGATTTATTGAGAAAAGAGGCAGAAACAAAGCGCAGAATTGAAAAGAAACAAAGTACGCCTTCTACTAATGGTAAAGATTGGTAATGAAAGTTTTACTTTACATATCTTTTTTCTTTTGGATCTCTTGGTCATTATCTCAAAGTCCTTCTGTTTTACTCGAGGTTTCAAACCTTCAGCCCAAAGTAGGAGAGTATATTACAGTTCAGATGTCTTCGAATGTAGGGAGTAATTTTGAGCTGAATTTTCCAGATGAATTTCAGTCAGGCATGAATGTTATGAGCGGTATGCGACAAAACATTGTCAATGGCAGGAGTAGTACAATTTACTATCAAACTCTTACGGGTTTCTTTATGGAAACGGGTTCTTATACTTTTGGCCCAGTGAAGGTAAAGGCTAAGAAAAAATCATATAAGTCTAATAAACTACGCGTAATCGTAAAAGGAGCTGATCAAACCCTAAAAAAGCAAAAAAAGAATATCGCTCCAAAAACTAAAAGGCCTGCCATTTTTGCAGAAACAAAGCCTTCAAAATTCAAAATTTATCGTGGAGAACCTGTATATCTTCATTCAAGTATTTTCTCTAAAAAAGAGTTTTCGAGTATTAGAAATTATAATCCATATAAAATTGAGGCCAAGTACGACGAGTTTAAAATGAATGCATCCAAAGAGTTAGATTGGATAAGGGTAGCAATAGAAGGTCAAGAATATCTTAAATTGCAATTTGAAGAGAGTGTGATTTTTTTGAATGAACCTGGTGAGGCGATAATTCAACCATTTGAAATGGTTTTAGCCGGTTATGGAAGCTATGCAGTGCGTTCTGAGACTAAAAAAATAGAAGTGCTTAATCTGCCTCTAGAGAAACAACCTCTTAATTTTTCAGGTTTAGTTGGTGATTTCCAATTGAAAGTCTCTCTTTCTGATTCTATCGCTAATGCAAATGACATTGTTTCATTAGCCATAGAAATTAATGGAGTAGGGAACTTACATCAAATGAGAATGCCTGAATTAGCGCTTCCAAATGGTCTAGAGCTTTATTCTGACCCTATAACGACCGATGCTTATCGGTTGACGAATTCAGGTTTTAAGGGGAATATTATTTACACTTATCCGATTCGGGTATTACAGAATGGATACATCCGCATTTCGCCCGTTGAGCTGTCTTTTTTTAACCCAAAGAATGAACGTTATACGGTATTGACCTCGCAAAACTTGGAAATTAATTCTTCTGGACAAAATACAAAGCCGTCTCAAAATCGTGAGGCACTTCAGAAAGTAGGTCAAATGGAATCCAAAGCTGTTTCAAAGGTCTTGAAGCCTTCGGGTGATGACTTTTGGAAAAACCCTTATTTGCTTTCCTCGTTAAGCCTCTTAATTCTTGTGTTGTTATTTCTTTTTCGGAAACGAAAAAAATGGTTCGGTAATAAGCATATGCAAGAACAAGCCTTTAAAGCGCCAAAGTTGAACAACGTGCAAGACGCATTAGAAGCAGCCATTGCACCCTCTAGTTCTGTAATTGAATCCGTTTCGCTAATGGAGCAATGCTTATTTACATATTGTTCTTATGTACTTTCACAAGACAGTATTCGCTTGTCGAGAAATGAGATCTATGTTTTGTTGTCCAATCATATTGGTTCCGAAAAGATAGCAGAAATACGTCATTTGTTTACCGTTTTAGATGCTTACAGATACTCAAAAGGTACGGATTCATTGTCTTTTGATGGTTTGAAAGATTCTTTCAAGAAGCAAGTTTTAGCTCTTTTGGCACATTCATAATCGATTCGCATAACACTTTTTTTTCAATTTTTTAGAACCTTTTTTAAAAAAAGTAGTAAAAACATCCAACCTATGCGAAATTTCATCGTCTTAGGTATAAATGCGATAAACTATGAGACAACTTAAAATTGCAAAACAGGTAACCAATCGTGAGACGGCGTCTTTAGATAAGTATCTTCAGGAGATTGGAAGAGTGGATTTGATTTCTGCGGATGAAGAGGTGGAATTAGCGAAGAGAATCAAAACGGGAGATCGTCAAGCACTTGAGCGGCTTACCAAAGCCAATTTACGTTTTGTAGTTTCGGTCTCTAAACAATATCAAAATCAAGGTTTGACATTGTCAGACTTGATCAACGAAGGAAATTTAGGTTTGATTAAAGCTGCTGAAAGATTTGATGAGACGCGTGGATTTAAATTCATCTCTTATGCGGTTTGGTGGATTCGCCAATCTATTCTTCAAGCTTTGGCGGAACAAGCCAGGATTGTTCGGCTGCCTTTGAATAAAATCGGGAATATTAACAAAATCAATAGAGCATTTTCAGAACTCG
Source organism: uncultured Cryomorphaceae bacterium (assembly GCA_913052055.1). Classification (GTDB taxonomy): domain Bacteria; phylum Bacteroidota; class Bacteroidia; order Flavobacteriales_D; family Crocinitomicaceae; genus UBA952. The sequence goes on from CAJXDT010000005.1 coordinate 48,496, forward strand.
AGCAAAAACTCGAAAGGCCGCCCTCGGCTGATGAATTAGCAGAAATTTTGGATTGCACACCTCAGGAAGTAAAACAATCGCTTTCTCAGAATGGAAGACATATATCCATGGATGCTCCTTTGGTTGAAGGTGACGATTCTTCATCGAGTATGTACGATGTAATGGGCAGCAAAGACTCTTTACCTAGTCCTGAGTCTAATTTGGTGCTTGAATCGCTCAGAAGTGATATAAGACAATCTTTAAAGACGCTAACGCCTCGTGAAAGCCAAGTTGTCAGTATGTTTTATGGATTAGAAGGCAAAATGCCGCTATCTCTAGAAGAAATTGGTGATCGTTTTGATCTTACTAGAGAACGTGTGAGACAAATTAAGGAAAAAGCAATTCGTCGTTTGAAGCACACTACTAAAAATGTTATTCTAAAGTCTTATTTGGGATAAATATTTACAAGGGGTCTACATCAATGACTACGCGGACTTTTTTATGGCTCGCATCTGTGTAAAAATGGTCAATAATTTCCTTTATCTTTTGTTTGACCTTTAAGTCAGGTGCATTTTTTTCAATTTTCAACTTAATTGTCTTCAAAAATTTATTTCTGATCTTTTGCACAAGAGGGTATTCAGGTCCAATTATTCTTTCCTTAAACACATTTTTAAGAAGCTCAGCCAGGTGTTGAGATGAAGCATCCAAGGTGTTGATGTTCTCATGCTTTAGGGTAAAAGAAATGAGCTTATAGTAAGGTGGGTAATGGTAGTTCTTTCTTTCAATGATTTCATTTTCATAAAACTGCTCATAATCGTGTTGTCCGACTAGCTGAAGAACCCAATGGTCAGGGTCACCAGTTTGAACAATTACTTTTCCCTGCTTGCCTTGTCTTCCGGCTCGTCCTGCTACCTGAGACATGAGCTGATAGGAACGTTCATAAGCTCTAAAGTCAGGTCTATTCAAGAGCATGTCTGCATCTAGAATACCAACGAGATAAACATTATCAAAGTCAAGTCCCTTTGTCACCATCTGCGTTCCAATTAACACATCAATTAAGCCTTTATCGAAATCGTTGAGGATTTTTTCATAGGCATTTTTTGAGCGAGTTGTATCTAAATCAAGACGCTTAATGATTCGGTCTTTAAATATTAGGCCGAGCTCATCTTCAATTTTTTCCGTTCCAAAACCAATCATATTTAACCTATTACTGCCGCATGAAGGACATGATCCAACGGGGTTTGTTGAATATCCGCAATAATGACATTTGAGTAGATTCGCAGACTTGTGATAGGTGAGTGAGACATCACAATGGCTACATTTTGGTGTCCAATTACATACCTCACAAGACCATAATGGTGTATATCCTCTTCTATTTTGAAATAAAATAACCTGTTCTCCCTTTTTTAAAACATGGTCCATCTCTTCTAATAAAAAATTCGAGAAGTGAGAATTCATGTTTTTTAGTTTTCGTGCTCTTTTCAAATCTGCATAAAGCACTTCAGGCATTCGCAGTCCCTTGTATCTTTCCTTTAGTGATACCAATCCGTACTTCCCCTGCTTTGCATTCGTATAGGTTTCCAGAGATGGAGTTGCTGTACCAAGTATTACTTTAGCCTCATGCATGCGTCCTAGAACTATCGCAGCATCACGGCCATTGTACCTCGGTGAAGGATCGTATTGTTTGAATGAGCTTTCGTGTTCTTCATCAACAATGATTAAACCTAAATTTTGAAAAGGCAAAAAGACTGAAGATCTTGCACCAAGTATAATTCTAAACTCATGTGGATCATCTTGTAGTACTTTGTTCCAAATCTCAACCCGTTCATTCTGATTGAACTTTGAATGATAAACACCTATCTTCTCACCAAAATAGGCCGATAAACGTTGAATCAATTGTGTCGTTAAGGCGATTTCAGGCAGTAAAAATAAAACTTGTTTACCCTGGTCAAGCTGATCCTGAATCAATTGAACATATACTTCTGTTTTACCAGATCCAGTTACACCATGAAGGAGGGTAACCTTATGTTCAAGCATTTCACCCTCGATTTGTTTTAGGGCTTTGGACTGTGCATCTGTAAGCTTTTTGAAAGCAATATTTTTACCTTTATTGAGCTGAATTCTATCAATTTGAAAGCGTTCTACACTCAATACACCCTTTTTCTCCAAAGTAGCCAAAGCTGATACACTAATTCCATCCTCAAGTAGCGTCTTTTTTTGAACAGGAAAATAGCCATTTTCTTTTTCGGCAATTTTCACAATATGCATCAAGGCATCGAATTGTTTGCTCAGTCGCGCGTTACTTTCCAACTCCTCTAAAATGATATTGAGGTTGTTTTTACTTTGAAATTGGTCTTTAAGCTGATAACAAATTGATGTTTTTGCCGCATATCGTTGCTTAATTTCCTCCTTTGAAATAAGAATTCTTTTTTCAATTAATGTTTTTACGATAGGTTGAACCGTCTTTATGTTTAGAAACTCAGCAAGCTCTTTTAGGTCACAAGAAACTTTAGCTTCAAGATATTCAACGATCTCTTGGCTTCTTTCGTCAAGGCCGTCAATACCTGCTTCAAATTCAGGATGTAATATAATATTTGTCTCACTACCTAGCTTGAAATTGGCGGGTAGGGCTGCATTCATTACATCTCCAATGGCCGCCATATAGTATTGTGAAACCCATTTCCAAAACGATAATTGTTTCTTTGTAACAATTGGAGAATGATCTAATACGGCCTCAACGTACTTTGATTGGTAGTCATTTGGCACATTTTCATGAATATTCACGACAATAGCAGTGTGAAGCTTATTTTTTCCAAACGGAACAATAACCCTTAAGCCAATACCTACTGCATCATTCATTTCGAATGGAATCCTGTAGGTGAACGCCCTATGAATTGGTACGGGCAAAATCACATCAGCAAATAAGGTGCGCCGATTTGACATTATGGGTTTTGTATATTAATTACATGCAAAGCTCTCCTCATTCCCTAAAACGTTATCCGCGGGGTGCTTGGAGCAGAATTGTAGGAGTCCAGTGATGGGTCCTTCGCAAAGTTCTTGCGTGCTTTTTTTATCAATCGCTCGGATGAAAGCTTGCTGAGGAGAGATATAAAAAGGTCTGTAGGTTTTTATTGTTTGAATCGAAGAGAATATACCAATCACTCGGTAGTCATTTGTTACCTCGAGATTCGTGTAGGTTGGTTTATTCTGGGCTAAAGAACTAGAGGGCTGATTGACAGTAATGTAGTTGTTTAAATCCTCAGATCCGCCAGTTATTGTTACTTCAAACCCTAAAAAGTTTCTTTCGTCTATAAGCGCATCGTCGGTTATATTACTGTTCACAAGATTATAAAAAGTAACACCATTTGCAGAAAATGTTTTTGGTGAATTTGGCGAAACATCTGATTCTCCAACTTGCCAATTAATCGTTTTTAAACTTGATTCGCCGGCTATATATTCCGCTATTCTAATCCCCAATTGGGCATTCACAACATAGGCATTTCCTGAATTTGAAATGGTCACACTCGTCGCCTTATATTCTCCTGGATTACTTGCGAATTTAAAAGTGAAGTTTTGAGAGCTTGCCGTCGTCGTCATTCCATTGATGAGGTTAGTTGTCCCGCTTACTTCAAATTCCCCTGAATTGATGACCGCTTTCAATCGGTATTGATGGTCAGGATTTAACGAGCTCATCATTTCGTTTGGAGAGGTTTGAACTGTACCGAAAGCTCCTGAGCTAGACGTCGTAGTAGGAAGTGTTTTGAAATAATATACTTTCTGAAAGGGAGCATAAAAAACACCATTTGTATCTTTATTTTCTATGAGTGTATCTTTTAAGGTCCATGTTCTTAGAACACTTCCTCCTTGAATTTCTTCAATGGTCGCATCAACGGCATCGAAATAACTAGAATCTTCAATTTGTGCAAGCTCAAGCGCATTTCCAGGTCCAATAAATGCTCTCGTTATTTTTACATAATGCATAGAATCACTATGGTCCAATAGGCCGTATACTACAGCCGTTTCTTTGAAGTCGCCAATAAGATCTATTTTTTCACTACAGCTGAAAAGAAGCGTAAGTGTCGCAAGTGCAAAAATGAGTTTCATCATGGGTTAAGAATTTCCAAAAGTTCAACCTCAAATATAAGAAGACTATATGGTTTTATCCCACTCCTTGGATCGGGGTTAGGACCATATGCCAATTCATGAGGGATGTAAAAGATAAATTTACTTCCCGGTTTCATAAGTTGAATCCCTTCTGTCCAGCCTGGTATAACCTGGTTTAGTCCAAATTCTGAGGGAGTTCCACGGTCATAAGAGCTGTCGAAAGTTTCTCCCGAAAGTAAGGTTCCTTTGTAATGAACCTTCACCCTTGATGAGGCGGTAGGATTTTCCCCTTTCCCCTTTTTTAAAACTTCATATTGAAGTCCTGAGAAGGTTTGTTTTACTCCTTTTTTATTCTTGTTTTTCTTTAAAAACTCAATTCCTTCTCTTTCAAACTCTTGGATGGAAATTTTATACTTTTCGTCCATTTTTGTTTTCAATGAAGCAAACAATATTTTCACACTGTTTGTATCGTTTTTAAATACATTTTTAAGTGAAAGCCCATCTTGAAACCCTAATTGAACTGTGCTCATATCAATAATTTCTGTCGCTTCGAGGTCTGTAAAAGTTTTTTGAATCTCACTTCTATTTAATCTACCTACGCTCTGGGCGCATTGATTTGCAAAGCTTTCGTCTCGTCTAAGTTCAATAGAGGACATGTATGATTGTACGATCATCATGCAGCTATCAACTGAATAGCTTTTAACGTCTTCATTAAAACCTTTTGTAATTAGTGTTTTGTTCAATTTTGAAAACACAGTATCCGTAATGAACGGTTTTGACATTTCGAAGCCAAGTGTGTAAGATATACTGTCCCGTTCCGAGGTCAGCTTAAGATTGCTACTGGAATAAATTGATTCAGCTTTGCTAGAAGGGCTAGCCTCCTTGCTAGATACTGTTGCATCCTCTGAACATGAGACTAAAAGAAGTCCAAGGGCTATTGAAAGGGCTATTTTCATTTTATTTCTATCAGTTCAACGTCAAAAATTAATGCACTATATGGCTTAATTGGCCCACCTGGATGAGGATTTGCTCCATATGCTAGCTCCTGAGGAATATATAACCTGAATTTTGCACCTATAGACATCAATTGAAGTGCTTCGGTCCATCCTGGAATAACTTGGTTTACACCAAAGCTTGCAGGTGTTCCTCGCTCCGTAGAGCTATCAAAAACAGTTCCATCGATGAGTGTACCATGATAATGCACTGTAACCGTATCCGTCGCTCCAGCCTTTTCGCCTTTACCTTCCTCTATGATTTCATATTGAAGTCCTGAATCAGTAGACAAAATACCTTCTTTCTTTTTATTTTCCTCTAGGAAGGCAATTCCTTGTTCTTTGTTTTCACCAAAAGCTGCCGTATTTGCTTCTTCAAGAAATGCTTGGATGAGTCCATTCGCCTCTTGTGGGTTTATTTTAAGCTCTTTTTGTTCAAAGACATCCTGAATTCCATCTTTTAAAAAATTCAAATCTAATGAACCTAATTGTTGGCTTTTTAAACTTTCTGCAATACTCAATCCTACTGCGTAACTTACTTTATCTTTTAATTCTTGCATTATTATGTTTTAAGAGGCACGAAGGTACACAAAATTAGAAGTTTTGCCATACAAATTGTGGTACAAAATACAATGTAACCCTTACTTATATATTCCGTAAATTAGATTATGAAACAAGAGCATTCTTTTTCTTATGAGCTTCATGAAAATTGGAAAGACCTACCGGTTCAAGACCAAATTTTGGTAGACCGCGCTTTTGAAGCGATGCAAGCCGCTTATGCTCCTTACAGTAAGTTTAAGGTGGGTGCTTCAGTTCGCTTGGATAACGATGCAATTGTGACGGGAAGCAATCAAGAAAATTCTGCCTACCCATCTGGACTTTGCGCAGAACGTGTGGTGCTATTTCATGTGGGTGCAAATTATCCCAAACAAGCGGTTCAAACACTTTGTATTGTTGCAGAAGGTGATTTAATTCCTTCGGAGAAGTTGCTTTCTCCCTGTGGAGCTTGTCGACAAGTAATGCTTGAAACTGAAAACAGACAAAACAATAAGATCCGGGTAATTATTGTAAATCAGGATAATCGGGCGCTTATTCTCAACAGTGTCATTGATCTTTTGCCCTTTGGATTTAGCGCAGGGTATTAAATCATTTTCTATTAGGTTTTGGAGCTTGTCGTAACTATCTTTGTTGACTCAAAATTTAGTTATGATCAATTGGTTTACCGTTAAATTAAAATATACAAAACAGCTCGAAGACGGGACACTTAAAAGAGTCACAGAGCCTTATTTATTGGCAGGAATGACTTTCACAGATGCCGAAGCAAGAATATATGAAGAGCTAGGCACGAGTATCAATGGAGAATTCTTAGTGACGGGCATTGCACGCACTGATATTCATGAAATTTTCCCTTTAGATGGCAGTAATGTCTGGTACAAGTGTAAAATCTCTTACGAAAGTGCAGATGCGGATGGTGGAAAGAATAAAAAAATCAATCAGTTTATTTTAGTTGAAGCGAGCACAGTAAAGGAAGCATATGATAACCTTGCGGATAATATGTCAAATTTGATGGTCGATTATAAAGTTATTTCTGTTGCTGAATCTCCAATAGTTGAGGTTTTCTATCCAAATGAAAGTACCAAGAGAATTGAGCCAAAGGAAGTTTCATCAGGATCTGGAATGGTACCCAATACCGATTTTAATCCAAACGTTGAATCCAAGGTTGTAGATGAATTAGATACAAATGAGTAAGCACATAGAGCGCCTTCGGGACGAACATAAAGATTTTGACTTGAATGCACTGGATGAATCATTTGCAAACGATCCATTCAAGGCCTTTCAAGAATGGTTTGATGAAGCATGTAGCTCCAAAGAACCAGAACCGAATGCATTTTCGTTATGTTCTGTAAATTCTCAAAATAGCCAGCCATCCAGTAGAATCGTCTATTTAAAAGAGCTTCGTAGCAAAGAATTTGTGTTTTACACCAATTATCAGAGTGAGAAATCTGATGACATTAACGGTAATCCACGAGTGAGCATGTTGTTTTTTTGGCCAGGATTACAGCGCCAAATTCGCATTCAGGGATTTGTAACAAAAATATCTTCTGAGGAAAGTGACCGTTATTTTAATTCTCGACCTCGTTCCAGTCAATTGGGCGCATGGGCTTCAGACCAGTCAAGACCGCTAAAGTCTCGAGAAACTTTAGAACAGAAACTTAAAGACCTAGAAAAAAGATTTCCAGAACATATTGATCGACCAGAATTTTGGGGAGGCTATGGTGTGGCACCTTTCAAATTTGAGTTTTGGCAGGGAAGACCTTCGCGATTACACGATAGAATTGTGTTTGAAAAAGAAGAAAAGTTATGGATCTCGCACCGCATTAATCCTTGATTAATTGGAACCTACTTGCATCACGTACAAAAGTGGATTGAGATTGGTTTATCTCCATAAACCTAGTGAGGTTGCCCATGTTGGATTTTTCTTTAGAGCTGGTAGTCGTTTTGAAAAGGAAAATCAAACGGGTTTGGCCCATTTTTTAGAGCATTGCGTTTTCAAAGGCACAAAAAAAAGGAATGGGATTCAAACGATTTCTCGTATCGATGAGGTTGGGGGAGAGCTAAATGCTTACACAGCGAAGGAGGAGTTATGTTTGCATGCATCATTTCCTAAATCTCATACCGCCCGAGCGCTCGAGCTTTTATCTGATATCTCGATTAATCCAGTCTTCACCAAAAAAGAGGTTGAAAAAGAGAAGGAGATTATTTTTGATGAGATCAATTCTTATTTAGATAGCCCGTATGATAAAATTTTCGACGATTTTGAGGAAGAGCTTTTCAAAGGTCATGTATTGGGGAATAATATTTTAGGTGTTAAAGAGGGTCTGGCGAATTTGAATAAAAAAGACCTTGAAGGATTTGTACGAGATTATTTTTTCAAAGGTAACTTAGTAGTTTCTTTTGTGGGAGACGTTTCACTCAAGACAATCGAACGCATGCTTGAAAAATATCTTCATGCTATGCCTGAAAGTGGTTCACAGATTGACATAAATCCGTTTTCCGGGTATAAACCATTTCGAATGATTCGTAAGGAGGCCAATTATCAGGCCCACCTCGTGATGGGCGGTATGGCACCGAGCTATTTTAATGAAAGTAGAACCGCCATGGCTATGCTCATGAATATGATTGGTGGACCAGCAATGAATGCAACACTAAATATTTCTCTGAGAGAAAGACATGTTTTGGCTTATAGCGTGGAAGCAAACTACGTGCCTTATGCTGATGTTGGATTTTGGCAGGTTTATGTGGGATGTGAGTCTCGGAACATCAAAAAATCAATCAAGCTTATTGAAAAGGAATTGGAGCGTCTACAAAATAAACCGATTAGTGCAGCAAAGTTGACAAAGGTAAAGCAACAATTTAAAGGTCAGCTGGCCTTGAGTATGGATGTGAATTCGGGCCTGATGCACAGTCTAGGTAAAAGTTTATTGGCTTTTGGGCAGATTGATACAATTGAGGAGATTCATAAAAGTATTGACAATATTTCCGCTGATGAGCTTCAGAAGCTAGCCCAGACATACATGAGGAAGTCCGAAGTTTCCTCTTTAGTTTTTGACCTCAAGGACTAATTTCTAGCACCGAATATTGAGCTTCCAATACGGATCATCGTACTTCCCTCATCTATTGCTGTTGTATAGTCTCCACTCATTCCCATGGATACAACATCAAAAAGATCGTTGTCACTGAAGTGCTTTGCTTTTAAGGAGTTTTGAATGTTTTTGAGCTTTTGGAATTCACCTCTTATTTTTTCTTGGTCTTTTGTAAAGGTTGCCATACCCATTACCCCCCGAATCTGAATATTGTGTAGCAGCTTAAATTCTTCTGAATTCAATAAATCATTAGCTTCCTCCTCAGAAAGGCCAAACTTTGTCTCTTCATCTGCAATATAGAATTGAAGTAGGACATCAATAATTCTATTTGACTTTAAGGCTTGTTTGTTGATCTCTTTTAGCAGTCTTAAGCTCTCTACACCGTGAATCAAAGACACAAAAGGTGCAAGGTGTTTTACTTTATTTCGTTGAAGATGCCCAATGAAATGCCATTGAATCTCTTTTGGAAGCACTTCGTATTTGCTCGCCATTTCTTGCACCTTGTTTTCACCAAATATTCTTTGGCCTGCATCGAAGGCTTCTTGAAGGTCCTCGATGGGTTTGGTCTTAGAAACAGCGACTAGTTCAACATGCTTAGGTAGCTCTTTTCTTATGTTATCTAGGTTTGTACCGATCATTCTTTTAGGTTATAGATGGTTAGACCACTGCGAAGTTTCGGTTCCACCCAAGTTGATTTTGGGGGCATATATAATCCTGCGTCAGCCACAGCTTTAATCTGTGAGATAGAAACAGGAAAAAGCATAATTCCCAATACAAACTTTTTATTTTTCAATTCTTGAGCAAATGCTTCGGCATCGAAAGTTCCCGGTAAAAAATCTACCTCTTTACTTGTTTTAAGGTCTTCAATTCCTAAAATAGGTTTTAAGATGAGCTCCGTTAATAAGCTAGAATCTAAACATTTCACGGGATGATTTTCATCGATAAAATTCTCGTCAATAGTCAGGGCGTACCAGGTGTCACTGATTAGAAAATGTAGGGTATGGTTAAATGCAGGAGGTAGCCCCTGATCTAGCTTTTCAATGGTCCCTAATTTGCTTATTTCTGCTAAAAAAGTTTCCGGGTTTAGGTTATTTAGAGACCTTATAATTCGATTGAATGAGATTATGTTAAGTTGCTGTTCATCAACGAAGTATGCAAGGAAATTTTTAGAATGTTCGTACTGATTTTTTTTTGATTTATACAAACCTGCAGATGAAGCAGATCTATGGTGTCCATCTGCGATATAAACTTCTTTTATGGGTTCAAAATATGCTTGAATTTTATCTGCATCATCACTCTGAACAATCCAAAGTTCATGTTTGATTTTGTCAGTTGTAGTGAATTCATATTCAGGTCGACTCAATGCAATTTCCTGAATTAAATTTTGAATATTTTTATTTCCCGAATAAGACAAAAGAACAGGTTCTGCATTGTAACCGACGACATCAAGGTAGTGTTCAAATATAGCTTCTCTAGTCGTAAGTGTCGCTTCATGAATTTTTATTTTTTTTGCCAAGTATTCCTCAACGCTTGCACCTGCAATAACCCCAATACATGAATGCTTTTCCGATGTTTGTTTGTACAAATATAGTTTTGGTTCAGCATCTTGTATAAGTATGCCGTCCTGAACAAATTGATCATATCCTTTTTTTACAAGCTCAAATCTTTCTGTTGAATTGGCTTTTGTTTTTTTAGAATGATCAAATTCAGGATTTATAATGTTCAATAAGGTCCATGGGTTCGTCTCCATTTTCGCCTTCAAAACATTTTTTTTGTAAGAGTAATAGGGTCTCGTCGCGACTAGATGTACCTTATCTCGGACTGGGCGAAGCGCTTTAAATTTAGCTATTACGGCCATAGTTAGAATTTGTAACTCATCCCAAAACTTGGTAGAAGAGGAAATTGATAGATTTCTTCACTTGTAACTCTATTGACGTAGAATATATTATTTCTATTGTAAGCGTTTGTAACACTACCAACAACCTCTAAAACGGTTTTGTTTTTGAATTTAAATTTCTTTTTAATCGTAACATCAAATCTGTGGTAGTAAGGCAATCTTTGGCTATTAAATTCTCCCAATAATGTTGAAATGTTATCGCTGTTATTGGTTATAGGATCTGAGGTTACTCCACCAGAGAAGTCTTCCGGTTGGTAATAACCCGCCGTTGGTGTAAATGGTAAACCTGAACCAAGATTCCATCTTATGTTGAAGTCAATATCTTTTTTCTTACCGAAAATATAAGAACCGACAATGTTGATGTTATGTCTTCTATCAAATACCGGGAAATATTCATTAAATCCATCCCAACGCACGTTGTGCCCATAAGAATATACCCCCCATAAAAATAGGCGGTCTTTGCTATATTTAATCAGGAAGTCTGCTCCCAACGATTGGCCAGATTCAATAATGAAATCTTTCTTGAATACATCGTCAATGAGCTCAAAAGCGGCGACATCGTCATATAGCTTGTTTTGATTGATGTTGCTTAGCTGAGAGAAGTATTTATAGTATCCTTCAAGATTCACAGTTACGTTTTTTCCTAAATCAACTTCAACACCAGCAATTGCATGCCAAGCATATTGTAGCCCGTTGTTAACCTGTCTCGTATTGCCAAATTCATTAACGAATTGATCTTGAACATTTGTTGGTGCGCTCAACAAACCGTTGAAGAGGTTGATGATGTCTTTATCCGAAGATGCAGAGGTGAAATTTTGCGAAAAACGACCTCCTGAAAATTTGAATCTAATGTTTTCAGTGGCATTATATTTTGCACCAACTCTAGGTTCAAGTGATATTGTATTTAGTGAAGCATAAACCTGAGCGCGCATTCCTGTTTGTACAACCCACCTTTTAAATACCCCTCTGTAGTTAAAGTAGCTGCCAATTTCTGTCGTAAAGTTTTCGTCTTCAATTTTTCTTCCAACCTCATTGAAGGTAGTGTAACGCGTGTTGAATCCATTTAAATTAAAACCGTAATTGATTTCACTTTCATTTTTCAGGAAAAGGCTGAAATCAAAACCTAGATCAAAGCCTCCGATACTAGAGGTACGCGGTTCTAATTCTGACTCGGTGAAAGTTGTGGTAAAGTTACTACCGTTTACGTGCCCTCTAATGAAAATTGGTGAACCACTCGGAACAAGTAGAAAATTAATTCCACCACCTGCAGCATTCCAATTTAAATCTGCGATATCATAATTAACACTGTCCTGATTGCTAAAACCAAAAGCACTGAACTTGCTTCCTCCATCACCTGTAAACGTTACTTTTCCGTACAAATCAGTGAAGTTAAAAGGCAAACCGTTTCCTTCATTTATATTTGGGTATAGTGCTTCAGATGTTATGTCTAAGAGACTTTTTTTGGCTGAAAAAATATAGGAGCCTGCCCGGGGTGAATCTCCTCTTTTCTTACCTAAGGGTCCTTCTAGCACTAGCTTTCCCAAGAATGGTGATGCAGAGGCTTTCCCTGAAAATTTCTTTCTATTTCCATCTCTATACGTAATGTCCATTATTGAGGAAATTCTACCACCATATTTTGATTCAAATCCACCTGTGTAGATGTCTACATTTTTAATCAATTCAGTCTCGAATATTGAGAAGAAGCCAATGGAGTGGAAGGGATTGTAAATCGTCATTCCATCCAAAAGTATTTTATTTTGAATTGGAGTTCCCCCTCGCACGTACAACTGTCCGCCTTGATCACCTGTTGTAATCACTCCTGGTGTAACAGAAAAGGCTCCCACGATATCATTTTCAGCACCGTAGCTTGGTATTCTCTCTAGCCCCTCTTTGCTTATTTTTAATTTAGATATCTCAATTTTAGTTCTTTTTGTTTTACTTTCTGCCGAAACTTTAACCTCATTGAATTCTTGAACTGATTCAAGCATTTTTAGCTCAAATTTCACATCAACAATACTTCTTTTAGTGGTAAGATCAACGTTTTGAATTTCATCTGCATATTTGAAATTATCAACCTTAATGAGGTATCGATCGCTTTTTAATTTTGGGATTTGAAAGAAACCATTCAGATCTGTTACGGCACCTGCTACGGTTGAACTGTCTTCCCTCAGTAATTTCACTTTTTCATATGCCAAGGGTTCTCCATTTGATTGGTCATAGACAAAACCTCTGACTGTTTTGATTTGGCCCAAAACTTGGGTGGACAAAAGTAAAATTGAAATGCAAAGAAGAAAGTTTTTCATAGTATAGTGATGTAGGGTGCAAATTTAATGAATTGTTTGCAATTTTGAGTGGTCTTCTAAATAACTAACTTTGACAAGCACTTTACTCTTAAAATAGGTTATTATGGATATGGAATTGAATAGAATTGAAGCACCCTACGTATTTGAATTAAACGCTAAAAATGATTTGTCTTTGGTGATAGATTCTTCGGCTGATTTGGAAGGGAAGAATAAAGGTATGACGCCTATGCAGCTACTTCTTGGAGGTTTAATGGGCTGTATGTCCATTGATGTAATACTTGTCCTTAAAAAACAAAAAATATCACCAAAGGTGTATCGGGTAGAGGCGCAAGCAAAAAAGAAGGAAGGTGTTCCTACGCCCTATGAGCAAATTCATTTTAATGTATTCATAGACAAAGAAATTGATTTTAAGCGTGTAGATAGAGCACTAGACCTTTCGCTGAATAAGTATTGTTCAGTGCGCGCCAGTCTTCATCCTGACATTAATGTCAGCTACGAGATACATGGTGTCTAAGAGAACAAAGAATCTACAAATGATTTTTTGTCAAAAAGTTGTAGGTCCTCCATCTGCTCTCCAACACCAATATATTTGACAGGTATTTGCATCTGATCAGAGATGCCAATAATGACACCGCCTTTAGCTGTTCCATCCAGTTTAGTTACCGCAAGAGCATTTATATCAGTGGCTTGGGAAAATTGTTTTGCTTGCTCAAATGCATTTTGTCCTGTAGATCCGTCAATGACTAAAAGAATTTCATGAGGAGCATTTGGAATTACTTTTTGCATCACATTTTTAATCTTAGAAAGTTCATTCATAAGATTTACTTTGTTGTGTAGTCTTCCTGCGGTATCAATAATGACAACATCTGCATTTTGAGCCTTTGCAGATTGGAGTGTGTCAAAAGCCACACTTGCAGGATCTGCACCCATTCCTTGTTGAATGATTGGCACGCCGACACGCTCAGACCATATAACAAGCTGGTCTACTGCAGCGGCTCTAAAGGTATCTGAAGCGCCTAAAACAACTTTTTTTCCTGCTGCTTTAAATTGATGGGCGAGCTTTCCGATTGTTGTTGTTTTTCCAACGCCATTCACACCCACTACCATAATGACATATGGTTCATTGTTTTCATCAAAATGTGATGTGGAATTATAGCTAGCATCCTTTTCTTCAAGGAGCTTGGCAATTTCTTCTTTTAAAATATTTTGAAGCTCGTCTGTTCCAAGGACTTTATCTTTTTTTACTCGGCTTTCAATTTTATCGATGATTTTTAGTGTTGTTTCAACACCCACATCCGAGGAAATGAGTACTTCCTCGAGTTCGTCAAGAACCTCCTCATCAACTTTCGATTTTCCGACAATGGTTCTCGCCACTTTGGAAAGGAAAGAGGTTTTTGTTTTCTCCAGTCCTTTATCAAGCGTCTCTTTCTTTGGTTTCGAGAAAAAATCAAAAAGTCCCATATGGTTGTAAAAAAAAAGCTCCCATTGGAAGCTTTATAAATATTTTTGTTTGTGTTTTAGCTTTTGCTAAACCACTCTTTTACTTTGTCGTTGTGCACGATTCCTTCTTTGAAGGAATAAGCGCCAGATTTATCTGACTTGACCATTTTAATTACTTTGGTGTGGGCCTTACCTCCACCTTTCTGTAAACTTGCAACTACTTTCTTTGCCATGACAAATTATTTAATTTCTTTATGAATTGTATATTTCTTCATGATCGGGTTGAACTTTTTAATTTCCATTCGATCAGGAGTATTTTTTCTATTTTTCGTAGTAATGTATCTAGAAGTACCTGCTAAACCTGAGTTTTTGTGCTCAGTACACTCTAAAATTACTTGAACTCTATTTCCTTTGCTCTTTGCCATTTCTGTTTATTTTGACTTTTAACGCTTATTTTAAATATCCCTTCAAACGTGCTTCTTTGACACAAGCTGAAATACCTTTCTTATTGATTGTTCTCAAAGCAGATGTCGCAACTTTCAACGTGATAAAAGCATCCTCTTCTGGAAGATAAAATTTCTTAGTTACCAGGTTTGGATAAAAACGACGTTTTGTTCTTCTCTTCGAGTGAGAAACGTTGTTCCCAACCATTACTGATTTTCCTGTAAGTTGACAAATCCTTGACATATGCTTGACGTTTAAAGACGTTATTAATGTAAAAAGCGGGTGCAAAGAAACACTTTATTTGGTAATAAAGCAAATTTATAAAAGAAATTATAATAGTTTTTTTTAAACTTTTTTACGTCTTTATTCTGTTGAATTTCTTGGGTGATAGCTCAATATTGCCTCTTTTAAAAAACTTTGATCTAGGTGCGTATATATTTCAGTTGTTATAATTGATTCATGTCCAAGCATTTCTTGAATTGCCCTTAAGTTTGCACCGCCTTCAATTAAGTGGGTAGCGAAACTGTGTCTAAAGGTATGCGGAGAGATAGATTTAGTAAGGTTTATTTTTGCAGCCAAATCTTTAATGATGATAAATACCATTACGCGCGTAAGCTGCCTTCCTCTTCGGTTTAAAAAGATAAAGTTTTCATGTCCATCTTTAACATCAAGCTTTGATCGCATTTTTTCCTGATAGGTCGAAATTTCTACTCCTACACTTTCACTTAATGGTACGAGCCTTTCTTTATTTCCTTTTCCAATAACCCGAACAAAGCCTTCATCGTAAAATAGGTCTGTAAATTTTAAATTGACTAATTCACTTACACGTAAGCCACAGCTATATAATACTTCGAGCATTGCTCTGTTTCTTGACCCTTCATGTGAATTCAAATTAACCGCTCCGATGAGTAAATCTACTTCTTCAATTGACAGCACTTCAGGGAGCTTACGACCTAGCTTAGGTTGTTCTAGTAATGAGCTTGGGTCCTGAGTAATCAGGTTTTCAAGGAGCAAATAGCTAAAAAATTGTTTTATTCCAGAAATAATTCTTGCTTGGCTGCGGGCACTTAGGCCTAAGTCATAAAGCTCGGTCACAAAGGATTTTAGGTGCGTATATTCAACCTCTTTTATATTAATTTTCTGCTCCTGACAATAGCTTGCAAGCTTTTCGACATCATTTTGATAGGCAATAATTGAATTGGAAGATAGTCCCTTTTCAATTTTAAGGAATGAAACAAATTCTGTAATATAGCGACTCCAATTAGACACGTGATGAAATTAGCAATAATTAATGGTCCCAATTTAAATCTGTTGGGTTCTCGTGAACCTTCTATTTACGGAGCAGAAAGTTTTGATGATTTTTTTAATCGTCTTTCTACCCAATTCGAGGCAGAATTGACTTATTTTCAATCCAATGTCGAAGGTGAACTCATAAACGAATTACAACGATCAGGTTATGATGGATTCATTCTGAATGCCGGAGGATATACCCATACAAGCGTTGCTTTGCGGGATTGTATTGCTGCAATCTCAGTTCCTGTTGTGGAAGTTCATATTTCAAATATTCATGCCAGAGAAACCTTTCGGCATGAATCATTATTAGCGCCTGTTTGTGTGGGGAGTATAATTGGTTTAGGTATTGATGGTTACGCCCTCGCAGTGCGTTTCTTTTTGAATAAATGAACCTTTTAAAATAATAGATGTACAGGAAGAAAAAACAACATGAAAAGCTTTCTTCTTTGCACCTTACTTGGTTCGGCTTTGTGCACCCCGATTATTGATCAAAACACGCCTGTTCATCAAAACAAAACTTCTTCCATTGAGGTAAAATCTAAACGCAAAATTCAGCTGGTGATTTTATTTGACACCTCGAGTAGTATGGATGGTCTTCTCAATCAGGCAAAGTCAAGATTATGGGAAATTGTAAATGAATCAGGAGCACTTCGTTATCATGGTGAAATTCCGTCATTAGAAATAGCCATGTACGACTACGGTAATTCTCGTATTCAAAATGGTTTGTTTGTGCGTAAGCATCTAGACTTTACATCTGATTTAGATGTGGTCTCTCAAAAACTTTTTGCCCTAAAGACAAATGGAGGAAGTGAATATTGTGGAGCGGTAATCAGTGATGCATTGAATAAACTAGAATGGTCTGCGGACTCAAGAGATCTTAAGATGATTTACATTGCAGGTAATGAACCTTTCAATCAAGGTCCAGTGAATTACAAAGAAGTTTGTGCAATCGCTAAGAAAAAAGACGTGCTCGTCAATACAATTTATTGTGGTAATCATTTGCAGGGGATCAGGGAGCTTTGGAAGGATGGAGCAAGCTGTGCCCAAGGAGATTATTTCAATATAGACGCCAATAAAGATGTTGTATTTATACCTACACCCTACGACGACAAAATTAATGATTTCAGTATGAAAATAAATCACACTTATGTTCAATATAACAGCATGGGAATGGGTAGAATGCAATTACAGGAAAGTCAAGATGTCAATGCTGAGCGTTTAAATTCTTCTGTTGCTGCGAAGAGAGCCAAAGCAAAAATATCTATGAACTATAACAATAGCCAATGGGATCTCATCGATGCTTATCTTGCAGACTCAACAATTATAAATGAGATAGACCATAAATATTTACCTGAAGTACTCAAAGAAAAGTCCGATAAAGAGATACACCTTTATGTAAAACTAAAGCTTAAGGAAAGAAAAGATATTCAAAATGAAATTGCTGAATTAACGCTAAAAAGAGAGGCATTTATTCAAAAAAAGAAGCACGAAATGAATTCTGATGAGGATGATGATTTGGGCACAGCAATTAACAATAGTATTTTAAATAAGGCGATTAGTCTAGGATTCGATAAGCCTGAATAAGAGTTAATGGTATTTGTGTTACTTTCGCAGTATGGAAGATGTCATTCTGTATTTTAAAAGTATTGACCCGGTCTATGCAGCTTTACTTGCCACTACATTTACATGGCTTGTGACCGCACTTGGTGCCTCCTTGGTTTTCTTTTTTAAATCAATGCACAGAGGGGTTTTGGATGGTATGCTTGGGTTTACAGGAGGTGTAATGGTGGCTGCCAGTTTTTGGTCACTTCTGAATCCTTCAATAGAGCTTTCTGAGCGAATGTATCCCAATATGATATGGATGCCTGCGGCTGTTGGTTTTTTGAGCGGGGCGTTATTTCTTTTCTTCTTAGACAAGAGCTTACCACATCTTCATATCAACTTTAAAGAATCCGAAAAGGAAGGAGTAAAAACTCAATTTCACAAAACTACGCTTCTTGTATTGGCCATTACCCTGCATAATATACCTGAAGGTCTAGCTGTTGGCGTTTTGTTCGGTGCATGCGCTCATGGTATTGAAGGTGCTTCAATTGCTGGGGCTGTTACCTTGGCCATAGGTATCGGGATCCAAAATTTCCCAGAAGGTTTTGCTGTTGCGATGCCATTGCGCAGGGCAGGAGCAAGCAGGTTTAAAAGCTTTTGGTATGGTCAGCTCTCTGCGATTGTCGAGCCCATAGCCGGAGTTTTTGGCGCCTTAGCGGTCATTTATATGGAACCCATTCTTCCATTTGCTTTGGCTTTTGCTGCAGGTGCCATGATTTTTGTAGTGGTTGAGGAGGTGATTCCAGAAACCCAACGGGATAAATATACTGATGTCGCCGTGCTTGGCTTTATTGGCGGTTTTTTGGTAATGATGATTTTGGATGTATCTCTAGGGTAGCTTCGCCTTATTGACGACCCCATCGATAACATCATGATATTACCTAATTCTAGCTAGCTCATTTCAACTGGTTCCCAAAGCTCTATTTTATTTCCTTCCTTGTCAAAAACAAATGAATATCTTTTGCTTTGATTTTCTAGAATTTCATTTTCTATTTCAATTTCATTGCTTTTGAGTACCTCGAGAAGATGTTTTAGATTTTCAACTTGGTATTTCGTTTTATTCGATGCGTTCAGCGCATTGTTACTATCCCTGTTTAGTAAGGATAGGTTTGAAAACAGATCGAGATAGGTTGAGTATTCCTCTAGATCGCTTAGTGTTTGTTTCTTCATTTAGTCCATAGTGTTGTTGTAATGCTCATACCATGGAATTATTCACTTGCATGTGATAATTTGTAAGGCGATTGAAGCTATCGTTTCCTCACTTCAATTGAGACGTAAGTATACGTAATTAGGTTGCGAGAACATCATATTTCAGGGAATATTAATAATTTGTTAACATTAGACATAACGTCTATGGACTATCCAATACTTGTCTCAACTAAACCCAAATTAAGGTAAAATAAGCTTTCCCATACCCAGCTGTTCTTGATATTTGATGACATAAGTATAGGTTCCTGAATTTAGTGCTGAGAGATCGATTTCTTCCTCTCCAGAGTGCATACCATTATAGCTTCTTCTTCCTTCTACCGAAAAGAGCTCAACCGTCAGGATTTCGTGCCCTGCTCCAAATAATTGAACGCTTTTTTCAAGGGATGGGTTAGGCACGAGTTTAAGGTCGATGGCTCCTTTATCTAAATCATCTATGGCCGAACCATTTGGGCAATAGTTTCCATCTGGAGCGTTTTGAGGAAGCTTATATTGAGGGTCGGTGATAAGCGCATAACCCAAAATATCCATTGATTGAAGTAAGGCTTGCGAGCAAGGTTCCCATTCATTGGCAATGCCATTGCACGTTTGAGGGTCGTTGAGTATTTCCATATTTGAGACCTGCATCCAATACAGGTATTCTATAGCCATGCATTCATAGTCGCAAGTAAAGTCATCATAATGATACCAGGCTTCCGCTGGATAGTTATTTGGTACACTCATAAATTGACCTCCTCGTGCAACATCCATTGCAGATGATAACAAGGATGAGTTTGGTTCTAGTGAAAATGCTTCAGGATATATGTTGACATGTCCCACTGAATTAATCGTATGCATTATTTCTTCAACGCTGGCATCAGCTCCCCAATATCCGGGTTGTGAGGGGTCTATTTCTTGTTGCCATAAAACGGCGCCAGCACCTTCTCCGTCGTAATTATTGAAAAACGTATTCATTGCTGGACTACCATCTGAGGCAAATATTGGCATGAGTGCCTGCTTATTTTGGAGCTCAGCGAGCAAAGCAGGGTCATCAACCACGCCATCCTCATCATTGTCCAATAGCTCAGCAAAAATAGCCGCAGCATGAAGTACTTTTTCATCAGGAACGCTTGCCTCTGCGTATATGCCACATCCAAATACTTCGATATATTTTGTGAATACATTTAGCCCAGGACCGGAAGGCGGTGTGCTGAATTCAAAGCAAACTGTATTTTGGCTTGTTGCGCAAAAAGAGCTGCACATTAGTAAGAGTAGTAATGATGTTATGTTTCTCATAATTAAGGTATTGGTGTGCTGAATGAAGTAAAAGTCAAATAAATGAAATAAGACTTTAAATATAACTTTTTAATTCATTAGTGATATGTAGGCATTCAGTGATGTCGCAATACATAGCCAAATGAAATAGGGCACAATGAGCAAAGAATATCCCTTTAAATCGCGCCGAAAATTGACAAGAAAATAGGTGACGAGTATAGTTAAGCACACGATTACGACTAGGCCTGCATTTGCCTTATGGAAGTGGAAAAAAGCCGGATTCCATGCCACGTTTAAGATCCACTGAATAAAATACAATGCTAGTATGTTTCTTTTTACAGTTTTTCTATTGTAAAGAATTGCCATGTATACGGAAAAGCAAAGCATAATTGTTGTCCAAGCGAATCCAAAAACCCATCCAGGTGGCGTCCATGGGGCCTTATTTAATTCGGCGTACCATTCAGATCCTGCACCAGATCCTGCAAAGATTCCGCCTAAGGCTAAAGCACCGAAATTTAATAATAGAAAACCAATTATTTTTAGCCACATGAGGACAATTTTAAAGTAAGGTAATAAAAAAAGCCTGTCATTAATGACAGGCTTTTAAGAACATATATGTGAAGTAGTGCTTATACTACTTTAACATTCAATGCATTTAGTCCTTTCGGGCTTTCTTCAATGTCGAAGCTTACTTTATCTCCTTCATTGATTTCATCAATTAGTCCGTTTGCGTGTACAAACACGTCTTTCTCTCCATCATCTGGAACGATGAATCCAAAACCTTTTGAATTATTGAAGAATTTTACTGTACCGTTACTCATAATATATATTTTTATTAGGTTGCAAATGTAGGGTATTATTGTGAGTGTACCTAAAATTGATAAAAATTCACTGATTTTTTTTGCCTTTACGATTATTCGATACATTTAAAGTGTGATTTTTCTCTCAGACAATTTAGCGTTTCCCGATGTGCATCATGCTAATCAGCATGGTATTCTTGCTGTGGGAGGAGATTTGTCTATTGAACGCTTAAAGCTCGCTTACAGAAATGGAATTTTCCCTTGGTATTCTGAAGGCGAACCAATTGTTTGGTATAGTCCTGACCCCCGTATGGTCATTTACCCTGAAGATCTTCGGGTGTCGAAAAGCATGCGTCAATTGATCAATTCGAAAAAGTATACAGTGACATTCAATAAGGCTTTTGAGTCAGTAATTTCCAATTGTAAGTCAATAGACCGTTCGAGACAAGGTGAGCACAGTACATGGATTACGAACGAAATGAAAGAGGCGTACATCGCATTATATCATTTTGGAACGGCCAAATCTGTCGAGGTTTGGGATGGTGATACACTTATTGGAGGGCTTTATGGTGTTGAGGTTGGTAATGTGTTTTGTGGTGAAAGTATGTTTTCTAAAGCAAGCAATGCCTCGAAGCTCGCTTTGATCGAATTAATAAGACAAAAAGAATATACACTAATCGATTGTCAGGTATATAACCCTCATTTAGCAACACTTGGCGCTAAGGAAATTAATCGAGAAGCGTTTTTGAAATTTTTAAAGGATTGAACTAGGTTTTATTCCTTGCTCTTGTAGATTGATTCAACCTCAACTATTTTTTCCATGATGCATCCGGCTACAGCTTCTAAATCCTTGTGGTATTTATTAGAGCACTTCACTGCCTGGAGATTTTCGGAAATTGTAATTTCGAGCAATACAAGTTCTGTTTTGTATTTGACAATATTTTGAAATTCACTGAGGAATTTAATTGCATCCTCTTTCTTTCTAAAAACAGAGATTTTATCCTTCATGATCGGGTCATAGAAAATCTCATGTTTCTCATATAGCGAGCTGTAGGAATTATCGGAAACACTTCGTGCTTTATACCGAAAAAGACCTGTTACGGCAGAATAGTAATTGAGATTTTTCTTTTCAGCGAGCTTATATCCAACAAACTTATTCTCCTCGATTGGTTCAAAATCACTGTAACGGCAAAGTAATTCTTCGCAGAGCCTATTTGATGCGTTCATTGTCTTCGTTTTGTGGTCTAGAGTAAAGATAATGAGGAATTTGATGCAATCCAGCATCGATTGAGGTTTAATTTCATTTTGACTTTACTTTTTTTTGTTGGCGTCATAAATCAATATCAATTTTAAACTTTATGCATCTTATTCGGTTCTACATAGTATAAACTAAAATCGAATGCTTAGTTACTCTGTATTTCCAAATGAAAATTCCACTCAATGGGTTACGTTTGTCCATGGTGCTGGGGGCAGTAGCTCTATATGGTTTCGTCAAATCAGAGCCTTTAAAGAGGAGTTTAATGTCCTGCTCGTTGATCTTAGAGGTCATGGAAATAGTAAAATAACCTCAAAGGACAATGCAAAACAGGAATATACCTTTGCGTTTATTACCAATGATATTGTTCAGGTGCTTCAGCATTTAAATATAAAAAAGTCCCATTTTATTGGGATTTCACTAGGTACAATTTTAATTAGGGATTTAGCGGAAAGGCATCCTCAGCTGGTCGAAACCATGGTGCTCGGAGGTGCTGTCCTTAAACTGAATATCCGCTCAAAATTACTAATGGGTTTTGGTAATGTTTTTAAGTCTGTTGTGCCCTACATTTTGTTGTATAAACTCTTCGCTTTCATTATTATGCCTAAAAAAAACCATAAAGAATCTCGATTGCTCTTTGTAAAAGAAGCGAAAAAGCTTTACCAAAAGGAATTTCTTAAATGGTATAAGTTGACGGCTCAGCTTAATCCGATTTTGCGTTTCTTTCGACTCAATGAGACAAATATTCCTACGCTCTATGTGATGGGTGAGCAAGATCATTTGTTTTTGCCATCTATCAAAAAGGTCATTTCTGGACACGCTAATGCGCAGCTTCATGTGATCAAAAATTGCGGTCACGTTGTCAACGTAGAGCATCCTGTTGAATTTAACAATGAAGTGATTTCTTTTTTGCGGGCACAAAAATAATCTTTTACTCTTCCAGTAAGTTAAGAACAATGGGTAGCATTTCTTCAACCCATTTACCGTATTGCGTGCTACTGGGGTGAAGGTTGTCAGATGCCAACGCTCCATTAGAATCTCCTAATTGTCTTGATATTTCAGTAATGTTTATAAATGGAATGTTCAAAGCTTGACATTTTGCTGCTGCATAAGCATTATATTCATCAAGTTCAAAAGCAATGTTCTCGCTATTATTGCTCCCAAAAGGCGTTACTCCATAATCAGGAATAGAGACAACAAATACGCGGTCTGATCCCGCAAGCCCTATTGCCTGATCGAGTAGAAGATCGAATTCGATAGTATAGGTTTCAAAGGGCCGATTTGAAAATTGATTGTTCACGCCAATCAGCAGAGAAACCAAATTATAATCCTCTAGACTAGAATCTGCAAGCGCATTTAATAGGTCAGTTGTTTCCCATCCGGTTTGCGCAATGATGTCGTTCTTATCTACAGAAAAACTATTTTCAATCAGCTTTCCTCCAAGCTGCAGAGGCCAGCTCTCAGCTAATGCTATACCCTGCCCAATGGTGTAGGAATCCCCCAATGCTAAATATTTAATAGGCGCTAATTCTGATTCCTTTTCAGCTTTATTATGACAGGAAAAAACCCCAAATATTAGTAAGGAGTAAAGTATGATGTTCTTTGATACACTTTTTATGATTTTCATTTTCATTATTCAATAAATGTATTCGATGACATGGTCAATCCTTTACTATTCTGGTTTGAGTTTATAAGCTGATTTGGAGGCCATGTTATGCTTTGATATGAAAAGTAAATGTTTCCATTTGCATTGTCTTGAAATCTATTGCCCTTTATTTCTATTTGAGGTCCCTGATAAATGATTCCATATTGACTGTTCTCATGAATATAATTATTTATCACTTTTAGGTCCTTAGTTCCATAAGCTGCGATTCCGACAATCCCACTTCCGTTGAGATCACAATCTTCTATGGTAATGTCTGAACCGTTTTCTATATGGATGACATTTCCTGTACAGCCAACTGGGCCTTTTGGCTCAATGTGGGTTGCTTTAAAATTTATAAGCTTTATATTATTGCTATTGTCAATAAACAAGACATCATCTGCCATATTTTGCATGATTAATGTTGCACCATTCCCATCAAGGGTTATGTTACTTTTTCTAATGATGCGAATTGGCGAGCTAAGTTTATATGTCCCTTTCTTAAGCTGAATTGAGCTTCCAGAATCAATCTTATTCAGGCATAGTTCCTCAATATTTTTGACTTTAATTGATTTTTCTGCGGTACTACAAGCAAGCAGAATCGAGATAGTTACAATCAGGTAAAATAGATTTTTCATTTAGGGTTCTCAATTTTTTCCGCCGAGCTTTTGATATGGTTCAAAACACGTTTATGAATCTTATGAATAACAAACCCAGACCATAAGTTCCAATATACTTGAGGTAGAATTTTGAGCCTGTACCAGGTTGTTCCTTCAAGCGCTGTTTTGTTATCAGCTAATCGACTTAATTTAAATTGGCCTTTTTTAGAAACAAAATATCCTTCTAGGTGTGGAGGGTGGATATCCCAAAATGGATTATATTCATTCATTGGGATGGGTTGCTCTATAACATCAAATTGTAACAACTCTGGTTCCTTCCATGTGGTGATTGGTTCAACAAAGCTCCCGGTGGTAAAATTACAATATCGAATTGCGCCTTCGCCTTCACCCTCTATGGTCGCATCTGTTGGACAAGAGATCCCTGTTTTAAAAATCCAGTCTTGCGGTGCATCAATTTTATCGAAGGTGACTACATTCTCCCATACTTTTTCTATCGGTGCATTTACAATAACCTCGGTTCTGATTGGAATAAGTGCTTCTGTTGTGTTGACAGTGTCAAAACTCATAGATAGACCACAAAGTAGTAGTATCATCAATGTTGAATTTGTTGGGTTCAGCCAGTTTCCTGCATTCGTTTTGTATCCTAAGTAAGCACCGAACCAAACAAAAAGTATCAATAAAGGAGAAGCCATGGCAATGCATATGATACCTTCAATTGCGAAAATGAGTAGAGCGAAAATAACCACGCCCAAGGTTGCGAATCCGATTTTGTAGCTTTCCCTTAATTGAATTTCTTCTTTTCTACCAATGATATATACCGGAATAAAGCCAATTAAAAATGGAACAATCATAAAAAGAGTCCATCCATAATCTCCCAAAATAGCTATTGAAATACCACCAATTAATAGGGCAACGAGTACTCCTGTAAAAACTGCAATCGTTTTAAGGTATTTCATGGCCTATGTTTTATTTTAAATATGGTATCGCTTATGGTTTTCTTCTAAAAATTAAACTTTGACCTTGACATAAGATTTAGATGATAGGGGATAAGGCGAACTATTTTTTAAGCACGAAATTTAAATCGCGTAGCTCCAATCCTGGAATTGTCGCTTTATGTAGCTTTTTTTCATTTTCGAATGCACCAGTGAAAGATACTCCCGAATTAGGCTTGAATTGTATTTCAAGTGAGCTTTCATCAACAACTGCATCTCCCTCCTGATAGGCCAAGACTTCATTTTTTTGATCTACAGTCGCGCGTTCTGCAACAAGCTTAAATTTTAAGGCTTTTCCTTCATAGAAAAAAGCGGTATATAAATAGTCTATGTCTTTGACATCGACATCCATCACCCTTCCTTCTCCAGCCTTGAAATCAGTTGAATAATAAAAAGATGCCTTTTCTTTCTTTTCCTTGCTCCATTTTTGACATGAAGAAATACTAAACAAAATAGCGAAGGTGAATAAAACGGTTAAAGTTCTCATAGTCATAAATTTATCTTCTCTAAGTTAGTGTTTTTTATTTCTTTCTCATCTATTGGTTGCATCCAGAGTCTTCTTGGTTATTTGCGTTAATCAATCACCAGCTTTTGTATTTGCTCGTATTCTTCAGTTTCAATGATCACCTGATAAAGTCCAGAGGGATATTTTGACGCATTGATGAAAAAATTCTTTTCACCAGCGGCTATTTCTCCGTTGTATATTTCCTTCACGAGTGAACCTTGTAGATTGAATAATTTAATTTTTACTTGTTGCTGTCGGGTGCTACTGATAGGAATGACTGTGATAGCGTTCGCCGGATTCGGATAGATTTTATTTAATTGGATACCAGCACCTTCATTTAAAGAAACAGTTCCTGGATCAATTACATCAAACACATGACTACCTTGAGGAGCAGGGAAGGGGTGGGCGCCTTGTTTACCATTACCAGCAATACCCTCAATGTAATAGTAAACAGTTGTTTCTAATGGCTGCGCTGGAATACTTGCAGACCATTCATCTCCAGTGGTATTGGTCATTGTGATTTCAGTGTACCCATCTGCAGGGTCTGTTTTATAAAATAGCGATGCTTCAGTAATGCCATTTCTATGCAAAATAGTTGCGTTCGCCGTATAATCATTTTCTGTATCAGCAGTGTTTTCGAGTTTTTTGTGTGTGATGTAAAGCGGCTCATTTACTCCGACTGTGTGCGTAATACAGTGAATTCCGCCTCCGTTTGAGATGAGGTTCTGACCTGAATTATCAATGTCAATAGGAGCAATAATATAACCAGGGAGTTGCTCTTCTAGAATTCTAATCGCGATTGTATCGTATTCTGCTCGGTACATAGGAACCAAAATAGTATTGTTTACAAAAGTGAGATTCGTGAACGTTCTGTAGTATGCGTTAGGTGGTAAATTTCCATTTGTGGCCGACGGCTGTGGAATGCGCACAACTTTGAATGGTGTACCGAATTTTGTATTGAAATTACTCAATACATACTGAATGTTCGCCTCGATTTGTGGTCCATCTGAGGTGCCTTCTGGATATTCCCCAATCAATAAGGTCTCCTCGTCAAGCAATTTCATGTGCATGTCAATGTGATGTATTTCATCGTAAGGAAGCTCTGTCATTTTGATGTATTCATCAATACCCATCCAGTTTTGAAAAATATCATCTAGCTCAGCCTCTGAGTGATTCGGGTAAGAAAGAGAGCCAAAGTCTCCATTTCCGTCATTTTCGTCGAGGACTAGGTTCGAAGAAAAAGCCACTCCGTCACCATCTGACATCCAATTTCCTCCTGTCGACATGATTTTGTTTGGGTTTGCGGTAGTCGAGTACACATCCATTCCTAAATAATCACCGTAGGCGTCTGGAATTACATCATCAGATGGTCTCGGCCTGTTGTAGATCCAGTCTACGAGAAAAACGTCTTCCACCATGTTAGCGTAACAGGTGTTTGCGCCATAATCTCGAATCCATATAGAGTTGTACGGTGCCTCAATATAATCGATGTTTACATCTGGAACGCCTTGACCATTAAGGTAGGATTTAACCTGATTTGAGTCAGAACAATGGATAATCACGGTGCATTCTTCTTGTGCCGCATCAACAATTTGTCTTTGAATGCTATTGAATTGATTCGTCCAAGTAATCACAAGGGCCTGAACCTCCTCCCATTCGGCAGCTGTTCGAATATTATCATAAGGTGGTGGAGAACTAATGCCTTTATTATCGAAAGAAGAAAGGTAGGCGTCCATCATTGTTTTTTCATTATCTGTCATGTGCTTGGGCAGCACCTCTTCTTGCGAAAAATAGTTGGAATTGAGGAGTGTCAAAAAGAATGTCAGGAAGAGTAAGTTGAGTTTTTTCACAGTATGGTTTTTTAAGAAGGTTAAATTTAAGAAAAGGGACGCTTAAATCATAAATATCCTGCCATACTTTCTGTTTATTCTAATAACGTTGCCAGCAAGTTGTAATATCGTTGGGCGATAAAGTCAGCTCCTGTTACATTGTAGTGAACGTCATCAGCAAGATAGGCATCGCTGAATCCGGTATACATATCCACCGCGACTACTGATGAATTTGATGAGGTTTGCTCCTCGCAAATCGTTACAACTCCTTGCTGAAGCTGCTCAAAATAGGTCGTCAATTCAGGGGTCATCATATTTGAGTGCCCAGGGGCCATTAGCTCTATGATAATCGTAATGTTCGGATTAGCGTTTTGGAGCACATCAATGATGCTATTAATGTTGTCAATCGCCTCGTTGAAGGGTAAGCCGAGTAAGGCATCATTTCCACCAGGAGAGCTGAACAATACGAAGTCTGGAGCTCCGGTTTCTTGTAGATTATTTGGGAGGGCTTGCAAAATTTGGGCGGATGTCCATCCTCCTATTCCTTCATGGTCGATGTCAAAATCGAGGGAATTGAAGCTAGGATAGTCGCCCTCATCTGATTGTGTGCCTATGAAATCAAAAGTCCACCCATTCTCCTCTAGATCTTTCCAAAGCTCGTAACGGAAACTTTCATAGTCTGGACGATTGCCCTCTACACGAGATGCACCGAGAGGCAATATTTTATTAATTGAAGTGCTGATAGGTTTTGCCTCTTGCTCATCCTCCTTATTGCACGATAGCGCAATAAAAGCGATACATAACAGTATTCCGAATAAGGATTTTTTTTGAGTCTTTTTCATTTGTAGTATTGGTCTTTTCATTAAAACGTTTTAAAAACGCTTTGTTACGCTTCGAACGATTAGTGTAAAATGCGTTTTCAATGCATTTTTACACCTTGTTGTACACAGTTTTTATTTTTTCTATTAATTCTTTATCATAGCCACACAGTATTTTAATACTCAGTTTTGAATGGTCTTTAATAAATTCGAAGCCTCTTGATTGAGCTTGATTAAAGTCTATGATATCAATTATTTCCTCTCCTAAAACATCTTTTTTACAAGTAAAATTAACAGCTCCAATTGCATTATAACCTAGTATGTCACCGTCTTTTGTTTCGATGAAGAAAGGCCAGTCATTTCTATATTCTGGTGTGCTTAGAGCAGCATTTCTTATGTTTGGTCTGAGGGCGTATTTTGATTCTGATATGGATTCCACATCCTCAATTTGGAAGAATGTATAATCAGATTCATTGTAAAGTTTTTCAATAAGTATGAGTTCAGCCTGTTCAAATGTCTTTCCACTTTTCAACTTGATAGAACAAGGTAGAGTAACCATTGCTTTTTCATTATTTGGCTGTTTTTCATAATTGAAGCCAATCTTGAATGCTACTTTTAATATTTCTTTCGGTATTAAAGCTGGTTTTAAACTTTCATTTGTGTCTTTAGTAATTATCTTATTTTCTAATTTAGGGGTATCTAATAATAATGTAGTATCAACTGGAGGTTCTGAACTGAGTAAACTCGTCTGTTGGGTAACGGGCTCTTTTAATGGATAAATTGATTCGTTTTCTAAAATAAGTTTAAACTTATCTAACTTCTCTTTAGAACAATTCTCAATTTCACGCATAACCATTTTACGTAAATTAAGTTTACTATCATCGTTCAAATCTGCATTAAGTGCTTCTTCTGTATAATCATTACCTAAATACTCTTTTAAAATATGTTTAACTGGTAATTCTCTTCGTATAGTTTCATTAATAGAAACATCAATTGTATTTTCTGCTTCTCTTCTATTTTTCTGAAGTTCAAAATTATTTCCTCTATCGTCAAATAAATATGAATTTTTCCAAAAAAGTCTAGCTATATCAACGTAACATTTGTGAATGAAATGAGTTGTTTTAGGTATTTTTAAATTTATTTTACCTTTTTGTCTATTTAAATTAATAGATGTTAATATTCGGGTATGACTCACAAAAACAGCTGTAATCAATTCTTCAATCCAATCGCAACCTGATGACCTAATTATTTGATTATATTCTTTATTAATCTGATCTTGATTCCATTTAGGGACTTGTGTAAGCATTAACTGAAACTCTTTTAATACATTATTTGGTGTATTATCATTTTTACATTTAAGTTTTGCTTCACTAAA
>CAJXDT010000006.1:0-69024 GCA_913052055.1 uncultured Cryomorphaceae bacterium
ATTCTTCAAATATTACTTCATCCATTTTAGAACCAGTTTCAGTAAGGGCAGTTGCTAAGATTGATAGAGAACCACCATTTTCAATTTTCCGAGCTGATCCGAAGAATCTTTTAGGTTTATGCAGTGCGTTTGCATCGACACCACCAGAAAGAACCTTTCCTGATGCAGGAGAAACAGTATTGTATGCCCTTGCCAATCTTGTAATAGAGTCAAGGAGTATACACACATCATGTCCACATTCTACCATTCGTTTGGCTTTTTCTAGTACAATGTTTGCCACTTTCACATGTCGATCAGCAGGTTCATCAAAGGTTGAGGCAATTACTTCTGCTTTTACACTTCTTGCCATATCCGTGACCTCTTCAGGTCTTTCATCAATGAGCAATACAATAAGGTAGGTTTCAGGGTGATTTGCGGCGATTGCGTTCGCAACATCCTTAAGGAGCATTGTTTTACCCGTTTTCGGTTGTGCTACAATCATCCCTCTTTGCCCTTTACCAATTGGACAGAATAAATCCATTATCCTAGTGGAAAGTGAATCCTGTTTATGACCTGTCAGCTTGAATTTTTCTGAAGGAAACAGAGGAGTTAAGTATTGAAAAGGAACTCTGTCTCTAATGTAAGATGGGTCCCGACCATTGATTGATTCAACACGAACCAATGGAAAGAACTTTTCACCTTCTTTTGGCGGACGGATTGTTCCTTTTACGGTATCCCCGGTTTTAAGACCAAATAGTTTTACTTGGTTTTGAGAAACATAAATATCATCAGGCGATGGCAAATAGTTATAGTCAGATGACCTCAAGAAACCGTATCCATCCTGAATAACCTCTAAAACGCCCTCTGCAGATACAATTCCAACCAAGTCATAGTTGCTTTTATTATCATTGCCTCTATTGTCTTTGGAACGATTTTCTTTGTGATTTGATTTTTGATCGTCCTTTCTCGGCGAGCGATCTTCTTTTATTGGTCGTTCTTCTTTTTTCTTACTCACAACTTCCTTTTTGGCCTCTGTTTTTGGCGCCTTGTTATCCGCTTTTGTCACTTCCGTCTCGGTTTCAGACGTTGTTTCTTCAGAAGTTATTGATTCCTCATTCTTGTTCTCTTGAACTGGGGCTTCAACCTTAATACGTTTTCTTGTTCTCTTTTTTGCTGGAGTAGGTTTTTGCTCTCCTTCTTTTGAAGCTCCTTTTACATCATTGTTTTCGTTCGTAAACAAGTCTTTTGCATCTTCAGCGGATGAATTTTCCATTATTTTTGAGTTGATTTTAAGATTTTCAGGACGAGAAATTCGTCAAATATATTTTGTCGTTATAATTACTTCAATAAAGCTATTCTATTCATTAAATTTTTTAGGAACAGAGAAGGAAATTAAAGGCTTTGGAATGCGCCTTTGCACTACAAGTTTAGCAAAAACCTTTGACATACCAATAAAAATGGAAAAAATTATGTTTTTCTTTTTTTCTTTTTTGCTGCAGGAAATAATATATTATTTAAAATAAGCCTATATCCAGGAGAATTTGGGTGTAAATTCAGATCTGTTGGTGGATCTCCAACGAAATGCTGATAATCTTCTGGGTCGTGTCCTCCATAAAAAGTCCAAGTACCTTGACCCATTTCTCCGTGAATGTAACGTGCAGTCTCTGCTGCTTTGGTTTCTCCCAGAATCAATACACTTGATTTAATAAGCTTCTTTTTAAAGTCTGTAGTTTGTCCCATAAACCCCTTGATCACATTCTGGTGACATTGGGTCAGCATTGTTGGCACAACGTCCCATTTTGCTGAAAAATCAAATAAAGTAAATTCATCAAGTTCTTTTGGAATGGTTCTATTTGTTCTTAAGGATGTCCCATCTATATCAGAGTATTCATAGACCATAGGGTCCTTGATGAGCTTAAAATCTTTGAAAGCAAAAGTTTTGGAATAATCTAGTTCATGATCGCTATGTGGATGGGAAGGGTCACCATCAAATACACTTTCGCAGATATCTGTATTTTGCGCTGCTAAAGCAATATCAAAACTGTCTGTTCCGCTACACATCGTAAATAAAAAACCTCCACCAAGAACGAAATTCTGGATATTCTTTGCTACAGACAGTTTGAGTTCGGATACTTTTTTAAATCCTAAAAGGCTTGCATTTCCTTCTGCAACCTTAATTTGCTCTTGATACCATTTCTGGTAACGTGCTGATCTGTAGAACTTACCATATTGCCCCGTAAAGTCTTCATGATGTAGATGAAGCCAATCATATTCTGGAAGCTTTCCCATAACAATTGAGGAATCATAAATTTTATCATATGGAATTTCAGCATACTCTAAAACCATCGTAACGGCATCATCCCAAGGTTGTTTATTGGGTGGGGTATAAACGGCAATTTTTGGAGGCTTTTCCAGCTGAATTACTTCCATGTTTACCTCGGGGTTTGCAATTTCATTTTTGATTTGGTTTACCTGACCCTCTGTTAGTATTTGGTATGAAACACCACGAATCATTAGTTCTTCCTCAATGGTCACAAGATGTGGTATTAAAAAAGAGCCTCCTCTATAATTTAGCAGCCATTCAATGCTTACGTCTTTTTCAATAACCCAATATGCAATCCCATATGCTTTGAGGTGGTTTTTTTGTTTCTCGCCCATATAGACCAGAATTTGTGTCGCATTGGCATAGGAGAAACATAAGAAAAAAAGGAAAAAGAGAATACGTATGCGCATATCAAAAGTCGTTTTGATCCATATCTCCGGTATCAAAATCACCAAGATCTTTAGATTCGTCCGTTTGATTCATTTTACTTTTAAGGGTATAGGTAGAATTCTCGGGATTCAGTGCTTTCGATTTTAAATCTTCTCCTTGCATCTGCTCGAAATCCGGAATCTCGTTTAAGTTATCGAAACGTGCATATTGGTCAATAAAACGTAACCTGACTTTTCCTTGCGCTCCATTTCTGTGCTTGGCTACGATAATCTCGCCAATACCGGTATTGTCTTCTCCTGTATCTCCATCTGTCGTGAATCCATAATAATCCGGCCGATAGATAAAGGATACGATATCAGCATCTTGCTCTATTGCTCCTGATTCACGCAGGTCAGAAAGAATAGGTCTTTTATCTCCACCGCGTTGCTCAACAGACCTACTCAGCTGGGCTAGAGCAATAATTGGCACATTGAGCTCTTTGGCAATTTCTTTTATAGATCTTGAAATCGTCGAAATCTCCTGCTCACGATTTCCATTGCTTTTGGCACTTTCACTTGTCTTTGCCGACATCAGCTGCAAATAATCGATAATGATTAAATCAATATCGTATTGCGATTTTAGCCTTCTACATTTCGCTCTAAAGTCGAATATGCTCAAACCAGGCGTGTCGTCAATGTATATTGGGGCAGTAGTTAATTTTTTAATTCGGGTATGAAGTTGCTGAAATTCGTAGTCTTTCAGGTTTCCCTTCCTTAGTTTTTCTCCAGACAACCTCGCTTCACTTGCAATCAGTCGTTTGACCAATTGAACGCAAGACATCTCGAGCGAGAAAACAGCCACACCCATATTGTGATCCACTGCCGTATTTCTTGCCATGGACAGCACGAATGCTGTTTTCCCCATTCCAGGCCTTGCAGCGAGCACAATCATATCAGAGCGTTGCCATCCTGCTGTTATTTTATCTAATTCGTAAAATCCTGAGGGTACACCAGATAAACCATCTGTGTTTTTCGCTGCCTTTTCGATTTCATCAATTGCTTCTCTTACAACACTTTGCATTGTTGAAGCTTGCTTACTCATGTTGGTTTCTGCAATTTTAAAGAGATTGGTTTCTGCATTATTTAACAATTCAAAAACATCTTTGGTATCATCATAAGCATCTTTGATAATGTCACTGCTTACCCTAATCAATTCTCTTTTGATATGCTTTTCCGATATGATTCTCGCATGGTATTGTATATGAGAAGACGACGCGACTCTATTGGTTAAAGACGAAATATATGCTGCTCCACCAGCAGCCTCAAGTTCACCATTTTTTTGAAGCGCTGCTGAGACAGTGACAAGGTCTATAGGACTTGTACTAGCAAATAGCGAGTGTATCGTTTTGAATATAATCTGGTGCTTTGGATCATAAAAGCTATGCTCATTTAAAATATCAATGGTATCGTTTACGGCATCTTTCTCGAGCATCATTGCACCAAGGACAACCTGCTCAACATCAATTGCTTGAGGTGGAAGTTTTCCCATGTCATTGATTAAACCTGAAGTATTTTTTAATCTCTGTATTGGGGTTCTTTTTCCTTCTGTTGCGTCCATAAAACAAATATAGGGATTCATACCTCCAATCTGAGGCGTTTTAAAAATATAATTTATTCACACTTTATCAAATGGACTTATCAACAATTGTTGATTCACTTGAGTTCCTTTAGTGCCTTTTTGGTCCCTATTTTGACTGTTATAAAATCAATTTCTTTTTTAGGGCTGCGGGCAGGTGAGTAGGCTCTTCCGTAGAATATAATTTGTAAATGTAGCTTATTCCATGTGTCTATTGGGAATATTCTCTTCGCATCTTTTTCCGTTTGAACAACATTTTTTCCATTTGTAATCCCCCATCTGGTGAGTAGTCTGTGAATATGGGTATCCACTGGGAATGCAGCTTGACCAAATGCTTGCGAAACAACTACAGATGCTGTTTTATGACCGACTCCTGGTAATTCTTCGAGCAATTCCATTTTTTTGGGTACAGCTCCGTTGTATTTTTCAACCAAGATATTTGACAATTCCCAAATTGCTTGAGATTTACGTGGTGAAAGGCCACAAGGGCGAATGATCAATCGAATCTCGTCCACATCTTGCTTGCTCATGTCGAATGGATTGTCCGCGAGCTCAAATAATGCAGGTGTTATTTTGTTGACCCGTTCGTCTGTGCATTGGGCAGAAAGTAAAACTGCTATCAAAAGTGTGAAAGGATCTTTATGGTCCAAGGGGACAGGTGTCTCAGGGTAAAGCTTTTCCAACTCGTCAATAATATATGTTGCTTTTTCTTTTTTTGTCATCTTAGATCAATCCAAATTTAAGTGCTTGTATTATTGTTGGATATTGAACCATGAAATAAATCAACCATGGCGTTGTAACGATTAAAGTTAGGTAATGAAAGAAGACAAACCATCCCGTATTTTTTCTGAATACCAGATAAAAGAATAGCGGTATTAACGATACAAAAAGAACAATTTTGTATCCCCAATAAAAGCTCGGTCCAATCGGAGAATAGGATACTCTTTGGTAAAATGTAACGCCTTCATGAATGTAAGCAACGAACAAGCCTTGTTTTAAATACTTACTTTCAAAAAGCACAAATTCGGTTTTGGACCTTATGCTTGAGTGTTTTTCTTTTTCAATGACTGTAAATACGCCTTCTTGTGTATTAATCTGGGCTTCAGAAGAATAATTTTTTAAACTGGTAATGGCGATAATTCTTTGTGTAGGTTCTGAAAGCTGGTCGGCAATTGTAAAAACACTCACTAAAACTCCCACAAGTAGATTCATTCTGATCCAATTCCTTCTCCAGCCTTTACGCAGGCTCTCATAAAAGAGCTCAATTTCTTTTGCCTTTTTGGCCTGTCTTTGGGCATACTTTTTACGGCTTTCTCTTTTGTATCTATTCCATTTACGCGCTTTTGAAGACGGTCCAGATGAACTTGGCTTATGCTTGGGTTGTGGGTCAAGTAAAGCCTCATATGCTTGATTGATTTCAAGGTATTTTTCATGTGCATTTGGATCGTCAGTTACATCCGGATGATATAGCTTCACTAATTTCCTGTAGCTCTTTTTAATTTGAGCTTTAGACGCACCTTCAGGTAGGTTTAGAATTTCATAGTATGTTCTTCCAGGCACCATCTTTAATTTTTGCGGCAGTTTTGATTCTATCTATTTTTCCGTTTGAGGTTTGCGAGAACTCATTAATACAAACATATGATTTTGGAATTTCAAAAGGGTGCAGGATTTTCTTAAAAGTTTCTTTTTGAATACCCACTGCAGGTATAGCGCCTTTTATAATAAGACCAATTCTCTCACCAAATTCGTCATCTGTTATTCCAGTAACTATGAAGAGACACTTCAAAACTGATGAGAGCTTTGCTTCAAGCTGCTCAGGTGAGACTTTAAACCCCCCTGTATTGATTACAAAATCAGCTCTTCCTAGCCATTTAAAAGTGACAGCATCGGTGAGCTCTACTAAATCATTTGTCGTTATCGCCTCAGCTAATACTGTAGGATAGTCAATAACCAAGCAGCCATTTTTTGTGCCAAAAGAAACACCGTTTATGGCTCTATATAAATCTTCTGCTTGATACCCAGCTCT
Organism: uncultured Cryomorphaceae bacterium; assembly: GCA_913052055.1. Taxonomy (GTDB): domain Bacteria; phylum Bacteroidota; class Bacteroidia; order Flavobacteriales_D; family Crocinitomicaceae; genus UBA952. The sequence continues at coordinate 6,333 of CAJXDT010000006.1, forward strand.
CTTTAAAGCGACATGCGTCGCTGTTTCTGTCATACCGTAGCTTTGGTATATAGAGATTTTGTTCGACTTCAAAACACCTTCAATTTCAGATGGTATAGGCGCTCCACCAACAAGAATACGCTCTGAATCCTTCAATATTTTTATTCCGTTTGATGTCTCCAAGAGTCCTCGGAGCTGTTTCGGGAAAAGGGCAATAAAATCAGCAGGTTCAATAAGCATAGACAAGTCTGAACTTACAGGTAATACTTTTAAATCAAGTCCCGCAACCATAGCTCTTACAAGCATCATTTTACCCGCAATGAAATCAACAGACATGCACAATATGGCGGATTGTTTAGGATTTAATTTGAAGAAATCGATTGAGTTTTGCGCTGAGGCCATCAAGGCTTTTTTTGAAAGTTCTATCACCTTAGGTGATCCCGTTGATCCTGATGTTTTGCAGCTAATACTTTTGCTATTGTCTCTTAGTATGGACAAAAAAGTTTCTATTTTCTCTTTTTGTTCTGTTGAGAAGTAGCTTATTTTGAAATCTTTATGTTCGATAATCATTAAAACTCAATGTCTAAATTGAATAAGTTTTTTAGGGTATTTAACTCAGGATTCTTTTTAGCCATCACTTCAAATTTATCTTTACCATTTAAAAACTTAACATCCTCAACAGGGTTTTCTGTCAGTTCAATTTGCACAGTAATGTTGTGGTTCTTTAGGCTATTTCTCAAGAATGAAATGAGTTCATTGAGGAGGGGAGTAATGTAGTCCACTTGAATTTGGTTGTCCACAAACAACTTGAGCACATCATTTTTCTCAATCAAAGGGTCTCTTTTTACGAGTGCGTTATAAAAAGTTTCTTTCCCTTCGTCTTTTACCTGAAATGCATATTGTCTCCAAATTCTAGTCAGACGATCTGGTGTATATTTTTCTTCTGGAAGTGTTTCACTCGATTTATTTTTGAGCGCTTTTTCTTTTTCAAGCATGTCCTTTATGGAAAGCCTTGCAACAGGTTTATTGATAATTGGCTTCTGAGGGGTTTCAGCTTTCTCAGTTGATGAAAGCGTCGGTTTTATTTTTTCGACATTCTGAGGAGTGGCTGAAGGACTTTTTTCTTTAACGATTTCCTTCGGACTAGAACTATTTTTCCCTTTTCTAAGGGAGCCTTCTGGGAATGGAAGAAAGTCAATGGGAGCCGTTAGGGCTTTTTTTTTTCTTGCTCTTGTTTCAATGAACAGAGCTCCATTAGTAAAACTTCCACCAGTAAACGCTGGTTTTTTGAAGCTTTGTAGGAGGTATCTGCTTTACTCAGGGCGTAAAGTGCTCTTGTAATTGTGTGGTATGGTAGCAGTTTAGATTGTTCAACATACTTTTTCTGAGTGGCCTCTGGAACCTCAAGCAAAACTGAAGATTTTTCATCTTTACAAACCAGTAAGTTTCTATAGTGTGTTGATAAACCCGACAAGAAGTGATGTGCGTCAAATCCTTTTTCTAGAATTTCATTGAAAAGCAATAAAGAGTTTGGGATATCCTCTTTTTCTGCATGATTCACAAATTTGAAAAAGTAATCATAGTCGAGTATGTGTAAATTTTCGACTACATGTTTGTAGGTCAATTCATTACCTGAAAAAGTAATCATTTGGTCAAATACAGAGAGCGCATCTCTCAATGCTCCATCAGCTTTAAGCGCTATCAAGTGAAGTGCTTCTAGCTCAGCCTTGACATTTTCTTTTTTGGCTATATCAGCAAGATGGTCGGTAATATCTTTCACTTTAATTCTAGAGAAGTCAAAAATCTGGCACCTCGACAAAATCGTGGGTATTATTTTATGCTTTTCTGTTGTCGCTAATATGAATATCGCATGCTTAGGCGGTTCTTCTAAAGTCTTAAGAAAGGCATTAAATGCACTCGTTGACAACATATGGACCTCATCTATGATGTAGACTTTAAAGTCTCCGAGCTGTGGTGCAATGCGCACTTGGTCGATTAAGCTTCTAATATCGTCAACTGAATTATTTGAGGCTGCATCAAGCTCATATACGTTCAAGGAGGCTCCTGAATTAAAGCTTAAACAAGATTCACACTTGTCACAAGCTTCAGTATCTTTTGTTCTTTGTGTACAATTGATTGTTTTTGCTAAAATTCTAGCTGTAGTAGTTTTACCTACACCTCGAGAACCGCAAAATAAAAAAGCTTGTGCTAAATGGTCATTTTTAATCGCATTTTTGAGTGTGCCCGTAATGGACTTTTGTCCAACAACTGTATCAAAAGTTTGGGGTCTATATTTTCGTGCCGAAACAACAAAGTCACTCATATTTCAAAGATATTGATTTCTGTCAATCTGAGGCCCAATTGTTGAAAACAAAAAAGCCGCAGATAGTTTTATCTGCAGCTTTTTATAAATAGCTTATTTATTAAATGAAACGTTTACTTGAAGTCTTTCTTGCTCACGCCGTCATTGATTTTAATTTCAGACGCGGTAAAGGTAATGATTTGTGGTCCCGCACTCATTATACTTACGTATGGCATGAGAACACCATCAACTTCCCTGTAATCTGAAAAATCGTTTGTCTGCGTTATTTTTTGACCCTGCGCCTCTTGAGAACTTTCTGTTCGTATAAGTAAAGCGGTTTTTGCGTCATAATAGCGGAATGAACCTTTCTCCTCATCAACTTGAACCTTGTAGGCATCCACTCCATTCACAGATATTAAACTAATCAAGACTAGGTCTTCTCTGTTCAGATATGTTTCAGCAAACAGCCCCTTCTGATTTTGTTTTTTTAAGACCTCTGATTCGGGCATCTCACGCTGATTGCCTTGTTGCTCCGTATATCCTGTTTTACCATTAAATTTTTGTTTCATAATGGTACCCATCCCTTCAACCGACATTTCCATAGATTCTTTGTTCGGAGTCATTGTTTTGATGACCGCACTTGGTTTAAAGGGAGCACCTTGAATCGTAACATCGACTTTTTTCAGAACTGTTTTAACATCGTCTATTGCCTCGTTTCCTCCAATGGCATTAATGTAATCTTTCAATATACTTTTTACTGTGACGCCTTCAGGTATTGGTTTTTTAAATTCTGGCTTCTCAACTGGGTTTGCCTCTTTGTCAAAGTATTTAATTGGAATACCTGTCTTTTCAAGGTTTTCTATGATGTCACTTCCTTTTCCGACAACAATAAATCGTGCATTTTCTGCATTGAAATATTTGTTCGCAACGCGCTGAACATCATCGATAGTAACGGCATTGATTTTCTTCAGATATTCTGCATAGAAATCTTCGGGTAAGTCATTTGTTTTGATATTTATCGCATATCGGGCAATTGTAGACGGTCTTTCCAAGGCAAGTACAAAGTCGCCTACATATTTCGCTTTGGCGTTTGCTAAGGCTGCTTCTTCAACAGGATTATCTTGAATTCTTTTGACCTCTTTGATGGTTTGTACCACTGCGCTATCAGTAACTTCGTTTCGTACAGATGCACCTGCTTTAAACCTGGTTATGAATTTATCAGCGCCCACAGATGACCTTGCGCCATATGTGTATCCATGTTCTTCTCGTAAATTCATGTTCAAATAACTATTGAATCCGCCTCCAAGGATTTTATTCGCAATCAAGACTGCATGATAATCTTCATCACTCATTTTTAGCTCGACATTACTTGTCAATGAGATGTTTGACTGAACTGCATTTGGCATATCTATAAAATTGATTTCCAATTGCTCAGGATTTGATTTAGGTTCAGGTAAAACTGACATTTCCAAAGGAGCAACTTCCCATGGACTAAAAAGTTTCTCGACTAGCGTCTTAATTGCAGTGACATCAACATCACCCAAGACTACTAGATATGCCTCAGAAGGCTGAAAGTAATTTGAGTAATACTTCTGAACAAGGTCAAAATTCACATTGTTGATACTTTCTACAGTTGGGAATTCTCCATAAGGATGAGATAAACCATAAGCCAATGCTGAACCAACATTCGAGGCTGCAGCGTCCACACTTTTTTCTTGACTTTTCAAGCCTTCTAAAAGTAAGTCTCTTTCTTTCTCAAATTCTTCCTTCGTGAGCAGAGAGTTCATGGTTGCATCTGCCAATAACTCCATAATCCTCTCGTGGTATTTAGTCAAGCAGCTCGCAAATCCTCCATTAAATCCAAAGGATAAATTAGCACCTAAAAAGTCAATTTCCTCATTGAAATCATCTTTAGGAATAGATACTGTCCCATTACCGAGCATGGCACCTAGTATAGTGCTTACACCTGAATTTGCACCTTCTGAAATTGGAGCTCTGTCAAATGCAAGGTTCATACTAACCCTAGGGAGTTTATGGTTTTCTACAATTAATACCTTCAACCCATTTTCTAGTGTAAACTCAAAAGGTTTCTCTAGGGTGATTTCAGGAGCAGGACCTGGCTTCGGCTGCTTACTTCTATCTATTTGTGCGCTTAGGCTTAATGATAGATACAGAAAAGCCAATAGTGTATATAATTTAATTTTCATGTTTTCTTACTTTTAATTGTTCTTACTCCGTTTCTGGAAGATATTCGAGAATTAATCTTTGATTTGGATTCAGGTATTTTTTTGCAACCTGCTGTATTTCTTCCCTTGTTATCGAACGGTATATTTCGATTTCATTATTGATAAGACTAATGTCTCCATAGAGCATGTAATATCGTGCGAGTGAATTTGCAACTCCTTCAATACTTGAATTTGCATTTACAAAGCTATTTTCTAGCTTGTTTTGAATTTTTTGAAAATCGCGTTCAGAAATGAGTTCATTTTGAATTTTGACAATCTCCTCATCAATTTCTGCAATCATGTCATCCAGCGCTGTTTCCCCTTGTGGAAGTCCGTAAATAATATAAGTACCATAATCCTCTTGGCTAAAGTCAAATGCACCCACCTGTAGTGCCATTTTCTTATCATCAACCATTTTCTTATACAATTTAGAGGTTTTACCATCGCTTAGGTATGTAGAAATCATTCCTAACACATATGCATCTCGATCTTTAAAAGAGGGAGTTCGGTATGCAGCTAAAATTGCTGGTATTTGAATGTTGGCATCATAAGCCTTTTCGCGCATTGGTTCTGTAATTGGTTCTTCTTTTGGAAAGCTTCTGACGATGTCTTTTCCTCGCGGTATAGGTCCAAAATAATCTTCAACCATTTTCTTCACAGCGTCCACATCAATATCTCCAGCAACAACTAAAACAGCATTGTTCGGTATATAGTATTTTTTGTTAAAAGCCTGAAATTCCTCAAGTGTAGCTGCATCTAAATGTGCCATTTTTCCAATCGTCGTTCCTTTATATGGATGTTTCTTGAACATGTGTAGTTTGATGCTCTCAAGAAATTTACCATATGGGCTATTGTCAACGCGTAATCTTTTTTCTTCTTTCACTACTTCATTTTGCGTATCTACGCCAATTTGGTTGATGATTGGGTGCATAAGCCGTTCTGATTCCATCCATAAACCAAGCTCAACACTATTTGAAGGAAATACCTCATAGTAATAAGTGCGATCATCTGTTGTATTGGCATTGTTGCTTCCTCCATTCGAAGTGACAATGGTAAACCATTCACCTCGTGGAATATTTTCAGTGCCTTCAAATAATAAATGTTCAAAGAAGTGTGCGAAACCGGTTCTTTCGGGGTTTTCGTCTTTTGCTCCGACATGGTACATAACAGCTGTGGTCACAACTGGCGCAGAATGATCCTCATGCAAAATGACATGCATTCCATTTTTTAGATCATATTCGAGATACTCAATTTTTGACTGTCCGAATACACTTACAGCTATAAGCAGCAATATGAAGCTTGAAATAATTTTATTCATAGTTTAAATTTTGAGTTTCAAAAATACGGCTCTTTTTGCAGATTCCTAAATTTATCTTTTTTATCAAATTCACAAAATGTAATTATTGGTAATCTAAGTTGGTCTGAATTTTGATAACTTTGTTTTGTGAAATATACAATGTTCTTCTTGCTTATGTTAGGGACAAGGGTTTTGGCACAAGGAGTCATTCCTGTCATTGACTTTAATAATTTTTTCCTAAGCTTTCAGGATGGATATTTTCGTTCTATTGAGGTGCAGCCAATATTAGACTTTAAAGCCGGTGATGAACTTGTAGCATATCGGGATACGCGAGGGAATTTGAGATTGTACGATGGAGCTGCCCGAAAAGATATTACCAACCTGAATGTTCAATACCAGGTTTCTGATCACTTGCTGGGGTATATGATTGGACCAACTTTAAATATGTGGGACAATGATGAGCTTTCAACCTTGACCTATTTTGCCAGAAACTTTCTCGTGAAGGATAGTATCATTGTATTTGAAGATACAAGGTTTAATACCATTAATGCTTACTGGCAAGATTCTTCTTACATGCTTTCCACTTTGATGCGTGATTTGGATATGCCTGTCGCTGTAGGAGAGAATTTGCTTGTATTCAAGGACAATGGCAACATGTACAAAGTTTTCTGGAACGGAGAGATTTATGAAATCGATGTGTGGAATAATCAGCAGAATGTTTCATTTCATGTGGGTACAGATATTTTATGCTTTAATGACCCGACAACTCAGACTTTTGCCGTATTTGATCAAGGCAGCTTTTATGATATTGAGCAGCTTCCTATGGTCCGTTACAAAGCGGGTAGAGGTTTTGTGGTGTATGAAGATAATGGAGGAGATTTATGGTATTACAAGGATGGAGAGAATTTTCAGCTATCTAATTTTGGTACGGATTCTTGGGATGTTAAGGACGATATCGTTGTATGGACTGAGAGCTCCTATTTTTTTGCATACTGTGATGGTCAAAAAACAGAGATTAGTAATTTTAAACCACTTGACTACAAAATAAAAAACGATGTGCTGGCGTATAGAAATATTTTAGGTGGTGTGAATGCTTTTGTAGATGGAAAAGCTTATGAGCTTACGAATATGCCTGATTCTAATTATGAAATATACGGAAGCCGGGTTTTAGTTTCATTATTTAATAATTCTTTTATTGTTTTGGAAAATGGTGTGCAGCATACAAATTAAAATCAAATTATTCTTTTTGTTCTTTTTCCTAGTGGGAACTACCGGCTTTTATGCACAGAATAAAAAATTAGATAGGTTAGAACAATTCTACACTCAAGGTCATTACAAAACGGTTTACAGAAAGGCGAACAAGCTATTGCGTGATCCAATGTATGATGGCTATGTTTTACCTGCTTATTATAGTGCAATGAGTACTTTTCAATTGCTTCATAATCCCTTTTGGATGAAGCGTAATCTTGCTAAAGTTGACGAGGGCTGCAGAATAATGTCTACTATTTTTAATAGCGATAAATGGCCAGTCATAAAGGAAACGCATGCGCAAGAATTGGGAGATATGGCGGTTCTTTTCGACCGCTGGCTCAAAGATAAAAACACTGTTGTCGATGAAGCCAATAAGCAACAGCTAAAGGATTGGATTGAAAATGTATATAAGGGATATAAATTTAAAAATCCGGTTTTAGAAGAAGTAGGGGAGGATGGATTGGTTTCAGAAGGAATGAGCATTTCTCAGCGTTCTGACCTCGTGCACTATTCATATGAGTTCATGGGTATTCCATACAAATGGGGTGGTGCTGATGAGGAGGGTTTTGATTGCAGCGGTTTTACAAGTCATGTTTTTAAGTATTCCGAGGTAACCCTACCAAGAGTGGCTTCCGAGCAGTACAAGTATGCAAAAACAATCAATGCTAAACGTGCATTTATGGGTGATTTGGTCTTCTTTTCAGAAGGTAAGGAGATCACACATGTTGGAATATTGGTAAATCAACCCAATGAGCGAAAACGTATGATTCACTCCTCTTCATCCAAGGGGATTTCTGTCGTTGATATAGATGATTCAGACTATTGGAGAAGTCGATTAATCGGTTTTGGTAGAGTCGTTATGTGATTTTAGTTCTCATATGCCTCAATAGCGGAGCGCACGGAGCCATGCTTCAAAAGCAATGCTTTTCCTTTTTCACTTGAGATTTTTAATTGTTCACATACCATTCGTGTTCCTCTTTCTACCAGCTTATTATTGCTGAGCTGCATATCAACCATTCTATTGCCTTTCACATGTCCTAGCTGAATCATGAGTGCTGTAGAAATCATATTTAATACCAGCTTTTGGGCGGTTCCTGATTTCATTCTCGTTGAACCAGTTACGAATTCCGGTCCGACAACTGGCGTGATCGGGCAGGCCGCTACCTTTGAAAGTTTTGAGTCTGGGTTACAAGAGATTCCTGCTGTCAGCATTCCATATTGATTGGCACGCTCAATTGCTCCTAAAACGTAAGGAGTTCCGCCAGAGGCTGCTATTCCAACAAGTATATCTTTCGCATGAATATCATGTTTAAGTAAATCTTTCCAGCCCTGCTCTGTATCGTCTTCAGCAAATTCAACCGCTTTTCTTATGGCTTGGTCCCCACCTGCAATAAGCCCGACAACAACTCCATGGTCCACGCCAAATGTCGGTGGGCATTCACTCGCATCTACTACGCCAAGTCTACCACTCGTTCCTGCTCCAATATAAAACAACCTTCCGCCGTTTTTCATTCTTGGAAGCGCCTCTTTTAAAAAACGTTCAATTGCTGGAATTTCCTCTTGTACTGCTGAAGCAACGGTTTGATCTTCTTGATTTATGCCCATTAACAACTCTGCCGTGCTCATCAATTCAAGATGGTCGTGGTTTGAGGGAGCTTCTGTAGGCTTTTTCATACTAAAAATGCTTTTGTATCGCCTTTACTAAAGTCCACTTCAACACGGTCTTGTAGGGTGGTTGATAGGGAGAGTCCAACAAAATTTGCCTTTACCGGATACCTTCTATGTTTTCTATCAACAAGTACTACTGTTTTGATTGCTTTTGTAGACTGTTCTAAAAATTTAACGAGTGCATACTGAAGTGTTTTTCCTGAGTTAATCACATCATCCACAAGAACGATATATCCTTTTTTTAGCTTTTTTTGTTCAATACTGAGCGCTATATCCTTCTTCCAAGGTTCATTTTTATCGATGGAGATTTCAAAACACGTTACTTGAATTGAAGAGTTTTCTTCAATAATGCGCGTGAGTCTTTGCGCTAATTCAAAACCATTTCCGGCAATTCCTCCTATAAAAATATTAGGCTCTTCGAAGCAATTTTCAATAAGCTCATGGCCTAGCCTTGTTATTTTTTGTTGTGTTTGCCTATGGTTAAGTATTATTTGCATACAGATTGACTTTGTACAAATATATCTCTTTTACTGATTCGAGATAGATAACTTCACATTCTATCTTTCAATCATTTTGATGTTGGTGAAGTGTTGATAATTCGTACTTTCGTTTTATGTCACAGGTCAATGATTCAATAAGCATACTAAGGCATATGACCCCAAGAAGGATTTGGAACTTATTCCTTTTAAGGTTGAGCTTTTCAGCAACCAGGATATTAAAAATACCTATACATTTTGGCAAACCTGCCTCAATGAGTATTGAACCAACTACCTCATGTAACCTTGGTTGCCCTGAGTGCCCAAGTGGCCTTAAGCAATTTACACGTCCCACAGGGAAGATTGATTTGGGATTACATAAAAAACTATTGAGTCAAATTGACAAATCTGTTTTTTATATCAATTATTATTTCCAGGGCGAACCGTTTTTACATCCAAGGTTTTTAGAGTTAATAAAAGAAGCCAAGCGCTCTAGGATCTATACATCTACATCATCTAATGTACATTTTGTAAATCCGAAAAAGGCCCTTGAGATTGTTGACTCTGGTTTGGACCGTTTGATTATTTCAATTGATGGTTTAACGCAAAAAACATATGAGCAGTACAGAGTAAATGGGAAACTATCCAAAGTATTAAAGGCTAGTCAGTACTTGGTTGAGGCAAAAAAAGAAAGGGGTTCTGCAACCCCACATTTAATATTTCAATTTTTGGCTGTTAAACCGAATGAGCATGAAATACCTCAGGTCTTTGAGCTTGCCTCAGAAATGTCTATAGATGAGGTTCGAATTAAAACTGCACAGCTATATGAATACAAGCATGGAAATCCATTAATGCCAGAAAATGAGGAGTATTCACGTTATACCAAACAAAAGGATGGAAGCTATAAGCTAAAAGGAAATCCTGGAAATCATTGTTGGAGGATGTGGTCTGGTTCTGTAAGCACATGGGATGGAAGTATTGTCCCGTGTTGTTTTGACAAAGATGCAAAACATGTTTTAGGCAGCATACAACACCATCATTTTAATGAAATATGGAACGCGTCTTCCTACAGAAACTTTCGAAAGGCAGTTGTTACAAACCGACAAGCAGTAGACATCTGTAACAATTGTTCTGAAGGAACAAAAGTTTGGGCCTGACGATTTATTCTTTAATGAACCTGACCGTTTTTGCTCCCTGCTTTATAAAGTACATTCCTGCTGGTAAATTAAGCGTTGAGTATGAGGGTCCTTCAAAAGTTGTGATTAAAAGTCCATTTAGATTAGAGATATATTTGGTTCCAACATCAAATCCATCGAGGTAGATCAAGTCTTTAGTCGGATTAGGAAATACTGAAGTATTTTGACTCAATTCATTCAAATGAAGGTCGGCACTATGAATCACACCAATGGCATCCAGGTCAAAACCACCTGATTCAAATGGAGTAGGGTAAGGGTCATTTACGATATTCCCCTGACTATCATAGCTGCCTATATCTGATGCAATGCTTCCCACAACATCAATGATTCTTATGTGGGTGATGTTATTGATGTCAAGTCCAGCTATGCCTGATAACTCTTCAAGATCAAATGGGGTGCCGAAATATACACGATACTTTCCAGCAAGATTGTATAAATAGCGACAATCAGAGTAGCTGAAATTATCAATTTGTACATCTGTCGGTGTTTCAGAGATCGATTCAAATCTGCTGTAATTTATTCCGTTTGAGCTTACTTCAACAAAGGCCAATTCCATGTAATGATTTGCAAATCCATTTTCAAAAACAGCAAAATCAGGCCCTGGTCCATTGACAATAGCTTCTGAAAAAGTAGCTATCGCCTGTCCACCATCACCGAGAGAGACGACACTATTATCCGCAATGAAGCTTCCATTCTCTGCTACACCATAATTAGTCAACCCTAAGCTCGGGTCTTCTATATTCATTTGGCCTCTTGTTATTACGATGTTATTGGCCCAGGCAACAAATATTGAGGAATCTTTGTGTATCGCATCCGATCCAATTTCTTCCGGTTCAGGAGCGAATGATTGCGCAAAGGTTACTGGTCTTAAAAAAACAATAACAACAATGCTTAAAATGACTTGACACTTATTCATAAAATAAGATTTTAGAAGGGTTTAGGCCAACATGGTAGCTTTGTATGTAGTTTCCTTGGGTGTCATATTCTCGTATATATCCTGTATTGGTATAACCCATCGCATCTGAAATATATATTTTATTATTTACAGGATTGTAGCTTAGGCCATAAAGCGTTTGGATTTCGTTTAGCGGCATAAATTCGGCTAGCTCAATGGTTTCAGTGGTGGTATTAAATAATCCTACATTGTTTTGTGCCGAAGCAAAATCATAATACGTAATCAAGAAATCGTTATTAAAAAATGAAATACCTGAAATGTCAGCATCAAAAGTTTCTTCCACATTATCGGTTTGACTATTTATTCTTTTCATTCTAGAGGGCACGTTGCTGTAATTTCCACGTGTAACGACGTAAATATCACCATAAGGATCTGCTTTTATTGTTCCGGGATTCATACCAACTGTGATCTTCTCTATTTCTTGCTGTGTATTTAAGTCAATGATAGACACTGTAGAATCCATTAGCGGTGTATTTAGCCCCCCTGAATTGGTTACATAAAGCTTATTATTCGCAATAGCCATTCTTTCTGGGTTTAGTCCAACTTCAATGCGGTTATTTATAGTTAACGATATGGTATCTATGACATCTACATATCCATCAAAACAGGTGACGTATGCGAGCCCCTCATGAAAGGCTATTGAACGCGGCTGTTTGGCCGTATTTCCGTTCATCATTGATATTTGCTTTATCGATGCAAAGCTATTTGCATCAAGGATTTCAATGGTACTCGAGACATTGACAACAATGTAAATTTTATCACCATATCTTTTCAAATCATTCCCTGTATCCCCTAGCTGACGGTTATTTCGGTTAAGGAAAAAATTGTTCTCAACTTGATTATTTTCAAAACTCACAAAAGAAAGCTGAGAATTGTTCTGCTGAAACAACCCCTCACAAAGTACAAGTGCACCATTAGATATCGTATCAATGGTAACAGGTGGCTCATTGTCTTTTCCGCAAGAGAAGAGCAAAAGACATAGGCATGAAACAAGTTTAATTAAACGCATATTTTAAAACAATTAAATAATTCCGCTCAGGCATAACAAAACTTCGAATAACCGCATACTGTGCGTTGAATAAATTCTTAATAGTAAACCTAAATGTCAATGTGTTTTTATTTTTTAAAATTACTGAATAGTATGTACTCAGTGTACTTACCCAAAATCCGTCTACCTGATTGGTGCTTATATTTTCATTTAATGCATAACGTAAAGAGTTGGTGTAATTAGAAAACCTAATGCCTAGATTTTTATAATTGATAGATAAATCAATATTTCCAGTATGCACTGGGATGTAGGCAATTTGATCTTTATAGCTAGGAGAATTCGGATCTGAAATATCTCTAGCATGCTGAAGGCTATAATTAAGGTCTAAGTCAAATTTTAAATATTTATAAACATTCCATTTTGACCCAATTTTAAAATCAGTCCCGAAAATATTAGCACTTTGCACGTTCTGCATGGACCAAGTAAATAGATTTTTTGTGGGAATTGCCACAATTTTATTGTTGACATAATTGAGGTAAATATTGTTGCGGAAATAAAACTGAAAATTTCTATACTTTTTAGGTGAGTACGACCAGCCGTAATTCATTTGATGGGCTTCCTCTGGTTTGAGTTCTACATTTCCAATATTGTTGTAATAAAGCTCATTAAATGTTGGCATTCGAAAAGAGCTACGGTACCAAATTTTATGTCCAAATTTTTGGCTTTCATCTTTTGTGGATAACTCGATATATGGGTTTATTTTGAATTTGTTTTCGGCACTAATCCCAGCTGAATTGTTTTCTTTAATGAATTGTTCAGATAACTGAAGGCTTAAGTTAAATCTTTTTGAAAATTTATATTTCAGACCTAAAATGGCATAATTATGATACCTCAAGGGTCTTGCAAAGGTTGTATCGCTTACCAACAAGTCGCTGATGACTTCCTCCGCGCCAAAGTGTATTTTAAGATTTTCCGTAAGCTTATTTTCTCCCGCAATACCGGCTTGTATTGACCTGTTTCGGTAGCTAATATCAATGCCTCCATTCTGACCTAAATAATTTGGATCAGTATAGTTCATATGATTTTCATTTATTTTTATAAAGCTTCGAAGGCTTGTTTTGTTTCCTTTAAAAACATAATCTCCAAATAAGTTTTGATCTCGATTCTCCATTCGTTCATCAGCTGAATTGTTGTATAGAATTACAGCTCCAGGAAGTCCTTGATCGAATTCTTTTTGCATGTAACCCAAGCGGATGACTGATTTACCTTTTTTGATACCGCTTGTCAAACCAAAATGGTAGTCTGTGTAGTCATTATTAGAACGGGTCTCCTCTGAAGTTTGATTTCCGTTTACAAGCGTGAAGGGGTAGTTTCCATCAGCGCTTCTAAAGCTACCATGTCCGCTTAGAAGAATTTTTTTGCTTGAAAATTTCATTGCGCCGTATGTTCCTAGCTGATTAAAGGAACCCTGCTTACCGAGCAGTCGACATTGAAAACCCTCGTCCCCAAAGTTGTTTTCAAAAGTTTCTAAAGAAAATTGACTTCCTGCTACTTGGGCTGAAATGGGTTGTAAGAATTGTGATCGGCCGTCAGAATTACTTCTGACATATATTATATTGTCTGAATGAATTTGACCTAAGTTGACTTGGCCATTTTGAGTATTCGTTATACTGAATCCGTCGGCCACAATCTTTGAGTGGTTCGCTCCTAGACCACGTGAGGATACTGTCTTTAAACCTCCCAGCCCTCCATAAGACTTAATACTCGTACTTGTAAGTTTTCTTATGAGCCCTGCTGCGTCGTCAGCTTGTAAGGATTCAATTTTTGAGGCATCTATACCCTCCCATTCGTTTTGGGTTTTTATTGTATCAAGATTGTATGTAATGGTGATTTCATTTATTTCTTGTATCCTGTTTTTTTGCCCAATGCAATGGGTTCCGATCCATAAGCAAGAAATAATGACCAATCTCATTAGTGAGGGCAAACCGAGGTTGCAAAATGTTACAACCTCGGTTTCTCTTTACTCGTTATTTTATAATATTTCGCGTAACTGATCCGTTTGGTGTATTTATATTCAAGATATAAACACCCGCTGGTAGTTTTGAAAAATCTACGCTTGACTGAATGTTGTGCGTTCGTTCTGCAACTAACTTTCCGCTGGTATTAGTCACAGTGACTCGACCTGCAGGACCCTCAACGGTTAATACATTATTTACTGGGTTAGGGTAGATTTGATAATCCGCTTGATTTGACTCTGCAATACCAAAGGTACCTTCCCAATTGATATTGTCGATTGCAACATATCCAGGTGTATTCATTCCAAATTCTCCAATGTCAGAAGATTCAAATCGTATTGAAACTTTGGAAACGTTAAAGGCGATTCCACTAAGGTCTATTGTTTCCCAAGTATTAAGAATATAATCTTCAGAATCGTCAGCATATCTATAATCTGCTAGGTAAAATTCAATAGAGTCTTTACTTCCATCGCTCATATTTTCACAAATAATCCAAACTTTGAAAAAATCTTCTCCATCCGTACCATCAATTTCTCCTGCTGCATTTGTAGGCTCTCCGAATTGTTTCCCAAAAGAATCTCCATCTAACATGGATAAACCTGCATAGGTAGTGTTAGAAATATCAAAGGAGGTAATGCCAACTTGCTCTGATGTCGTATAAAAAGAGGGGCTTGAGGTAGCAACAGCATAGGTGCTTGAGTTGTCAGCTCCTGATCCAGCATAGGCGCTATACTGATTCATATAACCTGGCGTGGTGTTGTCCGTGACATTAGAAATAGCGAATCCTGTGAAATAACTAAAGTCCGTGTCGTAGTAATTTACCAGCTGAATAGGAGAGAAATCGAAACCCTCTGGTCCTTCAGAACCGTTGTTATAGGTTTCAGGATCTGTTAAGGATGACTCAAAGTCAATTTGAGCCTTAGCATTGGCCCCAATAAAAAGGGCAGTCATTAAAATGTAAACATTCTTCATCGTTAAAAAAATTAAATAATTAAAAAAATAAAACGTTGAAGAAATCAGCTAAAAGAAAATAATATCCCTATCGAGAAATTAAGTCCGACTTTAATCTGAAGTCTTCTCTAATGCTCTAAGGCAAGTATTCTGGCTCATGTCAAGTACGACTTACCTTCCCGAAAGTCAGTGGTTTATCAAGTCGTTTTTAAGACACTTACAGCTGCAGATACAGCTCCGGATTTACACCGGATTCCTTTTTAAGTAAATAAAAATTTACACCTAAAAGCGGTGCAAATATACTGTAAATACATTAACAAACTATTTTATGTTTTGTGAATGGCTGATTTTCGATCTTTCATTCATTTTGGATAAGAAGCTTAAAAAAAGTTCAATTAATATGAGCGCTCTGAGGGCTCTATTCTTGTTGCGAGAGATGTATGAGGAGATTTATATTTATTGAGGATAATATTGTTTATTTAAAAACTATCCCTAAATTTGCACCCGTCCAAAGAGGGCTACATAATAATCATTTACAATAATATTGGCATGTATTTAGATAAGAAAGTTAAAACAGACATTTTCAAGAAACACGGAGGTTCTGATACGAACACTGGATCGACAGAAGGACAAATCGCTTTATTCACCTACCGAATCAGTCACCTAACGAATCACTTGAAAAAGAATCGAAAAGATTTTGGTACACAAAGAGCGCTTCAATTACTCGTTGGTAAAAGAAGAAGTTTATTGGACTACCTGAAGAATAAGGATATTGAAAAATATCGTGAATTGGTTAAAGAATTAGGGCTTCGTCGCTAATTTTAATTGGTTTACAAAAAGTATTAAAGAGGGGACAATCGATAGTATCGGCTGTCCCTTTTGTTTTTAAAAATTTGATAATAATAGATAAAGAAGTATGAAATTAGGAATAACAAAGACCATCGAAATAGGTGGCAAAACAATTTCCATTGAAACAGGTAAGTTGGCCAAGCAGGCTGATGGTGCCGTTGTATTGAGAATGGGAGACACAATGATTTTAGCAACCGTAGTTGCAAGTAAAGAAGCCAAAGATGGTGTAGATTTTTTACCATTAACAGTTGATTATCGCGAAAAATTTGCAGCCGATGGAAGGATCCCTGGAGGTTTCTTTAGAAGAGAAGCAAGACCATCGGAAAGAGAGATTTTAGTAATGCGTATCGTAGATAGAGCATTACGTCCATTGTTTCCAGATGATTTTCACGCAGAGGTTCAGCTTATGATGCAGCTGATTGCTTATGATGGTGTAAACAGCCCAGATGCGCTTGTAGGATTTGCCGCTTCGTCTGCAATTGCAGTATCAGATATTCCATTTAATGGTCCGATGTCTGAAGTTAGAGTTGGTAGAGTCAACGGATCGTTCGTAATCAACCCAACTTTAGAGGAAATGGCTGCTTCTGATGTAGATTGTATCATTGCTGGTACGATTGATAACATCGTCATGGTAGAAGGTGAATTGGCTGAGGCTTCTGAAGCTGAAATGGTAGAAGTCATCAAGGTCGCTCATGAGGCAATCAAAAAGCAATGTCAGTTCCAACTGGACTTGGCTGCTGAGATTCCTTCGACTTCACCGAAAAGAGAATACTCTCACGAGGATCACAATGATGAGGTCAGAAAAAGAGTTATGGATTTCTCATATGACAAATGTCGAGAGGTAGCAAAACAAGGTCTTGCTTCCAAAGAGAAAAGAGCTGAATTGTTTGGCGCTGTGAAAGAAGAATTCATTGCTTCGCTAACAGAGGAAGAAACAGAAGAAATAGGAAAGTATATTTCTGTTTATTTCAAAGAGGCTATGAAGAAAGCAGTTCGTGATACGATGCTTGACGATAATATTCGTCTTGATGGTCGTAAGTTTGATGAGGTAAGAGCAATTTGGTCAGAAGTAGATTATTTGCCAACTGCACATGGCTCTGCTGTATTTACAAGAGGAGAGACGCAATCTTTGACAACCTTGACCTTAGGTGGTAAAATGGACGAGCAGATGATTGATGATGTTACCTTCAAGGGGACCACTCCTTTTATGTTGCACTACAATTTCCCTCCTTTTTCAACGGGAGAAGCAAGAATGAAATTTAATGTTTCAAGAAGAGAAATCGGTCATGGTAATCTTGCATTAAGAGCGCTAAGACCAGTTTTGCCGGAGGATAATCCTTACACAATTCGTTTGGTTTCAGAGATACTAGAATCAAATGGTTCTTCTTCTATGGCTACTGTTTGTGCTGGTACGCTAGCATTAATGGATGGTGGTATTCAAATTAAATCACCTGTTACTGGAATTGCTATGGGCTTAGTTGCTGAAAATGGAAAATTTGCAGTCTTGTCTGATATATTAGGAGATGAAGATCACCTAGGTGATATGGATTTCAAAATTACCGGAACGGCTAAAGGAATTACAGCATGTCAGATGGATATTAAGGTTGATGGCTTACCATATGAGGTATTGATTCAGGCTTTAGAGCAAGCCAAAGCTGGTCGTCTTCATATCTTAGATAAGATTCTTGAAACGCTTCCTGCACCAAATGCAGAGTTGAAGCCTCAAACACCGAGAGTTGAAGCCTTTAACGTTCCGAATGAAATGATTGGTGGAATTATCGGACCTGGAGGAAAAATCATTCAGGGTCTTCAAAAAGAGACGAATACAACAATTACCATTGAAGAGTTAGAAAATGGAGAGGGTCGTGTTCAAGTTCTTTCCAACAATGGAGATGATATGGCAAATGCTTTAGAAAAATTAAAGTTAATTGCTTTCCCTCCACAGGTTGAAGACCAAACGGAATACGAAGGTGTTGTGAAGTCTGTTAAAGACTTTGGATGTTTTGTAGAAATTGTTCCTGGTACTGATGGGTTGATTCATATTTCTGAATTTGCTTGGGAAAAAACAGCACGAATGAGTGATGTTTGTAAGGAAGGAGATATGCTCAAGTTTAAGGTAATAGGAAAAGATCCTAGAACTAGAAAATGGAAGCTATCTAGAAAAGTACTTCTTCCAAAACCAGAAAGAAAAGAAGAGCCAAAAGCCTAAGCTTTTGGATCGATCATATTAAAGGCGCTTCGGCGCCTTTTTTTGTTTGATATAATTTATGTTTTTGTTGCATTGAATTCCTTTGTATTTTGTGTCCACTAATTTAGCTCTATGAAAACTAATTTATTTTTATTCATTTTCGTTCTATTATTACTTGTCTTTTCAAATAGGGCTCTTTCACAAGATTATTGGCAGCAAGAGGTAAACTATAAAATATCAGTTCGACTGGATGACGAGCGACACATGCTGCATGCAACCGAAGAATTTGAATACATTAATCATTCTCCCGATACTCTAAATGAGCTTTATATACATCTATGGCCGAATGCATACAAGAATGGACAATCGGCATTGGCCCAACAAATGTTAGAAGATGGTGATGATGGGCTTCTTAATGTATCAAATGAGAACAGTGGCTTCATTGATTCACTTTCTTTCCAAATTAACGGAACAAAAGTCAATTATAAAATTTTTAAGGAGCATGAGGATATTGTTGTTCTGCCTTTAGTTAAACCACTTTTTCCAGGTGAATCTCTTGATGTTTCAACACCTTTTCGTGTAAAGGTTCCTTCGGGCAGTATATCAAGGTTAGGGCATATAGGTCAATCTTATCAGATTACCCAGTGGTATCCTAAGCCTGCCGTTTATGATAAAAATGGCTGGAATCCAATGCCATATCTAAATCAGGGTGAGTTCTATTCTGAGTTCGGATCTTTCGACGTTTCAATTACAATTCCCGAGAATTATGTAGTAGGCTCAACAGGAGACTTGCAAAATGCAAGTGAAATTAAATTTATGAATGATTTGGCTCAAAAAACTGAGGGTGATTTGAATTCCTTGGTCGCTAAATCGAATAAAGGTCGAACGAATACACCTTTTCCCCTTTCATCGGAGAAGTACAAAACGATTCGATATACGCAAGATAGGGTGCATGATTTCGCTTGGTTTGCAGACAAGAGATATGCTGTACTCAAAGGGGCAGTGGAATTACCTGGAACAAGAAAGCTTGTTGATACGTGGGCACTTTTCGTTCCTCAAAATGCAAAACATTGGCAGCATGCCATTGAGTATCTTAATGATGGAACATATTACTATTCGCTTTGGAATGGAAATTACCCATATAGTCATGTTACCGCAGTGGATGGAACCATAAGTGCTGGCGGAGGTATGGAGTATCCGAATGTTACGGTAATTGGCAATTCTTCCTCCAAAGAGGAATTGGAGATTGTAATTGTCCATGAAGTGGGTCACAATTGGTTTTATGGTATTATAGGTAGCAATGAGCGGGTCCATGGATGGATGGATGAGGGAATCAATACCTTAAATGAGGTAAGATATATCCAAACTAAATATCCAGGGAATACAAGATTGTCGGATATGGTGCTGAATGGCCGTTTTCACCTCAATGATTTAGATTATCATGATATGGCTGACTTGACATATCGATTTATTCATACTGCAGGCGCAGATCAACCTATTCAGACGCATTCGGCAGAATTTTCTTCAGCCAATTATGGAATTGTCATGTACCAAAAAACAGGACTCGTTTTTTATTATTTAAAGGATTATTTAGGTGATGAAGAATTCGACCGCATTATGCATGTATATTTTGACCAATGGAAATTCAAACATCCACAACCTGAGGATTTAAGAATATTATTCGAGAATGAAACTGGAAAAAATTTATCATGGTTTTTTGATGATTTGATTCAAACGACAAATCATGTGGACTTTAAAATCAAAAGTGTAAAGCCAAAGACTAAAAGTGGTGCTGTGGTAAAAGTCAAAAATGTAGGTCAGGTCAATGGTCCAATTGAAGTTAATGCATTCAATGAGAACGATTTAGTCGAAAGTATTTGGATCGACCCCGGACAAACTGAAGGACTTCTAAATTCGAATATTACTGATTTCAATCGTGTTGTGATTGATGCAAATAAGAATATTCCAGAACTTTCTAGACATAACAATACATGGCGTAAAAAAGCATTATTCCATAAAGTGGAGCCGCTAAAATTAGAATTCTTTTCAGGTGACCACGAACCTAATCGAACCAACCTATTTTGGACACCAACTATAGCTGGTAATGCATATGATGGATTGATGCTTGGAACAGCATTCCATAATTTGGGAATCCCGTTGCAACGTTTTCAATATCTCGTTGCACCTCAATTTGGATTTAAAAGTAAGAACCTGGTGGGTATTGCTGAGGCGCTGTATGTTGTACTTCCCAAGAACAATATTAAGCAGCTAAAAATAGGAGCATCATTTAAATCATTTACCCATCCTGGTCAATTCCAATCTAGGTTTTTAGGGGTAACGCCTTATTTAAAGATCATTTTTGGTGATAGAAGCAAAAAGAATACATTTTTTAGCTATGCTGAAATCAAAGGTGTTTGGCAGGGAGATTTCTCTCAAAACTTAGCACTTTATCAAAATAATTATGGGTTTAGAGCAAAGTATCTTTTCCAAAAGGAGTTTAAAAATACTTCGTTTATCATTTCTCCAACCTTAACCTATTACGAGCAATCGACGGAAAATGAGGAGGGACTTGATATCGACAGAATGCTCAGAGCAGAGCTTAATTCGAGCTTTAATGTAAAGTATCGATTGGGTGACATGAAGCGATATCTTAGTTTTAATGCCTACATCGGAAAAAATATAGTGTCGAAACTAAACACTTTTGATAGCTACCATCAAAATTTATCGATGACTGGAGTTGAAGGAGGGAGAGATCTTTTCTTGGAACAATATTATTTTGAAAGAGGAGGAGTGCAACAACAGATGGATGGAATGGGTAATTTTTATTCCACATCGAGTATAGGAACAAATAGAAATTGGATTGCATCCTTCAATACCTATTTAGCTATCCCCCTAAAGCCAAATCTTTTCGGGTTGTTCTATAACCAAGGATTGTATCCTACTTCTGAGAAAATTGAATATTTATCTAATGCTGGATTAGCCATTAGAATAGGAGATATATTTGGTGTTTATTTCCCTCTGGTTCGCTCACAGAATATGGGTGCATTATACCAAGGAAATTATACTGATGAAATTCGATTCACATTACAGTTCAATATTGTTGAAAATGGATTTAATATTGGTAGTTTTATCAATTAAAAAACGGTTTAGCTATTATGGAAGAAACAAAAATAACATTCAAAAAAGTCTTTTGGTCTGTCTTTTTATCAAGAATACTTTCTTTTTTTGGACTAATTGTATTTATAGGAATAATAATAGGTTTAGGTGGTTTATTTGATTCTGATGAGTCAGCTATTGAGTCTAACACAATTTTACATCTTAAACTAGATGGATTAATTGCGGAGGAAAATTCCGCGGAGGTAGATCCTTTGTCACTATCTGTGAATTCAACAAAAGGGCTTTCGGCCCTGTTGCACGGACTAAAGACGGCGGCAAAAGACGACAATATTCAAGGACTTTTTCTTGATTTTGGTACGATAAGTTGCGGTATTTCTACTGCACAGGAGCTTCGCGAGGGAATCAACACTTTTAAGGAAAGTAAAAAGTTTGTTGTGGCCTATCATTCGGGCGAATATGTTTCTCAGTCAGCCTATTATGTTGCTTCGGCTTCCGATGAGGTTTATGGATTTCCTGGTTCTATGTTTCAGTGGAACGGATTAGGCGGAGAGGTCCTTTTTATAAAAGAGTTATTAGCAAAAATGGGTCTGGAGGTTTCTATTCTTAAAGGAAATAACAATGATTTTAAAAGTGCTGTAGAGCCCTTGTTTTTAAATAAGATGAGTGATTCTAGTCGTTTACAAATGCAGGTGTATATGGAATCCACTTGGAATACAATGCTCGAGGATATTGTGTCATCAAGAGGTCTAAAGAGCACAGACCTTAATGCCTATGCGAATAATCTTGATATTAAGAATGTTAATGATGCCGTAGCAAAAGCCATGATGGATAAATCAATGTATCGCGATGAAGTCCTTAAAATCCTAATGAAAAAAGTAAAAGTAAAAGACGAAAAGGAATTGAATTTATATAGCTTTTCGTCCTATAGTGAAGATGAATTTTTGACAGATCAAATTCTTGCCCGAGCTTCAGAGCCAAAGGTTGCTGTTATCTTAGCCGAGGGCTCAATAGCCAAAACCGGTAAAGGATTTTCAAGTGATAATATATGTGCGCTTTTTAAGAAGGCGAGAGAAAATGAATCTGTGAAGTCTGTGGTGTTCCGTGTGAATAGTCCCGGAGGAAGTGCATTGGCTTCAGAGGAGATTTGGCGTGAGGTATCACTGACCAATAAGGTTAAGAAGGTAATTGTTTCCATGGGTGACTATGCGGCATCAGGTGGCTATTACGTATCGACACCTGCATATAAGATTTTTGCCGATGAAACGACCTTGACGGGTTCTATTGGTGTTTTTGGAGTGCTTCCATACACCAAAGAAATGCTCGGTAAGATTGGTGTGGAAGTAGATGAAATTGGTACACATGAGCATGCTGTTGCATCCACAAACCATAAGCTGAGTGATTTTGAGTTTGAAACTGCACAGAAAGAAGTGAATGAAATTTATCAGCAATTTTTATTGCGGGTTGCAAATGGCCGGGGAATGTCCAAAGGGCAAGTTGATGCAATTGCTAGAGGTCGCGTTTGGACTGGCTCAGACGCAGTGAGTATAGGACTTGTAGATACGATTGGAACATTGCAAGCGGCAATTTCATATGCACAATCCATTTCAAATTCAACCAAAGATGAGTCGGTAGTTTATTATCCTGAGGTTGAAGAAAAACCATTTGCTGATTTAATTAGTTTGTTGGAGGAGGAAAGTATGAATGTAGAAGCAAAACAAACTTTTTTGAATGATCCAATTTTAGAATTACTTTTTGAAAACATCGAATCTGCGCAAGAGTGGGAGGGTATGATGATGCGCCTTCCTTTTCAGATTGATATTAAATAATCTTATTTGTGCTATTTATCTAGTAAAGGGGAGGAAAGGCACTTGGATCGCTTTCACTCATAATCGCATATACTTTCTCCACAATATCATCTATATTAGGTTTAGAGAAGTAGTCACCATCAGAACCGTAAGCCGGTCTATGGTCTGTCGAGCTCAATGTATGAGGTGCAGAATCTAAGTGATAAAAGCATTCTTGCTCAACCATAATTTTATCGAGCATATATCCTGTTGCCCCGCTACTTACATCCTCATCTACAATCAAAAGCCTGTTGGTCTTTTGAACTGATTCAGAGATCGTATGGTTGATATCAAATGGAATCAATGTTTGGACATCCACGAGTTCAATTGATATTCCAAGCTGAGCAAGCGGTTTTGCTGCCATCTGACAGATATTAAAAGTTGATCCATAGGATACAAGCGTTAGGTCTGTTCCTTCTTGCACAATTTCTGGAATACCTAGAGGTTCTTTAAATACGCCAATGTTTTCTGGGTACTTTTCTTTGGTTCGATAACCATTGAGTGGTTCTACAACCAAAGCAGGTTCGTCTGCTTCAAGCAATGTATTGTAGAATCCAGCCGCTTTTGTCATGTTTCTGGGGACACAAATATGCATACCTCTTAATGCATTAATAATCATACCCATAGGTGAGCCACTATGCCATATTCCCTCAAGACGATGTCCTCTTGTACTCACAATTAAAGGTGCTTTTTGGCCTCCTTTCGTTCTGTATTGAACTGTTGCAAGATCATCAGAAAGTACCTGTACGGCGTAGAGTAAATAATCGAGATATTGTATTTCAGCAATAGGTCTTAAGCCTCTCATGGCCATTCCAATTCCTTGTCCAATAATGGTGCACTCTCTGATGCCTGTATCAAAAACACGGTGCATCCCAAATTGATCTTGTAGGCCTTCTAATGATTGATTTACTCCTCCAATTTTCCCTGCGTCTTCTCCAAAGATTAATAGCTCAGGCATTTTATTGAGCTGAGCCTTAAAGTTTTCTCTAAGAATAATTCTACCGTCCTCCATGCGTTCTTCGGTACCATATTTTGGAGCGACAGCAGAAATTTTGTGTATTGATGAATTAGACTCGGAATATAAATGAGAGCTGTACTTATCGTACGAGCTTTCAATGGCTTTTTGAATCCATGCCGCTAGCATATCCTTTTGAGGAGATTTCTCCTTGAACATGAGTCGTAAAACTTTCCTTGCTGTGTTTAGAAGGTCTTTTCGAATGGGTTCGTATGCTTTTTGAAGGCTTTCAAGTTCTTTTAGAATAAAGGCTTTTTGGCTGCTGCTTTCTGCCACAGCCTCTATGATAGAAGTAACCTCCGTTAGCTCTTGTTGTATTTCTGAGGTAAATCTTTTCCAAGAATCATTCTTTGCCTGCCTTACCTCAGTTTTGGCATCTTTCTGAAGATTATCTAATGTTTCTACATCAGCAATTTTATTTCCTCCGGCGTCAAAGGATAAAATCCATTCTTTGAACTTGGCAATACAATCAAATTCCTTTTCCCATTCCAGGCGCTCTTTGCTCTTGTAGCGTTCATGTGATCCTGAGGTAGAATGCCCCTGAGGTTGGTTCACTTCTTTTACATGAATGAGCACAGGCACGTGTTCTTCACGGGCTAGACGTACTGCTTTTTCATAGGTTTGGCAAAGATGGGCATAGTCCCATCCTTTCGTTACAAATATCTCGTAGCCTTTTTTCTCGTCTGTCCGTTGCATTCCCGCTAAAGCTTCCGAAATCGAGCCTTTTGTCGTTTGAAATTCTCTTGGAACAGAAATTCCGTAGCCATCATCCCATACAGACATGACCAAAGGGATTTGCATTACACCTGCGGCATTAATGGATTCCCAAAATGGCCCTTCACTTGTTGATGCATCACCAATGGTTCCGAATGCGACTTCGTTTCCCTTATTTGTAAATTTTTGGGCTTTTTGCGTAGTGCTTAATGTCTCATTTTCTCTGTATACTTTTGAGGCTTGTGCCAACCCGACAAGTCTAGGCATCTGTCCTGCAGTAGGGGAAATATCCGCACTGCTATTTTTTTGAAGCATTAAATTTTTCCATTCTCCATGCGCATCAAGATTTCTTGTGGCATAATGACCACCCATTTGTCTTCCCGCAGATTGTGGTTCAATCTCAACATCAGTATGGGCATACAAACCAGCGAAATATTGCTCAACTGTTAGCTCTTCTATGGCCAGCATGATGGTTTGGTCTCTGTAATATCCAGAACGAAAATCACCGTTTTTAAATTCTTTTGCAAGCGCAATCTGGGCAAGTTCCTTACCGTCTCCAAAGATCCCGAATTTGGCTTTACCAGTTAAGACTTCTTTCCTGCCTAATAGCGAAGCCTCGCGCGATAAACACGCAAGTTTATAATCCGCTAAAACTTGGTTTTTAAAAGATTCAAAATCTACTGATTTGTGCTGCTTTTTTTCTTTTTCTGACGTACCTTTCATTAGTTGCAAATATAGGGAAAAATTAGAGCAACAAATCTCCAAATGCTTATTGCTATTTTAGCTTATCTTTAATACCTAATGTATCGATAAGTGTTTCGGTCAATTGTGTTTTTATGCTGGTAGAAATTTGTGTTTCTAATATTACTGCTTTGAATTTAGCTGCTAAACATAGAGCAGATAGGGTAGAGCTATGTCAAGAATTGAGTTGCGGTGGTTTAACTCCATCTATTTCATTGGTGCAGCGTTCAGTATCCCTAGACCTAAATACCCAGGTATTAATCCGTCCGCGTTCAGGAGATTTTGTATATGATGAAGATGAGAAAATTCAGATCATGGAGGATGTTGTTCATTATCAGAAATTAGGCATTCAAGGTATAGTTGTTGGCGCTTTGAATGAACAAAGAAGCCTGGATATTTCCTTTTTGAAGCGATTACGCATGCTTACACCTAATATCGAGCTGACATTTCATAAGGCATTCGACGATATTGATAATTGGCAGAAAGCAATAGAGCAATTGATTTCTATGAAATATGATAGAATTCTCACTTCTGGCTGCGAGGTCAATGTTTTCAAAGGTAAGGAGAGGTTGAAAGAGATCATTGAATTTGCTTCAGGTCGCATTCAGATTCTACCAGGTGGTGGTATAAGTCCAGAAAATATTGGCGACATTATTGAATTTCTGAAGCCAAGCGCATTGCACTTTTCAGGCGCTAAAAAACAGCGACGAGAAAAATCAATATACTTTAATTCGGAAATACTACTCGTTGACGAAGAAAAGCTTAAGTTGCTAATCGATTATACTAGAAGTTAATCTAACCAGACTAATTAATAGGCGCAATCTTATCCGCAACATATTCTCCTGCCTTGAGTTTATCAACGATCTTTGAAAAACAATCAATGGTAAACTTTACATCTTCAAGCGTATGTGATGCAGTTGGAATCAATCTTAAAATAATCATTCCTTTTGGTACTACCGGATAGATAACCATGGAGCAGAATACGTTGTAATTCTCGCGTAAATCGTAGATTAGATTGGTAGCCTCTGGCACTGAACCACTCAAATATACTGGTGTTACACATGAATTTGATGGGCCTATATCGAAACCATTTTCTACCAAACCAGTTTTAAGTGCATTTGTAATCTCCCAAAGTTTATCTTTGTGTGCTGTACTTCTCCTCATAATCTCAAGTCGCTTTAAAGCACCTTTAACAAGCGTCATAGGAAGAGATTTCGCGAAAATTTGAGAACGCATATTATACCGCAGATATTCAACAACTTGTGCGTCGCTAGAAATAAATCCTCCGATTAATGCGAACGACTTTGCGAAAGTTCCAAAATAGATGTCAATTCCATCTTGGCATCCTTGCTCTTGTCCAGTTCCGCCACCTTTTGCACCGAGTGTTCCTATACCATGGGCATCGTCAACGAAAAGTCTGAAATTATATTTTTCCTTCAGCGCAACAATCTCTTTTACTTTACCTTGATCTCCTCGCATACCAAAAACACCCTCTGTAATCACAAGGATAGCTCCTCCTGTCTCTTCAGCTAGTTTTTCGGCACGGATCAATTGCTTTTCACAGTCTTCAACATCATTATGTTTAAAGACATATCTTTTACCCATGTGGAGGCGAACACCGTCTAATATACAAGCATGTGATTCTGCGTCATAGACAATAACATCCTTTCGGTCGACTAACGCGTCGATACAAGAAAGAACTGCCTGATATCCGAAGTTGCATAATATGGTGTCTTCTTTTTCAACAAACTCGGATAACTCATTTTCTAATTGTTCATGAAAATCAGTATTTCCACTCATCATTCTAGCACCCATTGGATGAGAGAATCCATATTCTTGAGCTACTTCAGCATCCAGTTTTCTGACTTCAGGATCATTCGCTAAACCTAAATAGTTATTGAGCGACCAATTCAGCATTTTTTTACCCCTAAAAACCATGTGCGGGCTAATTTCACCTTCTAGCTTTGGGAATGTATAATAACCATGTGATTGCTTGGCGTGAATACCTAACGGACCTCTATTGGCTTCGATTTTTTCAAAAATATCTGCAGACATATATTTATACTTAAACTTTAAGGCACAAATTTAGCTAAATAAGACATAGAGGACATCATTTAATTAAAAAATAAATACCGCTATCTCAACATCGCTCTAGTCCGTTTTTACTGGAGCTCTGCGATAGGTTCACAAAACGATGTTCAAATCTTCTATAAACCATCACCTCTGGCAAATTTGCATCCGGTTAGTCGAAAAACAACTTTACAGTCATATTGTTTTCGAATAAAACACTTAGCTAATCAAATACCCCATCTTCCGTATTATATGAATGAAACTATATTTACCACAAGTCGTATACAAGGGTATTATGGCGGAAAGACACAGTAAAAGAAGTACAATAGCATTATGGATCGCAGTGATTGCACTTCTTACATCATTAATAAATCTTTACTTGGCGACGGAGTTGCCAGGACAATAGATTAATAATAAATTGCTCTTCGGACTTTTGTGATGTATTTAGCAAGACGAATTACTTGCTTTGTGTAACCATATTCGTTGTCATACCAAGTATACAATACAATGCTTTTCCCGTCTTTTGAACTTAAAGTTGCTTCAGAATCAAAAACAGCACAGCAAGTATTCCCAATAATATCATTTGACACAAGTTCACTATCGAGAGAGTAATAAATTTGATTTACAAGATTTCCATTTAAAGCTTCATTGTGGACTACCTGGTTTACCTCTTCTACAGTTGTTTTCTTATTTAATTCCAAGCTAATGATTGCCAAAGAGCCATTTGGTGTTGGCACACGTACGGCATTTGCTGTTAACTTGTCTTTTAATTGAGGGATCACTTTCGTTACGGCATTACCCGCTCCAGTTGAGGTGATGACCATATTTATCGCTGCAGAACGACCTCGTCTCGGCTTCTTATGCATGTTGTCTAGCAAGTTTTGGTCGTTGGTGTACGCATGTACTGTTTCAATATGGCCTTTTTCTATTCCGAATTGATCACTCATTAGTTTTAATATTGGTGATATTGCATTGGTTGTGCAGGATGCTGCAGAATAGATGTTTTCATTTTCTATATCAAGCTCTCCTTGATTAATACCGTATACAATATTTGGTATTTCTTTACCTGGAGCTGTAAGTAGTACTTTTGCAGTTCCTTTTGCACTTAAGTGACGCGATAAGGCTTCTCTGTTGGTGAATACACCGGTATTATCGATTACTAGCGCATTATTTATACCGTAGGTGGTATAATCAATGTCTTCTGGTGCATTTGCGCTGATCATGTGAACAATTTGGCCATTGATTACCAATGCTTTTTTCTCTAAATCCTCAATGACAGAACCCTTAAAGGCGCCATGAACAGAATCGTTTCTCAGTAAGGATGCTCTTTTTATGATATCTGCATCTTTTGAGCTTCTAGTAACAATTGCCCTTAGTCTCAGCTGTTGGCCCTTTCCGGCCTGTTTGATCAATTCTCTTGCTGCAAGTCTCCCAATCCTACCAAAACCGTATAAAATAACGTCTCGTGGCTCGACAGGTTGACTCTGATTCTCCTCAAGAACGGAAAGCTTTTTTATCAAAAATTCTTTTTGATCTGAATACGAGGATTGTTCTTCATTCCATTCATTCGCAAGCTTTCCTATATCAAGCTTTGAAGGGATTACATTTAGCTCTAATAAGTTCGATGCAAGCTCAGAGGTTGTGAAAACATCAATCGTGTTACTACCTACCTTGCGTGAATAATCATGGAGGTTGATTATTTCTGAAATTGTGATATCTGTTAAATGATGACGAAAGAGTACCAGCTCTATTCCTTTTTCGTAAAGTAGTTCACCTACCTTACTTTGAAGCTTTACAGCCGCACGTTCTTTTTCAATATGTAATTGCAAGCCTTTTTCATAACCCAATTCTAGTTCCATCTTATGTATGTTTGATTTGTTGTTTGCTAATAAAAAAAAGCCACCCTTTGAGGGTAGCTTATTTGTTTTATCCTAGGTAGGACTTAAGTAGTTTATTACGTGACGTATGTCGAAGTCGTCGAATTGCCTTTTCTTTAATTTGACGGACTCTTTCTCGCGTCAGGTTGAATTTTGATCCAATTTCTTCCAAGGTCAGACCATGGTTCATTCCAATACCAAAAAACAATCTAATAATTTCTCTTTCTTTATCCGTTAGTGTACTTAACGAACGCTCAATTTCTTTTTGAAGAGACTCAGCCATTAAGGTCTGGTCTGTTTTTGGCGCATCACTGTTGGCCATCACATCCATTAATGTTCCTCCGTCTTCATTCGTGGTTAAAGGAGCATCCATAGAAACATGGCGACCAGAAACATTTAAGCTTTCTTTGATTTTATCTTCAGGTACCTCAAGTGCTTCTGCTAATTCTTCTGCAGAGGGTGGTCTTTCATATTCTTGTTCGAGCTTGGAAAATGCTTTGTTAATTTTGTTCAGTGATCCTACCTGGTTTAATGGGAGTCTCACAATTCTTGCTTGTTCCGCTAGAGCTTGAAGAATAGATTGACGAATCCACCAGACAGCATAAGAGATAAATTTAAAACCTCTAGTTTCATCAAACTTTTGGGCTGCTTTAATCAAACCTAAGTTACCTTCATTGATTAAGTCAGGTAGTGTAAGTCCTTGATTTTGATATTGTTTAGCAACAGATACAACGAAACGAAGATTGGCTCTTGTCAATTTCTCTAAAGCCAACTGGTCACCGGCTTTGATTTTTTTCGCGAGTTCAACTTCTTGCTCAGCTGTAATTAAATCCTCCCTTCCTATGTCTTGTAAATACTTATCTAAAGATTGACTTTCACGGTTCGTTATCGATTTAGTTATTTTTAGCTGTCTCATGCGCAGAAAGGGTAATAAAGGTGATTAATTTTATTCAATTACAGATGGCAAAGTAAAGCCAAAAAAAGCAGAATGAAAAATATTCTAGGTCTTTTTTTTACAATCAAAAGTAGTCTTTTGGCTCGTCAAAAACCGTGCCTTAAAACCGTCATCTAGAGTCCAAAACCTACATAATCTCTTTTCCCGCTTTCCGACATGATTTCAAGGAGGATGCCGCTGTTAGTTTCATTTAATTTTGAGGCGAGTTGATCAACGCTACGAACAGCCTCGTTATTAATTTTAGTAATTATAATTCCTTCTTTCAAGCCTAGAGATTTTAGCTTACCCGCTGTGAGGGATTCAATTTTTACGCCATAATCGATATTTAAAGCTTCCTTTTCTGATTTACTCAATGCTACAAAGGAGGCTCCTAGGGCAACATTTTTCTTAATTTCCTCCTTGGAAACAAGTTTTGTTTGACCTTCTTTATTTCTCAAAACAATTTCTTTGATTTGCTCATTCCCTTTTGCTGTCCTGAGGGTTACTGAAACTTTGTCTCCAGGTCTCATTTTACCTATTTCTTCTTGTAATGAGGCTGCCGAGTTTACTTCTTTTGTTCCAATTTTTAAAACTACATCGCCTTCTTTGAGTCCTGCTTTTTCTGCGCTTCCTCCTTCAATAGCCCTTGCGATATATACTCCCTTTAAATTGGGTAGGTTCTTTTCGGTTTTGAGCTCTTGTGTTATGTTTGTGATTTGTACTCCGAGGTAGCCGCGCTGAACAATACCGTAGTCGATTAAATCCCTCATTACTTTTTGAACCAAATTCACTGGTACGGCGAAAGAATAACCTGTATAGCTTCCTGTCTGAGAGGCAATGGCTGTATTAATACCAACGAGTTGACCACTAGTATTTACCAATGCACCACCGCTATTTCCCGGATTAACTGCCGCATCTGTCTGAATAAAAGATTCTATTGGAACTACATTTTTATTCGGGCTATTTAGTAAGTTAATATTCCTTGCTTTGGCCGAAACGATTCCTGCGGTAACCGTCGAGGTTAGGTTAAAGGGATTTCCTACGGCAAGTACCCATTCTCCAATGGCTAAATCATCGCTATTACCTAGAGCAATTGCAGGAAGGTCTGATTTTTCAATTTTAAGAACTGCAATATCTGTAGATGGATCTGCACCAACGACTGTTGCTGTATATTTTGAGTTGTCGTTGAGTGTTACTTCAATTTCACTTGCGCTTTCTATCACATGATTATTTGTGACGATGTATCCCTCTGAGGACACGATAACACCTGAGCCTGCTCCTTCGCCAAATTGCTTGAATTCCTTTCCTCCAGCACCCGGTCCATAAAAGAATTCTTGAAAAATATCTCTTTGAAAGGTGGTTTGCACAACTTTTGTTGTCACGTGCACAACAGAGTTAATTGAATTTTTGGATGCTTCTTTGAAATCGGTTGTATTGAGGCCAGAAAAATTAGCTGAAATAGATGGTGTTCTTATATTTCCATCAATTAGTTGGTCTGAATGTATTTTAGAACTTGGCTCCTGAATCGGATTTACGAATTCAAAAAGTAGCACAATCGCTATGAGGCCTCCTGAAAATCCTAATAATATTGTTTTAAGAGAAGAATTTTTTTTCATTTGAATATTTAATTTATATCGTTACAAGTTTAACACCTAAAGCTGCCACTTTGGTACACAATGGCTGTTAAAGATTGTTAAGCAATACAGCAAGCATAATACGCATCATATTCATTACATTTGTTGCATTATGCAAATTAGCTTTTCTAAATATCAAGGAACCGGAAATGATTTTATTCTTCTGAATAATATGGATGGAAAATACAATGATATAGGAGAAGATGAGGTTAAATTTTTATGCGACCGTAAATTCGGCATCGGGTCGGATGGTATAATTCTACTGAACAAATCTGCTGCGCATGACTTTTATATGAATTTTTCGAATCCTGACGGGTCAAAAAGTTTTTGTGGGAACGGTGCGAGATGTGCAGTGAAGTTTGCAGGCGATAATGGACTACTTTCGTCACATAATCTATCCTTTGAGGCAATTGATGGTGTGCATTCGGCAGAGCTATGCAGCGACGACGTAAAACTGGAAATGGTGGCTGTGGATCTCCCACAAAAAATAAGCCTTGCAGCAATAGATTCAATTCCTTTTATAAATGGCCTTTTTATGGATACGGGCTCACCGCACCTGATATTAGCCGTTGATTCTCTCAATGAATTGGAAACCGAAAACCTTATAAATATTGGTCGACAAATTCGTTACTCACAAACCTACGAGGAAAACGGAATTAATGTCAATATGGTTTTTGAGCATGCATCAAATGAAATATCTATTGTTACCTACGAGCGAGGCGTAGAAAATGAAACGCTTTCTTGTGGAACGGGGGCAACGGCGTGTGCGTTAATACAAGCAGCGAAAGAAATGAATCATAGTGGTTTAATAAAGGTGAGAACGAAAGGCGGTTTACTCCAGGTCTCCTATGAATCAAATGGTAAAAGTAAATTTACAAAGGTCCACTTAATCGGTCCTGCTAAATTCATTTATGAAGGAACGGTTGAAATATGAATTTAGGTTTAAAAACCTCCCACGCTTGGCATCAATATCAGAGGTCAATGATGTCCTGATTTGGATTTTCCATATAGATAAAATCCCACCGCATATAGGTATTTCTAGTCAAGGAGTTTTCTTTAGTTTGAAAAGTAATGGAAAAGACTCTATAGAGACTAATTATGTTAATCAAATATCTGTTAATAAAGGAATTAAGTTGTTAAAGGTAAAGTTGAGGTTTAGTATAAGTAGTGGTTACATTGAACGTATTTATGAAGATTATACTTGTGCAACATCAGCTGAATGCTCTTGCCTGTCTCCAATTAAAAAAGCATTGAATATGCCCAAAGAAGTAATGAAGCTTTCCGACCTCTTGAAGGTGCTTAAGGAAAGAGATTTAATTGCTGGTTGGCATTCGTTAAACGTATCGGAGCAGCAAGCTGGAGTTCTTTCCTATGACCTTTTTGACATAAATGAAAGATTGAATAAGCTGCATGCATAAAACCAAAGAACTTTTCCTAAGATCAATTGAAAAGAAAGATGCTTTTGGTGTATATCTATGGGAGCTTGATAAAGAAACTCAGCGCGTAACCCAATCTGAAATAAAAGTTTCTTTAGAGAACGTATATGCGTTAATTGAGCAACAAACCGATGTGCACAATTCAAGTCAGTTGCGTATGATGATATGTCTTTCTTCTAATAATGCGTCAATAGGTATGGTTGATCTTTATGATGTCGATTTTGAAAAAGGGAGCGCTTATGTGGGTGTTTTAATTGCAGAGAAGCAGCAAAGAAAAAAAGGTTTTGCTCGGCAAGCATTGCTTTCAATAGCTCAATATGCAAAGAAGGAGCTGAAGCTTGTCAAATTAAAGGCCACAATTCAATCAAGCAATGAAGCGAGTATTGCACTTTTCGAATCTCTTGATTACTTGCGATCTGGTGAGAAAACATTAGATTCAAGTATAATTTCTTTTGAATTAGCGTTATGAAAAGAATTTTAAAAATAGCATCTATATTCTCCATTATTTTGATTGGTGGGTATTTTGCATATCCAAAATTCAAATTGTATTTGGCTTCTCAGAAAACCACCCTAAATACCAAAAACGAAACCTTTTACATCCTAAAGTCAATCCATTTAGACTCATTGTCTCTGACACTTTTTGAAAAAGGAATCATTGATGACCAAGATTTATTTCATGCTGTCGGCAAGTATAAGGGCATGAATGCACGAAATATTGCCCTTGGCAAGTATGATATTGCACCTAACATGTCCTACAGTTCATTGTTAAACGGTTTTAAGCTCAACAGACTAGGGAACGGTA
Organism: uncultured Cryomorphaceae bacterium; assembly: GCA_913052055.1. Lineage (GTDB taxonomy): Bacteria > Bacteroidota > Bacteroidia > Flavobacteriales_D > Crocinitomicaceae > UBA952. The sequence goes on from CAJXDT010000006.1 coordinate 40,857, forward strand.
ATGGTGAGGTAGAGGTAAAGGTTACCTTTAATAATTGCTCAGGTCCGAATCAGATTGAAAAAATCTGTCAGAAGGTAGCAAAGCATATTCAAGCAGATAGCTCGGAATTAGCGGAATTTCTTTTAGATCCAAAAACATGGAGTTTATACGGGTTTACAGCATCAGAATTTCCTTCTATGTTTTTATCCAATACCTATCAGTTTTTTTACGACACTGACGCTGAGGATTTTACTAAAAGAATGGCCAGTGAATTTAAATCATTTTGGGATAAAGACAAGCTGAAAAAGCTAGCTCTTATTGGTTTAGAACGCCCGAGTCAGGCATATACCTTAGCGAGTATTGTTTATTCTGAGCAGTCGAGGATTTCTGATGAATGGCCCATTATAGCTGGCTTATATCTAAATCGTTTGAGACGAAACATCAAGTTACAATCGGACCCTACCTTTAAGTTCTGCTGGGGTAGTAAATTAGATGGAGTACAGCGACTTCTTTATGAGCACAGGGATATTGATTGTAGCTACAATACATATAAGAATCAAGGGCTTCCCCCTGGACCAATTTGTATTGTCGGGACTGCATTGCTCGAAGCAGTATTGAATCCAGCCTCAGTTGATTATATTTTTATGTGTGCCAAAGCCGATTATTCGGGAAGACATAATTTCACAAATTCAGGTCGTCAGCATGTCAACAATGCCAATCAATTTCAGCGGTGGCTAAGCAATGAACAACGAAAATAACAGCTATGAAAAGAAGATCATTTTTTAAATTTGGTATGTTATCCGCTTTAGCTTCTATTCTTAAACCCCAATCTCTAATGGGTATGAATGACGGGGTTTCTCAAGTTGATTTGGATCCACAAAAACCTGTGGTGATTTCTACATGGAGCCATGGTTTAGCAGCCAATGAAGAAGCATGGAAGTTACTTGGAAATTCGGGTACAGCACTTGACGCTGTAGAGGCTGGCGTGCGTCATACAGAATCAGATTTGACAAATCGAAGTGTAGGTATCGGGGGAAGGCCGGACAGAGAGGGGCATGTTACTTTAGATGCATGTATCATGGATGATCAATCTCGCTGTGGTGCTGTTGCATATCTCGAGGGAATTAAACACCCTATTTCGGTAGCCAGAGCCGTAATGGAACGTACACAGCATGTGATGCTTGTTGGAAGAGGGGCAAAGTCATTTGCCATAGATTATGGTTTTGAGAAGTTTAAAACACCGATAAAAGAGGTGAAGCAGGACTGGAAAGAATGGAAAAAAGCGCACAAAGATGAATTTGAAAAACCTGAAATAAACCATGAGAATCATGACACCATAGGAATGCTTGCTATTGATGAATACGGCAATATAAGTGGATCTTGTACGACAAGTGGTTGGGCCTATAAACTTGCAGGACGCGTAGGAGATTCTCCCATTATTGGTGCAGGATTATTTGTTGATAATGAGGTGGGTGGAGCCTGTGCAACGGGAATGGGCGAGGCAATCATTCGCATTGCAGGAAGCCATACTGTTGTAGAATTCATGCGTCAAGGGCGTTCTCCGGAAATGGCGTGCAAACTTGCGGTTGAAAGAATTATCTCCAAACATAGCGATGTTAATGGCTTACAATGTGGGTTTATTGCCATTAATAAAAATGGTCAAGTGGGTGGATATTCTGTTTATAATGGATTTAATTATGCCTACAAAAACAGCGAGGAAAAAAGCCAATTAATAGATGCGGCTTTCGATAGAAAATGGTAGCCAAGTTGATCTAAAGTTCATTAAGCCTAAGGCTAAACTCTAAAACTTTTGACCAACCTGCCCAGTGTCCATAATCACTGATTGTATCATTGTGCCAAAGAAATATAAATTGACCCCCATAGTTCTGGATTTCAAGATATAATTGGGCAATTCTTTCCTCTGCCTCATTAGTGCTTAGCTCAAGGTATTCGTTTAGACTGCCATCCATGTAGCAGAAAGGATGAATTACAAGTGATGTTTTTTTATTTGTTGTTAGATCAAACCAATGAAATGAACGTGCTGTACCTGCCCTGAACCCAATAATATCCGCATAACCCATGCTGTAATCATCCTCAATTTCTTGTTCGATAAGCTGCTGGTATGTTTTCGGTAAGAAAAGCATTAGATAATGCTGGCGGCTTGACCTAACATGCTTTTTAATGATACTTTGCAAACGTTCAATTTCATTGTGAATGTTGAACTCATTCGAGTTTGACCTGTAGCTAGGATGGATACCGATACTGGCAATTGTATCCATTTTTCTTATGAGGCGACGGTGCCTGCGATTTTTATGGGAAATGTTTTTATCATACTTTCCATAGTTGCCCAGCATCCAGAATAATTTGACATCAAAACCTCGGCTTTGTATTTCAAAAATCTTATCATAATTATCGAAAGGATCTTTTTTCGAGCCTGAAAGGACCATGCTGCGTTCCTTTGTTCGTATTGTATCTTTGGCATAAAGATCTTTAAAATAGCCTAATACGTTTCTGATTATGCCTTTGTGCTTATAGGCATATGCTTTATCGATATCAAATGTTGGGATAATTTGAGGTCTATATTTTTTCTTTTCAAATGTAAAAGAGGTATGCGCTGAAAGAAACCATAAAATATTTTCACTCCATCGATCGCACATGGCCTTCTCATGCCAGCCAAAGCGATATAAAACCGACTTTTTTCCGATATGTCTTCCATGCTTATCCTTGAATGATGAATCGTATTCTTCATAACGAGTGAGGATATAAAAAATACTTGCTACCGGATCGGATACGCCATTGATGCTCAAGCATTCTTCTTCATTGAAAAGGGATCGATTTAAGGTGTAATTTTCGACACGATCATCGAAAAGCATTTTGCTTGGTGTTATCGAAGCAGTATTTGCAATATTTTTTTTCGAATAATTAAACTTTGGCCCCAAAGATTTTTCAAATTCAGATTCACTTGATGTGAATACATAGCTCAGGTCTCTTTCCTTGAAAATAAAATCAAAGGTGTAGGTTAGTCTCTCGTTTACTTTTTCTACAAATATGAGCATCAATTATAAATCGCTTAAGATTTTAGAGCAAATAAATTTACCGGCCTTTCCGTCACCAAATAAGGCTGGATAGGTAAAATCATTTTTTATCAATAGTCGGGATATAGCTTCCTTTATTTTTGAGTTATCAGCACCTGTTAGTATGGCATTCCCATTTTCAACAATCTCTACCCATTCTGTCTGTTCTCTAAGAATAACGCAAGGCTTCTCGAAAAAGTATGCTTCCTTCTGAAGTCCTCCACTATCAGTGATGATCAGTTTTGTATTTTTTTCAAGCACAATAATATCGTGGAACCCAGCAGGGGGAAGAATGATAATATTTGGATTATTGATAAAGCGATCTACAAAATTACGGTCTCTTAATTGCTCGATTTTAGCCTTTGTTCTCGGGTGCAAGGGCAAAACAATTTTCATTTGAGTTTCCTCTTGACATGAAAGAAGGGCCTCTAAGATACCAATTAAGTTATGTTCAATATCCGTATTGCTATCCCTGTGAATAGTGCATAATATGTATTTATTAGCCTCAATTTTTAAGGAGGTTAATAACTGATTCCCTCCATTTTCCCTTTCCCCAAAATACATGCTATTGTCGAGCATGATATCTCCACAGTGGTACATATTTGGTTCATCCATTGTTGCTTTTCCCTCCTGTTTGAGTTTGAAGCCTTCTTTTTGAAGATTCTTAATGCCTTGTTTAGTAGGTGAGAATAATAAACTTGACATATGGTCGCATGCGATTCGATTGATTTCCTCAGGCATTTTTTTATTGAAACTGCGCAGACCAGCTTCAATATGAACAACAGGAATGTGAATTTTTGAAGCAGCCAATGCACCTGCTATGGTAGAGTTGGTGTCCCCATAAAGAATAACGGAATCTGGTTTTTCTTTGATTAGGATTTCTTCAATTCCATCTATCATTTTAGCGGTCTGCTGCCCATGTCTTCCCGAACCCACATTTATATTATAGCTTGGTTTTGGAATACCTAGCTCCTCAAAAAAGATTTGAGACATGTTTTGGTCATAGTGCTGTCCAGTATGCACAATGATTTCCTCTATCTCTTCTTTGAAGAATAAACCAATAGCTCTGCTTATGGCAGATGCTTTTATGATCTGAGGTCTTGCACCAACAATCGTTATGATTTTTTTTCTGGACATATTTTTCTATTCTACATCTGTAAAATTAAATATTTAACTTACAAAGTATCCATTACTTTTGCATCAGATTACCAAACCTAAATCTTTGGCATGAAAAAAAACAAGAAAAATAGAATTAATGTGGTTTACTCCACTAATCCTGATTTTCAATTTGAAGAGGACAATGATGGGGTAGAAGAAACCCTTCCCGCTGTTCAGCAATCATTATACGTTTCCTTAGATAAAAAAAATAGAGGTGGTAAGGCAGTTACGATTGTTGAGGGATTTACAGGCTTGGAGGAAGATTTAAAAGACTTAGGAAAAGAATTGAAAAGTAAGTGTGGTGTGGGCGGTTCGGCAAAAGACGGGTTAATTTTAATTCAGGGTAATTTTGTAGAAAAGATTCATACAATGCTCGTCAGTAAGGGCTATAAAGTCAAAAAGAAAGGTGGTTACTAAAAATCATTACCTGATTCCATCCATGTGAAAAAAGGAATTCTATATGTTGTTCTCTCTGGGCTATGTTTCTTAATTGTAAACCTAATCGTTAAGCTTTTTAGCGGTAATTTAAGTCTTGGAGGACTTGATTTGCAATCGCTTCCTGCGCACGAGCTCGTATTGTCTCGTTCTATTGTTTCTTTTGTACTTAGCTCGATTATCATTTACAGAAAAGGCCTGCCTTATTTTGGTGTAAATAAGAAATGGTTGATTATCCGCGGAACCGCAGGGACAATCGCATTAACTCTATTTTTTATGACCATACAGAACATGCCTTTTGCCGTTGCGGCAGTGATTCAATATTTGGCCCCAATCTTTACAATGCTTTTTACTTTTCTCCTTCTTGGAGAGAGGATATTTAGAATTCAATGGCTTTTTGTTTCGCTAGCCTTTCTTGGCGTCTGCCTCATCTCATTACAAAATTACGCTTTGGATTATATGGGTGCTTATTTTGAACCATATTGGATTGGTTTAGGAATGCTTTCTGCAAGTATCTCTGGAATTGCATATACAGCTATTGTTAAACTTAAAGCTACCGATGCACCAATTTCAATTGTACTCTATTTTCCGATGATTTCAATACCATTCATGGCTTTACTTTGCTTTTTTGAATTTGTCATGCCTGTTGGCATCGAATGGTTCTTGTTACTATTGGTTGGTGTTTTTACACAGTTTGCCCAAATTCTCCTGACCAAAGCATTACATCTTGGTTCGTCATCCGTGATTATTCCTTTTCAGTATCTTGGTATTGTTTATGCCTTGCTAGTAGGGTATTTTGTTTTTGATGAGCGCCTGAATATGTTGGTGAATCTTGGGGTTTTGTTCATCTTTTCAGGAATTATAATGAATGCCTATTTTAGGTATAAGAAGGCCCAGAGAAGCTAAAATTTCCCTATTTTTAGCCTATGCCTATAGAAAGAATAAAGCTTGCCGATTTTGGAAACCTGGAGCTTCTTGCAAGACAAGTTGTAGAAGGATTCATCACAGGATTGCACAAAAGTCCGTTCCATGGTTTTTCTGTTGAATTTGCCGAGCATAGGTTGTATAATAATGGAGAATCTACGCGTCATATTGATTGGAAGCTCTTTGCACGCACCGAGCGCATGTATACTAAAAAGTATGAGGAAGAAACCAATTTACGTTGTTTGTTTGTTTTGGACGCATCTAGCTCCATGTATTTTAGTGAAGGGAACACCTCTAAATTCGAGTTTTCTATATATGCGGTTGCGAGCTTGATGGAGCTTCTTCGTAGGCAACGAGATGCAGTGGGCATATCTTTTTTTTCAGAGCAAGTTGATTATGTTTCTGAAATTAAATCATCTCAGCGCCATCATCGCGAGCTATATGATCGGATGGAGGAACGATTGAAAATATACGATCCTTCTAAAACGAAGAATACTTCAACGGCAAAAGCACTACATGAAATTGCTGAGCTTACACCTAAGAGAAGCTTGGTTGTTTTGTTCACAGATTTACTTGATGACCCTGATAAGGTTGATGAAATTGTAGAGGCATTACAGCATTTGAAGCACAACAAGCATGAAGTAGTTCTTTTTCAGGTAATGGATGTCCAAAAGGAATTGGATTTAGAACTTGAAAATAGACCCCACGAACTCATAGACATGGAAACTGGAGATCGATTAAGGCTTAACCCATTAGAAATCAGAGAGGAATATAAAGAACGGTTAAAGGAACATTTCAATGAAATTCGAATGCGCTGTATAAATCTACATATTGACTTTATTGAAGTTGATGTTGCAGAGGGTGTTGCGCCTATTTTACAGCAGTATTTAATCCAGCGTCAAAAAATAGGGTGATTTTACAGATTAATTCTATCATCATTTTAAATATCGTACCTTTGCGCTCTAATCATTGAGCATGTCGCATAAATCTGGTTTTGTAAATATTGTGGGTAGTCCAAATGTTGGTAAATCAACATTGATGAATCGCCTTGTAGGCGAGCGCGTTTCTATAGTTACCTCCAAGGCCCAAACAACAAGACACCGTATTATTGGAATCGTTAATGAGGATGACCTTCAAGTTGTCTTTTCGGATACCCCTGGTGTTGTAAATGCTGCATATAAGCTTCATGACAATATGATGGACAGCGTTCAGGGTTCTATAAAGGATGCAGATGTTTTACTTTTTGTAACCGATACCAAAGAGCGTCAGATGAATCATGTTAAAACGCTAGACCGTATTAAGAAGCTATCTGTGCCCGTATTTTGTCTGATTAATAAAATAGACCTATCCTCTCAAGATGAGGTCTTTAAACGTATTGAATATTGGCAGGCTCAATTGCCTAATGCGAAGGTTTGTCCGATATCTGCCTTGCATGATTTTAATGTGGGAGAGCTTTGGGAAGAAATTGTCAAGCATATTCCTGAGAGTCCGCCTTATTATGACAAGGAGGATCTAACAGATCGCCCTTTACGATTCTTTATTTCTGAAATTATAAGAGAAAAAATATTTGAGCTTTGTCAAAAGGAGATTCCATACAGCTGTCAAGTTTTAGTCGAGGAATACAAAGAGGAAGACAGAATCATAAGAATTCGTGCTCAAATCATTGTTGAACGTGATTCGCAAAAAGGTATTATCATCGGTAGAGGGGGAGATATGCTGCAGAAAATAGGTAAGAAATCTAGAATCGATTTAGAAAAATTCTTAGACAAAAAAGTGTTTTTAGAAAACTATGTAAAGGTCGACAAAGATTGGAGAAGCTCTGAGCAAAAGCTCAAGAAATACGGATATTAAAGAAAGAATAGATGTCAAATATTGTTGCAATTGTAGGAAGACCTAATGTAGGGAAATCAACGCTATTTAATAGACTGACCGAATCAAGAGATGCCATTGTTAAAGAGGTGAGTGGTGTGACCCGCGATCGAATTTATGGTCAAGGCGAATGGAATGGTTGTAGCTTTTCTGTAATTGACACAGGAGGGTATGCAAAAACAAAAGAGGATATTTTTGAAGCTGAAATCCGAAAGCAGGTAGAAATTGCGATTGAAGAAGCTTCCGTAATTCTATTTATGGTAGATGCTACGACTGGTATCATCGAAATGGATCAGGTTGTTGCAGGGATTTTACGTAAAAGCAATAAAGACATTATCGTTGTGGCAAATAAAGTCGATAATACGGCACGTGTTGGTTTGTCATCAGAGTTTTATTCCTTCGGTTTAGGAGAGGTGTATGACCTTTCCGCAACGAATGGTTCTGGAACAGGTGAAATTCTTGATGAGATGGTTTCTTATTTCGATGCAAAGGATGAATCTATTCTTGAAGAAACTGGATTGCCTCGCATAGCAATTGTAGGAAAGCCAAATGTTGGTAAATCTTCATTGATCAATGCTTTTACGGGAAAAGATAGAAATATTGTCACTGATATATCGGGTACAACTAGAGATGCTATACATACGCGATACAATGCCTTTGGATTTGATTTCTTATTGATTGATACGGCTGGTATCCGAAAGAAGGCAAAGGTCACTGAGGATATTGAATACTATTCAGTTTTACGCTCTGTGCGGACTATTGAAAATGCAGACGTTTGTTTGTTTATGGTAGATGCAACAGAGGGTATTCAAAAGCAAGACCTGAGTATTTTTTACATGATTGAAAAGAATTCAAAAGGTGTAGTTGTTCTAGTCAACAAATGGGACCTTTTGGATAAAGACCAGAATACCATTAAGAAATACGAGGATAAATTGCGAGAACAGCTTGCACCATTTAACGATGTACCCATTATTTTTACGTCTACATTGACGAAACAGCGTATTCATAAATCGATTGAAACGGCGATGACTGTTTTTGAAAATAGAATCCAAAAGATTCCAACATCAAAGCTTAATGACGTCATGCTCGATATTGTACATGCAACACCTCCACCTGCAATGAAGGGTAAATACATTAAGATTAAATTTATTCAGCAGCTTCCAACCCATGCACCATCATTTGCTGTCTTCTGCAACCTACCACAATACATTACAGACGGCTACAAGCGATTCTTTGAAAATAGATTGCGCGAGAAGTTTGACTTTGAAGGTGTGCCCGTGAAAATTTTCTTCCGGAAAAAGTAAAGTATTTGGCGCTAAATACTCAACGCTATTTTTCAAATAACTGGCCAATATCCTTGAATGCTTTAAATTCCAAGGCGTTTCCCTCTGGATCTAAAAAAAACATTGTCGCTTGTTCACCAACTTCTCCTTCGAAACGAATATAAGGGTCTATGATGAATTTAATCTTTTGAGCTTTTAGGCGCTCAGAAAGCTTTATCCAATACTCCCAGTCCAAAACAACACCAAAATGCGGTACAGGTACATCATGGCCATCGACCTCATTTGAGTCTCGTGCATCTTTAAAGGCTAAATCCGATTTTTCATGCAACACCAGCTGGTGCCCAAAAAAATCAAAGTCCACCCATTTTTCTGCACTTCTTCCTTCGGAACATTCTAAAACGTCTTTATAAAAAGCGCGGGTAATTTTTAAATTTCTTACGGGAATGGCTAGGTGAAAAGGATTCATAATCTCAATGTATAATATTAACGAATTAAAGTGATGTGACCAGTTCGTACGATTCTATCATCTGAATTTTTCTTTTTGTAGGTTATTTTCCAAGTATAAATGCCTTCTGGACACGTGAGTTGATGCTTAGAATACTTACCGTCCCATCTTCCGTCTGCGTCTTCGCTCTCCCAGATGATTTCTCCCCACCGATTGAATACAAGAACCTGAAAATTGAACGGATCGAATCCGCTCAAGAATACAGGACCCCAAGATTGGTTGTGTTCATCTGCATCAGGAGTAAAACTGTTGGGGACATAAAGGTCATAGGAAGGCATATCAAACGTAAGGGAGGCCGAACTTTCACAACCATTATCTGCGATTGCAGTTAATGTTATCGTTTGTGTTTCATTGACGATATTAATATTCGTTTCTGGGCTGGTTTGTGTCGAAGTATTTCCATTTCCAAAATCCCAAATAAAAGAATCTGCATTTGATGAGGTATTTTGAAAAAGCACCAATTGATTATTGATAGATAATACGCTTGGATTGGTATAAAATGATGCATTAGGGCTAGGGGAGACACAAACAAAATCTGAATTAATTACATCAGATGCGCATGAGCTTTCCTCATCGATAGTTAGCTGAATCTCATAGCATCCTGTCTCATTAAATGTGTAATCTAAAATCGTTGTATTTGATGAAAACGTGCCATCTATATACCAACTGTAAGTGGCATTTTCATTTATGAAATTAGGTGTAAGCTGCACATTGAATGGGCTACATCCTAAATATTCACTAGAAAAGAAGCCGCCGTCTATTACATTTTGAATGTTAATGGTAACGGCTAGAAAGCTAGAACTTTCACAACCTTCAATAATTTGACTGGCAAAATAAGTCTGTCCATCAAGCAATAAAGCACTTGGAGCCAACGGAGTTCCAGAGGTTTGAGTTTCGTACCACTGAATATTAGAGCCGGTGACCAATATATCGGCTATTGAAGGGCTTTCATTTTCACAAAAATCTTGCGTTAAGAAGCTGCTAAGGGGTGCTGAAGGGTCTGAAATTGTTACTTGTATCTCTAAACTGCTAGAGCTCTCGCAGCCATTCAGGCTAGACGTTTGCGTTGCGAAATAATTTGTGTTATTCTGTAAAATATCTGATTGAGAAAGTAAATTTCCGCTATCATCGTACCACTGAATGTTTTCTCCTGTTGCCGATAAATCAATTATTGATGCGTCATCTGTTGCACAAAACACCTGATTTGTTGTATTTGTGGTGGGAGCAGGGGTGTCGTCAATTAAGACCGTAATTAGAAGGCTATCTGTGCTTGAGCAGTTGGTGTTTGGGTCTGTAGCCGAAATAAAATAGTTGCCTGCTAGGAGTTCGTCTGTCAAGGCAACTGAAACAACCGATGTTCCATTGTCAAAGAAGTAATTCAGTGTATTGAAGCTTGCATCCACGTTTAGATCACTTACCAATGCATTATCAGTAACACAAAATGTCTGGTTAATCTCGGATGTAATAGGTGTTGGTGTCGTTCCAATCGTTACTTCGATTTCAAGACTATCAATACTTTCACAGTTGTTTGCAGGACCTGTTTGAGTTATAAAGTAGGTTCCCGTCTGCAGAGGGTCTGTGGTATTTACAGCCGTGATTGTTGAGCCATTTGAAAAGTAATAGCTGAGTGTTCCTCCATTTCCAGTAGCACCCAAATCAGCAACAGTGAAGATTTCTGATTCACAAATTGTAAAAATTGCGTTTGAAATCTCAGGAACTTGTGACGATTGAATACTTACGGTAATAATGATTGTATCCGAAGGAATGCAGCCGTTTGTATCATCGGTTTGTGAGATATAATAGTCTCCATTAACGAGTAAATCAGTCCCTATTACTGGAACAAAGTCGGGTATACTCTCCAATTCGATAGTTGGTGTTCCTGTGAAGCTAACAGGCAGGTCATTCACGGTAGATAGGTCAGAAAGACAAGTGCTGAAGTTATTACTTGCGGAAATAGGTGCTGCTGTCTGGGGTGTTTCAATTGTGGCAATCTCTGTACTCAATTCCGAGGAACATCCATTCCAATTCAAAAAGAAAGAATAGTTACCAGGATTTAGGTTCTCCATAAGTCCAGTTGTGCCAAAACCTGTAATGATTTCACCCCCCGGATCTCCAATAATTGACCATTCTCCTGGGGTTGGAAGATTTATAAAGGAAACGCTACCTGCTGTGGCTGGACAAATCGGTTGCGTTATATTGTCAATTTCTGGAGAGGAAACAATAGGGGATACCGTAATCGTTATGTTAGCAGAAGTTGCGGTAGCGCAAGCTGAACTAGATACAATTGCTTGATATTGGGTTGATACAACTAGATTGTTAAGGGTCAGACTATTGGAGTTAGCGCCAGGAATATCTTCCCATACGCCATCTACCAACTGCTGCCATTGAACACCCCCATTATTCGGATTGCTAACACTCACTGTGGTTTCATTGGCACCAGGGCAAAGCGTGGTTGATCCAGAAACTGTACCTGGATCACAAGGAGACTGAGTGCATAAATCCGCAGGATCTGTTTCGTTGAATTTGATTAAGGCATAACGCTCTTGTTGACTATTATTAGCATTGGGTAGAAGTGGGTTGATCTCTGTTCCTGACCAATTAGAGAGTACTTTTAGACCACTGGCTCCTGGCATATATCCGTAATAAGGTGAAACAGGTCCTCCGACATAAGGTGTTAATTTCTCGACATATACAACAAGTGAATTGCCGGTTGTATATTGAAATGGAGTTGTAAATTGGACATCAGCTTCACAGTGATTCGGCACTGATTGCGCAGGTGGCGTGAATACCAAGTCTCCTTGAAATACATTTACTGCGCCATTTGCCGCAAGATCAGGCCTATCCGTTGAAGGAAATACAGTATTATTACCGTATTCGAAAAGCCAAATGCTAACATCGTTCATTGAATAACTATCGCCTGCTGTTGTTGATGCATAATCAATCATCCAACGAAGACTCTGAAGCTCATTTGTAGGGCCCATTTCGGAATCGCTGTAAAGGTTTGCTGACCACCCAATACCTACACCTGTTCCACCGAAGTTAGTTGAAATTACATTTGTTGTATTTGTAAATGCATAGCTACCTCCAACGGTAATATCGACTAAGGTTTGCGATTGCAAAAGAAGGTTCAATCCGAAGGATAGAACTAAGACAAGAAGAGACTTCATATAATGTGGCGGAGCATTAATTTTTTAGTTGGTCAACTCTTATTTGTCTTTGCATAGGGTTTTCTCTTTGTTGCATTCTCATTTTTCGTTGCTGAAAAAGATCATATCGAGAAGGAAGAACCCTTTTAGGCCACATATTGTTTTGTAAATCAGTATCCGCTGTTTCTAGAAATGGATCTAGCTGAAAGCTTGCAACCTCTTTATTGAGTACCAAAACTTTAGTGACAACATTCTCTTTTGACCTCCAAATTTCAGCAGGTATTCTAACTACTTCCGTTGTGTTGTCCATGTAAGAGATTTCAATAATAAGAGGCATAACCAATCCTCCTATATTGTCAAACGTGAGCTCATAGAAAAAGTAGCCTGCATTCAATAACTTTATTTTTCCTTCGTCTAATCTCCCTTTTAAACCTTCGTATTCCTTTAAATCAAGTGCATCAACTTTATAAATATCGCGCGTTCCATAAAAATCATCAATGTTTTGATCCTTCTCGTTTATGGTCTCTTTAATTTGTTCTTGATTTCTAGTTTCCCCGATATGAATGTCTCTTTGTTCATTCTGTTTTTTCGAAAATGCTTTTTCTACAGTTGGGTTTTGCGAATTTAGCTGGAACAGTTTCACATCTGAGAGGGAAATATCCACATGGTCTGTACTAAAGAACCATCCTCTCCAAAACCAATCTAGGTCAACAGCAGAAGCATCCTCCATCGTTCTAAAGAAATCAGCAGGTGTCGGGTGCTTAAACTTCCAACGTTCGCAATAGGTTTTGAAGGCATAATCAAAAAGCTCGCGTCCCATGATTGTTTCTCTCAAAATATTTAGCGCCGTTGCTGGTTTCCCGTAGGCATTATTTCCAAACTGTCGGATAGATTCAGAGTTGGTCATAATTGGGGAGATATTAGATTTATCGCCTCTCATGTAATCTGCAATTTTGTATGCTGGACCTCTTCTTGATGGATAGCCTCTTTCCCATTCCTGTTCTGTTAAATACTGTACAAAGGTATTGAGTCCTTCATCCATCCAGGTCCATTGTCTCTCGTCAGAGTTAATGATCATCGGAAAGAAGTTGTGTCCAACCTCATGAATGATTACGCCCCACATTCCATATTTTGTTCTTTCACTATACGTTCCGTCAGCCTCTGGTCTACCACCGTTAAAACAGATCATAGGGTACTCCATACCTATTGACTTGGAATGTATTGATATTGCTACAGGATACGGGTAATCCACCGTGAATTTAGAATAGGTGTTAACAGTATGTGCTACAAGCTTTGTTGAGTATCTCTCCCACAATGGATTTCCTTCTTTCGGGTAGAAAGACATGCAAAGCACATCTTTATCCTTTACCGTTGTATTTTGGGCATCCCAAATGAATTTTCTAGAACTAGCAAAAGCAAAATCTCTAACGTTTTTTGCTTTGAATCTCCACGTTTTCAATGATTTAACCTTGTTTTTTTCTGTTTTTTCAGCCTCTTCTTGGTTCACGATAAATACGGGCGCATCCGCTTTTCTAGCTTTTTGTAATCTTTTTCTTTGTGCATCAGAGAGCACAGCGCTTTCGTTTTGAAGGGTTCCTGTTGCTGAAACAATGTGGTCACCTGGAACGGTTAACGAAACATCATAGTTTCCGAAAGGAAGGGTGAATTCTCCTCTGCCCAAGAACTGCTTGTTTTGCCATCCTGAAACATCATCATAGACGCACATTCTTGGGAAGAATTGTGCAATGGTATAGATGTAATTATCTTCATCTTCAAAATATTCATAACCTGAACGCCCACCTACGGCCATTCGGTCGTTTATATTATACCACCATTTAATACTAAACGAAATACTTCCATTTGTTTTCAATGGCTGCTTCAAGTCTATTCTGAGCATTGTTTTGTTGATTGCGTAGCATAAATCTTCACCATTTGTGGCTTTCACCTCCTCGATTTTGAATCCTCCGTCATAATCAAACAGTTTCCGTTCAATTTGCTCTAAAGAACGAAAATCCTCCATTCTTTCCACCCTAATCAGTTTAGTGTCTGACGTTTTCGAGAATAGGTTTTGATCAAGTTGCAACCATAAATATTCTAGTGCATCAGGTGAATTGTTTGTATATGTAATGGTTTCCGTACCTCTTAAGATTTGCGTGTCATCCTCAAGTGTCAAAGACATTTTGTAGTCAGCTTGCTGCTGATAATAGCTGTGACCCGGAGCACCTGCTGCGTTTCTATATTCGTTCGGCGTAGGAATAAGATTTTCTATTTGGGCAAATTTCTTTTGTCCAAGTACAGATAAAGAGGTTGAAGCAATGATTACTAATGCTAGAATCTGGTTTAAATATTTCATAGTTCGATTGTGTTTTCTCGTTTAAAGACAAAATAGCTGTACACCACCTGGTCTTTTTCTTTTTTGTAGTTCAGCTTATTTTGCTGTTCTGGATGGACATCCATAAAGAGTCCATAAAACAATGTGCATTCTGTAGCATCCATTTGCTCTGAGCGTAGATAAAATGAACAAGTACCGTCTTCAAAAAGTTCATACCCCTCGTAAAAGAGAATGATGTCTTGACGATTCTGTTTTATTTTGAATCCCTTTAATATGGTTTCTTGAACAAGACGCTGTCGAGTATCTTCGCTTTCGAGGTCTTTTTCTAATGTGGCGTTGAGCATGTTCTGTCTGTCTGCATAAGCATCTAAGTCATGAGCCGACAGTGTTAGCGTGATTTCTAGACAGTTGCATTCGGTGTCATATTGCATCTCCGCGAAGGAAAAATAAGTCTCGTGTGCAAAACCGAGTGTTTTTAGACTTAAAAGGAAAGCAAGAATAAAAATTTTCATGAGGAGCGAAATTACGAAAAGATTTTTCCTTTATTTCTTATTTGAAGCAAAAAAAGCCCCAATCAGGGGCTTTAAAACAAACAACAAACAAATTCCCGCTGACCGAGGTCTAGCGAAGGAATATTTTGGCTCCTTTCAACAAGCGCTGATGAGGAGTAGAAATTTGGTTTATTTTCATCAATGATTTGAGACGAACACCTTCTTTTTGTGATATTTCAGCCAATGTAGTAGCCGCTTTTAAAACAATTTCTTTTTTTCCGGAAGCCCTGCGTTTCTTTGATTCCAAATAAATTGGTGTGCCTGGTTTTAAATTTTCTAATTTTTCTAGACCATTATTGTATTTGTGAAGCTGTCTTAATGTAATCCCTGTGCTTAGACTCAGCTTATAAAAAGTATCTCCACTTTTAGAACGTAGAACCTTAGTGTTATTTATTAAAAAAGCTTCTCTAACCATTACTTGTATTGGCTGGGATTGTGTTTCAGGAATATTATCCAGCTGATCAAAAATATAGAGCCTTTCTTCTTCAATCAATTGAATAAGTCGGTCTGCATAGTGCGGGTTGGTGGCATAACCTGCTTTTTTTAGACCATGTGCCCATGCTTTATAATCATTCTGTTTCAGTTCAAATAAAAAAGCATAGCGTTGATTAGAGGTGAGAAATACACTATGGTCTAAATAAGAGTCTTTTACCCTAGAGTAGGCACGAAAGCATTCGTTTTCCTTGTCATCATCATGATAGGATGTTTTTCCTTTCCATTGGCTCCCACATTTAATACCGAAATGATTATTTGAACTACGGGCTAAATAAGAGTTTCCTGATCCTGATTCTAAAATACCTTGGGCTAGCGTTATACTAGCGGGTATTTTATGTTTTTTCATCTGTGCAATAGCTATATTGCTATAGCTTGTAATATATTCTTTTCTAGCGCTGGTTGGTCCACTTGCCATGATCAAAAATGGAAGGGTTAGTGTGAAAAATGATATAATTAAAAGTTTCATCGCAATAGTCGTGTGAGATGTGAAACGCAAATCTTTAAAATAGGTTTCATTCAAACACAAATAATTGTTCGGTAACCAGGAGGTGTTAAAACTAGAGTAAAGATGTTTTGGGTATGAGTTTGGGCCTAATTATTTGGATTATAAGCGATACTTCTTGAAGAAGGCATCCCAGTTCCAGATGTAATTCCCGACAACTTCATCCATTCTTTTCAAGAATAAAGGATTTGGGGAGCGCATTCTTTTAAAGTACTCATCTTGAAACTCGTTGAGTCGATATTTGTGAAAGATGGCTTTGGACATACCATAAATCCAGTTTTTGGAAGGATGGTTTACTCGGGAGATGAAACTTTGGTAACCCCTTATAAGCTTGACGAAATCTTGCTCTTCCATTTCATATAAAGCACTTAGTTTTTTAAAAATAAGTGCTTCAACGCGCGAAGCTTGTTCCGCATCAAATGTACTTTCGAGAAAGGAAAGATTTCCTACGATGATAATCATGCCAAATTCACCACTAGATGTTGCCTCAATGTTCGGGGAGCTTACAAATACGGGGTCCTCGTTTATTAGGGATGCGATTTCCTGGAAGCCTTTGTCTACAGAATCAAAAATTGCATTTATAAATATATTTGCAACTTGATTATCAGATAATTTCTTTTTAATAAGTGTACGAAACATTTACTTCAAATCAACGGGTTATCCAAAGATAACGGCTTGAAACCTTGTAAATCGATGGGTTTTTGTAGGTTTATCAACGAAGTTTTCAACAATATGGGGGTTTCATATAAAAACAATTATTTTTGTGGCTCAAAAAAAAGAACAAATGGAAGCACTCATTAAGACAAATAAAGGAGACATGAAGGTGTCATTATACACTGAAGATACTCCCAATACAGTAAGTAACTTTGTGAAATTGATTAACGACGGCTATTACAATGGTTTAAAGTGGCACCGTGTTATACCTGATTTTGTTATTCAAGGGGGCTGTCCTAACTCTAAGGATGGTGCATCAGGAATGCCTGGAACAGGTGGGCCAGGGTATCAAATTGATTGCGAGATCGATGGAGAAAACCAATACCACGATCGTGGAGTACTTTCTATGGCTCATGCAGGAAGAAATACTGGTGGTTCACAATTCTTTGTTTGTCATAGCCGCACCAATACCGCACACCTCGACCGCAACCATACTTGTTTCGGTAAAGTTACTGAAGGTTTGGAGGTTATTGATGCGATAGAGGAGGGGGACGCCATTGTATCCATGGAGATCCTATAAGCTTCCTTTTACCAAGCAGGCTTTACCAAGTCTTTTTTGATTACATTCATAACGTCTGTCGTGTTATTTGCACCGACCTGCAATAAGAATGCGTGAATTGTGGATAAAATTGTATTTCCCTCTTGGGGAATAAATGCCCATCCTTTCACTTTTCGCCGTTCAATATCAAAAAGTAGGTTATTGTCATTGATTATCGCATGCGAAAATAGACGACCGTAAGGGCTATACCTGCGTCCTAGTTCAAATAAAACATTCGAATCAAATTTTGAGGAAATTGAAATGTACTCATTATCCTTTATACGTTTTTTGATGTCATTGATGCTTATGCTATTTTTTAAATAAAGATTGAACCGCACTGAATGCATTAGCTGACTCGGTGTTGTTATATCTGAGGATTGAATATTTAAATCTTCATCTTTTGTTAAAAATAAGTCTTTGACGTCGATTGCATGGTGCGTTCCAATTTCTTCTTTTAAATGTCGTGATAGTACATTGCTCGTTACAAGCCTTTCATGGTTTCCAATGTCCTCTGACCTTCTAACAATCACAAAATCTCCCTCAATCAAATTGCTTAGGTCATTATTTACAAACGTGGTGATAATTGATGATAAAGCATGCGTATTGCAAGAAACAATCTGAACAAACTTTTTATCATTAATTTGTTCATCGTTTATACCGGTCATAAAGGGAATTCCGAATCCTTTTTCACTTCCCTGCGCTGAGCAACCTTTTAGGTTGGTTAAATGCTCATACCAATACTTGTTTTTTAAACCGAAACCATTTGCATTGCAATCAAATACGTAGTCAATGCGATCAATAATATCCTTTAAATCAAGGTAATCCTCATTTTCTCGGCTGCAAATAACAACCCCCATATCACCTAGGATACGCAACTCTTCTTTGTTCCAATCCGTTATTGCCGTGTTCTTTAGCGCATAAATTTCATCAATATTGAGTTTGCTTCTGTAATCACATAAAATACCTAAAATGGTTTTTCCGATATTTCCGACTCCATTTACCAATACTTTCATTATGCGGTGCGTTTTCCAGTTAAAGGAACTAAAATTGATTTTGAAAGGATATTAAGATCCACCCAAAAACTTTGGTTCTCGACGTACCACATGTCATTTTGAATTGACAAACTGGCATCACAAATTGAAATTAACTGTGCCTTTCCTGTTATACCTGGCTTTACCGACCAGCGTTTTGAATATGAAGCATTGTTCCACCCTAAACGATCGATATCCTCCCGCGTTAATGGTCTTGGACCAACAAAAGCCATATTACCTTTCAAGATGTTCCATAATTGAGGAAGCTCGTCTAATCCCAGTTTCCTGATTAATTTCCCCAGGGATGTAATTTTATTTTGCTCCATAGTTCGGAACTTATAAATGGTAAATTCTGTTTTGTTTATTCCTACTCTTTTTTGTTGAAATATTACCTTGGAACCAGACTTGATATATATCGAAAGAGCTAAGACGATGAATAGCGGTATAGAAATAATCAAGATAATCAAAGCGAGAAACCTCATTTTTAATTTAAATCAAGGTAATAAACATTCATATTTACTACCTCAAGACTGAAATCAAATATAATTTAAAGTTTTCGCAAACAGAGCAGCTGACTGATAAAATTTGTCACTGAATATTTATACTTAAAGATTTGCGCCTTCGACAATTCTAAAAAAGTCTTGTCGGGTTGACTCATTTTCAAAACACCCTCCGTATTCGATTGTTGTGGTCAGGCTATTTTTGTCTTTAATACCCCTAGACGAAACACATAAATGTTTCGCACATATCATCACAATCACATCTTTTGTGTTTAGTTTATCTTGTAGCTCTTTCAAAATTTGTAAAGAAAGTCTCTCTTGAACCTGTGGCCTGTGGGCATAATAGTCTACTACCCGATTAAGCTTTGATAATCCAATTACTTTTTCTTTGGGCATGTATGCAATGTGTGCGTACCCTGTAATTGGTAAAAAATGATGTTCACAACAAGAATCAACAGTTATGTTTTGTTCTACGAGCATTTTTTTGTAGCCATATTTATTTTCAAATACAGAAAGCTTAGGCTTATTTTTGGGATTTAATCCATAAAATAGCTCTCTAACGTACATTTTTGCGACGCGGTATGGAGTTCCGGATAGGCTGTCATCTTTGAGGTCGAGGCCTAGCTCTTCCATTATCTTTTTAAAGTGATGCTGAATAACTTCAATTTTTTCATCATCTGACTGTTTAAAGGCTTCAGAAACCATTGGGGTTTCAACACTTGAAGAGATGTGGTTGTCTCCTATAATTTGGGCTTGTTCGTTATTCATAGTTATACGCAGCATTTTTCATCGCACTGACAGTATTTTAAATTGTAAATATGGAAAAAGGCAAGAGTTATTGCACTTATGTAATTTAATGTCTCTGGAATTTCAAAGAGATTTATATTTTGATTGACAATTAGAAGAGTTAAAATACTCCAAAGAGACCAGAGAATTGGTTTCATGGCGCTATGGGTTGTCGTTCTTGTTGACTGATAGATGGATATAAATGAAATCGTTAAAAATATAAAATCAATACTTTTCCACCAGGTTGGTGCCGCGTCACAACCATCTTTGCAGCATGTATGTGCAATAAATATAAGCGGCGTAACTAGACAATGCACAACACACAGCATGCTCGCCATGGCTCCAATTGAATCTGGTTTTCGTAAGGTGATTTTCATTGCTTAGCAAGTTAACGCAACAGAGTTGCAAATATAAGATGATTATTTGTGTTTCCAAGTTGCTTAGAGTAGATTTGTTTTATGGGAATCATTCGGAAAACAGAGTCAGTTGAAATTTTGTTAAATGAATTTAGTGAAAAGTCGACAGCACTGTCGACTGTTGAGCTGATCAGAAGATTAGATAGGGTCTTGAATAAAACAACCATCTACAGGGTGTTAGACAAGCTCGAGGACGATGGGGTTCTTCATTCTTTTCTTGGTTTTGATGGGATCAAGTGGTTCGCAAAGTGCATAGCGTGTTCAAAGACCAACCATTCTGATATTCACCCTCATTTTCAGTGTGTTTCTTGCGGCAAGTCGGAGTGTTTGGATCTAACCATTGAAATCCCAAATATTGTAAATCGCGAGGTGCTGTTCTCTCAACTCCTGATTAAAGGCACTTGCAATTTATGCATTGTATAAGCTAGACGCTCATGCCCTCTTTCCGCAACATTTTTTGAATTTTCGGTTACTACCACAGGGGCAAGGTTCATTCCTGCCAATCTTACGGTCATCATATTTTATGGTGCCACTTTGTGGTCCACAACAGGTTCCGCTACTGCAGCAAGATTGTTCAGTCTCGCATGAGCTTTCTACATCATTATTCGACATCTCTTGAAGCGTTTTAAGTTCTAATGAAGCACAAAGCTAATCTAAACTATTGGATTAACGCATTTTTGATTTGATCTGCAAGCTCGGTTCCGATTCGATCTTGTGCTTCAA
Organism: uncultured Cryomorphaceae bacterium; assembly: GCA_913052055.1. Classification (GTDB taxonomy): domain Bacteria; phylum Bacteroidota; class Bacteroidia; order Flavobacteriales_D; family Crocinitomicaceae; genus UBA952. The sequence goes on from CAJXDT010000006.1 coordinate 61,818, forward strand.
CTGTAGCTGCTCCAATATGTGGCGTACAAGCAATATTATTGTTTGCAGTTAAGGTTTTATCAGGGTTGGGCTCATTATCAAATACATCTAGTGCTGCCGCTGCGACAATTCCTTTTGAAATTGCTTCTTTTAGGTCAGCTTCATTAATTACGCCTCCGCGTGCTGCATTTACAATGCGGACTCCTTTTTTCATCATCTCAAATTCTTTCATTTGAATCACCGCACTTCCATCAGCCTGTTTAGGTACATGAAGAGATATGTAATCAAGGTCACCGATAACAGAGGAAAGGTCATTCGTTGGTGTAATCTGAACATCCAAATTCTTCCCGCCAATATTCATAGAGATTGTGGTAGTTTCTGTATATTGATCTATTGCAACAACTTTCATTCCGGCGCCAAGGGCATATGAGGCTAGGCTTTGTCCAATTCTACCAAAACCAATAATTCCAATAGTCTTTCCTCTTAATTCAACACCTTTGGCGTAGCTTTTTTTGAGTTTAGCGAATTCTCCAGTTTCCATATTTTTATATGAGGCATACAGAAATCTCGATACGGCAAAAAGGTGACCCATAACCAATTCGGCTACCGATTGGGAGGATGCGCCAGGTGTATTTATTACAGTTAGACCTTTCTCTCTTGCATAGGCCACATCAATATTGTCCATTCCAACACCACCTCTTCCGATGAGCTTGAGACTAGGACATGCATCAACTACATCTTGACGCACTGTCGTTGCGCTTCTCACGAGCACACCAACTACATTTTCTTTGTTAATAAAATCGATTAGATTGTCTTGTTCTACTTTATCTAAAATCACCTGAAATCCTGCAGCTTCTAGCGCGTGAACGCCACTTGCAGATATACCGTCGTTTGCTAATATTTTCATTTTATATTTTTTTATCCTTTACTTGAAAAATGCTTCATTACATCTACTAAAACCTGCACGCTTTCGATAGGAAGTGCATTGTACATAGAAGCTCGGTAACCTCCAACAGATCTATGTCCTTTTAGTCCTACTAAATTATTTTCTTGCCACAATGCATTGAATTCATCTGCTCGTGTATCATCGTTCATTAAAAAAGTAACATTCATATTGGAACGGTCTTCTTTTGCCACAGTTCCTTCAAAAAGGGGATTATGATCTATTTCATTGTACAGTAGGGATGCTTTTGCTTCATTTCTATCTTGTGCCGCCTTTACGCCACCATTCGCCACCAAATTGCGAAGGTTGAGCATGGATGCGTAAACTGGAAATACAGGAGGCGTATTAAACATACTATCTTTATCCGCATGTGTCTTCAAATCCAAATACGTTGGCATAAATGCTGAAGTTGACTTGCCTAAAGCCTCATCTTTCACAATGTATAAAGTCGTACCAGCAGGTCCCATATTTTTTTGGGCTCCGGCATAAATCAAATCAAAATCTGCCACATTTATTTCTCTTGAGAATATATCCGACGACATATCACAGACCAATGGTAAAGGACTTTGGGGTATCTCTTTAAATTGAGTACCAAATATTGTATTGTTCGAGGTGAAGTGCAAATAGTCAGAGTTCGATTCTGTGACTACGTTTTTTGGAATGTAGTTAAAGTTGGTATCTGCAGAACTAGCAGCTTCAAGAACTTCGTATCCTGCTTTTTTAGCTTCAGTCATGGCTTTCTTAGACCAAGTTCCCGTATTGATGTAGGTTGCCCTTTTCGTATCACGCATCATATTCAATGCGCTAATAGCAAAGCCTAATGATGCTCCTCCCTGAAGAAAGATTACCGAGTAACCATTTGGCACATTAAGTGCTTTTTTGACAAGGTCAGTAGCTTCGTCCATGACCGCCACGAAATCTTTATGTCTATGAGATACCTCTAGAATAGAAAGGCCATTAAAATCTTTGACCGCTTCAGATGCTTCTTGAAAGACATCTTGAGGAAGAATGCATGGGCCAGCGCCGAAATTATGTTTCATCTTTTATAGTTTTTAGCAAAAATCTAAAAACTATTTCAACTGAAGTGAAAATTATCGGGATTTTTCAAAAAAAAATGAAAAATTAATGATTTATTTATCTGCTGCTTTTTTTGCTGGGGCTTTTTTTGCTGCTGCTTTTTTAGCTGGAGCTTTTTTTGCTGTCGGTTTTTTAGCCGTTTCCTTTTCTGCTGTTGTTGTTTTTTTAGCAGCTGCTTTTTTCTTAGGCTTTATTACAGGTTTAACATTTCTCTTTTTTCTACGTGAATTTCCGTAGGTTCCAATTGTTCTTTTTCCTTTTGCCGTTTTTCTATCTCCTTTACCCATGTTTTTTCTTTTGCTTAAATAATAGCGTCAAATTTACAATTCTTTTTCAATTAGTCTCCGTCGAATTTCTGATTCAATTTCTTTACCTCTGCTCAAGTTTTTAATACACCATTCAGTTTTTAATGTTATTTGATCTTCCTCGGAAAGCTTCCAGATAAAACTTGAATCATTTAATCTTTTCCTTAATGCACTCAGCAGAATTGCGGCAGAGACCGATATATTGAAGCTTTCTGTAAATCCATACATTGGAACTTTGACGCGCATATCACACTGCTCGAGAACCTCATCAGATAATCCACTAAATTCCGTTCCGAAAAAAAATGCCATGGGTTCATCAATAGGAAGGTTGTAAATATCAAATTCATCGGTATGGGGAGTTGTAGCAATGATTTTGTAGCCTCTCTGTTTTAATGTTTTGATACATTCTAGTGCAGGAGGTTTCCCTAGGGTATGTGTCTCAACGTCCACCCACTTGCCTGCACCAAGTGCAATATCTCGGTTTACCTTATATTGATTCTCATTTTCTATAACATGTAGCTTTTTAATCCCATAACAATCACAAGTTCTGAGGACTGCCGACGCGTTATGCTCTTTGTATAAATTTTCAATTACCACATTGATATAGTCTGTTCTTTGCGCAGCAATTTCGTCAAACAGCTCACGTTTATGCTCTGAGACAAGCTGAACCAATTCCGAGTAAACTTTTTCATCAAGATTCATATTCGATACAATTTAAATCATTTATTTCCATTTCGCTGCAATGCTGGTTATTCTTGATGTTTGTTTTCCTTGAATGATTTCCTCTCTGATCAATCCTTTCGATAAATCATTATTTAGTACTTGGTCTATTGACTTGATTTCAGCACATGGGATTCCATTTTTTAGGCAATCAGACAAAAGGACTTCCATCGAAATTTCTGAAATTGGAGTACTCAATTCTTCAGCGAGTACTATTCTGTTTTTTACGCGAAGTTGGTTGGTTTTGTACGCTTCTGATTGCATCAGTTTTTTGCTTTCTAAAAGCGTACAGAGACTTTGAAAATGTTTGTCGCTGCCAATGGCAAAAGTTATGTTATGTCCATCCTTGGTTAAAAAGACCTCACCGTAAGGTGCTATATTGGGATGAAGGTTTCCTTGCCTTTTGGGTTTTTCATGAGTCATTAGGTAATTACTAGCTTGATTCATTAGGCTTGACACAGCTGCATCGTATAGTGAAACATTTATAGTCCTTGCCTCCTTACTTAAAAGTGCCAATAATAATCCTTCTTTTAGATGGTGCGCTGCAAGCACATCAATTAACGCTACAGGCATTTTTAATGGGCCTTGATTTGCTTCTCCATTAATGGACATAAAGCCAGTTTCCGCCTGTAGAATCAAATCATAAGCGATGCGGTCGCTTTGTACTCCAAAACCAGATATTTTTCCAATAATTAGCTTAGGGTTTATCTTCCTGAGTGTTGCATCTTCGATGTTTAATTTTTTTGCATCTCCTTTCTTGAAGTTGCTAATTAAGAGATCAGCACCTGCGATACGCTGCATTAAAATAGAATGATCTTCGGGCGTATTGAGGTTTAGCCTCAAATATTTTTTTTTATAATTCACGCTTGAGAAATAAGCTGATACATTTTCATTTGGATCTTCAGAAGGAAGCTTCCAAGATCTTGTAACATCTCCAGCACCGGGAGACTCAATTTTTAGCACTTCTGCGCCAAGCTCGGCAAAGAAAGTGCCCACGGAGGGGCCTGCCAATACTGTAGAAAGGTCTATGATCTTTAAATTCTCAAAAAGCTTGTCCATTTATGTGATTAAATTCTAATGATAAGTTACAAATGTATAAATTCCATGTCTTTCTTATTTTTAATGATTCTTTATTGCTGATTTTCTTATTTTTTTTCAATTTACAACGCATTAAACCTTGATACTTACTTGTAAATTCGCTAAGTTCGCAAATAGAATAATGATTAAAAAGTACGTCAGTATTTTGTGTCAATAAATCGGCTATATGAGCGAATATCAAGATTATCTTAAAGAAATTAGTGAAAGATCCTCACAAGGACTTCATCCTTTACCAATTAATGGAGCGGAATTGGTCACCGATCTAGTTGCGCAAATAAAGGCGGATAATCATGAATGCCGAAAAGACTCTTTGCATTATTTTATCTATAATATTTTACCTGGTACAACAGCCGCCGCCGCCGTTAAAGCTTCTTTTTTAAAGGAGATCATTTTGGGTGAATCTGTGGTTAATGAAATTTCACCTGAATTTGCTTTTGAGCAGTTGTCGCACATGAAAGGTGGCCCATCTATAGAGGTACTAATTGATTTGGTATTTGAAAACGACAAAACTATAGCGAGTCAGGCTGCTAAAGTATTGAAGACGCAAGTTTTTTTGTACGAGGCAGACATGGATCGCCTAGAAGAGGCATATAAAAACGGTAATGAAATTGTTAAAGATGTTTTAGAAAGCTATGCTCGGGCAGATTTTTTCACAAAATTACCGGACATAGAAGAAGAAATAAAAGTTGTCACCTATGTTGCCGGCGTGGGAGATATTTCAACCGATTTACTTTCTCCTGGAAAAGAGGCGCATTCTAGAGCAGATAGAGAGCTGCATGGACAATGCATGTTCGAATTTGATGAGAAACGCAAGGAGGAATTATTGTCGCTCAAAAAAACGCATCCCGACAAAAGAGTAATGCTGCTTGCAGAGCGCGGAACGATGGGGGTTGGTTCGTCGAGAATGTCAGGTGTTAATAATGTTGCTTTGTGGATTGGTCGTCAAGCTAGTCCTTACGTCCCTTTTATTAATATTGCTCCAATAGTGGCCGGAACAAATGGGATTTCTCCAATTTTTATGACGACTGTCGGCGTAACAGGAGGTATAGGTATAGATCTTAAAAATTGGCAAAAGAAAAAGGATCAAAACGGAAATACTGTTTTTGATGAAGACGGTGAACCTGTGCTTGAGGAGATTTATTCTGTAAAAACAGGAACGGTTCTTACCATAAATACCAAAGAGAAAAAATTATACAACGGAAATAAGGAATTAAAAGATATTTCTACTGCATTCACCCCGCAAAAAATAGAATTCATGAAGGCTGGAGGGTCTTATGCCATCGTATTTGGTAAAAAGCTCCAGACTTTTGCAGCCAAGGTGTTGGATATTGATATGCCAGTTGTTTTTGCTCCATCTAAAGAGATTTCTCACAAAGGCCAAGGCTTGACAGCCGTGGAAAAGATATTTAATAGAAATGCTGTGGGTACCTCAGGAGCAATTCTACATGCTGGTTCCTATGTACGTGTCAATGTCAATATTGTAGGTTCTCAAGATACTACTGGCTTAATGACTTCACAGGAATTAGAAATGATGGCAGCCAAAGTCGTTTCACCTATTGTAGATGCCGCCTACCAATCTGGTTGTCACACGGCCTCGGTTTGGGACTTGAAAGCCCAAGAAAATACACCCCGTCTTATGAGATTCATGAACGATTTCGGTTTGATTACCGGGCGTGATCCAAAAGATGAGTACCATCCATTGACTGATGTTATTCACAAGGTATTAAACGATCTTACGATCGATGATCGGGCCATCATTATCGGTGGAGATTCACATACAAGAATGTCTAAAGGTGTCGCTTTTGGCGCCGACTCTGGAACGGTTGCTTTAGCTTTAGCCACAGGTGAGGCATCTATGCCAATTCCTGAATCCGTTAAGGTAACCTTCAAAGGTAAGATGTCAGAACATATGGATTTTAGAGATGTAGTTCATGCAACACAGGCGCAGATGCTAGATCACTTTAAAGGCGAAAATGTATTTCAAGGAAGGATTATTGAGGTGCATATTGGAACGCTTTTGGCCGACCAAGCATTTACATTTACAGATTGGACTGCAGAGATGAAAGCGAAAGCATCTATTTGTATTTCACAACCTGATACTCTTATTGAATCTTTAGAAATTGCCAAAAGTAGAATTGGTATTATGATTGCAAAGGGTATGGACAATGAGAAGCAAGTGCTTCAAGGTTTAATTGATATGGCCAATAAGCGTATTGAAGAAATACGATCTGGTGAAAAACCTCCGCTAACACCTGATGAGAATGCAAAGTATCACGCAGAATTTGAAGTTGATCTTAGTATAATCAATGAACCGATGATCGCTGACCCTGATGTAAATAACGAAGACGTTTCAAAGCGATATACGCATGACACCATTCGTGAATTGTCGTATTACGGAGCCAATAAAAAAGTGGATCTAGGATTTGTTGGTTCTTGTATGGTTCACAAAGGTGACATTAAAATTGTTGCTAAAATGCTTAAAAACTTGGAAGCGATTTATGGAAAAGTCGAATTCAAAGCACCGCTTGTTGTCACAGCACCAACGTATAATATTATTGAGGAATTAAAGGAAGAGGGAGATTGGGAAATACTTCAAAAGTATTCAGGGTTTGAATTTGATGACAATGCTCCTAAAACTTTGGCCCGTACCAAGTATGAAAATATACTCTATTTGGAACGCCCAGGATGTAATCTTTGTATGGGTAACCAAGAAAAAGCTGAAAAAGGTGATACTGTAATGGCAACCTCTACGCGTCTATTTCAAGGAAGAGTTGTCGCTGATTCCAAGCGAAAAAAAGGCGAGTCTCTTCTTGGGTCAACCCCTGTGGTTGTACTATCCGCTATTCTCGGAAGAATACCAACAATAAAAGAGTACAGGAGTTCAGTTCAAGGAATCTCCTTAACACAATTTGCTCCACCTAGCAGTGATATGACATCAAAGCCAGGACATCTATTATCTTACTAATCAATTGACTTCACTTCGTGTGATTCTGTTCAATTGCATCAAATAAAAAAAGCGAACCAAATGGCTCGCTTTTCTCTTTGGCATAAATTAATGCTTAATATCTGTAGTGCTCAGGTTTGT